>CBIHOL010000049.1:0-33702 GCA_966211905.1 uncultured bacterium
GATTTTATTTGTGTAGCGCATTACTCCATATCCTTCGCTGGTTTTGAACTTCGACTGGGCACTGGAAGTTGGTGTCATACCTGCAGTGCGTAAAATATTGATGGTATCACCGGAATGGATTGAAATATTACGCGCAAGAACATAAAAATTGCTGGTTAGCCTTTTGGGTCCATTAGAAAGGGGTTTACTAACGGGCTTCATCAGCGTATCGGTAAGAACAAACATTGCAGAGTCAAGCGGAGGTAATTTAGGCAAGCCCGTAGCCGCATCCACATCACAGAGATAAATATTAAAATTAACGAAAGGCAGGGACTGATTATTTCGCGAAACATATGCCTGCAGACCAATTATATCAAGGGTGTCGCTGTTTTCAAAATAAGAACCCAGGTGAGAGATCAATGTAGAGGTTGCCGCCGGTGACTGATAATAAGGGATTGAGTCTGTTGGTGTTGCTGTCTTAAAATAGTACTTATTATAGTAGTAGTGAATGGTATCACGAACCACAACAGTTGCTATTGGCTGCGCACTTAATGGTGCCTGCGCTTTGGCGTTAAAAAATACAGTGAAAATAAGTGCGCATAGAAGAATTAATTTTTTCATGTTCAGCTTTTTGGATGGTGTAACCAAAGCTATGAAATAAAATAACCTGTGCAACTTGAATTTATATTTTAACACGCGCACTGAGATACAGTGCACACGCCTGTTGCCACACATTCAGTTTTCTTTTTGACGCATTTATGTGGTACGGAAGACTGTTATTCTTAACGTGACACAAAAAAGCAAAATAAAAAAGCCTCACAGTTAATGTGAGGCTTTTAAAATTTCAGGATCAGCTATTAATTCTTGATGATCTTTATGGTCCTGGTGCCCTGGCCGCTATATACCTTCAGTACATAACTTCCCTGAGGCTGATTACTCAGATCAACCTGCGCATCGCCTTTATCTGTCTTGATATTCAGGATCTGCTGACCGAGAACATTGTAGGCAGAAATGGTACTTTCATTTTGCAGTCCGGACACGGTGAGCTTACCATTAACTACAGGATTTGGATACACTTTCACACCAGTGAGAGTTGATTTATTTAAAGCAGTATGAGTTCCATTGCACCACTCTGTGCAAAGATCGAACGATTCGGTGTAGTTGTATTTTTCTGGTCCCCCTTTCAGATTCATACCATAATGGCGAACACGGAATTCGTTACCATCGAAACAAGTTGTATCAGGTGTTTCACCATCATCTTTAAAACGAGAGGAATCAGTGGTAAAGATTATTTCCCCATTTGGTGAATTCACCGGCAGGTAATAAAGAACTGCGTCTTCAGGCATAAAATGCCATGTAATACCGGATACCTCTGCAGGAAGACCGGCCTGTGCAAGTGCATCTGCGTGGAAATTCGGATTATTATCCCAGCGACGGCGGAATTCTACCAGATTGTACATGCGATGACTGATCCTTTTGGAGCAGGTGCTTCTGAATTTGAGAGGTTCAAATGCACAGATAAGTGTGTCATCCGCATTAGTTTCCCATGGCTTGTCGTGGCCAATCAATAGTGTATACTGAACAATTGGCGCTACACAAAATTCGTAATCGGTACCCATTCCAAAACCGGCCGCAGTATAGTTTGTGGAACTATAAAACTTACCAATATCCCGCACAACGCCAAACCCTTCACTGGTGCGGAATTTGGCATCTGCAGTTGAGTTTGTTGGAGTTACACCGGCGGTGCGAAGAATATTAACGGTATCACCAGTATGCGTAGACATATTCCGCACAAGCACGTAGAAATCTTTTGTCCACCTTTTTGTTCCATGGGCCAAAGTACCTCCAATGGTTGCGAGGGCCGTACCCTGAACAATAGACATAACTGAGTCCAATGGCGGCATTTTTGGCATTTTTGTCGCAGGATCAACGTCACAAAGGTAGAGGTGTACAGTTACAGTAGGCAAAGCCCACACATTGCGGGAAGCAAACGTTTGCAAACCTTTGATATCAAGAGTATCGCTGTTCTCAAAGAAGGATCCCATATGCGTGATAACAGTTGCTGTAGCTGCAGGGGATTTGTAATATGGAAAAGCGGTATGTTCAGTTGCAGTCTTAAAATAGTATTTGTTATAATAATAATGGATGGTGTCGGCGATCACCAGCGTGTCGATAGGCTGGAAAATCTTCTGCGACTGGGCATTGGACCCGACGGAGAACACAAAAATTGCAGAAAGTAGCAGTAATAGTTTTTTCATTATTTGTCAGTTTATGGTTTAGTATTTTCAAAAATATGAAAAAAAAGCCTCGCCCCGGCCAACTCGCAATAAATTATTAAAAACCGGATTTTTAAAACTTGATTAAAAAAAGCAATATTCTATGGAATTTTGACCTTACTTTCATCTGTATTATATGGTGTTGGGCCTTAAATCGTCCCGGTTTCCAAATATTATTAAATTTACGGCAATTGAATATGGGTTTGAGGTATTTTACCTTCTCAAAAGTGCAGTATCCTGACTTAGTAAAAAAGACCCTGTGTTTTTTCCTGATTCTGTTCAGTCATTCCTTTCTAAGTCAAAACACGCCTCCTAAAGAATTAAAAAAAGAGGCGGATCAGCATTTTGAAAACGGAGATTATTCAAAAGCCTATAAGTTATATTCGCAACTGGTTGCTAATTTTCCGAAAGATCCTGAATACAACTATCGTCTGGGAGTTTGCATGATCTACAGTGAGCCGGACAAAAAAAAGTGCCTGCCGTACCTGCGTCAATCTGTTTCAAATCCAAAAGAAGCACCTGTTGAAGCTTACTTTTATCTTGGAAAAGCGCATCATATAAATTACCTCTTCGATGCTGCCATAAAATATTACCAGGAATTTAAAGCGCTTGCAAATGTATCCCTTCAAAAAAAATTGCAGGTAGACAGGGAGATCCAGGCATGCGCTTATGGAAAAGAACTTTTGAGCAATATGAGTGACCTGGTGGTGCAGAGCAAGAAAGAATTAAATGAAGCTGATTTTTTCAGGAGTTACGATCTCAAAGGCATTGGCGGAAAGTTACTGGTGAAACCAGAAGACTTTAAAACGGCCGCTGATAAAAAGAAAAAAGAAAAGTCGGTAATTTTTCTGCCTAAGGGAGGAAACGTGGTTTACTACAGTAGCTACGGAGAAGATGGACTAACAGGAAAGGATATCTACACTGCGTCTAAATTACCTAATGGCACATACTCCGCTCCGCAAAAACTTCCTATTGTCAATACTGCCTTTGATGAAGACTATCCTTACCTGCATCCGAATGGAAACTCTCTTTACTTTTCAAGTAAAGGTCATAACAGTATGGGGGGCTATGATATTTTCAGATCAGATTACAATGAAGAAAGCAATACGTGGACCACTCCGGTCAATCTTGAGTTTCCTATCAATTCGCCCGATGATGATTTTTTGTTCGTAACGGATTCGCTCGGACAGACCGCTTTTTTCAGTACCGGCAGACAAAGCCCGCCCGGCAAGATAGATGTGCTCAAAATTAAGACCGAGAGACCTCCCATTGATATGGTGGTTATAAAAGGCATCGCATACGGGAAATCGAAAGAGGAATTGCTGGCAAGCACCATTACGGTGAAGAATACAAAAAATGAACTGCCTGTGGTATCGGTAACCGCTGAAGAGAACGGCGAGTATCAGCTGGAAGTTCCAAATGGCAGCTCGCTGTTATTTACAGTAGAAAGCCCCGGCTTTAAAACCGAGAGCAAAAAAATTGTTCTACCGCTTGCCGGAACATCCAAATTGTATAAACAAACGATCAGTTATGAAGGAGGGGTCTTAAAGATCGATAACGATTTTGATGTGAAGAAAAATGATTCATCCTACCTTGCATACCTGGCGATCATTGAAAAAAAGGCAAAATTAAATGTGAATGAAGGAGAAAATAAACTGACCACTCCGACGGTCTTAAGTTCTGACCAGCCAACAGTTGCAGCAGTTGCTACCACCAATCCCACGGTGAAGAACGATCCACCAAAAACAAATTCAACGATTAATAACAACGAGCTATTGAATCTCGCGAAACAAGATGCCGTCGCGTCAAAGAAGGAAGCGCAGCAACTGGAAGCGGATGCTGAAGAAGCAACGAGGATCGGTCAAAAACAAAAAGAGGCGGCAGACAGATCACTTGACGAAGCGAAAAAAACTATAACAAGCGCGGAAACGATCACAGATGCGGAAGAAAAAGCAAGAGTAATTGAACAAGGCACAGAGCTTGAAAAAAATGCCAGGAACCAGCAGGCAGTCGCCGTTAAAATAATAAGTGTAGCTGATGCCATGCGCAGCGATGCAAAGACAAAACAACGTGAGGCAGAACTAAACGCGGAGTATGCAAAAGAGCTCGAAAATGTAATAGCCGGTAAAAACAGCACTACCTCGATGCGTAAGCTCGAAGAATTGCAAAAAGAAATACAGCTGGTAGTGGGTAAGGAAAAAAAATCTGAGGGAGAGCTTGCCAGCCTGAGGACAGAACTTGAGGAAAAAGAGGTTAAACTTGAAACCGCTGAAAAGCAAGCTGCAAGCGACCGGACAGCGATTGCTGAGATAAAGCAGGAAAAAGCACAAAAGGAAACTGAGCTGAGCAAAACAAAGAAAAAAGCCGCAAAACAGGAGCTTCAGACACAAATAGCTGATCTGAACAAGGAGCAGGCTGATAAGGAGCAGGAGCTGGCAATGAAGGAAAACGAGATCAGATCACTGACAGAAGAAACCGGCTCGCTTTCAAACCAACTTGACATTGCACAAAAAGTTACCGCGGGCACTGTAGCATCAGCAGTAGCCATTAATACGAACCCCGGTACAAGCGAAAACTCAAACACCACAACCGATCCGGTTTCCACAACAAAAAATACTGAGAGCGTAACTACTGCGAAAATTGAGAAGAAAGAGCCTCCATCTGAGAAGACGTATGAAGTAATAGCCGCAAAAAACAAAGAGCAGGCCATAACAAAACTCGACAGCATCTCGGTGGGCCTGGAAGCTGCGCCGCCAGCAACCTCAGGTGAATATACTGATGAAAGCGCAAGAAAATTAATGTCGGAAGCAAACCAGGAAATTGCAGATGCCTCTGCCAAACAGGACCAGCTCTTAAAAAAAGTACAGGCTGTGCGGCAAAAAATAGCTGAGAATAAATCTTCGGGTGCTACTCCCGAATCGTTAAACAGAGAGGCCGAGCAGTTATTGACCTCAGCTCAGCAGCTAAAATCGGAAGCGCGACAAAAAGATGGCAGCGAAAAACAGGCACTTGAAAAACGTGCAAAACAGCAGGAAGAAGAAGCAAATGATAAGCTGATCAGTGCTTCGGAAATAGCTGGCACACAAAACAGCGCTTCCTACAGCGCAATTTCTTCAGATTTTAAAACACTTAGCGGCAGGAATAAATCGGCTGCCAACGACAGGCAACAGGGAGAAAAACTTGCGGCTGAAGCGGACATCGCTTTTAAACAGGCCGTAGATATCAGAAAAGAAGCGGAGCAAATGACCGCCAAAGGCGCCAGGCTTGGAAACCTGAGCAATGCCGAAGAAAAGGAAGCTGAAGCCATCGTAAAACTTCAGCAGGCTGTAGACATGCTTCGTAAATCTGATCCTGAATTTGTGCCAAGTCCACCGGCCGGTTTAGCAACAAATAACAACGAGGATCTTATAAAAGAGCTGAAAGAAGTAAAAGACGAACTGGATCAATTGAACAGCTTCCGGTTGTCCTCATATGAAAAAGTATATGAAGCAAATAATCTTGAAATCGCAGCGTTACAATCCAAATTTGTAGAGGCCAAAGGCGTAATCGACGCGGACCCTGCACTTAGGAATGCCCGTTCGGAAAGTGTAGCCAAATTAACCGAAGCGCAACAAACAAAAGACAGACTTCCTTCTCAACCCGCAACAGACGCAAAAGTGACAGACCTTTCGCGTGCAGTATACAAGCAAAATGAAGCGCTGGTAATAATGAAAAAACTCAATGAGGATATTGAAAAATCGAAGCTGGCCACTCAAACAGCTAATGTGGTGGCTGAGCCCGAAGTTACCATTGCCGCTACACCTTCTGTTACTACTGAAGAAGTTACCGTTGCCGCTACACCTTCTGTTACTCCCGAAAAAGAAAATGTTAATGTAACTCCAACCGTTTTGTCGCCGGCCATTGGTATTATCAACCCAAAGGACCCACCGGCGAAGCAGTATTCGGCCGTAGTGAAAAATCTTTCAAACGAAGACCGCGCACCTTTACGAAACAGCAATGCCGGCACTCAGTCAGAGCAGGCACTCGAGCGATTACAGGAATACGATCGCGAAAACAGGGGTCTTGATGTTGCGGCTTCTGCTGCGGGAACGGGAGGGACAACCAGCGAGATCAAAACAAAAGTGGAACAGATCCTGATGGAAGCAGAAGGTCTGAGCAGAAGCGCAGGTGAAGAAAGACGTGAAGCAGAAACAAAAACCGGTGAAGCGAAAGAAGTACAACTAGCGCAGGCTGCTGAATTGCAAAACGAATCAGAAGATAAGAGCCTGGCCGCAGCCACGCTTATGCAAAAATCGAACGAGGCAGAGATAGCAGTAAATGACGAAGCCATCAATGAACTGAGCGAAAAACTGAAAGAAGATAACCCGGGGTTGCTCAACGAAGTGAATGAACTCGGGAAACAGATCTCATTTTTAAAGATCCAGTCAAGGAATATGCGATCGGAGTCTGATGAGCAAACCAATAAGTCAGCGAAGCTGGGTATGCTAAGCAACGCCGAGGAAAAGGAATCGCAGATCCTTGCACAGCAAAACGAAATAATGCTGAGATTAAAGGGACAATATCCTGACTATGTTTTAAAAACGGCGGTTGTTGAAGGTCAGAGTCCCGAAACTGTTGCGGCGAAGAAAGATCAGCTCCGGGAAAATCAGTTCAGACAACTCACCAATCTCACCAATGCATACAACCTGGAGTTTGAAACATCAAAAAATTCAGTGCCTGTGAACCTGTCACCGGCTCTTCGTGCGCAGCGCGACAGTGCAACAGTACTTAGCACTGAAGCAAAAAAGCTGCTTATCTCGGCACAGTCTGTCACCGACAAGGAAGAGAAGTTAGCCGTTTTAAGCCGCGCAGCACTTTTATCAGGTCAGGCGGCGGAAAAAATCAACAGTCTTGTTCCTGAAGCCGCTGTAGCCGTGACTCCGCCGACAGATAATACAAAAGCCACCGCAAACACAAAAACAACAACAAATACTGCTGCAACTTCAACAGCTGCAGTTGTGAAGACTGTTACGCCTACTCCTACCCCTACTCCTTCTGTTGCGGTGGTTCAAAAAAACACATCTTCTGCTGCGGTTGTGCCAAACGTTCCGGCAGGCCGCAGCCTCGTAAAAATTGAAGGTCTGGAAGTGATAGCAGGTAACGCTTATTCTGCTGCCAAACCTATCCCGGTTGACGCGGCCATGGCAGATGGATTGGTATTCCGCGTGCAGATCGGCGCGTTCAGGACGAAATTACCTGATAATGCTTTCAGGGGATTAAATCCTTTAAATGCCGAAACAACCAATAGTGGATACCTGCGTTACACCGCCGGAAATTTCGTCAAAATTGAAAATGCGAATGCGGTTAAGAATGATCTGCGTGGACTGGGTTATTCAGACGCATTTGTTGTTGCTTATTTTAACGGTAAACGAATTTCCCTGGGTGAAGCAATGGCCATGCTCAAGAAGGAAGGAAAAACTATTGATCCCAACGCTCCTCAGTCAGCAGGTATTACAGCCAATACCAATGTGCCAAAAGCTATCAATAATCCTGCAATCCAGGAAGCAGCGACCATTACCAGCGACCTGAAAGAATTGAACGGTTTATTTTACACGATACAGATCGGAGTTTATAACAAACAGATCAGCCGTCAGCGTTTGTATAATTTGCTCCCAATTTATTCTGAAGCGCTTGCTAACGGCCTGTATCGTTACACTGCGGGTATATATTCCGATGTTGAAAAACTAGACGCAGACAGGGCCAGGGTGGTTGGTCTTGGCATCCGCGACGCTTTCGTTGCCGCATACATCAACGGTAAAAGGATACCATATAATGAAGCGAAACAAAGACAGGCAAAAGACGCTTCCATAAAAACTGCAACGCAAAAACCGATCATTTTCCCTGCTGGCAGCAGCGCGTTACCGGGACAAACTGCCGAAGTGAATGTTCCAGTTAAACCTTTCAGTAATGGAGTAAAAAACTATCCGGCCCCCACAGCTGAAAACGGCGTGAAATCTAATGAACAGGGGGTATCTTTTAAAGTGCAGATCGGTGCTTACAGCAAGGAGGTACCTGCGGAAGTTGCCGACAAGTTCTCAAGCATTAAGAACTGGCCAGTTGAAAGTAAACAACTGAACAACCTGTTCATTTATAATATCGGAAACTTTTCGGAGCCACAGTTTGCCAAACAATTAAAGGAAGAGGCCGTAAGACTTGGGATCAACGACGCATTTATAACCGTTTACAGGGACGGTAAAAAGGTCTACGGTCAGGAAGCAGCCGCACTCCTGGCGCGCTAGTACTTGTTTAGCAAGGTCACCAGGTGCTCTACCCTGTCGGTTTGAATGTAATCCGGATTCAATAATAAAGCCTGCGAGTTCAGCCTTTCTGTACGTGCATTAAAAAGAGAAACCTGCAAACCATGAGCATGCAAAAGGTCGACATCTGCACCTGAAATTTTAGCCATATCGATAGTGACACCTGTAATAGGCACGCGCTCCAGCATCTCAAGCGCCGCAGTCACGTCATCAGCATAAACAAACAGACGCAAAGCGGAATCGTGTGTGCTAAGATAGCTGAGCAGGTAAAAGTTGCTGGATTCCAACAGACATTTGTTTTTCACTCCCAGGTCGTTTAACGTGCGGAGTAGCACAGCGCCATATTGTTCTGAATATATTTTTGATGTATCTGATTGTTTAACATCCCACACAAATATTTTAACCGATCGCCCGACATCTGAAGTTAAAAATCCGGAGGCAGTGATCAGCTTCGGCCGGGTTATTTTTTCATTATAACTGCAGTCCTGCAGCTCGGTCCAAGTGTGATCAGCCACGTCGCCAGAGCAGGTTGTAACTTCCTCCAGTTTTGTATGATGAAAAAGAACCAGCGTGCTGTCGCTGGCCATTCTAATGTCCATTTCCACCCCGTGCACTCCCTCCTCCATTGCTGCCGAAAGAGATTCATAGGTATCACCAGGATAGCGGTAAGCGGTGCCCATGCCCGCGTGTCCAATTGCAGTTACTGTATCGCCGTTGAGATTATGAATTGTAAAAAGAGGTTCATCCTTGGTGCAGGACAATGTCAGCAGCAGTACAGGAAAAACACAATATAAAAACCGCATTGGCTTAAAAATACAAAAAAGCGTCTGTAACAGCTGTTACAAACGCTTCCAGGAACATAAATTTAACTCTAGATCATTTCAACACTTCTTTTTATGAAGTTGGTGAGCTTTTCACCTTTTAATAGACCCTGGGAAAGCAGTGCCAGGTCAGCAGCTTGTTTCGCAAGTGTTTCCTGTTTCTCTTTATTTTCTTCGTGAAGGATCTTTGTAATAAGCGGGTGGTTCGAATTCACCACAAGGTTATACATCTCAGGCATATTGCCGTAAAAGCCCATTGATCCGCCACCAAGAGCACTCATATCTTTCATCCTGCGCATAAATTCAGGACGGGTGATAAGCATCGGTGAATCTTTCTCGCTTAAGTTCTCAAACACCACGTGGAATTCATCCTTACTTACAGCACTTTCAATGATCGGTTGCAGTTTCTTTTGTTCGTCTTCACTGATCTTGCTTACAGTAGTGTCATCTTTCTTTATCAGCTTTTCAATGGTATCTGAATCGACACGAACAAATGACGTGTCCTTAAACTTGCTCTCCAGGTGATTGATGTAGTGAGGATCGAGCATTGTTTCCATTAACAGAACTTCATATCCGCGATTCTTAGCCGCATCAATATATGCGTGCTGCTCCTGCACATTAGTGGCATAAAGGTATACCAGCTTTTTATCCTTGTCTGTCTGATTTGGTTTTACATGGTTCTCAAATTCCTCGAATGTGAAGAATTTTCCATCCGTATTTTTGAGCAACGCAAATTTTGCAGCTTTCTCATAGAACTTCTCATCGCTGATCATCCCGTATTGCACAAAGATCTTGATATCATCCCATTTCTTTTCAAAATCGGCGCGGTCTTTTTTGAAAAGCTCTTCAAGCTTATCTGCCACTTTTTTGGTGATATGCGATGAGATCTTCTTCACATTACTATCGGCCTGCAGATAACTGCGGCTCACGTTAAGCGGGATATCCGGACTATCGATAACACCTCTTAAAAGCGTAAGGAAATCAGGTACGATATTCTCAACATTATCAGTTACGTAAACCTGGTTGCTATACAACTGGATCCTGTCTTTTGGCATCTCCAGCTTATTGGTAAGCTTCGGGAAATAAAGAATGCCTGTGAGGTTAAAAGGATAATCTACATTTAAATGGATCCAGAAAAGCGGCTCCTCAAATTGCATAGGATATAATTCCCTGTAGAAGCTTTTATAATCTTCATCCTTCAGATCGGCTGGCTTCCTGGTCCAGGCTGGATTTGGATTATTGATGATGTTATCAACTTCAACTTCAACGTCCTTAACATCTTCTTCCTTCTGCCCTTCTTTGAGCTCAGGTTTTACCCAGTTCTTCTTTGTGCCGAATTTGATCTCTACCGGCAGGAATTTACAGTATTTGGTAAGCAGACCTTCTATTTTGAATTTTTCAAGGAATTCTTCGCAATCATCAGCGATATGAAGTACGATGTTGGTGCCGCGTTGTGTCCTGTTACTGATCTCTTCAATTGAATATTCCGGGCTACCGTCACATTCCCAGCGAACAGCTTTTGCTCCTTCTTTATAGGAAAGAGTAAAGATCTCGACCTTTTTAGCGACCATAAAAGCGGAATAAAATCCAAGACCAAAATGACCGATCACCACGTTCTTGTCAACTTTATCCTTGTATTTATTTACAAATTCTTCGGCGCCGCTAAATGCAATCTGGGTAATGTACTTTTCAACCTCCTCTTTTGTCATGCCTATACCTTTGTCCTTAATGGTAATGGTTTTGGCAGATTTATCAACTTCTACTTCAATTTTAAGATCACCAAGCTCTCCTTTTACCTCACCCATATTGTTGAGGGCTTTCAGTTTCTGGGTAGCGTCAACAGCGTTACTTACAAGCTCCCGAAGGAAAATCTCGTTGTCGCTGTAAAGGAATTTCTTAATAATAGGGAAGATGTTCTCGGTTTGTACATTAATTTTTCCGGTTGTGCTCATGGTCTTTCAGTTAATAGTGACTGGGAGTGGCAAAAATAATACCATGTGCGAAAAAATGCCAAAATGGCAAAAAAAAATGCCGGACCTGCTGATCCGGCATTCAATATCAAAAATGAGTAGATTTAACGCACCCCGTGCATCATTTTGAGCAGTTTTTTGCTTAAAAGGAACAGGATCACCGATGCTACCCCGGCCATAACAACAAACACCATAAAGAAATCGTAAAGGTCAGTGATCTGCATTCCAAGCAGGTTAGTTGCTTTCCCGCCTTCAGGATATAATTTACTGAGCATTCCCGCAAAATCGTTGGCCATAGCATTACTCATAAACCAGATACCCATTAGTAGAGATGCCAGTCGTAAAGGTGCTAATCTTGCCACCATCGAAAGGCCGATCGGAGACAAACACAGCTCACCAAGAGTATGCACGATGTACATGCTGAAAAGCCAGTACATGCTTGTTTTTTCAGCGGCGTTGGCACCTTTAACACCAAAAGCAATAATGAGGTAGCCTATTGCGAGTAAAAACAATCCTATCGACTGTTTAACCGGCGATGCAGGTTCACGGTTCCGCTTTCCAAGAGAAGTCCACAGTAAAGCGAAAATCGGCGCAAACACAATAATGGCCAAAGGGTTAACAGACTGAAAATAACTTGCTGGCATTTCCCAGCTTCCAATAAAACGGTCGGTCTGCTGATCGGCAAACAAGGTCAGGGAAGCACCTGCCTGTTCGAAAGCACTCCAGAAGAAGATCACAAAAAAGGCGATGATATACACAACTATGATCCTGTCGCGTTCTTCCTTTTTCAAAGTTGGATCTGTAATAACAAAGCCTGAGGCCGCAATGGAAGTGGCGAAAATAACAGTGCTGACAAAATTAAAATCGAGGCCGAACATAAAAAGAACCCAAAGCACGGCATAAACCAGTACCCACAATCCGATCCTTTTTCCGCTAAACTCAGCTTTTGACTTAACCCCATCCATTTCCATATCGATCTGTTTGGTCGGTTTCAGTCCAACAGGAACACCTGCTGCAGAAATTACATATTTATTTTTGAAGAGCTGGAACAACACAATTCCAATGATCATTCCACAACCAGCAGCGAAGAAGCCCCAGCGGAAATCAACTTTTTCAGCCAGTGAACCGCAAACGAGAGGTGAGAAAAATGCTCCCAGGTTGATACCCATGTAAAAGATTGAAAAAGCAGCATCCACACGTTTGTCGCCTGGAGGATAAAGCTGGTTTACCATGGTGGAGATATTCGGTTTAAAAAAACCATTGCCAATGATAAGTGAAAGAAGTCCCAGGTAAAAAACCACACTGGCGCCGCCAGAGCCGATCATTGACGCACTTGCAAACAGCATGAACTGGCCAATTGCCATAATTACCCCTCCAACAAGAATAGAACGCCTGTTGCCCCAGTAACGGTCAGAGATATAACCTCCGATAAGCGGAGTCAGGTACACTAAACCGGTATAATTTCCATACAAAATTGAAGCGGAGCCACTATCCATTAACAAAGCTTTTGTCATAAACAGCATTAAAATGGCGCGCATCCCGTAATAACTGAAACGTTCCCACATCTCTGTGAAGAAGAGTAAATACAGCCCTTTCGGATGGCCGCTTTGAACTTGTGTGTTTTGCATGTTTTTTAGAGGTTAGGCGGCTAAAATAGCTGTTTTATTTAATAAAACAAACGCTCTCAATGATGAGATATCAGCAGTTTGCGAAAGCATCTGCCAGATAAAATTTATTAGCAAATAATTAAACACAAAGATCATCCGCTGAGAAGTACATTTGACAAAAGTAAATAAATGGACTTTGAAGAGCTGGGCTTATCGCCATCGCTGGTAGCTGCACTTGAATTGCAGAAATTAAAGGAAGCTTACCCAATACAGGCGCAGGTAATACCTGCCGTGCTGGAACGAAAGGATGTTTTAGGAATTGCAAAAACAGGTTCAGGAAAAACCCTCAGCTATGTTTTACCGCTGCTGGTGAATCTCCAGGGAAACACAGAAGCTAAAAACAGGCATGTGAATGCTCTTGTTCTTGTACCAACGCGCGAGCTCGCACAGCAGGTGCAGGACGTTTTTAGCAATTACTCAAAAGTGCTTCCGCGTAAAATAAAATCACTGGCGGTTTATGGCGGCGTTTCCATAAATCCGCAAATGATGAACCTGCAAAACGTAAATGTGCTTATCGCCACACCCGGACGTTTGCTGGAGCTTACTGCCTCCAATGCCGTGCATCTATCCTCAATTGATGTTCTTGTTTTGGATGAAGCGGATAAAATGCTGAACCTTGGTTTTTCTGAAGAAATGGACCAGGTTTTTAGTTTATTGCCGCGCAAGCGTCAGAATCTTTTGTTCTCTGCAACACTCAGTGAACAGTTGGCAACTCTGAATAAAGTTTTGTTGCATAATCCTGTTATTATCAAAATTGAAGATGAAGAATCTGATCTTTCCCTGATAACACAAACCGGTTACTTTGTGGAAGAGGAAAAAAAAGGTCCGCTATTAAGGTACCTGATCAGGACTCAAAACATGAAACAGGTGCTTGTGTTCACTTCATCATCATACGAGGCCGACAAAGTTTCTGACAAGCTGCGCAAAAACGGAATTGATGCCAGCGCCATTCATGGCAAAAAGAGCCAGGGTGCACGAACTGAGGCCCTGAGCAAATTTAAAAAAGGAACACTACGCGTGCTTGTAGCCACCGATCTGCTGGCGCGGGGTATCGATATTAAATTCCTGGGACATGTGATCAATTACGAATTGCCACGATCACCGAAAGATTTTATTCATCGCATTGGCCGCACAGGCAGGGCCGGTGCCCAGGGGGAAGCCATTTCGTTTGTTACACCGGCAGACAACCATCACTTTAAAATAATTCAGAAAAAAATGGGCAGATGGGTAACAATGATCGATGCCTCGAATTTTGACCTGCAGGATCATTAATTTTTTTGTATAGAAATTTATGTTGCGAAAGACTCCGAGGCTCCCGTATCAGTATACGTGCTGACCGCCGTTAATACTATAGTTGGCGCCTGTAATAAAACTCGTTTCCTCGCTAGCCAGAAAACTTACAAGGTGTGCCACTTCATGCGTTCCACCAAGGCGTCCCAGCGGCACCTGCGAAATGATCTGTGTCAGAACTTTTTCCGGCACTGCCATTACCATATCGGTTCCAATATACCCCGGAGAGATGGTATTGACCGTAATCCCATATTTTGCCACTTCCATTGAAAGCGATTTTGTAAAGCCATGCATGCCTGCTTTCGCTGCGCTGTAGTTGGTTTGTCCAAACTGTCCACGCTGCCCGTTCACCGACGAAATATTTATGATGCGGCCAAACTTTCTTTCCACCATACCAGCCACAACATGCCGTGTACAATTAAAAACACTGTTCAGGTTGGTATTTATAACAGCATGCCAATCCTCTACGGTCATATTCAGCAGCCGTCCGTCGCGGGTGATCCCTGCATTGTTTACCAAAGTATCCACAGGGCCGACTTCCATTTCAATTTGTGCTATCATTTTGCCGGCACTTTCAAAATCACTCACATCACCATAAAACAATTTAATGTCAAAACCCTGGGACTTCATGTCCTGCTGCCACTTATCGGCTTTTTCCTTTGTATGATAATTACCAACCACCAGGTAACCATCCTTATACAATGTTTTGCACATGGCCGTTCCCAAACCCCCCGTTGCGCCTGTTACTAACACAAGCCGTTTTTGCGTTCCTGACATAAATGAAAATTTATAAGGTTAATATTAAAGGCTGCGTGTTTGAAGACGCTATTTTATTTTCGTTGTATTCATCACAGTAGCTTCACCTGTAGTACAAATTTTGCCTTCCTTATCGCGGATCGATGTTTCCACAACAGCGCGGTTTTTTTCAGGTATTATTTCCTTCACTGTGAACACAGCTTCATACTGCGTATCCACATACATTGGCTTTAAAAAATTAAGGCTTTGTTTGAGATAGATCGTTCCTTCACCCGGAAAAAGAGTTCCAAAAACTTTACTGAAGAGAGAAGCACTTAACATACCATGCATGATCGGTCGTTTGAACATGGTGGTAGCGGCATAAGCAGCGTCAAGATGCACAGGATTTTTATCACCTGTTACTTCAGCGAACCGGGTAACTTCATCCTGAGAAAAGCTGAATGAATGGGTGTAAACTTCATTAACCTTGATCATAGTTTTCGAGTTTGTTTTTAAATGTAAACAATATTTCCAGAATATCATTCCCTGAAATATTTTTTAGGGCGCCCCCCTGAAGAAGAGAGCGCTAAAGGTATTCGCCTCGGCTTTTTGCACGCTGTTCCGGGCCGCGATGCCCAACCCGGGCACCTCCTCCTATCGGCGGGCAAAAGAGCTAAAGCGTGCACAATTTCCCGCTCAAAGAGCCCTGCTTCGGCACGCTTCAACAAGCTCAGCGCAAGTGCTCAGCACAACGCTGGCTCTTTGCCGTGCATTCCTGCCGCAATATGTGGAATCAGATCATTTAGCAAAGAAGTGTAAATTTGCGCTTCCGTTTTTAACCCGGAAGTACGTACCTATGAAATATCCGTCAATCACTTTAGCCAAAGGAAAAGAGTTTTCCCTTCAAAGACTTCATCCCTGGGTGTTTTCCGGAGCTATTGGCAAAAAAGAGGGAACGATCAAAGAAGGCGATATTGTTGAGATCTTCAGCAATAAAAATGAATACCTCGCCACAGGATACTATGCTAATGGCAGTATCGCAATAAGGATCATTTCCTGGAAACAGGTAACAATTGACCTGAATTTCTGGGCCGAGAAAATAGGTAAAGCGTGGCAATACCGTCAGCACCTTCAGATACTGAATAATAACACCAATGTCTGCCGCTTATTTTTCGGTGAGGGCGACGGGGTTCCCGGACTAATCATTGATTATTATAACGGACATGTGGTCCTTCAGGCCCACTCGTACGGTGTATACCTGCATCGCGATGTAATAGCAGACGCCTTAAAAACAGTTATTGGAAGCGAACTAAAAAGCATCTATGACAAGAGTGCCGAAACCCTGGCAAAACATTTTGCCGGAGAGGTGACGAATAGTTCACTATATGGAACTCCTGAAGAAATTGAGATAAAAGAGAACGGACATTTATTTAAGGTTGACTTTATTAAAGGACAAAAAACCGGTTTCTTCATTGATCAGAGAGATAACCGCCAGTTGCTCTCTCAATATTCTAAAGGAAAAAAAGTGCTCAACACCTTTTCCTATACAGGAGGATTTTCTGTTTACGCAGCTGCTGCGGGTGCCACTGAAGTGGTATCTATCGATGTGAGCCAACCAGCTATTGACATGTGCGCGAGGAATATCGAACTTAATAAACTGCATAATCACACAGGGATCGCCATTGATACATTTGAATACCTTAAAGATAAAAAAGAGCAGTTTGATGTAATAGTCCTTGACCCACCTGCCTTTGCAAAAAGCCGTGACAGCAAGCACAATGCGGTTCAGGCGTACAAAAGGCTAAACGCAACAGCAATGAAACTCATCGGCAGGAACGGGATCCTTTTTACTTTCAGTTGCAGCGGGGTGGTGGATAAATATCTTTTTTATAATACCATTACGGCAGCTGCCATGGAATCGGGCAGAAATATCAGGGTGCTTCATTATCTCAACCAGCCAGCCGATCACCCGGTGACACCATTTTTTGCGGAAGGAGAATATCTGAAAGGGATGGTATTGTGGGTGGAGTAGTAACCAAGGTAGGACAAATGCTTAAACAATTATTGGCAATTGATTGCAAAAGCCTCACAAAGAACTCTTAATTTTGCAAGTATGTTTTCAGAGGTCCACAATCCGGTTTCACTTGTAGCAGCGTCAGCCGCTGATGCAGGATTAAAGAGCATTGCAGAAAAGGTATTCACAGGCGAGAGAATTTCATTTGATGAGGGCGTTTATCTTTACAAAAATGCTGACCTGGGTTTTTTGGGCACTCTCGCTAATTATGTACGTGAGAAAAAAAGCGGTGACCGCGTTTATTTCAACCACAATTTTCATGTGGAGCCCACTAATGTATGCGTGTATTCCTGCGCATTCTGCTCATATTCAAGGCTCATAAAGAATCGCGAGCAGGGTTGGGAGTTATCAGTAGAGCAGATACTGAATATCATTAAAGGCTACGACAACCAGGAAGTGACCGAAGTGCACATTACCGGGGGCGTAGTGCCGAAGCAGGATCTTGCGTTTTACACCGAACTGTTTCGCAAAATAAAACAGCATCGTCCTTCACTCCATATTAAGGCCCTCACCCCCGTAGAATTCCACTATATCTTTAAAAAAGCGAAAGTGAGCTACGAAGAGGGTCTGAAAATAATGAAAGAAGCTGGCCTCGACAGTCTTCCGGGAGGGGGAGCTGAGATCTTTGATAAAGATATCCGTGACCAGATAGCCGGTGGAAAGTGCACCGCTGAAGAATGGTTATCCATTCACGAGATCTGGCATAACATGGGGAATCACAGTAATGCTACCATGCTTTACGGACATATTGAAACATTTGAGCATCGCGTCGACCATATGGAAAGGCTGAGACAGTTGCAGGACCGCACCAATGGGTTTAACGCTTTTATTCCATTAAAATTCCGTAACAAGGACAACCAGATGGCACATGTGCCTGAAGTGAGTGTGATCGAAGACCTGAGAAATTACGCGGTAAGCAGGATATACCTTGATAATTTTCCACACATAAAAGCCTATTGGGCAATGATTGGCCGAAACACTGCACAACTTTCGCTTAATTTTGGCACCGACGATCTTGACGGAACTATTGACGATACCACCAAAATTTACAGCATGGCCGGGTCGGAAGAGCAAAACCCCAAACTGACCACACAACAGTTGGTGGAACTAATAAAGTCCGCAGGCCGCATTCCCGTTCAGAGGGACACACTCTACAACGTGGTTAAGGAGTACGCTGAGTAATAGATGAATGAAGGTCCTCAACAGGCCTTTAAAAAAATTACGTTTAACCCGCACAAGGTCTTATAGAGATCTTTGTGTATTTATGTATTCATCTAAAAAAACAACAATTATGAAAAAAGGATTATTCATTGGTTCAGTAATGCTGAGCTTGTTTTCGCATGCCCAGGATGCTGTACCAGCCGTGGTGAAGGACACAACCTGGAAAACGACAGGCTTTCTCGGGGTAAACACGAGTCAGACGGCGTTAAGCGACTGGCAGGGAGGCGGAAACAACAACGTTGCCGTAGGTGCCATCTTCAACATTGAGGTGACCTACCAGCGCGACAAATACGAACAATGGCTCACCAAAGCAGATGCGCAGTTCGGCACAGTAAAACAAAATGAAGCAGAAGGATTCAGAAAGAACATTGACCAGATCTTCTTACTTACAAAATATAACAGTCTTGCATTTGGAACAAAATGGTTCTGGTCGGCACAGGCAGATTACCGCACCCAGTTTGCCCCGGGTTACAATTACAGCCAGAATCAAACGCTAAGCAGGGCGCTTTCTGATTTTAATTCTCCCGCCTATATACAGCTTGCCTTAGGTATAGATTACAAACCAACTAATTATTTTTCTTTTAATGTTGCCCCAATAGCTGGTAAGATCACCACGGTTAACCGGCAATATCTGGCCGATGAAGGTGCGTATGGTGTTGAAAAAGCAACCTTAGATGAAAATGGAAATATAGTAACACCCGGAAAAAGGGTTCGTTATGAAGTAGGTGGAAGAATTATTGTAAAGTTCAAGAAGGATATAATGACGAATGTCAACCTGGACTCATATCTTGATCTTTTTACCAACTACCTTGTAAAACCGGGCAATTTCGACGTGGTATTCAATAACCTGCTTACAATAAAGATCAACAAGATCATCACCTTTAATGTGATCTCACAAATGATCTACGACGATGATATCATCCGTAAGCGCGATCTTAATGGCGACAACCTGTATGATGGCGAAGGTGAGATCTACGGGCCCCGTTTGCAACTATTAACCACGGTGGCAATCGGTTTTGGCTACAAATTTTAGTATTTTTAATCAGATAATATTGTGACAGGTTTAAGATACTTTTTGCTGCTCTTTTTTTATTTTCCTGTAATTCACGCCCAGGAAAAAAATGTCTTTACACTCAAGCCATCTTTTGGGATAAACGGCTGCCAGATCCATGGCGACAGCTATTCGGGTTACGATAAATTTGGATTATTCGGTGGTGCTTCTATAAATGCCAGGCTATCAAAAAAAACCGGCATAGAACTTGGATTTTACTTTTCACAAAAAGGCGCCAAACATAATTCAGATCCCAAAAAAAACGACTACACCTATTATCGGGCGCACCTGAATTATCTTGATATGCCGCTTTCGTTGTACTACCAGGCAACCCCGCGCTATTTTATCAGTTTAGGACCGTCGGTTGCGTACCTGATCTCCTATACGGAAGAAAGCGACCAGGGAAACTTTACAGGCATGAACCCCTTCAACAAATTTGAGATGGGTGTGAATATTGGTCTGGGAGCAAAACTTGGAGAAAATGTCTTTTTTGAGCTCCGATGTTCAAATTCTATAACACCCGTGCGGAACTACGGATCTGCCGCCAACCAGATCTTTTATCCAAACCCCGTGGCAAGATTTTTTAATAAGGGACTTTACAGTAATATACTCAGTCTTTTTTTTACTTATAAATTTCAGCTCAAATAATATGCCGGCAAAACAGAAGATCGCAATTGCAGTGACAGGGGCCAGTGGCAGCATCTACGCAAGGATACTGCTGGATAAACTTTTGCAGCTGAAAGATCAGTGCGAAGAGATCAGCGTGGTGATGAGCGACAATGCCAGGGACGTGTGGCTGCACGAGCTTGGAAACAGCGATTATGAAAAGTACCCGTTTAAGTTTTTCGGAAAGCAGGATTTTTATGCCCCTTTCGCTTCGGGTTCAGCCAGGTATACTTCACTTATTATTTGTCCATGCAGCATGGGAACTCTTGCACGTATAGCCACCGGCATCAGCAACGATCTCATTACCCGCGCTGCCGACGTGATGCTGAAGGAAAGAAGAAAATTGATTCTGGTAACCCGCGACACACCTTTAAGTCTCATTCATATTAATAATATGAAAACAGTAACTGAAGCAGGAGCAATTGTATGTCCGGCCACACCTTCCTTCTATTCACAGCCACAAACCATCGAAGAGCTTGCCGCCACTGTGATTGATCGTGTGATCGACCTGGCAGGGCTGCAACAGGAATCGTACCGGTGGGGTAAAAAATAGTTTCGGGTTCCATGTTTCGGGTTCCGTGTTTCGGGTTTCGGGTTTCGCGTTTACCAGGAATAAAGTTCACCTGTTTCGGCGTCGTAAATCCCGCTCCCGCTTTTCATCTTACCGCTGATCCAAAGCTGATAGATCCGTTGAGCGGCTTCTTCAGGTTCAAGGATGGCATCCGATTGTGCCGTTGCGGTTTTCATACGACCCGGGTGAACCTGCAAAAACGTGATCTGTTTTCGAAATTCGCCGTGCAGGCAGGCTGACAACATGTTTTGCGCAGCCTTCGCGATCCGGTATTCGTAAGATCTTTCCAGGTGATCGTATTTACCCGAATATTGCCCCGCCACCGAACCCATGCGTGAGTTGATGTTGAGAACGAATGGGTCCGCGTGCTTAAGCAGGTTTGGAAGACAGGCTCTTGTTACACGAAGCGTCCCAACGCAGTGCGTTTCAAACAGCATTGCCAGGTCAGAAGTCTTTACATTCATAAGCTTCGGCGATTTACCCCCTATCCCGGCGTTATTGATGAGGAGCCTGAGAGGAACTTCTTTTAATACAGAGGAGATCTCCTGCTCGCAATCGTCTTTGGTTATATCAGCTTTTATTGGAACAAAATCCGGATGGCGGATCACCGGCTCGTTTTTTCCTGCACGATACAGTCCGTAAACCTTCCAACCGTTCTTAAGGAACAGATCTGTAAGCGATCTGCCCAATCCCCTGCTGACACCCGTTATTAATACTGATTCCATATCGCTAATTTACTGACAGTTGAGATATTTTATGAGATGTTTTTCTTCGCGGCATATTTCTTGCAGAAGCAAATGTACATACAAAGCAAACCGTGCAGCAATCGCAACATATTTTACTGGTAAGACCTTCCCATTTTGTTTTTAATAATCAGACGGCAGGATCGAACACATTTCAGCATACCGTTAACGAGCCGGAAAGTGACGTTTCCAGCGCAGCCATCCGTGAATTTGAAACCTTTGCCGAAAAATTATCGCAGGCCGGAGTTTCAGTCACAGTAGTAAATGACACAGACTTCCCCATAAAACCGGATGCTGTCTTCCCCAACAACTGGATCTCGACCCACCGTGACGGCACCGTCATTATCTATCCCATGTTTGCAGTTAACCGAAGGACCGAAAAACGTGCAGATATTATTGAATTACTCAAAGAAAAATTCGTTGTAAATAAAGTAATTGATTTAAGCGATGAGGAAAAAAACAACAGGTTCCTCGAAGGGACAGGAAGCATTATTTTTGATCACATCAACAAAATAGCATACGCCTGCCTGTCTCCCCGCACCAATAAGGATCTTTTTGAAGAAATATGCACGACTCTGAGATACCACCCTGTTTCATTCAGGGCGTATGATCGCGCTGGAAAAGAGATCTATCATACAAATGTGATGATGTCCGTAGCCGAAAAGTTCTCGCTGATCTGCCTGGAATGCATTACTGACGAAAACGAAAAGGAGATAGTAAAAAGAACGCTGGAAGAGACCGGGCATTCAATTATTGAGATCAGCATTTCTCAGATGAATCATTTCGCAGGCAATGTTCTTTCGGTAAAAAATAAAAAGCTGGCAGAGATCCTTGTGATGTCAGAAAGCGCTTTTGTGAGTCTTACTGATGAGCAGCGGGCGCAGATCCGCCAGTTTTGCGAGATCCTGCCTATGCCCGTTAAAACCATCGAACACATAGGCGGGGGCAGCGCCAGGTGCATGATGGCAGAAATTTTTCTACCTTCCAAACAGCAGCAGACCGCAAACGGCAAATAAAACACTTCATTATGTCTCTCTGGAAAGTCATCGTCATTGTGTCGGCCTGCACATTGCTGTTATTCATTGGTGTCCTGGTGTATGCACTGTACCCCACAATAAAGAATGTTTCCGACCATCCAAGCCTGAGGCCCTATATCAACAAACCTCTCACCATAAAGCGGGATGTTTTTATCTATGTGATGGATGAAGGGCAATACCGCTTTGAGCCGCTGTTATTATCACCAGATAATAACTATCCGTACGAAAAAAAACTGGTACTGCCGGCGGGGTCGAAGATCACCATCGAGAAATTCAAAACCTACCATCAATCCACTGACGACGGGGTGACAGAACTTTATGGTATCGGACATTCTACAACGGCGAGCGGCAAGCCTTTCCGCTTCGAGTTTGAATGGGGCAACGTTGAACGGCCGGGAAACCTGAGACCGGCCCCCTGGCAGTCTGAGTCAGAAAAACCTATTAATATTAGTCTTAACTGATCTGAGTGTTAGTGAGGAATTTTTTCGCCAATAAAAGTGCGGAACTGGTTCAGTACTGGGCAGCCGTTTTGTTCGGGCTGGCATTTTTTTTGAGTTCTACCTGTTTTAGAATGTAGAAATGTTCAGGCTCATCAAATATACTCTGGCTATTTTCCTGGTTTTTACCGGTATCCTTGAGGCGCAGGAAAATAAAGATATAAAACCGAGCACTGAATATAAAAACGCCATCGGTATCCGTGCCGGACGCACTTCAGGCCTTACATTTAAACACTTTTTTAATTCAGGCAATGCCTTTGAAGGAATTATCGGTCTCTGGAATAATGCCGTTGGAATAACTGCCCTGTACGAAAAAAACCAGGGTACCGGCGTGAGCGGATTAAAATTCTATTATGGAGGAGGAGCCCATGTTACCCGTGAAACTGGTCGTTACTACTACCGCCGTCACAATGGAAGTTATGATGAGTATACCTACCGGTATGGCGAAAATGGCTGGGGAGCGGGTATTGACGGAATTGTGGGGCTCGATTTTAAATTTGCACCAATCCCTTTAGCAATCAGTTTCGACATCAAACCATTCGTTGAACTAAGTAATTACGGTTATATCTATACCGGGCTCGACGCCGGGCTTGGTATAAAACTCGCGTTCTAAGGCATGAGAATATTTGAAAAAATAGTAATAGCTTTAGGCGTTGCCCTGTTATATCTGTTATCCTGGTTATTTGCGGCCATATAGCGGGCTCTTATTATTATGAAACATTTTGCTTTTCTTTTAGTATTCGGTGTATTGTTTTCATGCACCAACAGTGAAACCGAACTGGCTGCATTACAGGAGGCCGAAGATGCTCAGCTTAAAAAGGATTCCATAGAGAATATCCTTGTTGAAACAATGGATGAAATAAATAAGAACCTTGAAACCATCCGTGAAAAGCAGGGACTTATTTCACTTAACAGCTCATCAGAGAACATCTCGAAAAAAACCCAGATCCTTGAGAACATCAGCATGATCAATTCACTGATTGATGATAATCGCCGTAAGATCGACGAGCTTACCATACAGGCAAGACAATTAGGAAAAGAAAAGAATGCCATGTCACGCATAGCTGAGCAGACGCGGCAAAGGATAATTAAGCAGGAAGAGGAAATAAACTCACTAAAGGCGCAACTGGAACAGGAGTCATTTAAAGTGGCTGACCTAAATAAGAAAGTAAGCGAAATGCAGGCAGATAATGAAGCTCTCGCAGCCGAGTTAACTTCCATGACAGAGGGTAATCAGAAACTGGACAGTGATCTGAATAAAGCATGGTTCGCATATGGAACTTATGACGAATTAAAAGAAAAAGAGCTGGTAGAAAAAAAAGGCGGAGTTCTTGGTGTTGGTAAAAAAGAAGCACTATCGCAGAGTTTTTTTAAGAACAAATCTTACTTCACTGAGTTCGACATCAGGAGTACAAAAACTATCCCTATCCATGGTAAGAAACCAAAGCTCATCAGCTTTCATCCTGAAAATTCTTATGAGTTAAAAAGTAATCCGGACAACGATCAATATTCACAGATCCTTATTAAAAACCCTGAAGAGTTCTGGAGTACTTCGCGGTTTTTGGTGGTGGAAGTGCGATGAACACGTTTAATTTGCCACTAAGACACAAAGGTCATTAAGAAGCCGCTGAGAAAGATCAACTAATCTCACAAATTCTGCGACGTAATGTTTATTCTAGAGTGACCGTTGATCTGGGGAGGTGTCCCTATTTGTGCGAAATTCAGGTTAATTGGATGGTGGTTTATTTAGGTTATATTTGATATAACCAAACCCATTTAAAATGAAAACATCGAAAACAATTGCAGGCGTGCTTATTGCATTGACCTTAACCTCCACCATTTTATTAACCAGCTGCAAGAAAGAAGAAAAGGAACCTGAGCCAACTCCGGCACCAACTCCTGCACCGGCCCCGGCACAAACAAATACACAAAAAATTACCGGAAAAGCATGGAAAACAACTGCCGCCACTGTAGACCCTGCATATAACGTTGGTGGCACTATGATTACAGATTGGTATTCCCAAATGCCAGCGTGTTCAAAAGATGATCTAATGACACTAAATTCAAATGGAACATATACCGAGGATGAAGGTGCAAGTAAATGTGACCCTTCTGACCCGCAAGTTACAACTGGCACCTGGGTGTGGAATAGTAACGAAACAATAATCACAATTACTGAAAATGGGGCATCCTACAATTACGAAATAGTTCAAAACGATGGAACTACCCTCAAGTACAAACAATCCGAAATAATTGGCGGCATAAACTACGTATTGACAGTAACCTGTCAAAAGCAATAAAACCTCGCCTTAAATTAAAAAGCCTGCATTAATGCGGGCTTTTTTTTATGTATAAATTACAGTTCTGCCAGATGAGCACTCTCCGCCACTGAAACTATCGCGGCCTACCGATTTTTATAAATGCCATGTGATCTCTAATTTGTAATTGCAGCGGCATGCGGGAGCAGCTACCAACCTACCACACAAGCCCGCTCGTCCACCCCCCGGGTGGCCGCCGGGTAATTACTTCCCTCTTTTCATCCTGCTCTTCTCCAGTGCACGACGCTGTTTCTCCTGTCTTCTTTTTCCGCCAAGTTGTTCTTTGCGGTTCTTTGCTTTTTTTTCGTGAAAGGCGCCAGTTGGAGTTTCGATCTTCTTTATTTTTTTCAGGCTTTTATCCTTTTTTACCGGCCGTTCTTCCGGAAGCAGCTCATCGGAAATGTCCACCTCTTCAGGTAATTCAACCAGGTCAACTTCTTTTTTCATAAGAACTTCGGCCGCCTCCACCAGGGGAATATCTTTTTCTGTTACAAAACTTAACGCAATCCCATTTGCATCTGCACGTCCTGTACGTCCAATCCTATGGATGTACACATTAGGGTCAGACGGAAAATTAAAGTTGATAACATGACTTACTTCCTTCAGATCGATCCCGCGGGCAATCACATCCGTGGCTATCAGATATTTTATGGTTCCTTCCTGGAATTCCTTCACTGCATTAAAACGGTGTGGCTGTGATTTATTAGAATGGATTACACTCAATTCGGGGGCATGGTCCTGCAACTCTTTTTCGAGCAAGTCAGCCATAATCTTATTTTTCACGAAAATTAGGACACGTTGAAAGTTCTTTTCGTGGTCCATTAACCATTTCAATAAATTGACCTTTGTAAAAAAGTTCGGAGTGGCATATGCCTGCTGAACGATCTTCTCCAAAGGAGTTCCTCTCGAAATAAGCTCAATGTATTCTGGTTTCTGGAAATACTTCTGGATCATCTCCTCTACTTCTTCACTTAAAGTAGCCGAGAACAATAAATTCTGACGTTTTTCAGGTAATTTCTCAAGGATCTGCACCAGCTGGGGACGAAAACCCAAGTTCAGCATTTCGTCCACTTCATCGATCACCAGTTTTTTGATAGAGCCGAACTGCACAGAACGGCTATGGGTAAGATCTATCAACCGGCCCGGTGTGGCCACAAGCACGTCCACACCATCGTACACCTGCTGCTTTTGTTTATTGATATTTGAGGCGCCATAAATTCCGGCTACTCGCACCGACATATATTTTGCCAGCTTTTCAATTTCCCCTACCACCTGTGCAACCAGTTCCCTTGTTGGGACCAGGATCAATACGCGGGGATGTCTTTGTTCTGAAAACGTGTGCTGGCGAAGGATCGGCAAAAGGTAGGCAAATGTTTTGCCTGTGCCTGTCTGCGCAATACCAACGGCATCCTTACCCGACATGATCACAGGCATTGATTTTACCTGGATGGGAGTGGCAGTGTCCATGCCCATATCCAGCAACGCCCTCATTAAAGGTTTTGAAATGTTGAGATCGCTGAATAAAGCCATAGGTTATTTTTATGCGAAGATACTAATTGCCAGCCAACGCCGGGATAAAGCTTCAGAGTTTCCATTTTTCCTTTTAACCTATATTTCATTTTGTGTTGTAGGTTAATTATTACCTTCAAAACCTTTATCCGCTTTTATGTTCAGACTTTCCTTTTTTGCTCTTATTCTTTCAGCTCTCAGGCTTCAGTCACAACCCTCTTTAAATGGTGCTGACATCCTGCACTCTCTTCAGAAGCTCGATGTTTGCGGGAGTGTCCTATATATCGCCGCGCATCCCGATGATGAGAATACAAGACTGCTTTCATACCTGGCAAACGAAAAAAAATTCAGAACCGCGTATCTTTCAATAACACGAGGTGATGGGGGACAAAATCTTATAGGCAAAGAGCAGGCCGAGCCACTTGGCCTCATCCGCACCCAGGAACTCCTTGCAGCACGCAGAATTGACGGAGCTGAGCAGTTTTTTACCCGCGCTAACGATTTTGGATTTTCCAAAAATCCGGAAGAGACCCTGCGTATCTGGAATAAGGACAGTATCCTTTCGGATATGGTGTATGTGATCCGCAAAGTGCGGCCTGATGTGATCATCTGCAGGTTCCCTACCACCGGGGAGGGTGGACACGGGCATCATACAGCGTCTGCGATTCTGGCTCTTGAAGCATTTGATGCAGCAGCAGATCCAAATAAATTTACCTGGCAGCTTAGCAAGTTACAAACGTGGCAAACCAAAAGAGTTTTCTGGAACACATTTAACTTCGGTACCGGCAACACCATTACGCCCGATCAGTTAAAGATCGATGTAGGACTTTATAACCCCCTGCTCGGCAAAAGCTATGGGGAGATCGCTGCAGAAAGTCGCAGCAATCATAAAAGCCAGGGATTCGGGAGTATGGGCGTTCGCGGAACTTCACCCGAGTATTTTAAACAATTAAAAGGCGATTCAGTAAAAAGTGACCTTTTTGAGAACATCAATACAAAATGGGAAAGGTTCCCGGGTACCGCTCCAATCCAGAATAAAATAACTTCACTCCTGCAAAAATATAATGTTACCGCTCCTGAAAACTCACTGGAAGAACTCGGAGAGTTATATAGATTACTATCAGACACGTTAAACAATCCGGAGGACATTTTGTTTTACAAAAAACAAAAAAGAGAACAGGTTAAGAACCTGATGCTTGCGTGCGCAGGTGTGTGGCTTGAAGCCTTAGCGCCTGATTTCAGTGCAATCCCCGGTTCGTTGCTTTCTCTGTCAGTGCAGGCGGTGAATCGGTCGTCAAAAAATATCACTCTCAAGTCTATACAGTTTAATAATAGCGATACCGTTTGTAACGTTTTGCTAAATAAAGACCAGGTGTTTACTTATAAACACTGGGAAAAATTGCCCGAAACACTTCCATTTTCTTCGCCTTACTGGTTGCAGGAACCGCATAGTGACGGGCAGTTCATTTTAAAAGACAAATGGCTCACAGGAACTCCTGAAAACGCCCCACCCGTTACGGTGAAGTTTAAAATTGCGGCAGGATCCATTGAATTTGATGTGGTACGCCCTGTCATTTATAAGACCGCCGATCCGGTAAAAGGAGAACTCCGGCGTACCCTGGAGATCTTACCACCGGTGATAATCTCAGCCCTCGAAAAAAATCTCGTGTTTACAAGTAATAAGGCAAAAACATTGCAGGTGAAACTAAGCACCACGCTTCCTTCACTTTCCGGCGAATTAAAGGTGATACTTCCTGCGGGTTGGAAAAGCAACCAGGATGCGGCGAAGACAATAACCCTGGCCGCAGGCGAAGAAAAAATAATAACTGTTACAATTACTCCTCAAGACGGAAACACTGGTAAAGCACAGTTGTTTTTTGAATCAGGTGAAAACAAATTCGACAAGGGCATCCGGCGGATCGCATACGATCATATTCCACCACAATTTATGCTGGTGCCTTGCGAAATAAAACTGGTGAAAGCTGAAGTGAAAATTACATCTACCAGGATCGGATATATCCCTGGTGCGGGCGATGATGTGGCCGCTGCGTTGTCGCAGATCGGATACGATGTTCACATCCTGAGTGACGAATATCTTTCGTCGGGCGATCTTTCTTCATTTTCAGCGATTATTACAGGTATCAGAGCCTTTAATACCAACGAGAAATTAAAAACTGTACATCCCCGCCTTTTTAAATATGTAGAGAACGGAGGTAATCTTATTGTGCAATACAACACTAATAGTCGTGTAGGACCACTGCAGCAGAAAACCGGCCCCTACCCTTTTACTATAACCCGCGATCGGGTAACAGACGAGAACGCGGAAGTGCATTTTATTTTACCGGATCATCCCGCCCTTAATGCACCCAACAAGATCACGAAAAACGATTTTGAGAACTGGATACAGGAACGCGGAATCTATTTTGCTTCTGAAGCCGACAGAAATTACCAAAACATACTACTGATGAAAGATCCCGGAGAAAAAGAGCTGAATGGCAGCCTGATAATTGCAAAATACGGCAAAGGAAATTATGTTTATACCGGGTTATCGTTCTTCCGTCAGCTACCAGCCGGCGTACCGGGCGCATATCGATTATTTGCAAACCTGATCAGTCTTCCAAAAAATAAATAAAAATGCCGACCACGCGCAAAAGCTCTTTCTTTAAAAAATGGAATAATGTGTATGCCGTGGTGATCTGTTTCCTTGTGCTGACAATTTTAGCTCTTTATGTCTTTACTCTGTATTTCGAATGAGCGCGATAGACTGGGTCATTCTCATTGTCACTCTTTTGTCTATCATTCTTTATGGCATGTACAAAAGCAGGGGTACAAAAAACATCGAAGGTTACCTTCTTGCCGATCGGCAGTTACCCTGGTATCATGTAGGTTTATCAGTGATGGCTACACAGGCAAGTGCTATCACATTTTTATCTGCTCCCGGGCAGGGCTATAGTGACGGTTTAAGATTTGTGCAGTTCTATTTTGGATTACCGCTTGCCATGGTGGTCATCTGCGCCACATTTATCCACATTTTTCATAAGATCAATGTTTACACCGCTTACGAATACCTCGAAAAACGGTTTGACAATAAAACCAGGAGTCTGACAGCTTTTTTATTCCTCCTGCAAAGAGGATTGTCAACAGGTATCACCATTTATGCTCCGGCAATTATACTTTCGATCATCCTGGGCATTGATATTTTATATACTATCGTACTCAATGGCATCCTGGTGATCATATACACGGTGTATGGCGGCACCAAAGCTGTTTCGTACACACAACTTATTCAAATGGCTATCATTTTTGCCGGACTATTCCTTGCTGCATTTATGGTTGTGCACCTTCTTCCTGAAAATGTGGGAATAACAGATGCCTTGCATGTTGCTGGAAAAATGAACCGTCTCAATGCGATAGACCTCAGTTTCGATGTGAATAACCGTTACAATATATGGTCAGGACTTATTGGTGGCTTTTTCCTTCAACTATCTTATTTCGGCACCGACCAGTCGCAGGTAGGAAGATATCTGACCGGCAGCTCGGTTACTCAAAGTCGCCTCGGACTCGTTATGAATGGCCTGGTAAAGATCCCCATGCAATTTTTTATCCTGCTCATCGGAACGCTGGTATTTTCGTTTTACCAGTTTCACCAGCCACCCGTATTTTTTAATAAGACCGAGATCCAAAAGCTGCAAAACAGCGGATATTCTTCACAGCTTGAACAATTGCAGAAAAAGCATGACATGAATTTTGAAGTGAGAAAACACGAAGCTCATAATCTTGTTATTGCTTTAGAAGCTGAGAACGAAGAAGGAATTGAAGATGCAACAGGTAAATTAAACGCTGTGGAAGCCGAAGATAAGAAGGTACGGAAGGAGCTTACACAGCTGATGACGACCAACAATAAGCTGGCCGATACCAACGACACCAATTTTATTTTTCTTACGTTCGTTACCGAACAATTACCTGTCGGAGTGGTGGGTTTGCTGATCGCCATTATTTTCCTTGCTGCTATGGGCTCTACGGCCAGCGGACTTAATTCGCTTGCGTCAACTACCGTAGTTGATTTTTATAAAAGGATCTATAAAAAGAACGATGAACAAAAAAATTACCTCAATGTCTCACGTATGTTTACCCTCGGGTGGGGCATTTTCTGTATTGTAGTGGCTATTTTTGCGAGCAAGCTGGGTAATCTTATCGAAGCAGTTAATATTCTTGGTTCACTGTTCTATGGCACTATCCTCGGCATTTTTCTTGTTGCATTTTTCCTGAAAAAGGTAAGGGGCACAGCAGTATTTGTTGCAGCCATTATCACCGAATGTTTTATTATTTACGCATGGATCACCGACCTCACGGCATTTCTCTGGCTAAATGTGATCGGCGCAGTAATGGTGCTGATCATTTCGATACTTTGCAATTACCTGTTACCATCAAAGGTCAGTCAGCCTCACGGCGCAGACACGCTTTAATAAAATCGGTTATCAGATAAGCGATAAGTTTTCCTGTTTTGTTATCTGCCTTAATATGTGAAAGAACAGGTGCACCTTCTGCAATATGAAAATACAAAGGGTCAAGATGTGTAGCGCATTGATGCACAAATTGCCGCGCCTGCAATGCAGATATTCCACTGCTTGTTTTGGCGCTGGCAGGAACATTGGTGATCGCATCAAGATCTATTTCAATGCCACATGGCCGGTCCTGCACATAGCTGATACACTGGTTCACAGCCTGTTTAAAGTTGTGCTCTTCCCTGACGAAAATACTTTCGTAAGAATTAAAAAAGAGACGATTGCCATTGGCACTGAATTTTTCAAATGTTGCAGCAGTGTTATACTGCTCATGGACCCCAAAAACTGCATACCTGTCAATATAACCTTCTTCAAACGCGTAGCTGAAACCATTGCCACTATGCCGGCCTTCGAGTGGCCTGAAGTCCATATGCGGATCGCAGTTGATCACGTTTATTGAAGTACCTCTTGCAAGACTGCTTCCCTTGATATTTCCGTACGAGTTATTATGTCCTCCACCAATAATGATTGGTATCATTTTCAATTGAACGATTGACTGCACAATTGCAGCAACCCTCGCATCGATGAGTTTTACCAGTTCCCTCAGACCTTCTAATTGACCTGCCTCCCTCGCATTAAAGGCATACGACGCCTCCAGCAGGTCTTCAACAACGATCTCGCCCAATAAACAGATCTTCTCTGCAGGCAAAAACATATTGGCCTGCTGGTTTAAAAAACTGTCCACAGCAGGTTTAAATGCCGATGCAGCGCCGGGGCGGCCATGATTTGCGCGGACACCAATATCTTCGGCAATACCTATGATCACAAACTTAACCCCTTTTTCTTTCAACGACTTTTGCCAGTCGGACCCGGCCACTATTATCTTTTCTCCAAGCTTCTGCTCATACACCCGGGTCCTTGTATGGCTGGCAACTTCCTGGGCATCATATAGTTTAATAGGTTCTTTCACGCTGGCGAAATTAGTTAAAATGATATAGACCCAACCTAAAGCCGGCGCAAAAATTAAAAACACATTCGATTTCACTAACAATTGAGTATGAACAACTTTTTTTTCAGGTATTTTACGAGTAACAGTTTCTGGATATATTTGTTTCGACTAAACATCTATAAAACTTCTGCTGATGAAAAAATATATTCTGCTTGCTGTCTTGGCATCCTGCTTAGCTGCCTGTAAGAAGGACTTCACGTGCACATGCACGGTTCCTGCTTCCGGCACTGAACCAGAAAAAAAATGTACATACGATCTTAAAGAAGTCAAGAAGTCCTCAGCAAAGAATTCATGCAGAATTGCAAATGATACATGGGCTCTTGCAGGCGGCACGTGTGAGTTAGCAAAATAATTTTGTTGCAGATTGAAGAAAGTATATATTCGTACAATTAATAACCAATAAAACCTCTAAGAATGAAAAAAATCATGCTCGTTGCTGCTGTAGCAGCACTTTCACTGTCATCCTGCAAAAAAGAATACACTTGCGAGTGTACTGTAACAACTTACATGAACGGAACTGCCACGACTTCAACTGCATCGGGCACTACTGAGAAAATGAAAAAATCAGAAGCAGAAGACAAATGCAATAAGAGTGATTCAATGACTGGAGATACTACTAACGGCATCAAATCTGAATGCGGTATTAAATAATTTATCTCGGAATCCAGAAATGGATCATTCAATTTCTTGAGTAGAGCCGGTGAAAACCGGCTTTTTTTTGTTCTTATAATTCCTTTCTCATTTATCTGAAGACTTAATTTTTTTAATTTCCAAAATACTTCTGTGCTTATGATCGCACTTTAATAGAATCATTTTGTAAGCGGTGAAGTATATTTTTCGCGACATGACTCTTTTCTTTTTTTCCCAGTGGATACAGGGCCTGCAATTGACAAAGCGAACATACTGGTAATGAACGGAAATTTAATTTTTAGCCGAACAGGTGTAAGAAAAAGATCCGATTTGTAAGAACTGAATCGCACTAAAAAAAATATTTCACAGTAGTGTTAAGAATTTTGCGAGTAATAAAAGAAAACATATATTCGCAACATTATAAACCAAAAAAACCAAAGAAGAATGAAAAAATCTCTATTAGCCGCAGCTGTGGTGTGTTTCCTTTTAACTTCATGTAAGAAAGAATACACTTGCGAGTGCAATGTTACTTCCAACATGCCTGGTTACACAGGAGTTACCTCAAGCGCTAACACTGGAAAAATGAAAAAAGCGGATGCTGAATCAAAATGTAACGAAGGCGATATGTCTTACACAGTACCTGGTTACGACGCTAATTTTGATCCAGTAGTTTACAACTACAAACAAGAGTGCAACATTAAATAATTTATCTGCAGCTGTGCAGTAATGCATAGTTTGCTCACTCAAAAAAAGCCGGATTCATCCGGCTTTTTTTTATGCTTTTAATTACGAGCGGAAAGGAACTCCTCCAATTAGTACTTCCTTAATCAGGGGACT
>CBIHOL010000050.1:0-33678 GCA_966211905.1 uncultured bacterium
ATCCATAGCGGGTTACAAAGGTACGATTTTGCCTTCTTTCGGCTGTCTCAGCCCGCACCCAAAAATGTTAATTAAACGATTGAAGTAACTTATTGTATTCTTCGATCAAAGTATTGATATCCCTGTACCGTTGAAAAGAGCCCGCCACCATTGCGTCGAACTTCTTCTGGATATCCTCATGAAAAAAGTGACGGCCACGGCATAACGCAAGCCCTTCAGACAACAGGTTGCGCGGTTGCTGTAATAACGCAATGCATTTTTTAGTGTGTTTACGCGTGATCGGTTTTCCTTCCAGATTTTTCGCGTAGCTTATATAATCCTCAAAATACAGAGACGATTTATTGAAGATGGTCACGGCCTTGTTGTAAATGAGATAATCTGCAGCCCGTGTATATCCTTCGTTGGCAGGATCGGCAGCGTGATAATGCAAAAGATCGGCGTACTCCTGCGCATCCTTGCTCAAACGTAAATACGCGCTGATAGAATCCCTGAAGGAAAGCTGCTTCACTCCCGGCTCGGGAACACCGGTCATAAATTCTTTTCTTGTTACCGCCACCGGCAACAGCTGCCACATGGGGTCCAGTGGCCAGTGGTCTTTGATAAAAACCCCGGGTTCAACATAAAAAAAACGGTCAGTAAATTTTTTTACATAAGCCCCTTTCAGATTTATGTGTCCGCCCGACCAGGTAATGTCAAGAAGCTTCCAGGTGGTATCAATACACACCGCATTCCAGGTATGCAGAAGCTTGTCATCTACTTCGTTTTCAACTTTGGAAATTCCCCCGATCATTCTCGATCTAATGCCCACTTTTTCGCAGCAGGCATTCATCAGCTGGCAGATACCTTCACAAACGCCCAACCGGTATTTAAACACCGTATCAGGATGCTGCGTGCGGGAAGAAGAAAGATTCTGAAGCCCCAATCCGCTGCTTAACCGGTAATGATCGAGCAGCTGGGTGTCGTAATTTATATTTAATGCGATCCAGGTATAAAAAGCTCTGACGCGTTCATCAGGATCTTTAAAACTGGAACGGACAAAATTCACGAGCGAATCCCGCCTAGTTATAGTCTGCTGAGAAAATATCCTTATGGATTCGTCTACTTTTTTGAATCTTTCATTTTCCTGCCCAAAAAGGCAGGAAAATGAACTGATAAAAAAGAAGGAAAATATTAAATTCCTTAAAGTGAAAGTATCGCTCAAGGAGAACAAAACGTTAGTCTCCTTTAAATTCAGCCTTGCGTTTTTGAAGGAAAGCCTCTACGCCTTCTTTGAAATCACTGGTGCCGAAAGATTTTCCGAATTCTTCGATCTCCACTTCAAAACCATTGAGCTTATTATTATAGCCGGCATTTATGACCTTAATTGCAGTTTTAATAGCAGTAGGACTCTGGCTCGAGATCTTTCTTGCAATCTCCATACATTTAGGCAACAGCTCCTCCTGTGTTGTCACATGATTTGCAAGTCCCCATTTATACGCATCCTGTGCATTAATAGTATCTGCGGTTACGATCAGCTCAAAAGCTTTTCCTTTGCCCACCAGCTGCGCCAGGCGCTGCGTACCCCCGTAGCCGGGAATTACACCAAGACTTACTTCAGGTAATCCCATTTTTGCGCTCTCGCTCACAACCCTGATATGGCAGGCCATGGCAAGCTCAAGCCCGCCACCAAGCGCATATCCATTTACTGCTGCAATTATGGGTTTGCTGAAGTTCTCAATGAAATTAAAGATCTTAAAGTGACCTATCGCACTCAGTTGTCTTCCTTCCTCTATTGTATAGTTTGAAAATTCGGCAATGTCGGCGCCTGCCACAAATGCTTTTTTTCCCGAGCCGGTGATGATCACCGACCGTATGTCATGTCCGTTCTCGGCTTCAGCGAGTGTGTCGTGAAGCTCTTCAATTGTTTGCCGGTTCAATGCGTTCAGTTTATCAGGCCTGTTGATCGTAATGATCAGGATCCCGTTAGTGATCTCACATTGGATAAATTCGCTAGTAGCCACCATCTATTTACAGTTTAATATGGACAAATATAAACTAATTGACACTAAATAAAAGTTATTTTATGTAACTGGCGGTTTAAAACTTTTTGATAAGAATAAGTGGGAAAACCAATAGGAGTGCTGAATTTAGAAGCTTTTCAAAAATAGCGAAATCACAATTTATTTAAAATCCCCGCCACATAGTGACCCATGCTGAAACACGATTGAAGTAAATAACCACCTGTAGGCGCGTCGTAGTCAAGCATTTCGCCGATAACATAATATCCCGGCATTTTTTTGAGCATAAATTCTTCGTTTATTTCATCCAGTGGCAAGCCGCCTGTACTCGAGATAGCATCGCTGAGTGGCCCGGTACCAGAGATATCCAGGGGCAGCGCTTTGATAAAAGAAGTTAATTTGGAAGAATCCATAAAGTCGTTTTTATCCACTTGCTCTTTAAGCAACAATAATTGCACTGGCGATAAATTCAATTGCTTTTTTAAATGATCGCTATAACTGCCCTGGGGCTTTTTATGTGTGATCTTTCCAAGAATTTCAGCGTGACTCCATACAGGTTTGAGATCTATATGAATTCGCGCATTGCCGCTGAGCTTTAATTCTTTTTTTATCTGTGGGCTCAGGGGATAGATTCCGCTGCCCTCAATTCCAAACCTTGTAAGAACCACTTCTCCTGTTTGCTGTTTATTTTCACAGGATATCACAATATTCTTAAGTGGCTTACCCTCTATTTTTTCGGCCAGCGATTTTTTCCAGTTAATCCTGAACGCGCAGTTGCTGGCTTCAAAAGGCAATACATTGATCCCGTTCTTTTGTAAATATTCCAACCATAAGCCCGTACTTCCCGTAACAGGCCAGCTGGCGCCACCCAGTGCAAAGACAGTAATATCACTTTTAATCTTATGGATCTTATCATTCTGTTCAAAAAGCAGGGTGTTATCATTGTCAAAACCACGCCAGGTATAACGTGTCAACAGGTTTACCCGATGCTTTTTTACTTCATCAAGAATCGCATTCAGTACCTGGATCGGCTTTACTGACTTTTCGGGAAATACCCTTCCGCTGCTACCATTATAGGTCTTTATTCCTATTGAACTGAGCCAGGTGATGAGATCATGATTATTGAAATTTCTGAATGGCTTCCTGAGAAATTCGGCGGGAGTGTATCTTTCTATAAATTGTGCGGGATCTTCCGAATGCGTAAGATTGAGTCCACCATCACCTGCGACCAGGAATTTGCGGCCTGGAGCGGTATTTTGCTCATAAACAGTGACGGTGAATTTACGTGGATCAAGAAAACATGCGAGCATCAGGCCACAGGGCCCTCCTCCGATTATGCTTACTGACCGGGACACTCAGGTATTCTTGACTTTTTCAGTGTACTCGTCGATCTTCCGCAACATGGAACTGAAAAACTGGTAACGCAGTTTTTCCCCCACTCCACTAATGAGAGTGCTTTTTCTTTCCAGGTTTCGCATCCAGTGTTCTGTTTCCTGGCAGAATTCGGGATTACTTGTAGTAAGTGAATTAAGCGTATTAAATGAAATATAAGAATACCGCGACTCGCCCATGATAGCATAGATACAGTTAGTACCAAGTACCACTTCGCTGCTGTAAAGAGAAAACGTTTCACCTTTATCACTTATGTGTTTTCTTCCGCTATCAGCCATCTGCTGCACCATTTCAACGGTTTTGCGGTACTCAAGCAAAAGTTCAAGCGCAAGTTCTTTGTCCAGCACTCCGCTGTCGAAATAAAATCCCACCTGACGCAAACCGGTTAGGACAGTGAGGTCTGTCCACACTTCAATGCTGGGAATAGAAAGATATTCCTCGAAACAGCTATTTGCAAGCGCTACCAGTTTTTTGGGTAATAAACCTTTGGTGAATTTTGATTGCTGGTATTCCTTGCAGTTTAGGACACTTCGCTGCCAGTAAAACAATTTAAATTCGGTGAAAAGAGGCGAATAAAAAGAATAAAATAAAGGGATCTCTTCCGCAACATAATAGATCTTTTTGTTCGGAAACTGATTTATTGTTTTGAGATGATTTGTTATCCGACCGAGGTACTCTTCAAAGTTAGCGGAGCTGTCGGTCAGTTTTGTATATGCGAATGTTACTGTGTCACTAAGGTTGCTGAACACTTCGTCTATACTGATGGCATAATGTTTCGAAATACGATAGATCTCATCAAGAGTAAGTTCTGTTTCTCCCCTGATGCGCCGGTAAGCGCTGTCGATGCTCACTTCCAGCAGATCAGCCATTTCTTCAGCCATCCCGATGCCGGGTGGTAACACTTGCCTGAAGCGCGTTATAAAATGTTCCTGGATCTCAGATACACTTCTTTCGGACTTCGCTCCTCTTTTAACAGCCACTTATGATTTGATTTATTTCCAAAGATATACTTTCAGTTATAAAAACCAAATGTCCCGGTGTCGTATTGCACCGCAACTACTTGCTTTTGAAATTACCAGTAAAGGGCTGTTAGCTAAACGCCCATATGTATCGCAAGAACGATGCCTTTGTGAGTGTGCAGGACATTTGCCAGCTCATTGTAATCGTCGGCGATAAGTACTTCGATCATTTTTTCGGGAACAGTCTGAAAAGCATAACGCACCCATTCGATGTTGGCAAACTTCTCCTTTTTGTTGTTTTTCAGAATAGTGTACAGGCGGGCTGTATCCACCTGGATGATGGCACTGACCTTGATAAGCTGATGATTGGCGCGTGGAATGATAGAGATACGAATGTAATTGTCGGAATAATTTTTTATTCCGCCTACTTTTATGACCGCATTGTCTTTCGACGCGCTTATCATTTCAGAAACATTCCGCAGTAAATTCGCTTCCATCGAAATAATCTTATACTATAAATATACACTTTTGAAACAATTTAAAAAACTGCAGGTCGTGAAGTGTTAAATCACATTCTGTAATCAAAGGCAATTTGCGACGACACAGAAACGCCGGATATTATTTTTTTCTAATTCTGAACCTCTGATTTTATAAAATTAACTCTCAGGAGATCCAGCTAATATTGCACTACAAGGCCTCGCTTTAAGATGGGTCATTTTTGGGTGTGACCTATTCGCTAAAACAGTTTTTGTCGTGACAATTAAAAAGATCTCCTGCATCTGCGGATAAGGCGAACAGGTGTCAAACCCACGTGGGGCTATGTCACAGCCATTTACCACGTTAACATTTTTTCAGTAATCATAGCATGAGGATCAAGAGTCGGAAAAATTCCCCTATTACGCCGCCCCCAGGCGGAATTGCAAGTGTTGTTGGTAATAAAATACCCAAAAAAACGTTTAAAATGTGGTACGCTTATTGAATAGGGTATCTGTTAGAATCAGCACAAAATGAATATTCTGATAATAGACGACGACAAAGAATTTCTGTTCCTTTTATCCAATTCGCTCAAAAAGCAGGGTTATAAGGTGCATACTGCAATTAACGGGCTCAAGGCACTGGATGTTTTAAGCGAAGATAAAGTGGACCTTATTATTTCTGATGTTATTATGAGCGACACACCGATAATGTCCCTTACCTGCACACTAAAGAAGTTATATCCGCATATACCGATCATCCTCATTTCAGGGCTGCCTGCAGGACCACTTATTCACAACTCCCTCACACTTGGAGCCAGCGAATTTGTTCCAAAACCAATCAACCTGGGACAGCTTTTCAACACTATTCACCGCCTGAGCGCAGCCTGATCAGGATCAAAAGCTGGAAAACCGGCTCTTTACACCGAATGTTGCCTTACGGAAACTCATTGTTTTGCCGGCTTTTTCCGTTTTATAAATCGTTAAATAATAAACACATAGATTTTTTGGCTCTAAAAAATCATGTCTTTTCCGTACATTTGCGCACTTAAAATTTCCCCCTAAAAATGACTACGGACAAATTTGTGAGCCGCCACAACGGCCCTCGTGAGCAGGAGGTAAAAGAGATGCTGAAAAAGATCGGCGTTTCAAGCGTTGATGAACTTATTAACCAGACTGTTCCTTCAGGAATACGTTTAAAGCAGCCTCTCCGCGTGAGTGAGGCCATGAGTGAATACCAATACGCCAAACATTTAAAACAACTTGGACGAAAGAACAAGGTTTTTCGTTCATATATAGGGTTAGGATATTATAACAATATCCTGCCGGCAGTAATCCAGCGCAACGTGCTCGAAAATCCAGGCTGGTATACCGCATACACTCCTTACCAGGCTGAGATTGCGCAGGGCCGGCTTGAAGCCATCCTCAATTTCCAGACAATGGTAATGGATCTCACAGCCATGCCGATCGCAAACGCGTCGCTGCTTGATGAGGCAACCGCGGCAGCTGAGGCTCTTTTTATGTTTTACAGCAACCGCAGCAAAGACAAAATTAAAAACGGAAGCAATAAATTCTTTGTCAGCAACAGCACTTTCCCTCAAACCATCGACGTAGTGCGCACCCGCGCGGTGCCATACGGTATTGAGCTTGTGGTTGAAGATATTAACGCTATAAAACTAGATGAATCATTTTTCGGAGCGCTGATCCAGTACCCTGATATGAATGGTGAAGTAGCAGATTATAAAAAGTTTGTTTCCGACGCCAAAAACCGTGATATCCAGGTGGCAGTTGCAACCGATCTGCTGGCGCTTGCCATGCTGACCCCTCCGGGAGAGTGGGGCGCAGACTGCGTGGTAGGTAATTCACAACGTTTTGGAGTTCCACTAGGGTATGGTGGACCACACGCTGCGTTTTTTGCATGCCGTGAAGATTATAAACGACTTATTCCAGGGCGTATTATCGGTGTATCAGTTGATAGTGAAGGTAATCAGGCCCTGCGTATGGCTCTGCAAACCCGCGAGCAACATATTAAAAGAGATAAAGCAACCTCTAATATCTGCACAGCACAGGCCCTGCTGGCAATCATGGCAAGCATGTACGCTGTTTATCACGGTCAGGAAGGTATCCGCGCGATTGCAGAAGGTGTTCACAGTGCCACAGGAATTGTTGCGGCCGAACTGAAAGCTTTAGGTTACGAAGTAAAAACCAAACTGTATTTCGACACGATCGTTGTTGCATGTGATTCCAAAAAAATAAGAACTCTCGCTGAAAAAAAAGAGATCAATTTCCGTTACATCAGCGAAGGTCTGATCTCTATATCATTGGATCAGACAGTTGAGCAGAATGACCTCAGCGATATTATTTCAATTTTTGCGGAAGCTGCAGGCAAGCCTGCTAAGGATGTTAAAGCGGAAAAGAAAAATATTATCGGCGGTACTTTCGCCGAAAGAAAAAGTTCTTTCCTCACCCATCCTGTATTTAACAGCTATCACAGCGAAAGTGATATGATGCGTTATATCAAACGTCTCGAGAACAAAGATCTTTCATTGGTACATTCGATGATCTCTTTAGGATCATGCACCATGAAGCTTAATGCCGCGTCAGAATTGCTTCCGATCACATGGCCGGAATTCGCGCACATCCATCCTTTTGTTCCACTTGAGCAGGCACAGGGTTATGCTGAACTTATCGAAACATTAAATAAGGATCTTTCAGAGATCACAGGTTTTGCAAGAATGAGCTTCCAGCCAAATTCCGGAGCACAAGGTGAATACGCCGGACTGATGGTGATCAGGGCTTACCATATTGCCAACGGAAACGGACACCGCAACATCGCTCTTATTCCTTCTTCTGCTCATGGCACTAATCCTGCCAGCGCCGCAATGGCGGGGATGAAGATTGTAGTTACAAAATGTGACGATAAAGGAAATATTGATCTTGCCGACCTGAGAGCAAAAGCAGAAGAACATAAAAATGATCTGTCATGCCTCATGGTTACTTATCCGTCAACACATGGTGTTTACGAAGAGTCAATTACCGAGATCACCAAAATGATCCACGACAACGGAGGCCTGGTTTATATGGACGGTGCAAATATGAACGCACAGGTAGGACTTACCTCACCGGGAAACATCGGTGCTGACGTTTGCCACCTCAACCTTCATAAAACATTTGCCATTCCGCATGGCGGTGGCGGTCCTGGAATGGGTCCCATTGGTGTAGTTGAAAAGCTTGTGCCATTTCTTCCTTCGCATACTGTTGTAAATACAGGCGGGGATAAAGGTATCACGGCGGTCTCAGCTGCTCCTTATGGCAGTGCGCTCATTCTCCTTATTTCATATGGATACATCAAAATGCTTGGTGCATCAGGATTAAAACAAGCAACAGAGGTAGCTATCCTTAATGCCAACTACATTAAGGAGTCACTCAAGGATCACTATAAGATCCTGTATACTGGAAAGAACGGACGTTGTGCGCACGAAATGATCCTGGATTGCAGTGGATTTAAAATGGCGAGCGGAGTTGAGGTGGCTGATATTGCCAAACGATTAATGGATTATGGTTTCCATGCTCCTACTGTGGCCTTCCCTGTTGTTAATACTCTTATGGTGGAACCTACTGAATCAGAATCAAAAGCTGAGCTGGATCGTTTCTGCGAAGCGATGATCTCCATCCGCAAGGAAGTTCGCGAAATTGAGGAGGGCAACTTTGATAAGGGCAATAACGTCATCAAAAATGCACCACATACTGCGAAACTGGTGGTAAATGATGCATGGGATAAACCCTATTCACGTCAAAAAGCAGCTTACCCTCTTAACTGGGTACGCGACAATAAGTTCTGGCCTTCGGTAGGTCGCGTTGACAACGCTTATGGCGACCGGAATCTGATCTGTTCATGTGCTCCGATAGAGAGTTACATAGAATCAGCAGTTTCGGAATAATTTAACTTTACATAGCAAAAAAAGGGTGGTTTTTCGTTAAAAGCCACCCTTTTCTCGTTAAAAAGGCCCATTTTGGCGATTTGAGCCTCAAAAAGCCCTACCTTTACGTATTAGAGTTTTTTTAAGCCCCCTGATTTCTAAACATGAAAAAATTCCTTCTGGTTACCTTCGTATTAATTGTCACAATTTTCTCATTCAGCAGCTGTTTCTTAGTAGGCCGTTACATGAAATCCGATAAGGAACTTGCTGAGCATTATCAGAATGCAAGAGTAAAGCCTTCCTACAGGACCTCGGACTATAAAGATCGTAAGCTACATTATGCAGTAATGAGCTCCAATGACACCCTGCCTCTCCTTGTAATGATACACGGCGCACCTGGCGCCTGGTATGGTTATATGAATCTTACAGACGACAGCCTTTTGCAGCAAAACTTCAAGATCGTTTCCGTTGACCGCTTAGGATATGGAAAATCAGGATATGGAAAAGAAGAGCTTTCCATTGAACTGCAGGCACAAGCCATCCGCCATATTATTGAAAAAGAAAACACGCAGAACAAAAAAGTGTATTTGCTTGGCAGATCTTATGGCGCACCCATCGCAGCGTGGTTAGCGATTAATTATCCGCAGCAGGTGGAAAAACTGGTGCTCGCGTCGCCGGTAATTGATCCGGACAAAGAAAAATTTTACTGGTTCAGCGAGTTGGGAAACACCAAGATGGTGCAATGGATGTTACCTGATCTTTTAAATGTTGCAACCCGTGAAAAATTCTCTCATCAGCAGGAGATGAAAAAAATGGTTCCTGCCTGGAAAAATCTCCGCACTCCTACATATGTGCTGGTTGGAGAAGAGGATAATATTGCAGACACGGCCAACTTTACATTTGCACGGAAGAACTTTACTTCATGTCCTGCAGTATTTATGAAGCTGAAAAACACCGGGCACCAGATCACTCAGCAGCAACCTGAACTGATTAAGAGTTTATTGCTTGAAACATCATACAGCCAGATGGCCTCTCTGATCACCGAAGAAGATCATCACGGAAATCTTTTTTATGATGAAGTTGAAAATACAAACGTGATTGAGGCGTCATCCGCAAAAGAAAATCCGGATGGTTTTTCCCGCCAGCGCCAAACATTAAACGCAACAATTCATTAATTTAATAAGGGAATTGAGAGATCAGTTCCCTTTTATTTTACCTTTTACGATAAAAGCGCTCGGAAACGAGGGCTTTATTTTTTTCCAGGAGGCGTATGCTTCAAGCTTGGAATTATAATCACCTACTAGGATCACAAAATATGGTTGCTGGTAATCTTCGTACGCAACGAGATCCGGAAATTCCTGGTTAAACTTTGAATGCACACTTTTTGCAGCTTCACGATCAACTCCGAAATGGATCTTTATACGGTACCCGTCACGCTCGCTGTTGGTGAGACGATGATACTCCGCTTTTTTTTCAATAAGCTGTTTAACTTTTGATTGTGTGACCGCCTGGTTATCCTGTGCAGAAATATTATTGCTGGAAATGATCAGGAAAAATGTAACAAAAATTGTGGCGTGTAGCGCTGCCTGCATGCCTACAAATGTAGGGGAAAATTAGGAGGGATCGTTCAAATTTTGTTAAATTTGCTCACCAACCAATCAATAAAATGGACAAATTCTCTTACGTAGGAAACAGTGATGTCAACGCGATTGAAGAGCTTTTTATTCAGTATAAAAAGGATCCCAATTCCGTAGATAAAAGCTGGCAGGATTTTTTCAGGGGATATGAATTTTCCAAAGCAGATTTCTCTTCACCTACCACTTCAGGTGGAAGCACTTCCGCAAAAACTTCGACCGCAAATACCGCCGCCTCCGAAAATGTTACCAAAGAATTCAGGGTAATAAATCTTATTAATGGTTACCGCATGCGCGGACACCTGTTCACCCGCACTAATCCGGTCCGCAACCGCCGGAAATACAAACCAGATCTTGGTATCGATGTGTTTGAGCTGGAAGAAAGCGACCTGGACACCGTTTTTCATGCCGGGATAGAAATTGAAATCGGTCCTGCTAAGCTTCGGGATATCATCGCGCATCTTCAGCAGACCTACTGCCAGAGTATAGGCGCAGAATACCTTTACATCCGTAACCCGAACCTTCTTTCATGGCTTCAGGAACGCATGGAGCTTTCAAAGAATATTCCTCAGTTCAGCAAAAAAGAAAAATGGAATATTCTCAATAAAGTGGTAGAAGCCGTGACCTTCGAGCACTTTCTTGCCACCAAGTTCGTTGGTCAGAAACGTTTTTCGCTTGAAGGAGCGGAATCTTTTTTACCAGCTATGAGCGCGCTCATGGAACACGGTGCAGAGCTCGGAATTGAAGATTATGTGATAGGAATGGCGCATCGCGGCAGGTTAAATGTTCTTGCCAACATCATGAATAAACCTACCAAGGATATTTTTACTGAATTTGAAGGCCGGCCAAGCGAGGACGGTCTTTTTGATGGTGACGTAAAATATCATATGGGATATAGTAACGATGTTACAAGCGAAAGCGGAGCCAAAGTGCATATTTCACTCACCCCGAATCCCTCACACCTCGAAACTGTAGCTCCTGTTGTGGAAGGTATTACCCGCGCCAAGATCGGCAGCAGGCATAAAGGTAATCATCGTAAAGTATGCCCCATTGTGATCCATGGCGACGCCGCCATTGCCGGACAGGGCATCGTTTATGAAGTTGTTCAGATGGCTCATCTCGACGGTTACAAAGTGGGAGGAACCATACATTTTATCATCAACAACCAGGTCGGATTTACAACCAACTATCGTGATGCCCGGTCAAGTACCTATTGTACTGATGTGGCAAAAGTTACAAAAGCGCCTGTTTTCCATGTGAATGGTGATGATGTGGAAGCTCTTGTACTTGTTGCAAAAATGGCAATTGAGTTCAGGTTGAATTTCCGCAAGGATGTTTTTATAGATATTTTGTGTTACCGCAAATACGGACATAACGAAGGGGATGAACCACGCTTCACCCAACCGTTGTTGTACAAGGAGATCGCAAAACATCCTAATCCTAAGGAGATCTATGCAAAAAAACTGATCTCTGAAAACACATTTACTGAAGAAGAGATCAGGGAACTTGAAAACAAATACAAGAATGACCTGGAGACCAACCTCGAAGAAGCAAGGAAAGTTGAGAAGGCAAAGGTGACCTCGTTTTTACAAGGTCCATGGAAAGGTGTGCAGATGCCAACAGCCCACGACTTCGATAAATCTCCAGACACAGCAGTTAACGAAAAATTATTTTTAGAACTGGCCAACAGGAGCACACAGCTTCCAAAGGACAAAAAGTTCTTTAATAAGATAGAACGTGTTTTTGTGGACCGTCAGAACATGATCAAAAATGATAATTATGACTGGGCGATGGGCGAGCTGATGGCTTACGCTACCCTGCTTCATGAAGATCATAAAGTACGATTCAGCGGGCAGGACGTTGAAAGGGGAACGTTCTCACATCGTCATGCAGTTGTAAAAGTTGAAGATAGTGAAGAAGAATATGTGCCTCTCAATAACATAGGCGCCAGTGAAACATTCGAGATCTATAACTCGTTATTAAGTGAATATGCAGTATTAGGTTTTGAATATGGATTTGCCTATGCGTCACCAAACGCCCTTACCATCTGGGAAGCGCAGTTCGGTGATTTTTTCAATGGAGCACAGATCATCATCGATCAGTACCTGAGTTCTTCAGAATACAAATGGAGAAGGATGAACGGACTTGTAATGCTGTTGCCTCATGGTTACGAAGGACAGGGTCCCGAACATTCAAGCGCACGCATTGAAAGGTTTTTGCAGATGTGCGCCGAAAATAATATGCAGGTGGTAAATACCACTACGCCTGCACAGCAATTCCATGTGCTGAGGAGACAGCTTAAACGCAGCTTCAGGAAACCACTCGTGTGTTTCACACCTAAGAAATTGCTTCGTTACCCTGCCTGTGTCAGCAAATTAAAGGATTTCACAAGTGACTGTTTTCATGAGGTCATAGATGATATCGTTGATCTGAAAAATGTTACCCGTCTTGCTTTTTGCTCCGGAAAGATCTATTATGACCTGATTGAGCGCCGTGAGCAGGAGGGAGTTAATGACATTGCTTTTGTAAGGATCGAACAATTGTATCCATTCCCTCAAAAACAAATTGACGCGATCCTGGAAAAATATAAGAATGTAAAAGAATACCTTTTTGTACAGGAGGAATCAGAAAACATGGGTCCATGGAGATATATGGACAAGCAGCTGCGGAATCTCAAGATGAGATATATTGGAAGAGATGAGGCCGCCAGTCCTGCAACCGGATTCATCAAACGTCACAATGCTGAAACAGAAGAGATCATGGTCAGCATATTTAGTAAAGTACTTGTAAAATAAATCAAATAAGAAATTATGGCAATTGTAGAGTTAAAAGTACCAAGTCCTGGTGAGTCGATCACCGAAGTGATCATTGCGCGCTGGGTGAAAAATACCGGCGATGTGGTGGAAAAGGACGAGGTGCTTGCAGAGATAGATTCCGACAAGGCAACATTGACACTGAACGCAGAGGAAGCGGGAAAAATTGAAGTGCTGGCCGCTGAAGGAGATACTGTAAAAGTGGGACAAGTGGTAGTAAAGATCGACACGTCGGTAAAACCATCCGCTGCTTCTGCTAAGCCGGCCAAGTCTGAGAATGCCGACAAGGAGAAAGAGAACGTAACAGCAGCCAAACAGGCGGTGTCTGCACCCGCGGCTCAAAAATCAAAAGCAGAAACTGCCACGGCATCGTCTGGCAAAGAATCCTATGCAACCGGGACACCAAGTCCTGCTGCGGGAAAAATGATGTCGGAAAATAATATTAAGTCAGCCCAGGTTAATGGAACGGGGAAAGACGGTCGCATTACCAAACAGGATGTGCTTGCGGCCTTATCAAACGGTTTGCCTACCGCTTCCAAAGTTCTCAGTAACAGCTGGCAGGGAGGAAGGAACCAGGATCGCACCAAGATGACCTCGCTGAGAAAAACAGTTGCAAAACGTCTGGTATCAGTTAAGAATGAAACAGCTATGCTTACTACTTTTAACGAAGTAGATATGAGTGGCATCTACGCTATACGTGCTAAGTATAAAGATAAATTCAAGGAAGTGCATGGCAATAATGTGGGCTTCATGAGCTTTTTCACAAAAGCAGTTACAGAAGCATTGTACCATTTCCCTGCTGTGAATGCAATGATCGACGGTGAAGAAATAGTTAACAACCGTTATTGTGATATTGGCATCGCTGTGAGCGCGCCTAAAGGTTTAATGGTGCCTGTGCTCCGGAACGCAGAACTACTCAGCCTCGCAGAGATCGAAGGTGGGATCAAGGAACTGGCGATAAAAGCTCGCGACGGAAAATTAAGCATCGCTGATATGGAAGGCGGAACATTTACAATAACCAACGGTGGTGTATTTGGTAGTATGATGAGCACACCTATTATTAACCCGCCTCAAAGCGCTATCCTGGGAATGCACAACGTAGTTGAACGTCCGATGGCAGTAAACGGGCAGGTAGTTATACGTCCGATGATGTACGTAGCATTAAGCTATGATCACCGGATCATCGATGGTAAAGAAAGCGTAGGATTCTTGGTAAAAGTAAAAGAGATGCTTGAAAACCCTTCAAGGATCCTTTTTGGAGGAAAAAATCCCGAAGAAGTTTTACTCGGATTATAAAAATACAAACCCTCTCAAAGCGAGAGGGTTTTTTATTTGAGAGATCAACCATAAATTAAAAAAACACACAATGCTTGTTTCAAGAGAAGGAATTCACAAAACAATCTCAGATTTTACAGCGGTAATTTCAGAACTTAATGATCAACAGATCAACCAGGTTCCCTTTGAAGGAAGCTGGACCGCCGGAGAGGTAGCGGGTCATCTTCTGAGGTCCTTGAAAAACACTTCAGTGCTTCTTACCCGAAACACGGAAGGGAGCAACCGGCCCGCAGATGAGAAAGTGGAAAAGGTGATCGGGTTTTTCAGCGACGCTTCTAAAAAAATGAAGAATCCGGAGTTCACTGCGCCAGAAAAAAGCCATTACACAAAATCTGAGATAATGGATGGCTTTGAAAAAATTGAAAAGGAACTTACTGAATCTGCCGAGACACTAGACCTTGGAATGATCTGCAAAGGTTTTGAGCTGCCTGGCTTTGGACCTTTTTCGCGACTTGAATGGCTTACATTTTATCTTACGCATGTTGAGAGACACACCGGGCAACTCAGAAGAATAAAGTCGATGGTGACTATGGCATAACGGGCTGTTTCGTGTCTCGTGTTTCGTGTTTCGTGTTTCGTGTTTTATGTTCCATATTCCCTGTTAGAAAAAGAAACCTAAAACAACAGGGCCCACAAATATGAACTAGATTAATTTGTGGGATAGCAATTTTTGGTAATTCGTGTAATTCGTGTGAAGTATCTGACACCGGAACAACCCGAAACCCGAAACAACTTGAAACCCGGAACCAGAAACCAGAAACTATTCCTCGTCGTCCTGTGGACGCTCATCACTGCCATAAGCACCGATCTGCTTAAGCTTTGAAAGGAACTGATCTTTTTTACGTTTGTTGGTTACGTCAAATCTGTAAGAGGGTCCTTTTTCAATCTTCATCTTTTTACTCTTCGGCTTCATTTCAGCGATCTCCTTGTTAAACTGCTCGTTACTGCTTACTGCGAGCATGGTTCCCCGTGTGTAGGTAAAGTAATACCAGGTGTTGCCATCGGCCTCAAGGTATATATCTAGAATATCGCCTCCCCGTTGCTTTTTGATTTGCACCACGCCATCCATATAACGGAAAAGAACAGTCTTTAAAACATTTCCTACACCTATCTGCCCTTCTGAAAGATATGCCTTGGCGCGTGGGTTGTACGACATTTTTACCTCATTTAATACCAGCGACTTTTCCAGCTCATCAGGAAATTTCCTGTATTCCGCGTACAGGTTCAATTCAGAAAGGGCACGATCACCGCGCTCTTTCCCGAGGAGCTCGATCATGCCATGATTAAAGAGATCTCCTTCAAAAGGTGTAGGGCTAAGCGACCCCAGGTAAAGCTCCAGGTCTTTACCCATCTTTCGAAGCACACCATTATCAAAAAAGAAGTCAAAGATGAGCATCATATTAAAGTCAACACTGTCGTGCACAGCATTGAATCTCGCATTTCCAATGGAAGTTAGTTTGATCTGTCCGAGGTCGTTGCTGATATTAAACCGTCCCTCCGCATTCATCACACAATCATCTGTTCCAAGGCTCACGTAGTTGCCGGGAAGACTCATTTCTTCCAGTTTCTCCTTGTTGGAGATTTCGTATTGTTTATTTTCCCTGTCGTAGGTGAGAATACCATCAGCTTCTATCACGTCTTTTGAACTACGGGCGCCTTGCAGTGAGATAAATGATGCGAACACAGCATTTGAATCAGGACTATAGAACAAACCCGTTCCAACAGCAGCGCCATTCATATCACGGGCATTCTTTGGAATAGGGATCTGGATATCCTTCGGATTGATCTCCCCGGTAAATTTCAGGTATGACTTTCCTATTTTATTACAGTTGTGAAGGATCTTTGTACCGCCATTAAAAGTGAGGAATTCTTGTGTAGCCTGCAGGAAAACTTTGCCGGCAAAACTGAAGTAATCATTAAATTTGAAATTATCTTCCTCTGGGATCGCGCCTTCTGAGATCGTTTGTCCGCCGGTATCGGGCCGTATTGTCGCGAAATGAATGTTATAAGGTTTTTCGTTTTCGTCAATATATTGATAGTCGCCTGATGCAAGGTAGTTACGCCGGCTGAAAATATTCGCCGTGGTATTTCTGATAGTGTGATATTTTGTTACCGTGTTCGCAAGAATAGATGACTCCCTCAACGTGTCCATGACCGCATTTTTAAACAGCGTTACCTTACCGTCCTTAGGATAAACGCGGGCATCGGCAACATTTATAAATGGTACACTCTGACATTTGATGATATACTTACGAAGATTGTACTTAGCGGCGGGCGCAAAGAACCGCAGCGAATCCTGTTTTGGATGCACGCTGATGAATTCCGGACCCTCAAGATCGAGTCCCGACTCTGCTGCCTCCGTGTCAATTTTTGCCTGCGCATCGCCGAGTTCAATATCTTCCGCGTCCATAAACCACTTAAAGCGGTCCATATAAGCGATGTATTGATTCTTATCGAATTTCACATATGAACCTTCGCCGTTGGTTTTAAACTCACCTACCCGCTGATCAAAATCAATTTTAGCGTTTACGTTCACCGTGCTGAAGGTGAAGCCTTCCTCTTCAAATGCTTTTAATCTAAAATTCGCGGTGTCGCTTAAAAGCCGCCTTCGCAGGAATTGAAGCTTTGTGGAGGCCATGGTGGCTTTTTCAAATTCTGCGAGGCCATCACCAAGAAGATCGGCGAAGGTCAGATCAAGTCGTCCGCGGAAAAGCACCTTTTCCTTGTAGGTTACAAACGGGGTTTTAATATCTGACGCCTGCAGCAGATCCTGGTAGGGAACAAAATGTAACCGCACCGTGTCGCCGTGAGTGGTTGGAAATTCAGGATTGCTTCCTTCTGTCACATCATAACTGTTTGCCACGCCATTTGCGCTGTCGGGAAAAAAGATCAGATCGGGCACCTTCGACAAGCTTGCGCTGAATTTCAGATCCCCGCCTCCACGCAGACCTTTATTGCTTAAACGGATCTCCTGGTCAAAGTTCCCTTTGCCCTGATAAACAGGAAAACCACCTGGGGGACTTTGGCGGATAAAACCAAGTGAGTAGTCTTTTTGCAAAGTAAGGGTTTCGCGAAAATCGGGGAAGATCCCGGCTGAGGCAAATACGCCATTGAACCGTAAACCTTCATTCCTGAAATTGTCAAGACTGTCAATGCTGAAAGGATCAAGTTTGAAATAAAACTTGTCCCTGTTGTAAACACCCTTAAAAATGGCTCGTTTATCATAAAATGCAAAACTTTCCTTGAAGCTCTGGAAGCTCGGAAAAGTTGGAGCCAGGCCCCATCCGCTTTTGTTCTTTGGCGCATCGATCCTTAATTCTCCATTCAGATTTTCAATAAGGGTCTGCACTTTGCGGATAGGGTAATTACCATTAATATCAGGTTCGGTGGACTGTACGTAGATCTTGAGTGAATCAATGGTCTTCATACTTAATTTGAATTGCTCATAATCGAAAAAGAATTCTTTTCCTATGAACTCAAATTTTCCTGACGCCACAGTACCACTGAAACTCATATTCCTGTTCTTTTTCAGCAGGATGTCGCCTCCTCTTGGGAAGATCCATACTTTTTGTGTATCGCTTAACAGTACGCGCTTTACACCATGCACGGTGATGTCGTAGTTAAGCAGGTTCATATTGGCATTGTCCTTGCCCGGAATTACAGAATGAAGCGTAATGATATCGTAATCATGCTTATGCTTTGCATTATCGGCGTAATCAAATAAACGCTGGCGAATGGTCACCACGTCGGATTCCGGATTATAATAAATAAGGCCGGCAATGGCCATTTTAAATATGATGGGACGAAGATCAACAGCCAGGTATTTTATGTGCTTCGCAAAATCTACTACCGTGAACGTATTTTGCTTTTGATTCGCATAATAATAGTCGATCATCCTTTTGATGGGACTGATCGGTTCCCCGACCTTGATGCCCTCTTCCTTATCTCGGTTATAAAAATCGAGAGATTCAAAAAACGCTTCACCCTGAAGATTATTTGGAAGGAAGTTAAATGACAACACAGGTTCGTCAACATTCCAGGTGATCTGCTCCACATACATGTCATACTTATGGAACGTGTTGAGGAAAGGTGTTTTTTGCAGACCGTCATCACCACGAAGGATAGTCACCAGGCGCTGATCTACCTGGTAGGTAAAGCTAAGTCCGGGATGATATATAGTGTCCTTATCAAGAAAAAATTTAATGACGCCGGGATTGGCAACTATCTTATCTTTTCCCATTCCGAAGGCGCGGGCGCTGATCTCAAGGAATTTTTTTCCTTCTCTTTTAAATACTATCCTGGCAGGATTCGACTGGCTTCCCGACCCGACAAATTTTGCACCTCTCATGCCAAAACCCCCGTCATAATCCACATCAGGATAAATGTCCTTCACCACAAGCCTTTTACTATAGGAATCAAATCGCGGATAAGAATCATCTTTATTCTCAGTGATGATCCTGTCGCTCAGCTTTCCCAGCTGAGGCTTATCGAAAAACTGCTTACCTGTGAACACTGCGCTATCACTCGTATAGTGCCCGGTCTTACAATCAATAGTGTATCTTTTGATGTCGGCAAATACGTCATTATCCAGACCTGCACGTGCCCAGCTCACTTTTCCACCTTTACCCACAAATTTGCCGTTGGTGGGATAAAATATCCCGTTTGTTTCTTCCACTGCAATGCTGTCGCCCCGCGGGTTTACACCAACAAGGGTTATTTCTTCGAAACGCACCAGTGGAATGGAATCATATTCAAATTTGTAGTTTGGTTCCACACTATAATATGAATACGAAGGGGTTTTATAAAAGATATTTTGCTTGAAGATATTCTCGCTCATGTCGAAAAAATCCTGCACGCCGCGCATAGATTTACCAGTGAGGATCTTATTTACGCACGACTGCCAGTTATCGAAATTCTCCCCAAGCTGCTGCGCCTGGATTGCATTTATAACGGTATTGAGATATCCATAAAAGTACGGATGAGGCTTCATCCGCTTCGCGAGCATGGCGTTGGATGTTTCGATGATCACGTCCTTGTAATATCCGGCTATGACATTTTCCTTCCAAAGCTTTTCGAATTTGCGCATATAGTCTGCGGCAGTTTCCTTGTTTGCCGAATTCTCATAAAAATACTGACCCAGCTCTTTTGTGAACTTGGAAGTGTCGGATGAGAACATCGTCACCTTTTGCGCCTTCCCTGTAAAAAATGAACAGGTGAACGCGATAAATAACAGGAATGAAGCGGGTTTAAAGAACATTAATTTATACACAGCGAACCAAATATAGATAATGAATATTGCTTTTAACAGCTAAACTTATCAAATTAGGAATTGTTGTAAAAAACCGGGCATGCGTTTAGGGGCAGGAACTCCGCCAGGCAGTAATAGCAGAAATTCACTGAAAAAATACCCCCTGTTTTGCGATAAAAAAGCACCGGACTTTTGTATAATCAGTATCTTTGCACTTTCAAAATCAAGATATGTCAATAGTTAAATATTCTGAACAGCTGGCTGATGTGGAAGCAGCGAAAAAATTAGGCTTACTTGCTGAAGAATTCGATAAGATCAAATCGATCCTGGGCCGCACACCCAACTTCACAGAAGTGGCCGTTTTTTCCGTAATGTGGAGCGAACACTGTTCATATAAGAACTCTATTACCTGGTTAAAGACCCTTCCTAAAGACGGGCCGCATATGCTTGCAAAAGCAGGTGAGGAAAACGCAGGTCTGGTTGATATTGGTGATGGACTGGCATGCGCTTTCAAGATCGAATCACATAACCACCCAAGCGCCATTGAGCCATACCAGGGTGCTGCCACAGGTGTTGGAGGAATTAACCGCGACATCTTTACAATGGGTGCGCGTCCTATCGCACAACTCAATTCATTACGGTTCGGAGATCTTAATTCAAAAAAAACACAGTGGCTTCTTAAAGGGGTTGTGAAAGGCATCGGCGACTACGGCAATGCTTTCGGCATTCCAACAGTAGGCGGTGAAGTTTTTTTCGACGAATGTTATAACGTTAATCCTCTTGTAAACGCAATGAGCGTTGGTATTGTTAAACAGGGCGAAACGGTAAGTGCTACTTCCTACGGTGAAGGGAATCCCGTATTTATTGTAGGATCTTCAACCGGCAAGGACGGGATTGCAGGTGCCTCATTTGCAAGCAAGGATATTACAGAAGAATCAGCGCAGGATCTTCCTTCCGTGCAGGTGGGTGATCCGTTCCAGGAAAAATTATTACTCGAAGCTACACTGGAAGTGATCAAAACCGGTGCAGTGGTCGGCATGCAGGATATGGGTGCGGCAGGGATCACCTGCTCTACATCCGAAATGAGCGCCAAGGGTGAACATGGCATGAACATCTGGCTGGATAAAGTACCAACCAGGCAGGCAGGAATGCATCCTTTTGAAATTCTTTTATCTGAATCACAGGAACGTATGCTCGTTGTTGTAGAAAAGGGTAAAGAGGCGATCGTAAAAAAAGTTTTTGATAAATGGGACCTCAACTGTGAGCAGATTGGTGAAGTAACAAAAGGAAATACGCTTAAATATTTTATGTACGATGAGCTGGTGGCCGAGATCCCGGCCGATGTGCTGGTGCTGGGTGGCGGCGCTCCTGTATATAAACGTGAATATAAAGAACCTGCTTATTTCGCTGAGTCAAAAAAGTTTAAAATCGAATCAGTGGCCGAACCAAAGGACCTGAAGCCGGTAATGGAACATCTTGCCAAACATCCTAACCTGGCCAGCAAACGCTGGATCTATAACCAGTATGACAGTATGGTTGGCACCATCAATATGACTACCAATGCACCAAGCGATGCGGCGATCGTAAACATTAAAGGTTCTAAAAAAGCGCTGGCAATGACAGTTGACTGCAACTCACGTTATGTGAACGCAGATCCTGAAACAGGCTGCGCAATTGCAGTAAGCGAAGCGGCACGGAATATCGTCTGTACAGGCGGGATCCCGAGCGCTGTGACCAACTGCCTTAATTTTGGCAACCCATACAATCCCGAAGTGTACTGGCAGTTTGTTGGAAGCATTAAAGGAATGAGCAAGGCCTGTGTAAAGTTTAAGACACCGGTAACAGGTGGAAATGTAAGCTTCTACAATCAGTCGAGTTATGAAGGTCCTGTATTCCCGACTCCAACAATTGGTATGATCGGAATAGTAGAAGATAAATCACACCAGACCACCCTCGACTTTAAAGCAGAAGGCGATGCGATCTACCTTGTAGGTGAAAGTAAGAACGACATATCGTCATCTGAATACCTGTATAGTTTCCATAAGATAAAAAATACACCTGCGCCATATTTTGATCTCGATACTGAATACAAAGTTCAAAATGCCATTACATCGGTGATAAGGAAAAAACTCATCAGCTCTGCTCATGACCTGAGCGATGGTGGTTTATTTATGTCTCTGCTGGAAAGCTCGATGGTAAAGGGTTTAGGATTCGAAATTACCTGCGATAAATCAGTACGTTGTGATGCATTTCTTTTTGGAGAAGCGCAAAGTCGTGTGCTGTTAAGCGTTTCAGCTTCGAAAGTCAGCGACCTTGAAGCAGAACTTAAAAAACAGGGAGTATCATTCACAAAGCTTGGAACGGTAAAAGGAAAAGACCTTGTAATTGATGGTACTAATTACGGCGCGGTGAATGACTTTAAAAAGTCGTTCGATACGAGCATCGAAAACGTACTTGCGTGATCTCCTGAAAAAGGGGATGTGCTTCTTGTATTTTAAATCCACTGGGATTCAAAAGAAGTACCAATGAACTTTTGAACCTTTACACTGTTAGCATCGATATGCGCTAAATATTGGTATATTTAGTCATGGCTAAGATCCTTTTCCAGGAAATTCAGCATTTCAGAGGTAACCCGCTTTGGACAATTTTATTGTCGCTGCCTGTCATTTTATTTATGTCGATCTTTGTGTACCAGGTCTCAACAGGCGAATACGTAGGCGACCGCCCTGTCTCAAATACGTCGCTGATATTTCTGAGTCTGTTCGTGCTTATTCCTTCTATCTGGGCATCCAAACGGGTGAAGCTCACTACCATAATTGATGAAGAAAAAATAATGTACGGCTGGAATATGCCCACCAGCGAATTAAACCAGATAAAACTGGGCGATATCAGATCGTGGTCGGTGACCAGGTATGGTTTTGTTGGTTATGGGTACAGGATCTCGAAAAAATATGGGACCATTCACAACCTCAGCGGAAATAAAGGGCTGCAGATAGAAACGACATCAGGAGAAAAAGTTTTGATTGGAACTCACCAGGCTGAAAAGCTTCGTGAAGTACTTGCGCAGTTAAAGACTTCAAGCAACCTGTAGCTGGTAATTATCAGGCAATTCATCCAGTACAGCAAGTATTTCGCTCAGCGTGCCAAGAGTTACAAGCTTAGTCCTGGTTTCCTTAAAATTGGGAATACCACGGAAATAGTTGGCGTAGTGATTACGCATTTCAAGTATACCAAGCTTTTCACCTTTCCACTCAACCGATTTAACAACGTGCGTGCGACATACCTCTACACGGTTTGCTATGGCAGGCTTAGGAAGATGTAAGCCTGTTTTCATAAAATGTTTGATCTCGTTAAAGATCCACGGATAACCAATTGCCGCGCGACCGATCATAATACCATCAACGCCGTAACGGTTCTTGTATTCCAGTGCTTTTTCGGGTGAATCAATATCTCCATTCCCGAAGATGGGAATCTTAATTCTTGGATTGTTTTTTACCTCCGCAATATGCTTCCAGTTTGCTTCACCTTTGTACATCTGCGCTCGCGTGCGACCGTGTATGCTCAGGGCCTGGATACCTACGTCCTGCAAACGTTCAGCAACTTCCATAATGTTGATCATGGATTCATCCCAGCCGAGACGGGTTTTTACCGTTACAGGTAAGCTGGTACTTTTTATGACTGCCTTGGTAAGACGAACCATCAGGTCGATATCTTTTAAAACACCGGCGCCGGCGCCCTTGCACACTACTTTTTTTACAGGGCAGCCAAAGTTAATGTCAAGCAGATCGGGATTAGTAGCATCTACAATTTTCGCAGAAAGAGCCATGGCTTCCTCATCTCCTCCAAAGATCTGAATGCCAATAGGACGCTCATAGTCGAAAATATCAAGCTTTTTACGACTTTTGATCGCATCGCGGATAAGACCTTCGCTGCTTATAAACTCTGTGTACATGAGGTCGGCGCCGTATTGCTTGCAAACGTAACGGAACGGCGGATCACTCACATCCTCCATGGGAGCAAGAAGTAAAGGGAATTCGGGAAGCTGAATATTTCCAATTTTTACCAGGGCGGTAAAGATACGGAAAAAGGACCGTAAATCCTGCATCTGCAGGGTGTTAAGAAATGTAGAAGAAATAGCAGGATTCCTGGCTGATTTACATACTGAAGGAACCTCTGCAATAGTTACACCTTCTTCCGGTTAAACCTCAGCGCCTTCAACATCCATCTCGGAAGCGGCTTTTCAGGATCTCTTTTCGAAAGATCAAGATACCAACCCATTTTTTTCATAATAGGGATCTTGCGTGTTTCCACGAATTCGATCAGCGCATCATCCGGATCTTCAATGTATGTAAAATGACCCGCTGCTTCGCCCATTTCAAAGCCGGCGCCGCCGTCAACAGTAAAAGGGTGACCGGCAGATTCGCACTTTTGTTTTAGTGCATTCATATTTTTAATATCAAAACACAAATGAATGAAACCGAGATCCCCCCAGAAACGTCCTTCAAAAATTTTGCGTGGCTGATAATTTAATACCTGCACAAGCTCAATATAACTATCACCAAAAAGTTTAGAAAATGGGCCTACCCTGGGCGCACTGTGCGTGAGGATGGTACGCTTAACTTTATTGTTTCCATTTGGCAGCGCATGAAGGTCGGCGTAGTTACTTTCTCCTTTGTAAACCACTTTATCGTAACCCAGAATTTCCGAGTAAAATTTAGCGGAACGTTCAATGTCTGAAACTCCTACGATCATCCCCACCGGGCCGCCGGTATGTTTCATTCCCCTTGCAAACCACGAATCATCTTCAATGATCTCAAACTTGTTTCCATAGAGATCCTCCATAAAAAAATGTTTTTTGCCAGCTGGATTTTCTGTGATCCCGCCCAGGATCTTCAACTTTGCTTCCTGGAATTCATTGAAGGTGGCCTGGATCTTATCGGTTTTTATTTTCGCGCAAAAAAGACCCAGATCGCCCAGCTGCGGCGTAAAGTTTGGTGGCTGCGGAACACGGCTTGTATATTGCCAGATCTCAAAACCTCCCCCGCCCTTCATGTTTATAGCAAGGATCGCATGTCTCTTGTGTGGCTTTCCTCCTGTATAAGGCAGCATTAATTCGGCAGTTGCCGCTTCTTCAAAGATGGGAATGTCCATCCCGAAAAAATTGTTATACCATTTAAATCCCTCGTGGACATTGCTCACACCAATACCAACCTGTTGAATACCAGAAATAATGTAATCGCTCATTTTGTAAATAAGCTTCAAAGGTATTATTTAAAGACGATTTTTTAGTGTGCCGCGAAGTGCTTATTTCTGTCCGGCAAAATGGGACAGAAAAGAGAGGGATCTGGATTATTAAATTATTCCTTCACATATTTAAATACCTGCTTTCCATTTCCGGAGCGGATCTCGATCAGGTAAATACCATTGGGCTTCTCCGTTAAATTGAAGTTGTGCTTATCCCCCTCACATTGACCTGTTGCAACAATTGATCCGAGGGCATTGCAGATCGTTACCACATCACCTTTGCGAAGATCCTGGATTTGAATCTCTCCCCTGCCTGGATTGGGATAAACGCGAAACGCACCTATATTATTTTCTGTTAGCGCAGTTGGGGGATCAGGAATAGTTTGACAGGCAACTGATACACCATTTGATGCGAGAACAAAATTCGCAGTCGGTCCGTTAAGTATAAAGCCTGATAAAGTACCATTGTTGCCTTGCGGCGACATATCAGGTATCGTAGTAATAGCAGTATTGTTTCCTGCAGGAATGCCCTGGTTAAAATTAAAGTGCGCAACCAGCCCTGTTTCGTTTCCCGATAAAAGGCAATGCATATTGCCTACGATCTCTTTATAAGTAAGCGGACGGTTCCACAACCGGGGTTCGTCGAGCTGACCCTGCACAAAATACGTAGTGTTGTGCCTTGAGCCTATGTGAAACTCCGTACCCGAAGCAATAGGTCCGGTAAGACTGTTATGCGTGGTATTTACCTGCTGCAGGTTACCGTCGATATAAAGTTTCACTGAAGCGGGGGAAGGATTTCCGTAATACACCCCTGCAAAGTGGTGCCATTGTCCATCATTATAATTTATGACAGTTTCTGTCCGAAGCTGATTCACAGGATGATAATGGCAGAGATCAAAAACCGCCTTGCCGTTTACAATAGACAATTCAAAACCCCGGAAAGGATACTGATCAACAACATTTGAAAAAAGAACCACTGTATTGTACGACGTTTTAAACCAGATCTCCATTGTGAATGCATCGGTTAAAGTAAAATCGATCGCCGGATCATACGGAAGACTCACGTCCGTGGAGTGGCCGTTAAAATCAAGACAGTTATTCTGGGTCTGTGCAGTTGTATAGCGGACCAAGCCGGCAAGACAGAGTATAAGTAAGAAGTTCTTCATGGGTGCAGTTCTGTCCTATAAAATTAAAACAAAAAAGGCAGGAGTTTACATTTTTAACAACAAAGGTTTGCAAGCCTGCAAGCGCTCTTTGCCGCCTTTTTGCCGGATTATGTTTATTTTTAACGTGAATTTTAGAAAGACATAATTATGTACGGAGAACTGCAGCAACAATTAAAAAACACTCTTGCGGAAATCGAGAAGAACGGATTATATAAACGCGAGCGGATCATCACAACTCCAATGGATGCTGTGGTAAAAGTAAACGGGAAGGACGTGGTGATTTTCTGCGCCAATAACTACCTGGGCTTATCGAGTCACCCGAAAGTTATCGAAGGTGCTAAAAAAGCGCTGGATACTCACGGTTTTGGAATGAGCAGTGTACGCTTTATCTGCGGTACGCAGGACATTCACAAGGAGCTTGAAAAAAAGATCGCCGCTTTTCTGGGCACTGAAGATACTATATTATACGCCGCGGCATTTGATGCCAATGGAGGTGTGTTTGAACCTTTGTTTGATGAGAACGACGCTATTATCAGCGACGAACTGAACCATGCCAGTATTATAGACGGTGTTCGTTTGTGTAAAGCACAACGTTACCGATACAAGAATTGCGATATGGCCGACCTGGAAGAGCAGCTGAAAAAAGCTCAATCGCAGCGTCATCGTATCATTGTAACAGATGGCGTTTTCAGCATGGATGGCTTTGTTGCTCCATTGGATAAGATCTGTGACCTTGCCGATAAATATAATGCACTTGTAATGGTCGACGAATCACATGCCACCGGCTTTATTGGCAAAACAGGCCGCGGAACGGTGGAATTAAAAAACGTTATGAAACGCGTGGACATTGTTACCGGAACACTTGGTAAAGCTTTGGGCGGCGCCATGGGTGGTTTTACAACAGGTAAAAAAGAGATCATTGATATTTTACGTCAGCGTTCCCGTCCATACCTGTTCAGCAATTCACTCGCCCCTGTTGTGGTGGGTGCCAGCATTGCCGTGTTTGATATGCTCACCGAAACTACCGCTCTTCGCGATAAGCTAGAGTGGAATATCCAGTACTTTAAAAAAGGGATTAAAGAAGCGGGGCTTGATATCCGCGAAGGAGACAGTGCAATTGTTCCTGTGATGCTTTATGATGCGGCACTTTCGCAAAAGTTTGCTGATAAGCTTCTCGAAGAAGGTATTTATGTAATTGGTTTCTTCTTCCCGGTTGTACCAAAGGATAAAGCACGGATCCGTGTGCAGCTCAGCGCAGCTCACGAAAAAGAACACCTCGACAAGGCGATCGCGGCATTTAAAAAAGTGGGAAAAGAGCTGGGAGTGATCAAAAAAGAGACTGCCGGGGTCTGATACGATCGGGGAATCTCAGTTTTTGACGAAATAATCCTGCCTGCCTGCCTCGTTTTAATATAAATGTGCCCTGGACCGGCACGTCTGCCTGCTGGCACTAAATTTGAGGATACAAGCCGCATATGGCGGAAAATCAGATTGATATAATATACAGCAAGAACGAAGAGAGTTTTTTACAGGAAGTAAAAAAGAGCAAAACACTCCAGGAAAAACAGGTCCATGAGCTCAGAGCGCAGCTCAGGAACCTTTTTGTATTGCTTCATTTATTGAATTCTCTTTCAAAAGGACGATACCGTCCCCGGAAGATGATAAGGATGCTGACCCCATTGTTTGAACTGACCGGGAAATTCAGGGTAGCATCTCTTAACATTAAGTTGACGCAGCCCTATCGCTCTTCAGTTCTCATGACCTTCAAAGAAAAGATGAAGCGTCATATGGAACGTCACCGCCTTAATCTTCAGCACGAACTGCAGGATTTTAAACTAAAAAAATTCAGCAGGCTATATAAGGAAAGCCTTGAACAGTTTAAATCGCTTAAAACCAAAAGGATCAAAAAACAGGGAGCAGAACATTTACGTGTGTTGCTGGCCGAAGTTAGGGTTGATATTTTCGACATTGATGACGATGAAACGCTGCACCAGATAAGGACCAAAGTGAGAGAAATAAAAGTGGTGGGAAATTTTTTAGAACAGTGCGGCGTAAAGCATCCCTTCAGTAAGGAACTGGCGCGTTTAAAAGTCACCTACGAGCGCATGACCTCCTGGCACGACACTTACATTCTCATTGATGAGCTGGAAGACTTTCTTGAAGAACTGGGCGATGAAAAAGCACTCGAAAAAACTATGCCATTAATTGCTGTTTTGAAACGACGGAACATGCATACTAAAAAACAGATCGAGAAACGACTAAAAGTGGATCTGGTGATGTGATCTTTGAATCACGTCAATCAGGTTTATGCGTGTTTTCATTCACCAGATCAGTGACTAAAAGGTTTCCTCGTTAACCTCTATTTTACCGGTTACTGTCGAAATTCCAATACTGTCCCTGCTCACTGAAGTTACTTTTATCTTGTCCTAAACATGAAAACACTTTACTCCCGGTTACAACATATAGATCTCCTTCGCCTTCTCTCCGGAAAGTGGCTGGTACTTTACTTTTGTATTGCCTTCCATTCCCAGTTCTTTGCACAGGCAGGATTAAAGAACAGACCGAAGGCAGATGGAACTCCCGTATCTTTTAATGTATTTCCAAATCCGAATGCCGGAAAGTTCACTGTTGTGATCAAGGAAATAGAAGACTCTTATGATATCAACGTTTACAACCTTATTGGGGAAATGGTTTATCATTGGGAATCAAACGGAACCTCACCAGCAAACGTTGAAATTAATCTGTCGAAACAGCCAAAGGGAGTTTATCTCGTGGAACTCGATACTGAAAGGGCTAATCTTATCAAGAAGGTGTTGGTGGATTATGAAAAAGGTGGTTAAGCGATATAGCCCGTTCCCGGTTTGGTGCTCTTAAAATCAACATCGATCGGACCTTCCTTCAGATCTTCAAACCTGAATACTTCCTTATTGACAAAGCGGTTGACCTGGATCTCCATTAAAGTGGTGGTATTTGCCTGCAAAGCCTGGTGCAGGAACTCAGGCGACGAAGGTAAGGTGGCAACCTTGTAATGCACCATACCCTGTTCCGGGCGGGTTTTCACAAATATCCCCAGTTCCGTGATTCCTTCCATTTTTGGCCGGATCTCATTTCCGCTCTCGTCCACAACAGCCTCACATCCCATCATAAGATCGTAATTAAAATAATACGTCAGACTGCCCCGTGCCTGGTTGAACTGCCGGTCGGTTAAAAAACCGGGTGGGAGAACATCCGGGTCGTTACCTGGCCCCGTGAGCACAAGGTCGAAATCAGTTAACCAGTTATGTTCCTGGTCACACACACGAAATACGATCATCGCGTGCCTGTCGTGTATATATTGTTTTTTAAATGGACCTTTTAATTCGGTTTCCAGGCGCGAATGCTGCTGCACTGCTATCGATTCATTCTTGAATTTTATTCCCAGCCTTTTATAGTCCTTGAAATCATTAACGGCTATACAGTCAAAGATCGCACCGATAGTTTCAGCGCTCGCTGTGTCAGTTATATCGGCACGCACACTTTTCATGATCCCCATGTCCGCATTTGAGTGCGATTTTTTGGCCACAATGCGAAACGGAGTGGCTTGTCCTTCCAGGTACTGTTCTATCACCAGGCCGGACTCTTCCTGCTTCAGACGAATATAGCGGGAATCCAGATGTGCTGAAGATACGCGTACAGCGCCGTCAGAGCCTATTTCTCCCGTATATGAATTTACATGATCATAAAACCTCCGGTCAATATCCTGTCCAGTTAATACAAAGAACCAGCACTGTTGTTGCTGCAGCAGGTCTTTACCGCGCCTGATCCATTCCACATTTAAATTCCACGACTGCATGCTCCCAAGCTCCAGCCAGTCAAGGATCTTTTCCCCGGGTTCGGCCCCGTCGAGCCATGAACGGATGCGGCTTAACTTGCTTTTACCCAGCTGGGCGAGGGCTGAGCCGTGATTGGGAGGAGCAAGCATGATAAGATGTGTGATCGGACAACGTTCTGATTGGTTTTGGCAAAATAGGTGGAACCAGTTTCTCAGCACCGGGCCACCCGTTGAATGGGTGATAGCGATAACCTTTCCCGTAACTTTGCCTGCCAGCTGTTCATGCAGTGCCGTATTAAATGCCCGGGAAATATCATCCAGCGTTACTTCATCATTAAAACTAATATACCTTCCAAGGTGAATGTGGAGCGTAGTAAGCTGTATTCCCCGGCTCTCAGCTTCATTTTGCATACGGGCAGGTAAGCCGCCGTACGTATCCAGATTGGTTACGCTATAGCCGTGCACAAAAAGGATCAGGGATTCCATCTTACACAAGATACTAAATTCAGTTAAAAATCCCGGGGTTAATCGGTTTATCTTAAAAACAATGAAATGTTGAAGGATATGAATAATTAAAGAAAACCCTGTACGTTTTTTAACGTATAATTACGTCACACACACTAGTAAATGGACATTTATGATTACAACCGGTTAACGATCGGTGAAAAAGCAAGCTTGCTCTGGCAGCAGGCTATATTCCTTGAGAGGCATTCGGATGCCACAAGCACAAGCAATCTTTACCATTTAAAAAACTTTTACATTGAGGCGATAGTGTCGCACTCTGAAAACCGCATTGTAGAAGTAACCCCCTTTAAACTGGGTGAGAGGCTTGAAAAATATCTTAGCCGTTACGATCTGCGCGAGCTGATCTGAAATGACATCACTCTGTTTCCGCGTTCAATGAGATCTCGCGGATCAGTTCTCCGCTTTGGAATTTAATGCGGACAGGGAATTTTTTTGACGGGTCATTTGTCGGAAACCAGTTCCTTCCTTCTTCTGAAATAATAAATAGACCGTTCGCATTTCCCAGCGCAGCAAAATTATCATGAACCGGTTGTTTTTCGTACGGCTCTATTCCCGTAAGTTTTGATAATTGCCTGCTGTACTTTCGCACGTTTTCGGTCACAATTGCAACTTCACTTATGCAGCTTATCGCTTCCGATGTAAAGGGTGCTGTGGTTTTTTGCTCAAGATCGAAACGCGCAATGAACTCAAGCACATTACCGTTATTATCATAAAAATAAAAAGCACGTGCATTCCAGGCAGTGAATTCAGCTACCTGCGAATCGGCCGTGGCAGGAATAATAGTTGTTTTTGACGACACCCATATCAAAGCTTCTTCGAGCGTGTTCTCAGGTATATTAAAAGCGATGTGATAAACGGGCTGCCTGTTGATTGAACGTTTAAAGGTCAGCGTACTATAACCGATTTTAATTTTCAGCGAATCCGTTTCTTTTTCAATAACCGGCAGGCCCAGAGATTCCGCATAGAACGCAGCTGTATTCTCAAGGTTGTCGCTTAGTAACTCTACTTCCAGTATTTTCATTATTTAATTTCCTGAGAACTTTCAACAAAATTACATTTCCCGGAAATCTAATACCTGATCGGATTGTGGAAACCGGGTTTTCGTTGATTGCTATTTTCCCATCGACGGTATTGTTAAAAAACAAGATAAACCCACTTTAATCTGTAGTTGGATTTCCACAAAATATTTGAGTTGCTTTTTTGGATTATAACATTTGTTCATTCTCTTGCCGCTCACGGCTCACGCACCGGCACACGACAGTCGCCACTGCAGTTAGCCCATGCAGGAGCAACTACTATGTAATCAGAGTATTGATGTCAGTGCGCCATCATTGGCATATTTTTTTCTTCAGGATAGTTTCGGCCTATACCGATTCAAACGTCGGAACGAATCGACTTTTTACTAACCTAAATTCTTATTACAATGAGCAGAAACAACAACTACCGCAATTCCCGTTACAGGGGCGGCGATGGTCCAAACTGGGGCAGCAACAGCAATTACCAGGACAGCAGGTCAGACAACTACGGTTACAACCAGAACTGGCAGCAGGATCAATATGACCAGGACTCTTACAATGATCACAACAGGGGTTATCGCAACGAACGTAATTCTCAGAATTATGGAGGAAACAATTATTACGGTTCGAGAAGTTACGGCAACTACGGCACCGGATATGGAGGTGGAAATTTAAGAAACCAGCAGGATGAGTACAGGCGTAATTTTGATGACAATAATGACCGGTATTATCGTTCGGGCAATCACGATCTTTATGATAATGATGACAATTTTTTTGAACGCGCAGGCAACAGGATGCAAAGGATGGGTGAGCGCATCAGGGACAACTGGAATGACTGGAGAGAGCATCATAACGATGGTCGGAACAATTATGATCAGCGTAATCAAGATGAGGGACGGTATTACTCCCGCGACGATCAGCACGATGACCGGAATTTTTTCGGACGGGCAGCTCATAAAATGAAGGAAAAGTGGAATGAGTGGACTGGTCACGATAATGATCACAATGAAGGTCCTTACCGGAGCAATCATAACAACAACAACTGGGGACGACATAATGAATATCCGGCAACTGATTATAACAGCAGCAGGGCATCATACGAGAATTCACAGCGCAATTCCGATCGTTTTGAGCCACGTTACCGTCAACGCGAACAGGAAGAGTGGAGTTATTAAGCAGAAGTGCGAAAATATTTTAGATAAAAAAGAGCCCCGCAAGGGGCTTTTAGTTTGGAAAATATGAAAACGGATTTTCAGGTTCAGGAATGCCGAAGTTCAATGACACAAGACGGTTATTTTCATAGTAGCAATCGAGACCTGCGCTATCGAAGCTCACACGTTTTTCGCCCCATTCGTGAACTTCGGTGTCTGTTAAAGTGAAGCCATTGTCTTTCATGAGAGCGATCATTTCTTTTTCACGTAAATTAAAAACTTTAACCTGGAACAGCAGAGAATCTTTATTATCAATCTCAACACTGCAAAAGCGCTGATCTTTGTTCTCATCAAAAAACAGGGAATAGCCCATAGACCAATAGTGATAAACGAGCGAGCTATTACCAAGGATCTCATCTTTGAGGGTTTGCACCTCTTCAGGTTCTCCGAAAAAAGCAGTTGCAGCCTGGGTGTCGGCACCGAAGCTCAGGCCACAGAAGCCTTGCAGGAGAGTGATATCGGGAAAGTCTTGCATTTAGGGCCTAAATTAAAAAAGCTCGCATATCGGGTGAAATTTTTAATGTCATTTTTTTACTAAAAATATTTTGTATGTGAGTAAAAGACTATTATATTTGCAGCCCGAATTGAGGGGTTATTTCCTCCATTCGGCCCGCACACGAAATGCTGAAACCACGGTTTCAGCGGTTCCTGCGAAAAAAGCTGTAATTCCACAGAAGTGTGGATAAAAACGATTCCGTAGCTCAGCCGGTAGAGCATTACACTTTTAATGTAGGGGTCCTGGGTTCGAATCCCAGCGGGATCACAGTAAAAAGTAAAGAGTCCTTGTAGGTCAAAAACTTACAAGGGCTTTTTGTTTTTGGGTACAACATAGGTAACACTGTCCGGCATTTAATAAATTTATGGACCGGCAGCATAGACTTCGGATCAATCTCAAAAGTTGTGGAGTAAGGGGAAAATTTTGACTTTTGAGGTC
>CBIHOL010000051.1:0-33200 GCA_966211905.1 uncultured bacterium
CCTATCCGCCTTTTTATTTACGGAAATCTTGAAGTGAGTGATTCCTATAAAATACTTAACGCCGATGCTCCCACAGTTGTTTTTAATTACGTGAAAGAGGCCCAGGAGCGTAATATCATTTATATTCAGCTAGAAAAGCACGATGTTGTAAGGCAGATCCTGGATAAGCTTTATAATCTTAATATTCAGAGTGTGCTGGTGGAAGGTGGGGCAAAGCTTCTGCAGGAATTCATTGACAAGAAGCTATGGGATGAGGCATTTGTCTATGAAAATGCAGATCTGCGCTTCGGAACAGGGGTTAAAGGTCCGGTTTTTGCCCTGAAAAGCGATTTTGAAAAAAAAGGCGAGGATCGGTTGTACAGGCATCAGAATTTTTAAAGTCCGGGGGACTTGGGGTCTTTTCACAAAATTTGACCTTCTGATCTCGCCAAAGCTAGCTTGCCGGGGTTATTTAGCTGAAAATTCGGTAATTTCGCATTAAATTTCGGATCACTATTTGGTAAATCCAGATACTTCCAGTATATTTGCGTCCCTTTTTAGAGGATCACATAAAAAGATTATAAAGTATGTCACGTATTTGTCAGTTAACAGGAAAAAAAGCGATGGGTGGAAACCAGGTGTCTTTTTCGAACACTAAGACCCGCCGCCAGTTTAAAGTGAATTTGAAACGTAAGCGTTTCTTTATTCCGGAAACCAATGAGTGGGTTACCTTACGTGTATCTACTTCAGCTTTAAAGAATATAAACAAAAAAGGCATCAGTGCCTGTATGAAAGAAGCCCGTGCGAACGGTATTCTTGCTAAATAAGATAATAACACAGAGTCATGGCAAAAAAAGGAAATAGAATCCAGGTAATTTTAGAGTGTACCGAGCATAAAGAAAGCGGTAAACCAGGAACTTCACGTTACATTACCACTAAGAACAAAAAGAATACAACTGAGCGTATCGAGTTGAAAAAATACAATTCGATCCTTAAACGTATGACTGTTCACAAAGAGATCAAATAACGAGCTTCAACGCTTATTACTAACATTATAGAATAAAGACAAATGGCAAAGAAGGTAGTTGCAACATTAAAAAGCGGTAAGGGAAAAGATTTTACCAAGGTTATCAAAATGGTAAAGTCACCAAAGACCGGTGCTTATAACTTTAAAGAAGAGATCGTTCACAACGATCACATCCAGGATTTTCTGAAATCCAAATAATACTTTACAAACAAGGTTTAAAGAAATTTCTTTCCTACTTTTAGGAAGGAAATTTTTTTTTATACCAGCACTACCTCCTGCCAGTTAGTCTTTTGGTATTTTCAACGCTAATTCAGGCTGTGTAGTTAAATCACAATTCGACCTTAAGAATGGGACTATTTTCAAAATTTTTTACAAAGGAAAACAAGGAGAGCCTCGACAAAGGACTTGAAAAGACCAAAGAGAGTTTTTTTGGCAAGATCACAAAAGCAATTGCAGGAAAAAGCACCGTTGATGAGGATGTACTCGATAATCTTGAAGAGATCCTTATTACCGGTGATGTGGGAGTTTCAACCACCATTAAGATCATCGGGCGCATTGAAGAGCGTGTGAAGCGCGATAAATATGTAACAACATCTGAACTTAATTCGATCTTAAAAGATGAAGTATCTGCCCTGCTGCGTGAAAATGAAAAGAACCGCAATCCTTCTGAATTCAAAGCCACTTTAGCCAATAAACCTCATGTAATAATGGTGGTGGGGGTAAATGGCGTTGGAAAAACAACGACTATTGGCAAAATGGCTCACCAGTATAAGCAGGCGGGTAAATCTGTGATCCTCGGAGCTGCCGATACATTTCGTGCAGCTGCAGTTGATCAGCTCGTTATCTGGAGCGAAAGAGCAGGTGTACCCATTGTACAGCAGGGTATGGGAGCTGATCCCGCCAGCGTGGCATTTGATACGTTAAGCAGCGCAAAGGCAAAAGATGCTGATGTGGTGATAATAGATACGGCAGGACGCTTGCACAATAAAATAAATCTAATGAACGAGCTCAGCAAGATCCGTAATGTGATGCGCAAGGTAATACCTGACGCCCCCCACGAGATCTTACTGGTGCTTGATGGCAGTACGGGTCAGAATGCTATAGAACAATGCAGGCAGTTTACCGCAGCTACTGATGTAAATGCGCTTGCCGTGACCAAGCTTGATGGTACTGCAAAAGGTGGCGTTGTGATTGGTATTTCCGACGAGTTTAAAATTCCGGTAAAGTACATTGGAGTAGGTGAGAAGATCTCCGACCTGCAGGTATTTAACGCCGAGGAGTTTGTTGATAGTTTATTTAGCAAATAAAATAGTCTTTTTAGCAAATAAATTCTTCCTGGACCGCTAGCATACAAAGTTCAAAGGTTCAAAGGGTCAAAGGTTCAAGGGTTTCCGCCGGAGGCGGACCCGCCCTCGGTATCATCGGATGGCGGGCAAGGGTTCAATTGTTCAAGGGTTCAAGTTGTTCAAAGGTTCAAGCGTTCAAGGGTTCAAGGGTTCAATTGTTCAAGGGTTCAAGGGTTTAATTTTTCGGAATTGTAAGACTTGAAATCATATTGGTGTTGTGTACTTACCTGCTAGCGATAATGAACTTGAACTTTGAACCTTTGGAAGTTAAAAGAAGCCTTTGTTACTGCTAGCTAAGTTGACGGAACTTGAACTTTGAACCAGACAAGACTAAATTATTTTGTTAATTTTGTTGCCACATAAACGTTATTATGAGAGTTATTGAATTCAGGGAAGCCCTTAGAGAAGCCATGTCAGAAGAAATGCGCCGCGATGAAACTGTTTTTCTGATGGGTGAGGAAGTGGCCGAATATAACGGAGCTTATAAAGTAAGCAAAGGGATGCTGGCAGAATTTGGCGCTAAACGTGTAATCGATACTCCTATTGCGGAACTGGGTTTTGCAGGTATCGGTGTGGGCGCTGCAAGCAACGGTCTTCGTCCTATTATTGAATTCATGACCTTTAATTTTAGTCTCGTTGCTATTGACCAGGTAATAAACAGCGCGGCAAAAATGTACAGCATGAGCGGCGGACAGTATAATGTTCCTATCGTATTTCGTGGTCCTACCGCAAGCGCAGGTATGCTCAGCTCGCAGCACTCACAGGCCTTTGAAAACTGGTTTGCCAATTGTCCGGGATTGAAGGTAATTGTGCCTTCCAATCCATACGATGCAAAAGGACTTTTAAAAAGTGCCATACGCGATAACGATCCTGTGATCTTTATGGAAAGTGAGCAGATGTACGGAGATAAAGGTGAAGTTCCTGAAGAGGAATACACTATTCCTATAGGTCTGGCAGACATTAAACGCCAGGGAACTGATGTTACTATTGTTTCCTTCGGTAAGATCATAAAAGTGGCTTTGGCTGCAGCTAAAGAGCTTGAAGCAGAAAATATCAGCGTGGAAGTGATAGACCTCAGAAGTGTGCGCCCGATCGATTACAACACGGTGATTGAGTCTGTGAAAAAAACCAACCGCCTTATCGTAGTAGAAGAAGCATGGCCACTGGCAAGCATCTCCACAGAGATCGCGTATAAAGTGCAAAAAGACGCATTCGATTATCTCGACGCGCCTGTAATAAGAATAACTACGGCAGATACTCCATTGCCTTACGCACCAACACTGATAGAAGCCAGCCTGCCGAATACAGCGCGAGTGGTTAAAGCAGTTAAAGAGGTGATGTACATCAACAAGTAAATTCCGCTCATCTTCACAGGCCATGCGCATTGCCCTCATCACCGACGGAATATGGCCCTATGTGTTAGGGGGAATGCAGAAACACTCTTATTTCCTTTGTCGTTATTTAGCACGCAATAAAGTTCACGTTGATCTCTATCACTACAATCAGAGTTCATACGACATACATAAGCTGGAGTTTTTTACAGAACAGGAAAAAGAATTTATTCATCCTGTTATAGTTGACATGCCGCCGGCGAGATCGTTTCCCGGCCAATATATTTACCGTTCGTATTTGCATTCAAAGCTTATTTATGAACGCCTGCTGCTTAGCATCGACTCAGTGGATTTTATTTACACCAAGGGTTTTACCGGCTGGTATCTCATTAACCGGAAATTCCGTGGAAAGATTAAATGCGCACCTGTTGGAGTGAATTTCCATGGCTACGAAATGTTTCAGCGGGCTCCCGACCGGAAAAGTATTTTTCAGCAGGTATTATTATTAAGAAATCCCGTAAGGATGATCTCGCAGCGGGCTGACTACGTTTTTTCTTACGGGGGAAAGATCACGCAAATTATTCGTGACTTGAAAATTCCGTCATCACGTATTATTGAAATGCCTGCAGGCGTGGAGGAAAATTCATGGGTAACAAATTCTCAGCCAGCCGGGACAGCTTTAAAATTTGTATTCCTTGGCAGGTATGAACGACGCAAGGGGATAGAAGAATTTAATAAGGCCATCAGTATTTTAATTTCAGACTCTTCTTCAAACCCGAAAGCTTTCGGGTTCGAAGTACACTTTATCGGACCGGTTCCCGAAAATAAAAGAGTGAACTTCAGCCAGGTTATCTACCACGGCGAGATCCGTGATAAAGGTATTCTCACTGAAAAATTGCGCAGCTGCGATATTCTTGTTTGTCCCAGCTGGAGCGAAGGGATGCCTAACGTAATACTGGAAGCAATGACAAATGGTCTTGCAGTGATAGCAACCGATGTTGGAGCAACTTCGCTGCTTGTAAACGAAGCAACAGGATGGCTGATGCCTGATCCGGAGCCATTGGCTCTTGTGAAAACGATGAAAAAAATCCTCGCTCAGGATAAAAAAACTATTGAACAGAAAAAACGTGCGGCTTTACTACATGTTCAAGAGTTTACGTGGGAAAAAAATATCCAGATCCTCCTTCATCTTTTACTTTCATCGAAGAATTAGCTGAGTTCGTCGGCTCGTTTGTATGTCAGGGAGTTAACACGTCTCTGTTCAAAAGACATCCCCGTGTGCTTAAGGCGTAGCCACAATTACCGGTAGTTTTGGGACATATAAAACCTAAAAATAAATTCAAATGAAAAAATCTGTATTATTTATGGCGGTGGCGTTTGGCTTCACATCAGCTGTCGCACAAGACCTCACCTCGAAGAAAGGAGAACAAATGTTACCTGAGGCTGGAGATTGGAGCATCGGCGTTGATGCAACTCCCTTCCTTGAGTATGCTGGTAATTTCTTCGGCAAATCTGCAAAAAACAATGCTCCTACCTGGGACTTTATGAGTGGTCAGAACATTCTTGGTAAGTATTATGCGGATGCAGCGACTGCATATCGTGTTGGACTTCGCATCGGATTAGGGTCAGTAACTCAACGTAATGTTGTTTCTGACCGTACTTTTAATCCTTCTACTCCAAACAATTTCCCTTCTGCTGACCCTACAGTAGAAAATGCATGGAAACAATCTTACACGAACATCGGTTTGTCGGTAGGTATGGAAAAACGTAAAGGTAAAACCCGTTTACAAGGGTATTATGGTGGAGAAGTAGGCATCTATTTCGCAAACACGAAAGATGCATTCACTTACGGTAACTCCCTTAATGCATCAACTACACCTTCTTTGGTTGTTGATGTAGATCCAACTGATGATGTTTTCACAGGAGCAGGTAATATCATGACTGGCGTTCCTGCAACAGGAGCTGGTACTGGTCGTGTAACCGAAAGAAAAAATGGTTCTACATTCGGATTCGGTCTTCGTGGTTTCATCGGTTGTGAATTCTTCATCCTGCCAAAAGTAAGTCTTGGTGGTGAATTTGGCTGGGGTCTTGGTTTAAGCACTACAGGCGCTGGTTCAAGTGATGTTGAATCTATCGGTAACAACGATCCATTTGGAACAGGAACTGATGTTGTTGGTTCTACTACAGTAGAAGGTGCAAAACAAGGTACTTTCCAACTTGACACAGATAACACCAACTCTTTACTTGGTGCTTCCGGAACACTTCGTCTGAACTTCCATTTCTAGTCTTAACAGATTATTTAAGAAGCCCTCCTGTTTTTGCAGGAGGGCTTTTTTGTTTCAGGTTCCATGTTTCGGTCCGAAGGACTCCTTCGAAGGTTCCAATGTTTACAGGATAGTGAATTCTCGAAACGTGCGGAAATATAGTTTAGGATTTTCCCGCAAATTGCCGCAGATAATTTTGGAATCAAACGTTACGCAGATTTCGCAGAGTATCTATTTGCGAATATTAAAATACATAACACTGTATCCGCAATCACCGATCTAATCAGAAACCAGGCACAACGAAAAGATTATGCTGGCGTTAACAAAAACAGTTCAGTTTATTTTATATCTTAGATAGAAAATCATCCAGGTGAGAACATCCTGTATTTATACATCCCTGATTCTATTTTTGCTTCTTTCGGGATGCAAAAAAGAAGAAAATGAAGGTTTTATTCCTAAACCACCCACACCTGATTATCGGCTTACGTATGCAGGTAAATATCAGATGACATTCGTTATGTCTTCAAGTAACAATCAAACACAGCCCGAAACTTTTTATTATGATACATCCACTGTGATCTGTAGTGTACGTTTAACCACGTCTCAGGATACTTTGCCTTCTGTTTGGTACCAATACCCTGATCGCACCCTGATGATTGACAATATTCCCTTTTTAAATGAGCAAAGCGGAAAAATGTATCAGACGTCATATATTACAGATGTTAACGCTTCAGGTGGTAGCGATGGCAATGGCCGTTTTACCAGTCTGTTTCGGAACGACAGTCTTTATTTCCATGTTTATTCCGGGCAATGTTATGGAAAGTACTATAGCTGCACTACCAAAGGCAGCGGCAAGCGAATACAATAATTGTTTCTTGTTCTACGTTTCATGTTTTGCGTTACGTGGTAGACAGAAACTCGGAACGCTAAACACGGAATAAATAATAGAGACGTGTGAAACCGAAGTTCAACCCGAAACCCGCCCGCCATCCGAGCATACCGAAGGCGGGTCCGCCTATGGCGGAAAACCCGAAACCATCACTCCGCCCAATCCGCAATAAACAGATTAGTGTCGCGCGTTCCTCCATTATTCCGGTTTGACGAAAAGATCAATTTTTTACCATCCGGCGAAAACATGGGGAAGGCATTAAACGCACTTTCTGTGGTGATCTGTTCTAATCCCGATCCGTCGAGGTTTACCATAAACAATTGAAAATCGTAGCCCTTTGTACTATGATGATTACTTGCAAAAATGATCTTCTTCCCTGAAGGATGATAGAAGGGAGCCCAGTTCGCCTTACCCAGCTTAGTTACCTGTTTAAGGTCGCTGCCATCCACTTTACAGGTGTAGATCTCCATTTCGGTAGGTGCCACCAGACCCTGTTTAAGAAGATCCTTGTATTCCGCTACCTGTTCGGGCGTGGTGGGACGGGACGACCTGAAAACAAGGCGTTTGCCATCGGGTGAAAAAAACGCGCCACCATCATAACCAAGTCCTTTGGTGATCTGCTTCTGGTTGCTGCCGTCAATATTCATGGTCCAAAGCTCAAGGTCCCCGCTGCGATCGCTTGTAAATACGATCTTATCACCTTTTGGTGACACCGTTGCTTCAGCGTCATATCCAGGAGAAGTGGTAAGCTGTTTTGTAATATTTCCTTTCAGGTCGGAGATATAAATATCGAAGCTGTTATAAACAGCCCACAGGTATTTTCCTTTGATAACAGGTACCGGAGGACAGTTCTCATCGCTTTTATGGGTTGAGGCATACAGAATATGCTGACCGTCTTTCAGAAAATAACTGCAGGTAGTGCGTCCCTTGCCGGTGCTGATCATTGAAGGGATGTATGCCGAGTCAGCTAATGCCTTCGCAATATCGAGGTTAAAGATCTGGTCACACTTGAGTTCCCATTTGGGATTGTTACTTTGAAAGCTTGCATTTTTTCCATCGAAGCTGAAGTAGGCCTCGGCATTATCACCTCCGTGTGTGAGTTGCTGCAGATCTTTTAAGTGTTTTTCCTGCGCTTGTGTGAGTGCACATGTAAAAATGAAAAGGGAAAGATAGAGTGACCGCATCAGGGATTTTTGGCGTAAATGTAAAAATATATATTCGTTAAAAAGCTCTAAACCAGCTATGGCCCGTCAGCTAATAGTTATATTTACAAACTATTTTGTAATTGAATGAAGCATCAGGGCGTGGACATACCGGTGGGGACAAAAGCGTTGATCCTTTCTAAATTATATTACGGAGTGATCAGTAAAAATCTTGAAGGCCTTGATGTGGAGCGATATTTTTCAGTGCTTTATTTCTTAAGTGCCAACAACGGATGCAGTCAGCAGTTTATCTGCAATCACCTGGCAATAGACAAAACCGCGATGGTAAAGGTGATGAACTACCTTATCAAAGTGGAATACGTAGAGCGCCAGGTAAATCCAAAAGACCGGCGCGAGCATTTTGTCACCCTCACCAAAAAAGGACTGAAGCAAACCGAAGAAGTAGTTAAGACCTTCGATGCGCTTGACAGCCAAATGTTTGGTTCCATTAAAAAAGAAGACCGGGAAGTTTTTACAAAAGTGTTACAGGATCTTTGCGACAATCTTTTAAAGATGCCGGCGAACGATCTTTTTTTCAACTATAAAAAAACTGCCAGAAAATAATTTTCGCACATTAAATCTAAATGAAAAAAATTCCCGCCTGGATCATAATTGTTGTCATCATCGTTTTGCTGATCGTTTCCAAATTCCTGTTCTTTTCAAAACCAGACACCTCCAAAGGGGCAGGGGCCTCTAAAGCGCAGGGTGCACAACCTATTGCAGTTAATTATTTTGTGGCCGATACCATCGCATTTAATAATAATGTTTTTGCTACCGGGAAAGTAGGGGCGATGAATGAAGTCAACCTGGCACCTGAAACCGGGGGAAAAGTAGTTGCAATTTATTTTAAGGAAGGCGAAACAGTTCAGAAAGGAAGTTTGCTTGTAAAACTCAACGATGCGGATCTCCAGGCTCAGCTGCAAAAAGTTCGTCTGCAGGTTAAGCTCGCCCAGAATAAGCTTGAGCGTGTCCGGAAGCTGATGGAAGTGAACGGTGTGAGCAAGGAAGAATTCGAGATGCAGGAGAATGAAGTAAGTGCGTTGAAAGCAGACGAATCGGTTCTTCTGGCGCAAATCGGAAAAACAAGCATCGTGGCGCCTTTTACAGGTGTTATCGGACTTAAGAATATCAGCGAAGGTTCATTTGTTACTTCTCTTTCTCCCGTGGTTACCCTGGTGCAGGTGAAACCAATTTTTATTGAATTTTCTGTTCCGGGAAAATATAGTGAGCTCTTTAAGAAAAACAGTGCAATAAAATTTTCTACAGAAGGAGTTCAAACCTCAAAAACTTTTTCTGCGTCAATTTACGCCATCGAACCCAAAGTAGATGAAGCCACTAAAACAATAAGAGCGCGGGCACTTTATAATGGAGAAGAAACGATTTATCCTGGCACTTTTGTAAAAGTTTTTGTTGACCTCGGTAGCACCATGAACACTATCATGATCCCCACACAATGTGTGATCCCTACTCTTAAAGGACAGAAGGTAATGGTAAGCAGGAATTCTGTAGCCCAGGAAGCGCCAGTAAAGATAGGCGTGCGCACCGACGAGTATATTCAGATCCTTGAAGGTTTAAATGTTGGTGATACTATCATAGCCACAGGCATTCTTTCGGTAAAAAAGGATTCAAAATTAAAATTGATCAAACCGGTTAAATAAAATGGACTTAGCATCATTAAGCGTCAGGAGACCTGTATTGGCGGTGGTAATGTCCATCATCATTATCCTTTTTGGCGCTATAGGATATAAATTTCTCGGGGTCCGTGAGTTCCCTTCTATCGATCCCCCGGTTATAACGGTGCGGACCAATTACACTGGCGCCAATGCCGATGTGATCCAGTCGCAGATCACCGAGCCTCTCGAAAAAGCAATAAATGGTATTGAGGGCATCCGGTCTATTTCAGCCTCTTCCAACCAGGGTTCGAGCATTATTACTGTTGAATTTAATTTAAGCTCCAATCTTGAAACTGCCGCCAATGACGTTCGTGATAAAGTGTCACAGGCCCTGCGGCAGCTGCCCCAGGATATTGACGCTCCTCCCGTTGTTAGTAAAGCTGATGCCAATTCGGATGCTATTATATCCATGACCTTGCTCAGCGATACCAGGTCTTTACTGGACGTGAGTGATTACGCCGAAAATGTGCTTGCACAGAATCTTCAGACCATCCCCGGTGTTAGTGCAGTTCAGATATGGGGTCAGCGACGTTATTCGATGCGCATCCGCTTATTACCTGAGCAGCTGGCCGCATACAGACTTACTCCTCTTGATGTGAAAGCCGCTCTTGATCGCGAAAACGTGGATCTGCCTTCGGGAAAGATCGCAGGTAACACCAGCGAACTTACTGTGAACACGATAGGTCGTCTTTCAACAGTTGATGAATTCTCCAATATGATCGTCATGGAGAGTGACAATAATATTGTGAGGCTGCGCGATGTGGCAAAGGTGGAGCTTGGACCTGAAAATGAAGAAACGATCCTTAAGGAATCAGGTGTGCCGATGGTGGGCCTGGCCCTGGTGCCACAGCCGGGCGCTAACTATATTGATATCTCCAACGAGTTCTATAAACGATATGAGATCCTCCAGAAAGAGCTTCCGGCCGATTATAAGATCAATATAGCACTTGATAATACAAGGTTCATTAAAAGATCCATCATTGAAGTAGAGGAAACTCTCATCATTGCGCTTGTACTGGTGATCCTTATCATTTTTCTTTTTTTCCGCGACTGGCTTATTGCTTTCAGGCCGCTGATCGACATCCCTGTTTCTCTTATCGGGGCATTTTTTATCATGTACATAATGGATTATTCTGTTAATGTGCTTACTCTTCTTGCCATTGTTCTTGCCACAGGATTAGTGGTCGACGACGGCATCGTGGTAACCGAGAATATTTTTAAGAAGATAGAAAGTGGGATGAGCCCGCGGGAAGCCGCCATTGAAGGAACCCGTGAGATCTATACTGCGGTGATCATTACTTCACTCACTCTTGCTGCGGTTTTTATGCCCGTAATATTTCTTGAAGGTTTTGTTGGACGGTTGTTCAGGGAATTTGGAATAGTTCTTGCCGGTGCCGTTCTCATTTCGGCCTTTGTATCTTTAACTCTTACGCCAATGCTTAACGCCAAGCTGGTGAAAAAAGATCCTACTAAAAAAAGTAAATTCTACCACTGGAGCGAACCATTCTTTGTTGGCATGGATACCTGGTTTAAGGCGTCGATCACCCGTTTTTTAAACAACCGCTGGTGGTCCATGGGAGTGCTGTTCATATCGGTAATTGCCATTTTTGTTTTTGGAAAACAACTGCAATCAGAACTTTCTCCTTTGGAAGACCGCAACTGGCTCCGCTTACAGATCACGGCTCCGGAAGGTACTTCTTTCGAATTTACGGATGCACTCGTTGACAGGATCTCAAAATTTGTGACCGATTCAATTCCTGAAAAAACAGTTTGCCTTACTGTTACTGCGCCCGGTTTTGCAGGTTCAGGGGCAGTTAACACGGGATTTGTGCGCCTGGCGTTGTCAGAAGCAGATAAAAGAGAAAGAAGTCAGGCGGAAATTGCAGCATACATAAACAAGAATCTTTATTTATTTCCTGAGGGCAAAGTGTTTGTGATCCAGGAGCAGAGTATTTCCTCCGGTGGAGGACCACGTGGCGGACTTCCTGTGCAGTTTGTATTGCAGACCCAGGATTTTGAAAAGTTACGCGAAAAGCTTCCGTTGTTTCTTGAACAGGCCAGTAAACATCCTACTTTCCAGGGTGTGGACGTGAACTTAAAATTTAATAAACCTGAGCTGGTGGTGGACATTAACCGCGATAAGGCAACTACGCTGGGTGTTTCGATCGCCGACGTTGCGCAAACCATACAGCTTGCATTGAGCGGTCAGAGGTTTGGTTACTATGTTAACAATGGACGGCAGTACCAGGTAATGGGCCAGGTTAACCGCGAGAACAGGGATGATCCTTCAGACATCAGCAATCTTTTTGTGAGAAATAAGAATGGCGAAATGATCCAGCTGGATAATGTCATCAGCGTAGTAGAACGCAGCAGTCCTCCCCAACTTTACCATTATAACCGGTATCAAAGTGCCACAGTGTCGGCAGGATTGGCACCAGGTAAAACCATCGGCGATGGTATCAATGCCATGAACCAGATTGCTGCCGATATACTTGATGATAGTTTTACTACTTCATTGATCGGCGCTTCACGCGATTACGCTGAAAGCTCAGGTAACATTATGTTCGCTTTTGTTCTTGCGCTTATCCTCATTTATCTTTTACTGGCGGCGCAATTTGAAAGCTTCGGAAAACCGCTGATCATTATCTGTACCGTTCCGATGGCGCTTGCAGGAGCAGTGTTTGCGTTGTGGTACTTTAACCAGACCTTGAATATTTTCAGCCAGATCGGCATGATCATGCTCATTGGCCTGGTAACAAAGAACGGGATCCTTATTATTGAATTTTATGACCAGTTACGTGAGCGTGGCTTAACAGTGCGCAGAGCGTTAATTGAAGCGTCCACAGCGCGGATGCGGCCGATCTTAATGACGAGTCTTGCCACCATGCTTGGTGCGCTACCTATTGCGCTTGCTTTAGGAGCAGGATCAGAAAGCCGCATGGGCATGGGCGTTGTGATCATCGGTGGTCTATTGCTTTCAATGATCCTTACACTTTTTGTAATTCCGGCACTGGTGCTTGCTACGTACCAGGTAGGTCTCATCATGAAAATTAAATTCAGGAAAAAGCGCCAACATGTACTCAGTCATGCTTAGATATTTATTGTTCTCATTGGTGTTCCCGGCAATGCTGACTGCGCAGGAAGTAATGCGGGTAGACGACGCAATAAAAGTTGCCCTGGAAAAGAATTACTCAATACTGATCGCTAAAAATGAAAAACAGATCGCAGAAGTACAGAATAATGTTGGGGCAGCGGGAATGTCTCCTTCAGTAAGTGTGAATGGTAACTACAATATTTCCAAGCTCAATTCATACCAGCTGTTTAACACCGGCGTGGAGCAGGTGAGACCCGGCGCGGTGAACAGGGGAACGAACGCCACCCTAAATGTTGACTGGGTTGTGTTTGACGGCCTGAGGATGTTTGCCATTAAAAAACGTTTAAGTCTTAATGAGGAGCTTTCAAACATAGAATTACGACAGCAGCTCGAAAATACTGTTTACGAGGTTATTGTTGCTTATTACGATATTGTAAGAAACAATGAGCTGATCAAAGCTGCAAAACAGAATCTGCTCCTTTATGAGGAAAGGCGCAAGATCGCGCAGTTGCGACTTGAGATAGGATCGGACTCCAAAGTAGATCTTTTATTATCACAATCTGACGAAAATCGTGCAAGAGCCACTATTTATATCCACGAACTAGCGCTTTTAAATGCTCGCGTAAATTTAAATACGCTGCTTGGACGGCCTGTTGAAACAGAGTTCCTGACAGAAGATACTATCGTAGTGAATTTTAATCCTTCGCTTGAAGAATTAAAAAGATCAGCTGCGTCATCCAACAGCTCCCTGCTGGCCTCAAAGCAAAATGAATCTATTTTTGCCCAGAGTATCCGTGAATCGCGGTCTGCTAACCTCCCCTTTATTACGGTGAGCGGAGTGTATTTATATTCCCGCACTAAAAGTGAGGCGGGGTTTGTTTTCGATAACCGGCAAAATGGTTTAAATGGTGTAATAAGTGCCAGGTGGCTTCTTTTTAACGGGGGACGAAATAAAAAGATCACCGAGGAAAGAAATCTCCTTTACCTGAATCAGCGTTATGTTACAGATCTTACACAATTGCAGGTCGACGGTAGAGTATACGTAAATTATCAGACCTTTTTACTGAATCAGAAAGTCGTTGATTTTGAACTTCAGAATCTTCGCGATTCAAGGGAAGTGCTCAATATTTCTCTCGAAAGATATCGTATAGGCAAAGCAAACCTGCTGGAGACCATCGAGACACAAAAAAATCTTGAAGAAACCCAGGTGCGTTATATTAACGCGCTGTATAACACTAAAGTCGCCGAAACAGAGCTCATGCGTGTAAACGGAAGCCTGGTGAAATAATAAAACGCCCAAAGGCCGCCATGCTAGTCGGCTTTTCTAAATTAGTATCTCGTAATTCGTAAGTTGTAGCGTAACGGAATGCAGGACACGCTACCAACCAACCGCACGAGCCCGCTCGTCCAGCCACGCTTCGATAGACTCAGCGCAACGCTGGGTGGCCGCCGTGTACATCGTAAATTTGCTGTGTCGCTGTGAATTGAATGCATGACATCTCACACTGTGTCTCTGTAGTTAAACATAACGGAATGCAGGACGGAATAAATCGTAACTCGTCAATCGTATATTGTAAATAAAAACGGAATGCAGGACGGACTAAATCGTAATTCGTACATCGTAATTCGTAAATCGTACTTCGTACCTCGTACTTCAAACGGAATGCAGGAAGAATTACTTCGTACCTCGTACTTCGTACTTGGTCAAACGCCAAATCTCATTTGCACTACACCTACAAATGCTTCTTTAAAGATCTTGGTGCTCATTTTACTTTGACCCAGAACGCGGTCGGTGAACATGATCGGAACTTCAACGATCTTAAAACCTTTTTTATACGCGCGGTACTTCATTTCAATCTGAAAGGCATAGCCCATGAAGCGCACTTTATCGAGCTCTATTGATTCAAGAACTTTTCTTTTATAACATTTAAAACCTGCCGTCGTGTCTTTAACCGGCAGCCACAGGATCATACGTACATAAACCGATGCGAAATAACTCATCAGGATCCTGTCCATTGGCCAGTTGCTGATCTTGCCACCGGTTGTGTAACGCGAGCCAACAGCTACATCTGCCCCTTTTTCGCACGCTTCAAGCAATCGCACCAGGTCTTTGGGATCATGGCTGAAATCACAGTCCATTTCAAAAATATACTCGTAGTCGCGGGCAAGTGCCCATTTGAAGCCATGGATATACGCGGTACCCAGACCTAATTTTCCGCGACGCTCTTCAATATGCAGCTTGCCTGGAAACTCAGCCTGTAATTTCTTTACATGATCGGCGGTGCCATCGGGCGAACCATCGTCCACTACAAGCAATTCGAAATCGCGGGGAAGCGCAAATACACTGCGCACCATCTTATCAATGTTTTCAATTTCATTGTAAGTTGGTATGATCACTAAGTTCTTGCGCATCTGGAGGGCACGAATATAATGGTTTTAAAAATATTTGAATAATTATAATGTATAACTGGTCAATAATGGCAAAAGCATAACTTTAAGCCTGATTTGCAAGTGAGAGCCGGTATCCTCAATCGTTTAATATTGTTCTTTTTCCTCATCTGCTGCAGCGCAGGGCAGGCACAGTTCTTTAATGATTCTATTCAACGTGCCAAAAGGCGTATTATTGCCGGGGTCCCTGTTCTGTTTTATACACCTGAAACCCGTTTTGGTTATGGCCTTTCAGGCTTTTGCATCTTTAACTGGAAAAAAGACAGTGTTTTGGCGCGCCGCTCGAGTGTCAGCCTCGGGTTTGCATATACACAGAACAAACAGATCCTGTTTTATCTTCCCTACAATTTGTTTATTAAGAACCGCACTTACCAGGTGTATGGCGAATTGGCCTACAACCGGTATAATTATAATTTTTACGGGGTTGGTAACGATATTCCTCCCGATTACGTGGAGCGTTATGGGGTGGAGTTTCCGCGGCTTCGGCTCACCACATTAAGAAGAATAACACGTTTTTTCTATGCAGGTCCCCGTTATGCTTTTGATAAATTCACTCTTTTTGATGTGCAGGAGGGAGGGTATCTCGATGATGGCAGTGTAAAAGGCGCAGAAGGTGGCAATGTGTCCGGACTCGGTGCAGTATTTTTGTACGACAGCAGGGATTATATTTTTTATCCTTCAAAGGGAATCTGGTCAGAACTGGTTTTATTCGGAGCTTCCGAAAAGCTCGCCAGCAGCTTTAATTACACACGCATTGCATTTGATCTAAGCACTTACTATTCCTTGAGCAAGAAAGATATAATGGCCTTTAATTTTTACACGATGTATTCTCCAAATGAACTTCCTTTTTTTCAAATGGCCATGCTTGGGGGGACCAAGAAAATGCGGGGCTTTTATGAGGGACGATACCGTGATAACAATGCCGTTGTGCTGCAGGCGGAATACCGGAGACATCTGTTCTGGATCCTTGGTGCAACTGCGTTCGGCAGTATTGGGCAGGTGGCAGCAAAGTACGATCAGTTCCAGTTCGATAACTGGAGGTACACATACGGTGCAGGTCTGCGCCTGATGATCGATAAACATCAGAAGGTGAACCTGCGGGCCGATTTTGCAATAGGCAACGGCAAGCTGCTGACGTATTTTACCGTCAATGAAGCTTTTTAATTTGGTCCTCGCAGAATCGTACTTCGTCCCCAGGCTGCCTGCGTTAACAGCGCTTCTAATCATAAATTGTAAATAATAATTCGTCCCCAGGCAACCCGTGCGATAGATGTTCTCCGTTCGTTCCTCGTACTTCGTAATTTCGTCCTCAGACAGCATGTGCGCTAGCTGGTCTACCTCGTACTTCGTACCTCGTACTTCGTACCTCGTACTTCGTACCTCGTACTTCGTACTTTCACAGAATCCCCATTCCTAACAACACCGCAAACACCAATAAAATGAACGCAACCAGGTATTGGAGCGTTTTGATCGTTATTTTTTTAACCAGCCTGCTCCCCGCAAACGCTCCCGCAAAGGCCGAAAGAGTAGCCGCCGCTACCAGGTTGTAATTTATGTTGTCGCTTACTTTCAGAATGTTGGTCGAGTACACCCCCAGCCTGGCCACATCAACCATGCAGGCCACCACCACACCGGTGGCTATAAACGCTTCTTTGCTTAATCCCGCTTTTATGAGGAAAGCGGAACGCAAAGCCCCCTGGTTGCCCGATAATCCTCCAAAAAAACCACTTACCAATCCCCCCGGGATGAGGAATCGTTTGTCGAAAGTGATCCCGCTTAATGTTGGTACCATGTCCATCAGCACAAAAAACAGCAACAGTACCGCAATTAAAACTTTAAGTAATGTAATATGAAATACATAGCTGCCAAGGTTATAGCTGGCTATCGGCTCACCTCCCGACAGTGCAGTCAGCACCCATGCCCCCAGTAATGCGGCAAGAAGTGATGGAATTCCGAAACGGAGAATTATACCGACATTGGCATGTTTTCCCACCAGTAATAACTTAAAAATATTGTTCAGAAAATGCACAATGGCCGTTAATGCAATTGCCAGCTCAATAGGGAAGAAAAGTGCAAACACTGGCGACAGGATCGTCCCCAGTCCGAACCCCGAAAAAAATGTGAGGCCCGAGGCCAGCAATGCTGTTAAACAAATAATGATATATTCCAAAGCAATAAACTTTTTTGCTGGCTATTCGTCTATTCGCGACCAAAGCCGGATTATTTTGACTTAAATGTAATCTTTTTACATGCTATTTAGTCTCCGGACCTGCTCGTTAATCAATTGCGCTTGATTATTCGCATAGGTCCTTTAATTGCTGCAACGTAATTAATGGATTGTGGCTACCTACCTCTGCACCAGCCCGCTCAGCGATCCATGCTTCGACAAGCTTCGGCAAAAGCTCAGCTCGAGTGCTCAGCAATCACCGGATCGCTGCCGAGTGTAATTTTTATTATTAGTGTAATTGGTGTATTGGCGTAATTCGTGTAAAACCTACCCGCATTTTCATCATTTTTCACAGTCTCTATCCCAAAACAATTTCTATTTTTAAGCAATGAGCAAAAGATTTAATGTGCGGGTTTACGGCATTTTAGTGAATAAAGATGACGTGCTGGTGTCCGACGAATACATAAAAGGCAACCGCATCACTAAATTTCCTGGTGGAGGTCTTGAGTTTGGCGAAGGCACACGCGAATGTCTTGCGCGTGAATTTAAAGAGGAACTTGATCTTCGTGTTACTGTGGGGGAACATTTTTATACCACCGATTTTTATGTTGCCTCATCGTTCGACAGCAATAGCCAGGTGATAAGCATTTATTACATGGTGGAGCCGCTTGAAAAGATGATTTTTAAAACAAGTACAGCGGCACATAATTACGAAAAGAAAGAAGGAGCCCAGGCTTTCAGATGGATCCCATTGATCGATCTTAAAGAATCGGATTTTACTCTCATTATCGACCGGCGCGTGGCCGAAATGCTGGTTCAGAAAATTAAAACCGTTTAACATGAAACGGGTCGGCATATTACTGGTTCGTTTTTACCAGGCTGCCATAAGGCCGCTGCTGCCAAATACATGCCGGTATACACCTTCATGCAGCCAGTACTCCATTGAAGCATTTAATAAATATGGTTTTTTTAAAGGTGGCTGGCTTTCTATTAAACGGATAATTCGCTGCAACCCCTGGGGTGGACACGGCTATGATCCTGTTCCCTGATCTTAATTTTGTAACTTTGTAATATGTTCAGGCAAAGCTTTCTTATGATTTTATTCGTTGTGGCTGTTGCAGGCTGCAAGAAAGACGAACCTGTCTTCCAGAAAAGCGGTCCGGGTGGAGAAGTTTATTCTAAAGCGACAATAAATTTCAAATTGTACGCTAACGGTGAGCTTTTGCGTGATTCTGCATTTTATACAAATGCTCAAGGTGACAGCTTCTCGGTAAATAAGTTCAATTATTATATTTCCAACATCAAGCTTACCCGCACTGACGGATTCGTATATCATGAAAAAGACATTTATCGTCTTGTAAAACACATGGAAGGTGAGGAATCATTTATCATGAACGTACCAACCGGTAAATACAGTAAAATGGAATTCCTTATCGGGGTCGACAGCCTCCGGAATGTAAGCGGCATCCAGTCTGGAGCATTGGACCCCGTGCACAATATGTTCTGGGACTGGAATTCGGGATATATCTTTTTTAAGATGGAAGGAAAGTTCAGGACCAGCACGCAACAGTTCATTGATGACTATGCCATTCACATCGGCGGATTTAAAAATCCCAACTCCTGCCTGCAAACGGCCACTCTCAACTTTGATACGCTCTTAAACATCAAAACGGGAAGGGTGCCCACCCTCAAGATTGCTGTGGCAGCTGAAGAGGTTTTTAAACGTCCCCACGACATAGGCTTCGACTATTATTATTCTCATATGACGCTTGAAACATTCAGGGAAGTATCCGAGAACTACAGGGATATGTTTACTGTAAGACATATGCAAAATTGAGAAGTATCTTTTCAACTAATCATAATTATATAACCATCAGGTCCGTATTAATATATGTGCTGCTGCTGTCAGGATTAACGCCGTTGATCGCGCAGAATGTCTCCATTATCGGCATGGCTCACCAATGGTATGCGGTAAAGATCATCCATCTTACTGTGGCCGCTGATTTCATTACCAATATCCCGAAATTAATTACCAGTGATACTATAGATGCAAATGGCCGTTTTGAACTGTCTACACAGGCCGATTATACGCATCCGGTCACTTTAAAAGTTGACAATGTGGTGGCTGAACTTTACGTGGAGCCTGGCAAGTCCTATTCGATCACACTTCCCGAGCCTTCCGACAAGGTGACACAATACAGGGACACAGAACATTCTGTGAATATCGGTGTCATCTCAGCCGATCCTGCTGAACTGAATTCCCTGATATTTGATTTCACTGCGCTATATAATCAGTTCTTCATTCCTGATGATAACCGTTTTCTTTCACGCCCTTCTATGTTCCGCCGCGCCGACAGCTTGCAGAAGGTTTGCGATCTCCGGTACAAGGACATTAAAAACAGTTATTTTAAAAGTTACATCGAGTATTCTATCGCTTCTATCAACGCAAGTGTGTCCAGGGGAGAGAATTATCTCATCAATAAGTACATTTTGCGCCGTCCGGTGCTTTACGATCACAGCGAATACATGCATTTTTTTAATACCTGTTTTCGTGGCTATTTAAATGCGGTTGCTTCCCATTTTAAAGGAGAATCGCTTTACCAGCTTATCAACATACGGGCCGACAGGGATCAGCTGGACCTTTTGCTGAAACAGGATGAACTTTTAAAGAATGATACCCTGCGTGAGCTGGTGATGATCTCCAATTTATGGGACTTTTATTTCAGCTCTGATTTCGTTACAGAAGCTGTCAGCAATCTTGTATCGCAGATAAACGTATCAACCCCTGTACGTGAGCACCGTGCCATCACCACTTCCATGCTGGCGTTCTTTAATAAAATGCAGGAAGGATCTGTAGCACCGGATTTTTCGGCCAGGACCAGGGAAGGCCGCATCGGTACCCTGTCTAACTTCAAAGGCAAATGGATCTATCTTAATTTTTTCTCCTCAAGAAATACTGAAAGTCTTAAAGAAATGCCCAAGATCCTTTCCCTCATTAAAACTTATGGCCATAAAGTAGTATTCGTAAGCATTTGTGTAGATGATAGCTTGAGCGCTTATAAGAACTTCCTCCGGGATAATCCAAAATATACCTGGAACATCTGGTATAATTCTGATCCTTCATTTACGGTTACAGCCAAGGAAAAATACTTCGTAGCGGGTAGCGAAGCCTATTTTCTCATCAGCAACCAGGGATATCTTGCTCTTTCGCCCGCTCCTGCGCCTTCTAAGGGCATTCAGTATCGTTTCAATATTATTTTTAAAATAAAGGAAAAACCCCATAAAACTGGGATCAGGTGACGAAATTATGGAGATAAATAAAAATTCCATCTGGCCCGAACAGATCGTATATGAAGACAATCATATTATGATCATCAATAAACTGCCTTCCGAAATTGTGCAGGGCGATAAGACGGGCGATCTGCCATTAAGCGAAAAGATCAAAACGTTTATCAAAGAGAGGGATCTTAAGCCGGGAAATGTTTTTTGCGGGGTCATTCATCGTCTCGATCGCCCGGTAAGCGGCCTTGTTATTTTTGCAAAGACCAGTAAAGCATTGTCACGATTCAACGAATTGTTCAGGGATAAGACCATCAGCAAATCATATCTCGCTGTAGTAAAAAACAAGCCACCTAAACAACGGGATACTCTGGTGCATTACCTACTTAAGAATGAAAAGACAAATACTTCAAAAGCTTTTCCGAAGCCCGTTCCTCACGCGCTTAAAGCAGAGCTGGAATATGAGTTACTGGCGTCTTCAGACAATTACCACCTTTTAAAGATAAAGCTCCTCACCGGCCGTCATCACCAGATCCGCGCCCAGTTATCAGCCATTGGCTGCCCCATTAAAGGAGATATGAAATATGGATTCGGCAGAACAAATCCAGGAGGTTTTATTCATCTTCATAGCCATGAACTGTCATTTACACATCCCATAAGGCTTGAAGAAATTAATTTAAGCGCGATGCCAGTAACCAATGACCCGATTTGGAACTATTTTAAGCGGGTTGTAGTCAATTAGATTTTTAGAGTTTTTTTTAAGGAATTAACCTCGGCGTAAAGCTGAGATCATATTAATTTTCTAAGTGTTTTTCTTAGTGGCCTAAGTGAGCTTAGTGGTTAAGAAAAACGCAATGTTACTCAATCATAATGACCAGGTACTTCGAAGAGCTCCAGAAGTCCTTCACATTGGTGATCTCCAGTTTTTCAACCGGTTTTTCTCCCACCAACTTGTATGAGTCCTTTGGATGATTGGTAAGTAGTTTTACTTTTTTTGCACCCAGGCTGATATTGGTTGTTTGCTGGATATTGACCTTTGTAAAATATTCACGGTTAAAATTTTCTGGCAGCACTGTTGATTTACCTATGCCAATAAAACCACCTTCTTTTGCGATCACTTTTTTCTCTTTAAGTTCTTTTGACGTGCCTATGGCGTAATAAGCGGTGTTCAGAGCTTCGGTCTTTTCTGCGTTTTCCTTTTCAACGGCCCTGTAATTTGTACCGAGTGTGCTTAATTCAATGTTCAGACTTTCGATACGTGTGCGTAATTCGCTGATCTCTTCATCCTTTAAGTTAAGTGAAGCCTGCAGGTTCTCGATCATTTTTTGCATTCCCGAGATCTTGAGATTGCTGCTTTTTAGTTTCGCGCTTAAAGAGCTGATGCGGTTCTTATTCTTTTCCATCAGGTCGTAGATGCTCTGGATATCTTCCCTGATCTGGTTTTGTTTATTCTTAACGTCACCTTTTGTGGTACTTACACTGGTAACGATCTTTTCTTTTTCCTTGATCACGTTCAGATTTTCCTGGATCTCATTAAAAGAAGCAATGAATTCCTGGAGCGCCTCTTCCTTTTCGTTCACCTGGCTTGAGAGCTGGTTGTTAACGTTTTTCAAACTGTCCGCAAGCGGATTTTTCTCCTCTTCAGCACCGCCTTTGCAATTAGTGAAGAACATTGCAGAGAGCAGGGTAACGGATAGCAGTACGATTCTGAAGTGTTTCATATAGGTTAAATGTGGTTTAGACTGTTAGGCCACAAAAATAACCTAAATCGCATAAAAAAAGACGCCGGAAGCGTCTTTAACAAAAATTTGAGAATACTGTATTAGCAGAATTCGTTATATACCGCTTTCAGGTGCTCGGATATAGCGGTTGCATTGTGCCCTTCAATATTATGCCTTTCGATAAAATGAACCAGTTCCCCGTTCTTAAAAAGCGCAATAGCGGGACTGCTGGGAGGATATGGAGCAAAATATTTGCGTGCTGCATTCACTGCATCCACGTCAAATCCTGCAAAAACAGTTGTGAGCTTGGAAGGTTTTTTAGCATTGTCAAGACTTTTCTTAACTCCCGGGCGACACGCGCCGGCAGCACAGCCACAGACAGAATTTACAACCATCAGCACAGTTCCTTCTGCTTTAATAGTGTTTTCAACTTCCTCCGGACTTACCAATTCCTGAAAACCGGCGGAGGTGAGTTCGGCTTTCATTGGATTTACAATTGCTTCTGGGTACATGATGATAGTGTGTGATTATTGATATACAAAGGTACGCACATTAAACCGTATATAAAGAAACCCGTGTTAAATTGTTTTAAAACCTTTCATCCCAATATTGGGGCGCTTTTCAGACTCATGTTGAAAACTCGGCTATATTTGCCACATTCAAATCAAATCATGCAGAAAACATTATCTATCGCGTTGCTTTTAGCAGCCAGTGCTGTCGTTGCTCAACCAGCCAATGCCCCGAAAACCGGCGGCGTGGCAGCGCAGCAGTTACAAAAGGAAAAGGAACAGGTGTCCACTTTCTTTGTGAATGAAGTCAAAGCGTCTGCAACCCAGATGACCATCCCTTATAAACGTTATAAGTTACCGAACGGGTTAACTGTGCTTATCCACGAAGACCATAGCGACCCGGTTTGTTATGTTGACGTGACCTACCACGTGGGCAGCGCCCGAGAGCAGCAGGGAAGAAGTGGCTTTGCACATTTTTTTGAGCACATGATGTTCCAGGGTTCCAAGAACGTGGCCAATGCCCAGCACTTCAAGGTTATTACTGATGCCGGCGGTGTATTGAACGGAACTACCAATACAGACCGCACTAATTATTTTGAAACCGTGCCTTCCAATCAGCTTGAAAAAATGCTGTGGCTCGAGGCTGACCGTATGGGATTTTTACTTGATTCGGTGACTGAGAAAAAATTTGAAAATCAGCGCGCAACCGTTAAGAACGAACGCGGACAGAGATACGACAATGCTCCTTACGGAGTTGTAGGAGAAAAAATAGGAGAGGCTTTATATCCTCAGGGTCATCCTTACAGCTGGACCACCATAGGTTATATTGTAGACCTGGACCGTGTAAATGTGGAAGATCTCAAACGATTTTATATGCGCTGGTATGGTCCCAATAATGCAGTGCTCACAGTGGCAGGCGATGTGGATCCGGCAGAAGTGATCCTGCTCGCCAACCGTTATTTTGGAACCATTACACGCGGACCCGAAGTAAAGCCTCAATCGGTTGAGCCCGTAAAGCTAAGCAGCGACCGGTATATCAGTTACGAAGACCAGGTGAAATTCCCAATGATCAATATGACATTTCCTTCTGCCAAAGTGTTCTCTAAGGACGACGCAGCATTGGATGTTCTGGCTGATATCCTCACAAAATCGCAGGGATCCCCGTTCTATAAAGCCTTCATTGAAAGTAAAAAAGCAGTGGTGGCAAGCTCCTATCAGTTTTCACGCGAGCTGGCAGGACAGTTCCATATTATTGTGAGAGCAAACCCGGACACGCACCTCGATGAGACCGAAAAGCTGATCCGTTCAACTCTTGCCGAGTGGGAAAAAAAGGGAGTGACAGATGATGATCTTGCAAAATTCAAGGCACAGTTCCAGAGTAACCTTTACAGCCAGCTTTCTACCGTCCAGGGTAAAGGCGCAACCCTTGCTAATTTTTACACGCTGGCAGGTGATCCCGATTATCTTCAGAAAGAGATCCAGCGATATACCAGTCTTACTAAAGAGGATGTAATGTCGGCGTATCGTACTTACATCAAGGACAAGCCTGCAGTGATCTTAAGCTGTCTTCCTAAAGGAAAAGGCGAGCTGCGTGCAAAAGAAGACAACTGGAAAATGTATGACAGGCTAATTGAAACTGAAAGTCCGGAATACAAAAATCTTACATATACCGAACCAAAGGATAATTTTAACCGCAGTGGTATTCCCGCTGTAAGGCCTGCAAGACCGGTACCTGTTCCCGATTTTTACAAAGGCACAATAAGCAAAACAATTCCAATGATCGGCGTTCGTGAAACCGAGGTGCCAAAGGTAAACCTGCTCATCTCATTTAAAGCCGGCCATTTATACGAACCAAAAGAGAAGTCAGGACTTTCTCAATTACTTTCATCCATGTTGCAGATGAGCACGCTAAAAACAAGCGCTGAGGAAATTGAGAACCGGATAGACAGGTTGGGTTCGCAGGTAACGATCACTGCCACTGATGAAGACCTGGTGATCGGCATCGAGGCGCTGAAACAAAATCTTGCACCGACGCTTAAAATTGTGGAGGAATGTTTGTTTGAACCGAAATTCGACAACACCGAATTTGAGCTGGAAAAGAAAAAGCAGCTCGATGGAATTGCACAACGGCTTACAAACGCATCAGCCCTGGCCGATATGACCTATAAGAGACTTCTTTATGGTGCAGATAATGTGCTCGGGTATATGAGCAGTGGAACAGCTGAAACAGTTGGCGCCATCACTCTTGAAGATGTAAAACAATATTACAGGTCGTTGAACCGCTCCATGGTAACGGTGGCGGTAAGTGGAAATACCACCCAGGAAGAGAACACTAAGCACCTTGCCATGCTTTCGAAATTACCGGCAGGTTCGCCGTTAAAACCAAATGTTGGCCAGACACCATCTCCTGATAAGCTGAAGATCTATTTTGTTGACAAGAAAAACGCTGCACAGAGTGAGATCAGGATCGGTTACCTGGCATTACCGTTTGATGCTTTCGGAGATTATTACAAAAGCGGTATCATGAACTTCAGTTTTGCCGGGTCGTTCAACAGCCGGGTTAATTACCTGCTGCGCGAAAGGAAAGGCTGGACATACGGAACAAGAGGAGCATTTAATGGCACTAAAAATACCGGGTACTATACTATTAGCGGTGGATTTAAAGCAAATACAACCGATAGTACGTTGGTAGAGATCTTCAAAGAGCTTAAAAATTACACCGAAAGCGGGATTAATGAAGAAGAGCTCTCGTTTACACGTAATTCCATGGCACAGAACGATGCTCTGAAATATGAATCGCCTGCTCAAAAGCTGGGTTTTGTAAAACGTGTGCTCGAATATGACCTTCCAAAGGATTATGCGGCTAAGCAAACCGCTATTTTAAACGGCATTTCTAAGGAAGAGATAAATGGCCTGGCACGTAAATATTTACCAGTCAATAAAATGGTGGTGGTTGTTGTAGGCGACAAGACAACCAACTTCGAAAAGGTGAAAAAGCTGGGTTATGAGGTCGTTGAAATGGATGTGAATGGGAAGCTACTGAATTAGCCTCTTTTAAAAAAACCGCCGGAGAAATTTCCTTTAAAAAGTAAATGCTAATTTAGCCCCGGTAAAATTTCATTAGATGAACTACGATATTATTGTAATAGGAAGCGGACCCGGTGGGTATGTAGCGGCTATAAGGGCTGCTCAGCTGGGATTTAAAACTGCCATTGTTGAACGCGAGAGCCTGGGAGGCATCTGTCTTAACTGGGGATGTATTCCCACTAAAGCATTATTAAAAAGCGCGCAGGTTTTTGAGTACCTGCAGCACGCTTCAGATTATGGAATTGCAGCAGACCATGTGAAGGCTGATTTTGAAGCTGTGGTAAAACGCAGCAGGGGAGTGGCCGACGGCATGAGCAAAGGTATCCAGTTCCTCATGAAGAAAAATAAGATCGAAGTTATCATGGGCACGGCCACTGTAAAACCTGGTAAAAAGGTGGATGTGAAAGGGGCTGATGGAAAAACTGCTACTTACGGTGCCAGTCATATCATTATTGCTACGGGAGCACGCTCCAAGCAATTACCTAACCTGCCACAAGATGGTAAAAAAATAATCGGGTACCGTGAAGCAATGAATCTTTCTAAACAGCCTAAGTCGATGGTGGTAGTGGGAAGCGGCGCTATCGGTGTGGAGTTCGCGTATTTTTATGCAACAATGGGAACTAAGGTTACCGTTGTTGAATTCCTGCCGAACATTGTACCTGTTGAAGATGAAGATGTAAGCAAACAACTTGAAAAATCATTCAAGAAGGTGGGCATTGATGTAATGGTGGATTCTTCTGTTGAGAGCGTTGATACCAAGGGATCTTCCTGCAAAGTGAATATCAAGACAAAAACAGGAAACGTAACTGTTGAAGCGGAGATCGTTCTTTCTGCAGTTGGAATTGAGGCTAATATTCAAAACCTGGGTCTTGAACAAACCGGAATTAAAACCGATAAAGGAAAGATCCTTACCGATAAATTTTACGCTACCAATGTTGCGGGTTATTATGCCATAGGTGATTGTGTGGGCGGACAGGCATTGGCGCATGTTGCAAGCGCTGAAGGCATAACGTGTGTAGAGAAAATAAAAGGTATGCATGCTGAGCCTCTCGATTACAATAACATTCCTGGTTGCACTTATTGTCAGCCCGAAATTGCCAGCGTAGGTTATACCGAGAAAAAGGCGAAAGAAGCAGGATTCCAGTTAAAGATCGGCAAGTTCCCGTTCACTGCATCAGGTAAAGCTAAAGCTGCCGGAGCCGCAGATGGATTTGTGAAGCTGATCTTTGATGCAAAATATGGCGAGCTGCTGGGCGCGCATATGATCGGTGCAAACGTAACAGAAATGATCACCGAATGCGTTGCTTTAAGAAAGTTGGAAACAACCGGCCACGAGATCATCAAAACTGTGCATCCGCATCCAACCATGAGCGAGGCTATTATGGAAGCTGCCGCTGCAGCGTACGGAGAAGTAATTCACTTATAATCGAAAGTCATAAAATCAAAAAGCCGGACATGTTCCGGCTTTTTTTGTGAAATTTTTTATGTCTTCGCGTGAACTTTTGTGCCTCTGTGAGATAAATGCACGACGCTCTAAGCTGCGCCTTTGTGTTTAAACTGACGGAATGCATGACGAATTAAATCGTAAATCGTACATCGTAAATCGTACATCGTAATTTCACCGTATTCGTTTCATCACCGCTTCCACAATCCTGTCGCAATAAATGAGATTAAACTCAAACAGTTCTTCAGGTGAATATTGTTTTTCAATTGTTTTTCTCATCATGGCCTTAGCGCGGCTTAACCGTGTTTTTATATTTGCCTCACTCATGTTAAGCAATTCAGCGCTTTCCAGGGTAGAGTGACCGTTCAGCTCACGCAGGGTAAACACCATACGGTACTCCTCAGGCAGCTCTTGCAAGGCCTGTTCCAGCACTTTTCCAAGTTCCCGGCTTATTAATGATGGCGGTGGTTGATTCATGCCTGTTGACATGTGGTCTTGTGGTTCGTTTGTATAAATTTCTTTTTGCGACTGCTGTTTTCGTTTCTTGTGATAACACTCGTTCAGCATGATCCTCGTTAACCAGGTTCTGAAAGTGGAGCGTCCTTCAAATGATGATAATGCATAATATGCTTTTACCAGCGCTTCCTGCATCAGGTCCTCTGTATCATGGTGTGAATAGCCGTAAGAGCGTCCGATCTTGTACAGGTAGGGATTGTTGCGGCGAATAAGGATCTCATACAACGAAGAATTACCTTCGCGGATCCCGGTTATAATTTCTCCTTCCGTGTATTTTTCCGGAATGGTCAGCTTGGAGATCATCTTCAAATTTACAATTTCTATTTTACGATCTTATCCAAAAACATACACCAGTAAGCTTATAAAACCACTCACAGCCAGTAATGCGTGTACAAAAGCAAAAGCAGTGGGATGCTCTTTTTTAACCTGGTCTTTAAAGAACAGGTAAAAGCCGGCTATTGCCGCAATCACAAAAAAGATAAGGCTCACCTTTGGAAAATCAGCCGGATTGTTCAGTGCATAAATGACAAGGATCACCAGCGCTGAGGCCGCCACTATACCGTGTGAATAAACGACGCCCTTGGGCGCTTCCTTTTTTCCGAGCCAGTTGATCAGTACCACCAGGCCCAAAACGGCAGACAAAGCAAACAAAGCAATAGCAAGATAGATCATATTCATAAATTGTGTTTTAAGGGGTTATAACCATTAGAGGGAAGTAATCGGGAAAAGGTTACAAACTTTTAATACTGATTTCCAGCGTGAAGCTGAAATAAGGCAAGCGAACTCTTTTTTGATTTATTATCTTGTCGATCAGTATGTCACATGTTCCTTCTCTTATAATAGATCTCGCACTTATTCTTGGGGCGGCAGCGGTAATAACCCTGCTGTTCAAGAAGCTCCGGCAACCTATGGTGCTCGGGTATATTATTGCGGGACTTCTGGTAGGGCCGTATGTGAATTTGTTTCCTACTGTTGTCGAAACCGAAAGCATCCGCACCTGGGCCGACATAGGAGTGATCTTCCTGTTATTTGGTCTCGGGCTTGAATTTTCCTTTAAAAAGCTGGTAAAACTTGGTGGAGTTGCCGTAGTTACTGCTGTCACCGGCGTAGTATGCACCATGCTCCTTGGATTCGCGGTAGGCAAGCTGCTTAACTGGAATCATATTGACGCCATTTTCCTGGGAGGAATTCTCGCTATTGCTTCAACTACTATTATTATCCGCGCCTTCCGCGAACTTGGAGTGCGTACCCAAAAATTTACCGACATCGTGCTCGGGGTGCTGGTAGTGGAAGATCTTGTGGCCGTAGTGCTGATGGTTGTCCTGTCTACTATGGCACTGACCCGGAGCTTTGCAGGAGGCGAAATGGTTGTTTCAGTGCTGAAGCTTGTTTTTTTCCTGGTGCTCTGGTTCGTATCAGGGATCTTTTTTCTTCCTACAATTCTTAAAAACCTCAAGAACTTACTTAATGAAGAATCGCTGCTGATCTTTTCCCTGTCTCTGTGTTTTTTAATGGTATGGCTCGCATCCGCCGCCGGCTTCTCGTCGGCACTGGGTGCCTTCGTTATGGGATCTATTCTTGCAGAAACTACGAAAGCAGAGCGGATAGAGCATCTGATGAAATCACTGAAAGATCTTTTTGGCGCTATTTTCTTTGTGTCCGTGGGAATGCTCATAGATCCTGCCATGCTGGTGGCCTATGCGGTGCCTATTATTGCAGGAACCCTCGTATTATTGCTCGGCAAACCACTGTTTGTAACGGCAGGGGCAATGATCACCGGGCAGCCTATTGCCATTGCGGTTCGCACCGGCATGAGTCTTTCGCAGATAGGTGAGTTTTCGTTCATCATCGCCACGCTGGGTACCAGCCTAAAGGTGACCAGTGATTTCTTGTACCCCGTTGCTGTGGCTATTTCAGTGCTTACCACATTCACCACACCATACATGATCAAATTATCAGCACCCATGTACAGGTTTTTTGAGGATATCCTGCCACGCAGCTGGAGAGGAACCCTGGATTCCTATACAGTAGGCACCAGCACTATAAAGGACGAAAGCGCGTGGAAGCGACTGCTCAGATCGTATCTTATTAATTCCATTGTTTTCTCGGTCATTATCGTCACTGTCATCCTGGTGGGTACAACTTATATTTTACCATCTGTTGTTCACCTGCGCGGTTCGCGAATCATTACAACAGCTATCACATTGCTTATCATTTCACCTTTTTTATGGGCTCTTGCATTCCGGCGCTCCCGTTCCGAAGATTATACGCAGATCTGGATGAAGCCGATCCAGAGAGGTCCGCTGATCTTATTAATGATCATCCGTATGTTGCTTGCCATCTTTTATGTAGGGTTACTCTTCGACAGGCTGTTCTCCCCTTTTATTGCATTTGCCGGTGTTTTAATAACCTGCCTGATCCTAGTGTTATTGCGCAAACAGATCAAACGCTTTTATGGTAAGATCGAACTGCAGTTTCTTTCCAACCTTAATGAAAGAGAAAAAAAGGAAGCAAAAAATGTTCTCACGCCCTGGGACACGCACCTTACTGTCCTGGAAATGCATCCCCATTCGCCGTACATCGGCAAAACGCTGGAAGCTACAAGGATCAGGGAAGAATTTGGCGTAAATATCGCCATCATCGGGCGCGGGAACACAATAATAAATGTGCCAGGCCGTGATGAATTTCTTTATCCCTACGATAAATTATCGGTGATAGGCACCGACGAGCAGCTGCGAAACTTTAAAAATCACCTCGAGTCAAGCATACAGGAAACAGCGGAGAGTGGAGTTAAATATAAAGTATCGCTGAATAACTTCGTTTTAAAAGAGGGTTCTTCACTGGCGGGCAAGAACATTCGTCAATCGGGTATCCGCGAAAAAGCGCATGGCCTGGTGGTGGGAGTGGAGCGCGATGGCAAAAGGATACTCAATCCTGAATCAGATTTTGTTTTTCGTGCACACGACAAGGTGTGGATCGTTGGGAATGAAAAAAGGATCCACGTGCTCACAAAATAAAAAGTTCATTTACAGCTATTTATTCCTGGATGGTTGGCTCTTTGAGGATTTTGTTATTAGCTTTGATGCCGACAGCTTATATGGAAAATCTTCTTAAGTACAATATTGTAGTTGCCGACGACGATAGTGACGATCACTTTTTCCTGGAAGAAGCGATGCGTGCTTCAAACATTCAAAGCAACCTGATCTCCGTTTATAATGGCTCTGAATTGCTTGATCTGCTCCATACAAGAGGCAGCTACGCCACCGCGCCGTCAATTAAACCCGACCTTGTATTGCTCGATCTTAATATGCCGGTTCTCGACGGATTTACAGCCCTTAAGCAGATCAAAAAAAATAGTCATCTCAAAGATATTCCCGTATACATATTTACCACCAGCAGACGCGATGCCGACCGTAAAGCATGTGAGCAGTTAGGTGCGGATGATTTTTTTTCAAAACCTTCAGAATTTGGCCTGCTGCAGCAAATGGTGAAAGATATCATGTCAAAAGCCTTTAAAAGCGCCTGAAAAGGCAGTATTTTCAAGGGCCGCAGTACCAAAACGTTTTCCAGGCCTTATCTTTAATCTCAGATTTTGTTCCATTTAAGTGTTTTATCATGACAAAGAGAAAAGCTATTCCTCATAATTATCACAGCGTGGTAATGTATTTAAATGTGCGCAATGCGGCAGATGCGATCGATTTTTATAAAAAAGCATTCGGTGCAACTGAAATCGGCCGCCTGATGATGCCCGGCAAGGTAATTGGACATGCGGAAATCAAAATAGGTGATACCATTTTTATGCTTGCTGAAGAAATGCCCGAGTGGGGAAACAGCGCTCCCCAGACATTGGGCGGCTCACCTGTGGGTTTATGTCTTTATGTTGAAAACGTGGATGAGGTTTTTAAGAACGCCCTCGACGCCGGCGCAAAAGTTGACAGGGGAATGGATGTGCGTGACCAGTTCTATGGCGACAGAACAGGAACGCTGATCGATCCGTTTGGTCACCGCTGGACCGTGGCCACGCATATTGAAGACTTAACATTTGCCGAGATGCAGAAACGGACTGACGCCGAATTTGCCAAAGCACAAAAATGATTTTATTTTATGAAGAGATTTCTTACCACCCGTATTAATTTAGATCTGCTCAATCTCGCCATTTTTTGTGTGCGTGTTTTTATCGGGCTCACCATGCTTTCTCATGGTGCCCCAAAGCTGATGAAATTCATGTCCGGTGAACCCCTGCATTTTGCCGATCCTCTCAACATTGGAGTTGTGCCGTCACTGGTTCTCACAGTTTTTGCAGAAGTATTCTGTTCCATTTGTATCATTATAGGCCTGGGAACCCGTTTTGCAGTTGTTCCCTTAATGATAACAATGCTGGTAGCGGCATTCGTGGTGCATATCGGCGATGGCTTCAGGGAACAGGAAACGGCATTACTTTACCTGCTTATCTACTTCACGTTATTTATTACCGGCAGCGGCAGGTACAGCATCGACAGGCAGCTGGAGAAAAAATAATGCGGCCTGATGCCAAACGTGATATCTTAAAACCTTAGGTATTTCTTTCCACAACAAACCGCAATAATTTCTGTTTGCGTATTTACATCCGGACGGGATTGTAGAGAACGACTGGCATAATTTTTTTTGTAAAAGGTCTGATCTTTTAAGAATAAATTCCATGACAACTACAAAAAAACACGTACTTATTACTGGCGGTTCAATGGGAATCGGCTTTGAACTTGCTAAACTATTTGCCTCAGACGGCTACAACCTGGTGCTGGTTGCCCGCGATCAGACCGAGCTTGACAATGCGGCGGCTGAGGTGAAAAAATTAAATCATATCGATGTGGTTACTATCGCAAAGGATCTTTTTGAACCTGAGAATGCGTTTCAATTGCATAACGAGGTCAAAACAAAAGGTATTGACATCGGCATCCTTGTAAATAATGCCGGCCATGGTCACTATGGCGAATTTGTTGATACTGATCTTCGTACCGAACTGCAGATCATTCATCTTAACATTTCCAGCCTTGTGGTGCTTACCAAATTATTCCTGAAAGATATGGTTGCCAAAGGAGAAGGCCGGATCCTGAATTTATCCTCTATTGCCGGCAAGGTTCCCGGCCCTTGGCAGTCAGTGTATCATGGTACAAAAGCATTTGTGCAGTCATTCACTGAATCTATCCGCTACGAGGTAAAAGACAAAGGCATTGTTGTTACTGCA
>CBIHOL010000052.1:0-32305 GCA_966211905.1 uncultured bacterium
TTACGTGTACGAAAATTTCCGGACCGTTTTCTTCCTGGATAAAACCAAAGCCTTGTGCTTCATTAAAAAATTTTACTGTTCCTTTTTTCATTTTGTTGTTTTTTGCCCGGTTACCCGGCTGTTGTTACTTTATTTATTTATTGTTGTAATATTAATTGGCGTACGGATGCGATGTGTTTACATCCACATTCCTTTTCAGGAGCTTATTGATATCCTTCATGTACGACATTTCCTCGCGTGCGCAGAATGAAAGTGCAACACCTGAAGAACCTGCCCTTCCTGTACGACCGATCCTGTGAACATATGTTTCTGCCTGCTCAGGGATCTCGTAGTTAATAACGTGAGATAATTTATCCACGTCGATGCCGCGTGAAGCAATATCTGTAGCTACAAGAACACGGATAGTTTTTCCTTTAAACCCTTTTAAAGCTCTTTCGCGGGCGCCCTGCGACTTATTACCATGAATAGCTTCAGCTTTTACGCCATTGCTGTTAAGGTCCTTCGCCACTTTATCAGCTCCGCGCTTGGTGCGGGTAAAAACAATGGCTGTTTCAATTGCCTTGTTCTTCAGAACGTGGTTCAATAACGAACGCTTGTCTTCTTTCCTTACATAATATACCGACTGTTGTACCGAAGTAGCGGCAGTTGATACAGGTGTTACAGAAATGTGAACCGGGTTATTAAGAATGGTATTGGCCAGCTTCATAATATCGGGTGCTGCCGTAGCAGAGAAAAACAAGGTTTGTTTTTTTACCGGCACTTTCAAAATGATCTTCCTGATGTCGTTGATGAATCCCATATCCAGCATGCGATCTGCTTCATCAAGTACAAAATGCTCGATGTTCTGCAGTTTCACAAAACCCTGGTTCATAAGATCAAGAAGACGTCCTGGAGTTGCAATGATAATATCAACTCCACGTATCAATGCGTTGGTTTGTGATCTTTGTCCCACTCCACCAAAAATAGTGGTGTGTGAAATCCCAAGATGACTGCCATAAGCAAGAAAGTTCTCGCTGATCTGCAGGGCAAGTTCGCGTGTTGGAGCAAGTATAAGAGCACGTGGTGCTTTACTTGCTGTGTTTCCTTTATTTGCATGTAATTGCTGAAGGATCGGTAGTGCAAAAGCGGCTGTTTTACCAGTACCTGTTTGCGCACATCCAAAGATGTCTTTGCCTTCGAGGATCTGCGGAATTGATTGTTGTTGAATTGGTGTTGGTTGGGTATACCCTTTTTTTTCTAAAGCCAGGATAAGGGGCTTGATTAGTTTTAAATCAGTAAATGACATTAATTGTTGTTTAAGTTTAGGACAGTCAAACTCTTTGTCTGCCTACAGCCTTAAAAATGTGAAATGAATCGAATTGTAACGGAGTACAACGTAGATAGAGATACTAAATTCTCAAAGATGTGCTGCAAAGATACGATTATTTACGGAATTAACACCATGCAGGGTCCGTATTGGCTTAACTTAACATCATGCAATGGGTGGAAGGCCGGTGATAGCAGTCAACTAAAGCACATGATTTTTCTATTGAGCAGATTAAAGACGCAGCAGAAGCAACATTTCAAGCCCTGCTCCCATGAACCTTTGTTTTATGATATAATCTTTTGAAAAAGTGGAAGCAGGATTGTAATAGATAAATGGTGAGAGCTGGAAAGATAAACGCGGTCCAATGTCTTCGATTATTCCTGCTTTTAGAAAAGGTGTTACAAGCATTTTCCTGATCTCAGATACACCTTTGTAATCGTACGAATACGCGGCAGGTTTGCCGGCGGAGATACTGGAATTTGAATAGTTATATTGCAACACAAGACCGCCACCTGCTTTTACTGTTATTGCCCGCAGCTGCCAGATCCTCGCTGTTTCAAGAGACAGAGAAAAATATTTAAACACGTTCATAAAAGTATTGGATTGCACAGCTGTTGGTGCCAACGCATAATTATACGATGAAGAAGAAGGAATTATTGCTGTAACTGTAGGAACCGGGAATGACTCTCTTACTTCTTCGTACCTCCATTTTTGAACACCAATGCCTGCCATCAACTCCCACCTGTTCTTTATCTGCATTCCAAATTTTAATCCACAGGAATAAGTAAGATGGATCTTGTTCTGATCCTTCCTTGTTTGCAGGTACTCCTTTGCGTAGACACCGCCATCAGTATCGTAACTGCTATTGCGGTTATCGTTCTCCATCAGATGCAGGTAACTAGCCTGGGGACTAAAATGAATACCAATGAAAAAATGTTTCTTCGCGTTTATTGCTTTTCCGGTTTCGGTTGCAGGTGTGGTAAACTGATCGTTAACTGTTGCCGGCATGGTATCGGATACAAGAAACATCGATATGGGGTGCAGCCTCTCATAGTGCATGTTTTGCGCAGTGTCAGCGTTTACTGTAATCTGATCTGCCGTTAATGGGCTTTCTGCGTTCTGTGGTATCAGACTAAGGGAGCCTTTTGCAGAAGCATGAGGAAAAAGTCGCATTGAGGTTGAAGCTTTATTTCCTGCAGACTTTTTTATTGAATTTGTTTTCTGGCGGCCTGGTGACGCAGGAATTTCGCGGGAATTAAGCGCGGGACTTATTGGCTGGGATTTATCATTCCCCCGGGCCGCTTCAGCAATTACGGGAGATGAAACGTTTCTGTCGACATAATTGATAGTAGTGAGAGCTGCAATACCAGAGAGGATAGCAATTCCGGAAAGGAAAATAATAAAGAACCTTCTGCGTCTCTTTTTTTCAAGCTTTTGCATCACCTGGTCAAACGAGGTAATGCGCGGCTGCATCTCGAAGCTGAGCAGGGAACTTCTTAAATACTGATCTATGGCTTCTCTGTTCTCCATCTTATGCGTTTTTTATATTATGAGAAGGTGTTTTTTCTTTAAGCAGCTTTAGTAGCATCTGCCTTGCGCGGGTGTATTGCGATCTGCTTGTACTTTCCTGGATGCCCAGTTTCTCTGCTATTTCACGGTGAGAAAACTCTTCAAGCAAAAAAAGATTGATGATCGTCCTGTAGCCTGGTGGTAATTTATCCATGCACGAAATGATATCGGCCGGAGTAATGGCGGTGCTTTCATCTTCAGTAAAATCAATCTGTTCCACTATTACAAGGTTTCTTTCAAAAACCACCCTGTTCCGTTTGCGGAGTGCCGAAAGGGCAGTGTTGGCAGTGATCCTGCGCGCCCATCCTTCAAAACTACCTTCATTGCGGAATGATCCGAGACTTGTGAAGATCTTTACAAATGCATCCTGCATTACGTCTTCCGCTTCATCGCGATCCTGCATATAACGAAAGCTCACGGCCAGCATGCGCGGTGCCAGTAACTGGTACAGCTGGCTTTGAGCTGCGCGTTCGTTTTTTTTGCAGCCTTTTAATATCGATTCAATATCGTGCAACTGTGAGTCAGTTAAGCGTCATGGATTTTTATTCCAGACGGTCCGTATAAATGTGGCGGTCTCGAATTTTTCGCCATTTATGACCATATTTCCAGTGAACCCCCCTAAAGCTCCCAGGTTCTTTCCATCTGCATCCTCCACTGCCGAACTCATATCAGCTCCGCAGGTCCCCGGCTCAAATACATATACCAGGTGGTCCTGGAATTTATATTCATCCACGCGGGCATCGTTACAGGTGGAATTCTTACTGAACTCATCAATATCTTTTCGGACCGGACGAGGCACGTCGGCCGAAACATTTTCCTTATGACAGGCGAGGGCCGCAAAAAACAATATACCAACCACAATTTTCTTCATAACATCTTAATTAAAGATAGAGATAAGTAGCGAAGTGCATTTGAAGCACGTCAATCTTCATGCAAATAAGACGCAACCAGCAACCTGACGCTGCATCTTAGCTGGCTGATATTAACTTTTAATTTATAAATGCATTGCATTTTGGCGTAAGTATTTGTTTTTTAGTCATTTATGAATAATGAAATTTCTGAACCCGCAAAATTATCATCCCTGTTCACGAAGTTGCAGCGGTATGATTTAGTGCATTTACGTAAGAAAAGAATGAAGTTCTGTTGATGTCCGGGAGCATAAAAAAACGTATATTTGCAATCCTTTAAATTAATGGAATCACAGGTAAAGATATTCTCAGGTGCTGTAACAGAGGTTCTTGCAAAGAAAATTGCGATCGCGTACGGTCAACCGCTTGGAAAAGTGGAGCGTTACCGTTTCAGCGATGGGGAATTGCAGGCTTCCTATGAGGAAAGCATTCGCGGTCACAGTGTGTTTATCATTCAGAGTACAATGCCGTCGGCCGATAACCTGATGGAGCTGTTGCTTCTGATAGATGCGGCCAAGCGCGCAAGTGCAAGGCATATTGTGGCGGTGATCCCGTATTACGGATATGCCCGCCAGGACCGCAAGGATAAGCCACGTGTGGCAATCGGTGCGAAGCTTGTAGCAGATATGCTTAATGTGGCCGGTGCTACCAGGGTAATGACAATGGACCTGCACGCCGACCAGATCCAGGGATTCTTTAATGTTCCCGTGGATCACCTTTATGGATCTACTATTTTTCTACCGTATATAAAATCCCTGCAGCTCGAAAATCTAACCATTGCCGCACCCGACATGGGAGGCAGCAAGAGGGCCAACGGTTATGCCAAACATTTGAAAGCTGAAATGGTAATTTGCTATAAACAAAGAGCCAAGGCCAATGTGATAGAAAGCATGACTGCTATCGGTGAGATCGAGGGAAGGAATATCATTTTAGTGGATGACCTTGTGGATACGGGCGGAACGCTATGCAAAGCGGCCGATATGATGATGGAAAGGGGTGCTTTGAGTGTACGCGCTATCTGTACTCATCCAGTATTGTCGGGAAAAGCATATGAGAATATCGAAAATTCAAAACTTTCTGAGCTGATCGTTACTGATACAATACCACTGAAGGCAAATAACAGCACCAAGATCAAAGTGATCAGCGTGGCGGACCTTTTTGCAAAAGTGATCAACAGCGTGCATAAATACGAATCGATCAGCAACAATTTTATTTTATAACCCGTAACCAATAAATATAACGGGCAAACAAGGGATCGATCGGGCGATCAGGAGAATGCCACAAAAATCAAAAAATGAAAACAGTATCATTGAGCGGTTCGCCAAGAGCGAATGTAGGGAAAACAGATGCTGCTGCCCTTAGGAACCAGGGTAGAGTACCATGTGTAATTTATGGAGCTGGTGAGCAAATTCACTTCAGCGCCGATACACGTGATTTTAAACAGATCATCTACACACCGGAAACAAACCTGGTTGAAGTGGATCTTGAAGGTAAAAAATACCGCACCGTGCTCCAGGAAGCACAATTTCACAGGATCAAGGACACGCTTATCCACGCAGACTTCCTGCAGGTAAGCGACGACAAGCCTGTTACAGTGCAGTTGCCAGTTAAAACAACAGGACAATCTGAAGGTGTAAAAGCAGGTGGTAAACTTACTGTGAAAATGCGCAAGCTTAAAGTAAGAGGTCTTATCAATAAACTTCCTGAGTTCATTGAACTGAATGTAGAGAAGCTGGTGATCGGAAAAGCGATCGCTGCAGGTGACATCAAAATTGATGGTATCACTATCCTGCATCCAAAAAATATTTCTGTAGTAAGCGTAGACACAACCCGTGCTGCAGTTACTGAAGAAGCTGCTCCTGCTGCTACAACTGCTGGTGCTCCGGCTGCTGCTGCAAAAGCTGCTGCTCCTGCTGCTCCTGCAAAAGGTGCTGCGAAGAAATAATCATTTCGCATTACAATTTAAGAACCCGGATGGAAACATTCGGGTTTTTTGTTACCACTAAGACCACTTAGCACACTAAGAACGCACTAAGATCTTATCGCATCAAAACAAAATGTACGGACTTGACAAAGATCACAGTCAAACTCGCACCGGTAAGTTAGCAGGTATTACTACTTTTTCTTAGTGGAACCTGAGTGATCTGAGTGATCTAAGTGGTTTCCCTAAACGTAGATTAGAACTTGCTTCTCAGACGTGCCGAACGGCGTTGTTTCTTGAAGATATAACTCACAGTCAGCTCAAGGCTCATATAAGCATCCTTTTGAAGGTCGCCTCTCTGTTCACCGGCTACTGTTTGCCCGTACACTTCACCTTTGCTCGGATCTGCCATCTTAGCGGACAGAGGGCCGTACGCGCTTTCAAGGGCTTTGTTGTCATAATACACAGTTCCTACGTCGTCGATATAATCGGTGAAGGATTTACGGTAACAGAATTCAATTCCTGCCGACCAGACTTTATTAAAAGTGAGTTTATAGTACGCACCAACAGGAACAGATAATACGATGCGTTTGTATTGTGCGGGACCACCGGGCAGACCCTGCCCTTCGGTATGCAAAGGATAAAGATTTACCCATTCGTCGCCGTTACGGCCTTTAGGGTTATGATAAAATACTGCCAAGCCTACAAACCCAAAAAGATTATGCGTGATCTGTTTTGTGCGTCCGTAATTCTGCATGATCCCGTAGCGGTTGCCGCCACGTTTGGTGCTCTGGTAGCCGCCTTCCATACGGCCCATGAATTCAAAAATATTTGATTTGAAATTCAGGTTTCGGTTATTCCTGTATATGTCAGCGGTTTTTGAATCATCACCTCTTACGCTGAGGTAGCTGAATTTTGCCGCAACATTTATAGCCCTGCCCAGCTTGTAGCGACCTCCCGCTCCAAAAGCTGTGCGGGTCTGACTAAAATCAAGATCTGCCGGACTGTAGTCGGTCCCCTCTTTGTCACGGCCTCCCAGATCTCCAAGAAAATTGGCGGTACCCATGCTTACAAATACTTCCCTTCTGTATTTTTTCCATTCGTTCGGACGCAGAAAGCTCTGGGAAAAACCCAGGATTGTGACCAAACATAATGTAAGCAGAAGGAAATGTCTATTCATCTACGGATAGTGTGCAAATACCTTACTAAAGTAAGGCTTTATGGGCAATAGATGAAACAAGGCGACCAAACGTATAAACATCAAAAAGTTAATTGTGCCATTTGATCAGAAAAACCAGTCGCTGAAGTTGATGAGATAGATCTTCTCAGTGGCCCTGGTAATGGCGGTATACAGCCACCTGGAAAAACCAAGATCAATATTTTCCTCCTTCAGATATCCCTGGTCGATAAATACTACCGGCCACTGCCCACCCTGACTTTTATGGCAGGTGATGGCATAGCTGAACTTCACCTGGAGCGCATTATAATAAGGGCTTTTGCGGAGATATGCCACCCTGGCACCGCGGTGGGGCTCGTCGTTAACATCGGCCAGCACGTTGTTATAGAGATTTTTCTGCTGTTCAGACGTTAGAGCCGGCGCATCGGTGTAAAGGCAATCGGTTATGATCTTTACCTGTTGTTCGGGCAGGTTGGGATAATCGCTGAAACGCAGCATACATTCACAAAACTGGTGATCGTACAGCGATTCCCGCTTTATGATCCTGGTGATCTCGGCCATGTCGCCGTTGGCTATAAAGCCCGCCTCCCCGTTATTCTCAGGCAGCCAGAAATAATTGTTCTTCACGATCATGATCTTATCACCTGCACAAAGGTCCTCTTCGTATAAACGGATCCTGTTGCGGAAACTCTGGTTGAACAGTCCTGCCCGTTTGTTGCTTCTTGTTATTATGATCACGTTATCTTCGCCATAATTGCGCAGCTCCGTCTGCATTACGTCTTCCAGCTCATCCCCCGCCAGACGCACAAAATCGGGTGTACACGTCATTTTTGGTATGCCGGTATTCTCTGAAAGCATGGCGTTCCGGAGGCTGGTGGCATTCAGCAGGATCCCGCTTTCAAGACGCTGACGGGCCACTTCACGAAGTTCAAAATGATGGAGGTGCAGGTGAAACGCATTTTTCAGGTATCGAAGATCCAGTGCAGGACTTTCCTCGCTGCCCACCGGCGGCAACTGTGCCGTATCGCCAATTAGTATCAGCTTACAGTTGTCCCCACTGTAAACATATTCAAAAAGGTTCTCCAGTAAACTGTTGAAAAGGCTGTCACCACCCGAATCGGCACCTATCATTGATGCTTCGTCCACAATAAAAAGAGTGTTCCGGTGAAGATTTTCTGCCAGAAAAAACTGCATGGCACCGTTTGCGTCCTGCTGTTTCCTGAATATTTTTTTGTGAATGGTCTGTGCCTGCCTCTGTGAATAATTACTCAGCACCTTGGCAGCTCGCCCTGTTGGCGCCAGAAGCACGCTTCTCCATTTTATGGAAGGAAGCGCTTTGGTAAATGCGGAGATCAGGTTGGTTTTTCCGGTTCCCGCGTATCCTTTTAAAATAAAGACACTCCTGTCTGAAGGCTCAAAAATAAAATCACCGATCTTCCCGATGGCATCGCGCTGGTCGCTGTTAGGCGTAAATGGCAGGAATGCCGTTACCTGCTGAAGAAATTTGGAGAGAGAATCCTGGTATGGCATTGGAATTACGAATGTAATTACAAATTAATGAACTCTCGGGCAGCGGGGAACAAAACAGACGCTGATTTCACAGATTACACTGATTTTTCCGCCTGCTTTTCGTGGACTTACTTTAAAGTTGTTTATCCTGCAAAATGACGCAGATGATGTTCAAAGCCCCTATACGAATCAGCAGTAACTTTATTATGCAATACTTTTGCAAACACCTTCTGTGAAGCCGATAACTATCGGCTCTGTGAAATCAGCGTGTGATAAAAAATTCCGATTTAATTCAATAAACCATTAGCTTTGTTTTTTATGAGCAGTGGGCCATACGTAACAAGGCATTATTATGGCGATAAGCCATCGGCAGGAGGTCTTCGCCTCTCCCTGTTCATCTCTCCCTGGAATTTTATGTATGCAGTAAGTGACCAGGAAAAGTTCACAGAGATCTGCGACGTAAATATCACACCAGAACCAGGTCGCACCGTAACCGACCACGTAGAATTCCTTGTCAATAATCATCAGCTGCTTAGGGAGAACTATCAGAATATTTTTGTAGCCGTGCTTAACCAGCAATTTACTTTGTTGCCTGAAGCTTTTTATTCAAAAGAAACAGCAAAGGAACTACTGCAGTTTGCGGGTGGGGGTGAGGTACAACAGGTTAACCAGCACCATGTGCACGATATCCGTTTCTGTTTCGGAATGGAGCAGGAACTTGTTTCTTATCTTGAACGAACTTTCAGTAATGCGGTTATCCGTCATGCAGGCGCCATCAGCATCGATCTTTTATTTTCACATCATTCCCTGGCTTCGGCCGATGTTCTTGTGAATATCAACGGAGGATTATGCGAGATAGCAGCGCGGAAAGAAAATGCCCTGATCTTTTACAATGTATTCAGCTGTGAGACCGATGAGGATTTTTTGTATTATATCATGTTTACGCTCGAGCAGCTGGGGTTCGACGCCGCGCTGGTAAAAACCGGCATTGCCGCCGACCGCCTGGTTACTGATCCGCTTCTTTCAACACTAAAAAAGTATCTCAGGCACCTGCAATTTTGCACACCCGATCCTTCACTGAAATTAAGCGGGGAGCTCGCACCAATACCAAATCATCAGTTCTTCACTTTATTACACCAGCACCAATGCGAATTATAGGTGGTATTCATAAAGGCCGCACAATTAAAGTGCCTAATGACCTGCAATTGCGGCCTACAACGGATTTCGCGAAAGAAGGTCTGTTCAATATCCTGGCCAACAGGATAGATTTCGAAGAAACATCTGTCCTGGATCTGTTCAGCGGCACGGGACATATATCACTTGAATTTGCTTCACGTGGAAGCAAGAACATTACAAGCATAGACAACAATCACAAGTGTGTGTACTTTTTACGCAACACCAGCGATCTTCTAAACATGAACATATCGGCATCAAAAGCTGATGTTTTTGAATTCCTTGCAAAAACGAATTTAAAATTCGACCTGATATTTGCGGATCCACCATATGACGCGGAGAATATCCCGGAGATTCACAAGCTGGTTTTTGAAAGGGGGCTGTTAAATCCAGGTGGATTTCTGATCATAGAGCATGGTCCGAAAACGAAGCTTGAAGACCTCGCGCATTTTAAGCAGCATCGTAAATACGGGAATGTGAATTTTTCGTTTTTCTCGGAGTGAGTGTTTCCTTACTAAGGTAATAAGGTTATCGGGGTTACCATGAACTTGCCATGAAGGTAATAAGGTAGGTTGGTTGGGGTGAACTCGTGTTACTAAGGTAATAAGGTCAACCGGGTTAGCATGAACTTTACGCAATTAAGGTAATAGGTAAGCAGCTTGGGCTGAACTCGTGTTATAAAGGTAATAAGGTAATAAGCTGGGTGAAGAGGGTTAGGCGGAACTTTGTGCTATTAAGGTAATAAGGTAATAAGGTGAAGAGGGTTAGCCGGAACTTTTTTTATGAAGGTAATAAGGTAAGCACGGCGGCGTGAACTCTTATTATTAAGGTAAGAAGGGCAAGACGGATTTGAGAACTTTATTAACTTATTTGAAGCGGTTGCTTTTGATAAGATACATCAGCAATAAACTATCACTTTTGAAATGAAAAAACGCAGCTTTTTGAGCTGCGTTTTTGTTATTGAGATGCAATATCTGTTGGTTTGACCGGTGGTGTTACTTCTTCCGGCAACTTTATTTCTTCGTGCTTATCATAAGGACGTCGGCCAAAGATCTCTTCAAGGTCTTCCTTAAAGATCACTTCTTTTTCAAGCAGCTTTTCAGCGAGCATCGTCAGTTTTTCCTTATTGCTTTGAAGGATCTGTTTTGTTTTGGCATAAGCAATGTCCGTCATCTTTTTCACCTCTTCGTCAATAGTGCGGGCGGTGTTTTCAGAATATGGTTTGCTGAACGAATATTCACTTTGTCCGGAACTATCGTAATAGCTGATGTTTCCGATCTTGTCGTTAAGTCCGTAATACACAATACTGGCGTATGCCTGCTTGGTAATTTTTTCGAGATCGCTGAGAGCGCCTGTACTTACTTTTCCGAATACCAGTTCTTCTGCTGCACGTCCACCAAGAGCGGCGCACATTTCATCCATGATCTGCTCTGCTGTAGTGATCTGTCTTTCTTCAGGAAGATACCATGCAGCCCCGAGAGATTTTCCGCGTGGAACGATGGTAACTTTCACCAGGGGACTTGCGTGCTCCAGCATCCAGCTTACGGTTGCATGGCCGGCCTCGTGGAAGGCGATCACACGTTTTTCCTGTGGGGTGATGATCTTGTTCTTTTTCTCAAGACCTGCGATGATCCTGTCGACTGCATCAAGGAAGTCCTGCTTCTGAACTGTTTTTTTATTTGAACGGGCAGCAATAAGTGCCGCTTCGTTACAGATGTTGGCGATATCAGCGCCACTGAATCCCGGGGTTTGTTTGGCAAGAAAATCGATCTTCACGCTTTCGTCGATCTTGATCTTCTTAAGATGCACAGCAAAAATCTCTTTGCGTTCGTTCAAATCCGGCATGTCTACATAGATCTGCCTGTCGAAACGTCCGGCGCGCATAAGAGCGCGGTCGAGAATATCTGCACGGTTTGTAGCAGCCAGGATTATAACACCACTGTTGGTGCCAAAGCCATCCATTTCCGTCAATAATTGGTTCAATGTATTTTCGCGTTCATCATTGGCTCCGGCTGATGCGCTTTTTCCGCGCGCCCGGCCAATGGCATCGATCTCATCGATAAAAATGATACACGGAGCTTTCTCCTTTGCCTGGCGGAAAAGATCACGCACACGCGAAGCTCCTACTCCCACAAACATCTCAACAAAATCAGAACCACTTAACGAGAAGAACGGAACTTTAGCTTCACCTGCCACAGCTTTGGCAAGCAAGGTTTTTCCTGTACCCGGAGGCCCAACCAGTAAAGCACCTTTGGGAATTTTGGCTCCCAGGTCGGTGTATTTTTTTGGATTCTTCAGGAAATCTACGATCTCCATCACTTCCATTTTAGCTCCGTCAAGACCAGCAACATCATTAAACGTAATGTTCACATGAGTGTCCTTGTCAAATAGAGTAGCTTTTGATTTCCCGATATTAAAGATCTGTCCCGGACCTCCGGCGCCACCGCCGCCCATCCTCCTCATCATCACAATCCAGATGATGAGCATAATCACTATAGGAAGGATCCATGGAAGCTGATCGCTCATCCAGTTGGTTTCTTCAATGCTTCTTGCTGAGATCTGTTTCTCCTTTGGAATGCCTGCATCATTCTGAACTTTTTCCATGCTTGCAAGGAAATAGTCGATAGAAGGGATGGTGACAAAAAACTGGGGACCACGGAAATTCCTGTCCGGAAAATAAGCTTTTCCGCTTTTAGGATCTTTGTACCTGTCGAGAGTTGCAGCACTGTCAGGGTTAACTGTAATGCGTGCAATCGTTTTATTTACGATCACAACGTCGGTTACATCACCTTTCACGAGCATATCCTGAAAGAACTTGCTTTGCGGCACCTCTTTAAGGCGCGAGTTGTAATCGTTGCCGTAAAAAACTATGAATAACAGGATGGCAATGACAATGCCGTAGATCCAGTAAAAATTATTTCCCGAGTTCCCGCCTTTATTTCCACCAAAGGAATTCTGCCGTCCGAACTTCTCCTTCATTCTTTCAAACTGTTTCTTCCTCTCCTCTTCCTGGTTTGGACTACTGTTAGCTGAATTCTGGTTGCTGTCTTTATTTATTTCTTCACTCATTATTTTAAATCTATCCTTCGTATCCTAGTCGTTAACCAATGTGATCTCTGCATCTCCCCACAAACCCTCGATATTATAGTGCTCACGCGCTTCACGAAGGAAAACATGGACCACCACGTTAATGTAATCCAGCAGGATCCACTCGCCGTTCTGATGTCCCTCTGTATGATAGGCACGTTCTTTGGCCAGCTTTTCCACGATCTCCTCAACGCTGTCGGCAATTGAGTTTACGTGTGTATTACTGTCGGCATCGCAGATCACGAAATAATCGGTAACACGGTTTTCGATCTTATTCAGATCAAGGATCATGATGTTCTTTGCTTTTTTTTCCTGCATACCTTCCACTACTGCTTCCAGTAAACCGGAAGTTTGTAAAGGCGTTGAGGTTTTTTTAGGCCGTTTTGAGACTGCCTTTTTCTTTTTTTCGGAATTTGCAATAAGGTTTGCCGCCCTGATGTCCCTCTCTTTATCAGTGATCACCTTTTTTTTGGCAGTACCTTTCCCTGCTGCGTTTTTTGGTTTCGAAGTTTTTTTGGAGGGGGTCTTCAGGTTTTTTTTGGCTGCAGATTTTTTTGCGGGAAGTTTGGCCATATAAGGATTAATTTCGCAGTGCTTGTTTTTTTCTTTAGGTTTACACTAAGCAACAAATTTAACCTATTTGGCGTAATGGAAACGTTATTTATTGGCAAAAACTCTATTTTTCTGCCTGAAACAGAGAGCACCAATTCCTATGCCATTCACCTGTTAAAGAACGTTAACCTGATTGAAGGTTCAGTGGTTCACACTGCACATCAGACGCACGGAAAAGGACAGCGTGGTAACCGCTGGCTGGCAGAGCCACTGAGCAACCTGTGTGCTTCAATTGTTTTAAAACCAACATTTCTTGAGCTTAAAAATCAGTTCTTTTTGTACCAGATCACCGCATTGGCTTGTCACGACACTTTGTCTGAATTACTGGCGTATCGCCAATATGACATAAAGATCAAGTGGCCGAATGACATCCTGGTGGATCGCAAAAAAATTGCCGGCATCCTGATTGAAAATAATCTCCAGGGAACTGTGATCAACTGGAGTGTGGCCGGCATCGGCATCAATGTTAACCAGGATGAGTTTTCCGGTATTTCCACCGCCACGTCACTAAAATTGCTGACAGGTACAGATCATTCCGTTCATGCAGTTCTGGATATCCTGTGCAGGCATCTTGAAAAATATTACCTGCAGTTAAAGAGCGGAAAGTTTGAATCCATACGGCAGGCTTACCTTGAAAATCTTTATGGTTTGAGTGAAACTCTTGAGTTTGAGGTGAACGATACTATCAGGAAACTGTATGTAAAAGGTGTCAGCAACTCGGGATTGCTTAACCTTCTTGATGAAGATGGAAAGTTAATGGAGGCCGATGTAAAACAGGTGAAATGGATCTATTGAGCATTAAAATAATTTCAGTGGCGGCCGGATATTCGTCGCAGTTCTAAATCTATAATTTAAATGGTATACGACGTTCATATATTTGTCTGCACTAACCAGCGCACCGGTTCCGAAAAGCTCAGTTGTGGTGAGGCCCATGGTCTGGAGCTTGTAGCGGAATTCAAGAAACTGCTCAAACCGTTAAAGGTTGGTCTTAAAGCCCGCGCCAATAAAAGCGGTTGCCTGGGCATCTGCGACTTCGGTCCTACTGTGGCCATCTATCCCGAAGGTGTTTTTTATGTGGGAGTAAAAAAAGAGGATGTGCAGGATATTGTTACTTCACACATCATTAATAAAAAACCTGTTGAGCGTCTGCTGCTGAAGAATGTTTGAACCCGAAATTAATAAGGGCCTGCAGCAGGAAGATCTTTTCGAATTATTCAGGCTGCAGTTAAAAAAGGATTTCGAAAGTTGCGGCCTTGATGTCACTTTCACCGATGATCTTCCAAGTATCTTTGAAGAGCTTCAAAAAATAATTTTAAAACAGGTGGAGTATCTTCTGAGCGGAGGTTCACAGTATTTTGCAGGTTTATTATATCGTATTGATATCAGCGAACAGCAAATTCAGAGATACGGCAACGATCATCCCCATCTCAACCTGGCCGAAACTCTTTCCGAACTCATTATTAAAAGAGTTCTTCAAAAAGTGATCCTTAAAAAACGATTCTCACAATGAAAGCTTTGATCCAGGAAGGAGAACCACAGCATCTGCCCTTTGTGCTTGCTCTTATAAAGGAACTTGCCGAATACGAAAAGGCAAAGGACGAGGTGGAAGTAACACTCGGACAAATGCAGGAATGGGCATTCGGAAAGAACCGCATCTTTAGTTTTTTTGTTGCCACTGTTGACGGGCAGGTCAAAGGCATGGCATTATATTACTTTAAATACTCGACCTGGAAAGGGCGGTGTTTATTTCTTGAAGACCTTATAGTAACAGAAAAAGCCCGGGGCAAGGGATATGGAAAGCTGCTTTTTGATGAGGTGGTAAAAGTGGCAAAAGCCGAAAAGGTTAAAAGACTCGAGTGGCAGGTCCTTGACTGGAATCAGCCGGCAATTTCTTTCTATAAAAAATATAATTCAAAGTTTGATCCCGAATGGATCAATTGCAAACTGACTGATGATCAGCTGGAACTTTTATAATTTGATGGCACCAGGCATTTGGGAATATACCATTTTGTGACATTTGCTTTTTGCAAAGGGTGGCCGGCACAATCTACGTAAGCTCCACGATGGTCTCGTTTAAAAATAACCGCCTTGCCATTGCGGATGTCCTGAATCACTTTTGTTTTGAGTTCTTCAATCGAAATTTTGCGGTTATTACATCCAATGGCAAAACCAAGTTCATTATTCTGCAGATCCATCACAGATGCCAGGCTATCTGGTAATTCTCCTTCTTCGTTCTGACTTTTCACGAATTGCCGGTAATTGGCCTTTTCGTGAGCCTTTCCCAGTTTCCTTACCTTTTTTACCCTGATCTTCTGTGAATATGCAGCCATATAAAACACATGACGAAAGGCGTCGAGCTGACCGCCGCTTGAATAGCTATCGAGCTGCTGTTTTATATCTCCGCTTAAAAAAGCCGCATCACACTTTTTACTGATCTTTTTTACTTTGATGGCCGCAAACGGGTGGCCAATGGCCCATTTCAGTTCGTAGGTTGACAGCTTGGGGACCTGTGCCAGGGAAAAAAAAGGCCATGCAAAGAAAGAGGCTCTTAAAATTTTAGTTAACATGCGATTTAAACCTTTTCCAAACTTACTCACAATTCACAGAATGATGTTAGTATAAATAATGCAAATGGGGGGCCAGATATCGTAGTAAAATATATTTTTACAGTGTGGAAAACCATAATGACTTTTTAACGGGACTTGTAACTAAAAAATCTACTGGATTAACAACCAGTATTAATGATCTTCGTGATAAAGAATTTAGTGGCCATAAACTTTCAGCAGACGAAAAAACGGCGCTCGCCAATTTTGATCGTTACCGCATCAATATTCTTAATGCCCAGGCTGAGGAGGAAAAATTCCATTACACTTATCGCCAGCTGCAGGTAATAGCTAATCTTAGCGACTGGCGGGAGTTTCTGAAGGCTGAATTCCAGTCTTAAATCCCTTTTTCAGACCCGTCGCTTCAATTAAAATCCCTATTTTTGGGATGCAAAAAACTATTTAGCGATGAAGATTCAAACATTAGGACAGTTTATTATTGAGAAGCAGAGCGATTTTCCATATGCAAAAGGGGAACTATCGAGATTATTAAGAGATATTGGGATCGCCTCCAAGATCGTGAACAGGGAAGTTAACAAAGCAGGACTTGTTGAAATATTAGGAGAGACCGGCGATACCAACGTGCAAGGAGAAAGAGTGAAGAAGCTCGACGTGTTTGCAAACGATCAGTTTATTGCGGCACTTAAGGCTGGTGGTGAGGTTTGCGCCATTGCCAGCGAAGAAAATGATGATCTTATTCCCATTGATTCCGAGATCAGCAAAAATGCCAAATATGTAGTGGCGATCGATCCTCTCGACGGTTCATCCAATATTGATGTAAACGTTTCGGTTGGAACTATTTTTTCTATTTACCGCCGTGTAAGCCTTAAAGGTCCGGGCACAATGGAAGATTTTATGCGTCGCGGAACCGAGCAGGTGGCAGCAGGTTATGTTATTTATGGATCGAGCTGCATGCTGGTTTATACAACCGGTAATGGTGTGAACGGTTTTACTCTCGATCCGACGATCGGCGAGTTCTGCCTGTCGCATCCCGAAATGCAGACTCCTAAAAATGGTCATGTCTATTCTATCAACGAAGGTAACTACCTGCATTTTCCTGATGGCGTTAAAAAATACATTAAGTATTGCCAGGAAGAAGATAAGGCTACCAACCGACCATATTCATCACGTTATATCGGCTCGGGTGTTGCCGACATTCACAGGAACCTGATCACCGGTGGAATTTATATCTATCCGACTACAACAAAATCTCCTAATGGAAAATTAAGATTGCTTTACGAATGTAATCCACTTGCTTTTATCATCGAACAGGCCGGAGGCAAAGCTACCACTGGTGGCAAACGCATCATGGAAGTGCCGATGAAGGAATTACATCAGCGTACACCGTTGTTTGTTGGAAGTTCAGAAATGGTGAACAAGGCCATGGAGTTTATGGCCAAGTACAGTATTGAGAAAGTATAATTGGGTTGTTATCTTTTAGCGTGGGGGTGACTTCAGGTTTATAGAAATAACAAATACTAAATTCTAAATTCTAAATTCTAAGTTCGGCAGCACACGTTTCACGCGTTTTAGAATTTAGAATTTAGCATTTAGAATTTGTGACAGTTATCGGGCCCCGATAAGTTGGTCTTTTAAAAACAAAAAAAAATCCGTTGGCTAATGCCACGGATTTTTCATTTTTCATTTTTGATTTTTAATTATCACGATTCCCGGCAGTGTATCTCCAGATGTAATACACTAACGTAGCAACTGCGCCAAGAGCCGCCACCACATAGGTGTAAGCCGCCCATTTAAGTGCATCCTTTGCATTTTCGTGTTCATGTCCATACGTTATTCCAGAAGAGTTTAACCATGCCAATGCGCGCTGGCTGGCATCGATCTCAACAGGTAATGTAACAACACTGAATAGTGCTATGGCGCCCTGGAGCACAATAAACACCAGTAATAATGTGTTCATCATATAGGGAGAACTGTAGGCAAGAAATGCAAGTCCAAGAGTTAAGAAACTCATGAGGTTGCTTGCGATCTGCACGGCTGGTACCATTTTACTTCTCATAGTGAGCCATGTATAAGCCGTGCTGTGCTGTACTGCATGTCCGCATTCGTGCGCTGCTACTGCTGCAGAGGCCACATTACGACCGTTATAAACATTGGTGCTGAGGTTCACCGTTTTGTTCACAGGGTTATAATGATCGGTCAGCATACCTTCAACGCTCAAAACCCTTACATCGTAAATTCCATTTTCACGAAGCATTTTTTCAGCCACTTCCCGGCCGCTGAGGCCACTGCTTAGCCTTTCCTGGGAGTACCTGTTGAATTTGGATTTCAGCCGGGCACTCACCAGTAAGCCGACCACCATAAAAATTATTCCGATTGCCAGTAATCCAAAACTTATCATTTTCTTTTTTAATATAGATAATCAAGCGAAATGCCAATGCCTGTTCATGTCATATTAGCAGCCCCGTGCGTCGTATTATTGCTATAATGTCGCAGGTGCAGGGATAATTGTCGAAAATTAACATCCGTAGTTTGGTAAGTACTGCGGCTCTTCACCTATTCTTAGCCGGGAAATTTTTAGCTTTAGTCAATATTAAAAAATGTCACAGCAACCGCTTATTCTGGTAACAAACGACGATGGTATCTACGCACCGGGGATAACCGCGCTGGCAAAGATTGCCTCTAAATTCGGACGCATAGTTGTGGTAGCACCCGATAAACCGCAAAGCGGAATGGGTCATGCTATTACCATCAATTCCACATTACGGATCCAGAAAACAGATTATCATCATGCGGAGCAGGAATTTTCGTGTAGCGGAACTCCTGTAGATTGCGTAAAGATGGCCATTAATCATATTCTTAAACGCAAGCCGGATATGATCCTGAGTGGCATCAATCACGGGAGCAACAGCTCTATAAATGTTATTTACAGCGGTACTATGAGCGCAGCCATCGAAGGTGCTCTCGAAGGAACACCAAGCATCGGCTTCAGTTTATGCGATTACGCGATGGAAGCGGATTTTACGCAGGCGGGAAAGTTCATTGCTGAGATCATCCGGAAAAACATAGAAGCTCCGATGCCTGCGGGCGTTTGCCTTAATGTAAATATCCCCAGGTTAAAAGAGGCCGACTTTAAAGGAATAAAAGTGGTAAGACAGGCACGCGCTAACTGGGTTGAAAAATTTGAAGAGCGTCAGGATCCCTATGGTCGTAATTATTATTGGCTCACAGGTGAGTTCGTGAATTTCGAACCCAAGTCTACCGATACCGACGAATGGGCTCTTGCAAACGACTATATCTCTGTAGTGCCTACGCATGCTGATCTGACGGCGCATTCTTATCTTGAAAAATTAAAACATCACGAGAAATATGAAATTTGAAGAAAGACTCAACAATTTCTGGATAGGTCTGCTCGTCGGACTTTTCTTCCCCATGGTCATGTTCTTTTTCTACTGGATGTTTTTTCACCACCAGATAGGATTTCCACGGAGATTTATCAGGTATCTTTTAAACGGCTACCTGCTGAGCAATGTTATTAAAGTTTGCGGCCTGGGTAACTTGCTGTTGTTTTACTGGGGTCTTCGCAGGAAAATGGATGATTTTAATAAAGGTATAATCCTGAGCATACTATTTTATATTGGCCTGGTAGCGTATGTTACCTATTACCTCGAAACCCGTTATTGTTAATGAAGTACTACATTATAGCAGGTGAACCAAGCGGAGATCTGCATGCAGGCAATTGTATGCGTGAGATCCTGAAGCTGGATCGTAATGCTGAGTTCGCCTTTACGGGTGGAGACCTGATGGAAGAGATCGGCAAACGCAAGGCCGATATTCATATCCGCGATATGGCCTTCATGGGATTTATAGACGTGCTCAAAAATATTGTTACCATCCGCAAAAACTTCAGCATTGTTAAGGAAAAAATTCTCGCCTTCAAACCTGATATCCTGTTGCTGGTTGATTACCCCGGATTTAACCTGAGAATGGCAAAGTGGGCCACCGGGCATAAAATTAAAGTTGATTATTACATTTCTCCCACCGTGTGGGCATGGAAAGAGGGCAGGGTGGAGCAGATCAAAAAGTTCACGCATAAATTATTTGTGATCCTCCCTTTTGAAGAAGCTTTTTATCAGAAACATAATCACAAGGTTTATTTTGTCGGACATCCTCTTATTGACGCCATAGATCAGCGAAAGCCATTGTTCAAACCGAAACAACAGTTTATTGCAGATAACAAGCTGCAGGAAAAACCAATCATTGCGGTATTGCCTGGAAGCCGGACACAGGAGATAGAGCGGATGCTGGAAGTAATGACTGCACTTGTGCCGAAGTTCCCGGCATACCAGTTTGTAGTAGCTGGTTCCACACATCTTTCCGATTCCTACTATGAGCCGCTTAAACAGAAGAACATCAGCGTGGTGTTTAACCAAACGTATGAATTAATGTCATATGCTACGGCGGGTATTATCAAGTCGGGTACCTCCACGCTTGAAAGCGCGCTCTTCAAGCTGCCTCAGGTGGTGTGTTACAAGGGCGGGGGATTATCGTTTGCCATCGCCAAAAAGATCGTGAATGTAAAATACATCAGCCTGGTAAATCTTATCATGGATAAGCCTGTAGTGGTGGAGCTGATCCAGCAGGATCTTACAGCAGCCAATATTGAAACAGAGCTCAGGCGCCTTATTGATGATAAGCAATACCGTGCGCAGATGATCGCTGAATACGAAACTCTCTTAGCCCAGCTGGGTGGGGGAGGAGCGTCTCAACGGATCGCCGCTCATATTACCGCAGATGCCGGAATTAAAAAATGATGAACTTAAAAAGAACTGGTATCATATTGGTTTTCTCTCTGCTGATGGTGGCACTCACTTCTTTTTACCTGCCAGTTGAGAATATCCAGGTGCGGCTGTTTGCCAATGTAAAAGTAATTGCCCTTGTGGTTTACGCGCCCACCAGCTCTTACAGGATGCTGGCGGATGGGAATGTCGCAATCCCGGTGAAGGCTGGTATTGATTACCGTGTTATTACCAGGGGTGATAGCATTGTGGTGACAGAGAATGAGAAGCACATCGGAGTTTACAGGTACCTTAAATTTGTAGGTGATAAAAATTCCGAAATAAAGATCAGGATCCTCAGTCCTGAAAAAAAGGTCCGCACCTATCAGAACAATGTCAGCTTTTCCGGTGGCGCCGACAGCGGCATCAGGATCATTAACGATGTGATCCTCGATAACTACATTGCAGGAGTTACTGAAGCAGAAGCCGGGCCGCGATCATCTTCCGAATTTTACAAGGTACAGGCTATCCTGGCCAGGACCTTTGCTCTCGCACATATTAATAAGCATGTCACTGAAGGGTTCAGTCTCTGCGACCAGGTACATTGCCAGGCATATTTCGGTAAACCGAGGAATCTCAATATTTATACTGCAATCGCAGAAACGCAGGGCAAGGTGGTGGTTGATGATGACCTTCACCTGATCGTTGCCGCATTCCATAGTAACAGCGGAGGTCAGACTGCTAACAGCGAAGATGTATGGGGCGCTCATACTCCTTACCTGAGAAGCATCATTGATACCTTCAGCACAAAAATGCCAAATTCAAAATGGGAGCGCAGGATGCTGACGCAGGACTGGCTAAACTACCTGAAGGTTAAACATAATTTTCCTGTTGAAACCGATTCGGGCAGAAATATCGCGCTCAACTTTAAACAGGATACCCGTAAGGTCTACCTTGAATGCAGCAACACCAGGGTGCCACTCAAAAATGTAAGGCAGGATCTGCAACTGCGGTCCACTTTTTTCAGCATCTCCAAACTTAATAACGACAGCATTTTATTTTCGGGTCGCGGATATGGCCATGGCCTCGGGATGTGCCAGGAAGGTGCCATGTATATGGTGCGCAGGGGGTATACTTATACGCAGATCCTTGACTTCTATTATAAGAATATCCAGGTGATAGACCTTCACAAATTAAATTTTTTTAAAGACGAATAGATTTAGCTCTGTCTCAAACCCCGGTACTTGTGGGTGCCGCATTTGTTATTAAATTTGGAGTATGAGATGTTTGTCTTTTTTCCTTTTTCTGTGCCTGGTATTCTGCTCCGCTGCAGTGCATGCGCAGGATGATGAACCCAGGACCATCCGGGTGAAAAGAGAATCCAGTCTTTCCAAAGCCATATTTGATAACACTTCGCTGGAGCTTGTAATAATGGACCGCTATGGGAACCCACGGGAAAACCAGGTGCTTTCCTACAAATTTTATGTGAAGACAAAAAAAGAGACAAGGGAATTTTCGGGATTCAGTAATTCGCTTTCCGGTGACATGGTGAATTTTCTGAACAAGCAGAAAAAAGCTGTAAAGATTTTTTTTACTGAGATCAGGGTCAAGGACGATAATGGCCATGTAGTGGATTTACCGGATGTAATTGACACCTGGTTCCCCGACTGCGCCAACTGTTTGAAGTAACAGATCGAAGGCTTTTCCAATTTCGTCGAATTTCTTGTTAAAAATCTTCCATTTCAATTTTCGAAGTGTATCTTTAAGTTACTCTTTAAAACCCGTTATATTTTCCTTTGCCGGCTCTAACTAGCTCACAAGAAATTTAAGTAACGGGTTTTAAAAGAGACAATCTCCTCCTTTATCGGCCAGATTATAGCAGATGGTTTCCAGCGAAGAAACCGTAGCTTAGCGTTCAATTATTAAAAAAAATTTATGGCCAAGTCAAAAACCACGCGGTGGAATACAATTAACGAATCAGTTCCGCAGAACGGCCAGGAAGTGCTTATCAAATGCGACGACGGTTTTTATGTCGCAAAGTACGACTCCGATAATAAAGGGTTCCGTTTGCGCGGCCACGCTTTGTTAACCGATCAGCACTGCGTACTTCACTGGATGCTGATTGAATTCCCGTAAATCACAAACGCCATATTGTTTTTTCTAATTATATGCTGGCAGCAAAGCATAATCGCGACCGTACTCCAGCATTTGTTTTGTAAAATTGTCAGGGTACTCAATACGGATATCCCTGATCTGATCTCCTTCAAAAACCGGAACAAGCTTTGGTTGAATAAATCCGTTATAAGGAGTAATATTCAGTTTACCGTAGCGCTCCAGCACTTCCGCATGGATCTTAGGATCAACCTTAACTCCGTAGTTTTCCACCATATCGTGGCCGGCCTTGTAATCGCATTGTGATTTGATCCTCTGAAGCTCCCTTAAAAGTTCACCAAAAAGAGTGCGTAATTTCTGATAGTCGTTGATGACAAAATAAGTTTTACCATCTGCGATCTTTTTTTCGATCACATTGTCTTTTGCGCCTTTTTCAAACACCCATTGACTTACAAACTTACGGTTACGCATATGAGCTTCCTCAATATCTTTCCCTGGCTTTATTCTTGCAAGCTGCACCATCAGGCCGGTAGTAATATAATCGTCGTATGAGGCTTTGCCATATTCAAGCGAAGGCATCACGCCCAGATCGACCAGTTTTTGATCCATCAGGTAATACAGAGCAACAAGATCAGCGCGACCTTCTTCAAGAGGACTATAATAATTTTTAAGTACTTCGTGCGGTTGTCCGGCGGTAGAGTCAACCAACCCGCTGGCGTGACCTATTACCTCGTGCATGTCGGTATGTAATTTATCGGCATACGCAGCATAGTCCTTTACCCGTTTCCTCACTTCTTCAGTATAAAAAAATTCGTCAACAAGCGATCCGCCTTCCACCTGTTCTTTCGCTTCAACAATGTTCCCGAGATTTACTGATTTACTTCCGATTTGCCTGATCCATTCGCTGTTTGGCAGGTTAATGCCAATGGCGGAGCTCGGACCTGCATCCCCGGTTTCAATAACAGCATTTATAACTTTTGCGGAAATTCCCGTCACATTTTTCTTTTTATGCTGTGGCATGATCGGTGAGTTATCTTCAAACCATTGCGCCTCTGCGCCAATTGTAGCGATGCGTTTACTTGCTTCCATGTCCTTAACGCTGACTACCGATTCAAACGAACCTTTTTTATTCAACGGGTCACTGTATACTTCTATAAAACCATTCACCACATCCACAATACTGGCCGTGTCCTTTATCCAGGCAATATTATACTGATCAAAATCGTTGAGGTCGCCGCTGCGGTAAAACTTTATCAGTGCTTCCAGGCTCGCTTTTTGCGCAGGGTTTTCAGCATACGCGGTAGCCTTATCCAGCCAGAAAACGATCTTTTCAATGGCGGGCGAATACATTCCTCCTACCTTCCACACGCGTTCAACCAGCTTGCCGTTTTCTTTCACTACTTTACTGTTGAGGCCGTACATTGGATTTTTAGTGCTCTTTTTGTTCACCTGGGCATCATAAAACGCCAGCACCTCCTGTTGATTCACACCTTCATAAAAATTCACAGCAGAAGACGTTACCATATCGGTTTTAGGATCAAGATTTACTTTTTTAGGAGCAATTGCAGGATCAAATATTACCGAGGTGATGAATTTCTCGAAATCCGCCCTGGACTCGCCCGAACGAAGAGGTAATAATTTTTCGTCCACAGCTTTTAGTTTCTCCATAAAATACTCGGCGCTACATTCCGGTATCAGTTTATCCTTGCTATAATGATGGTGAATGCCATTGCTGAACCACACGCGTTTTGCATAGGTGAGCAAATGATCGTATTCAGCTTCGTTCTCTATAGGTTGCCTCGAAAGGATAGCTTCCAGCGTTTTGCGAACTGCGAGGTTGTATTTATAATTCTGGTCATAAATTATGTCCCTTCCGGCAAGTGCTGCTTCGCACAGGGAATACACAAGAATTTTGGTATTCAGACTGAGATTTTCAAAATCCTCAACCTTGTAACGCAGAACCTGGAGGTCCGCAAATTTTTCAGCAGAATATTCAAACGTGTTATCTTTCGCCGGAGCGACAGTGTCCTTTTTTTCAGTCATTTTCTTTTGTGCAAGTTCGTTTACATCGGATGTGCACGATGTTAAAGCACACAGCGAGAGGATTGCAAGCGGTAGTAATTTCATGATTTTATTTTGAGTTGGTAATTATACTGTTTAATTCTTCTTTTAACAAGGGACCGGTCACTCCTCCCTCAGTTCTTTAGGATAGCAGATAAAGTGCTTGGTGACCGTTTTACTAAGGCTTTGAAGATTCAGCTGATCACTTGCCTGGGCCACATCTACCAGTTTTCCGTTACCGGTGAGAATATTGATCTTAAAATTGGTGGCATTATAAGCGCTGTTATTCACCGTGTCAGAAAAAACAAAATAACCTGCTTCCTGTTCGGTAAGGTCATACATCTCGCGGACCTTTTTTACCAGCTTCTCCTCGTAAGATCTTTCAAACGGCTCGTTTTCGATCTCAACGCGAAAAAGTTTGCGGTTAAGCAGGTTGGAGCATAACATACGAAGGATCTTGTCGTCGTGCTCACACCATACCTTCACTGAAGCGATCACGTCGGTATCGTCGAGCTTTGAAAATCTTTCAAGAAGTGTTTCATCACGGGCAAAAGCCTCCCGTGTAAAATCATTTTGAAGGAACAGTCCCAGAGCAGGAGTTGCAAAGAGGTCTGTTTTTTTTGCAGCCAGTTCCTTCGCCCTGCGCAGGATCGTGACCAACAGGCTCTCCGCGCTAAGCACGGTTTTATGCAGGTACACCTGCCAGTACATCAGGCGACGGGCGATGAGAAATTTTTCGATGCTGTAAATGGCTTTTTGTTCCACCACCAGTTCATTGTTAACCACGTTCAGCATTTTTATGATACGATCGCTGCTGATCACTCCTTCGCTTACCCCTGTAAAAAAGCTATCCCGCTTCAGGTAATCGAGGCGGTCCATATCGAGCTGCGAGCTTACAAGCTGATGTAAAAAAGTTTTTTTGTGACGGTTATTGAAGATCTCGATCGCCAGGCTGAGCTTACCATCAAATTCGCGGTTAAGGCGGCTCATGAAAAGGCTGCTGATATCTTCATGACTGATGCCTTTTACTATGCTATGTTCCAGTGCATGCGAAAAAGGGCCATGTCCGATATCGTGCAGCAAGATCGCAATGAGAACAGCCTGTTCTTCTTCATCGGTAACCGGCACATCCTTTTGACGCAAGGTCATTACAGCATCCTGCATAAGATGCATGGCTCCAACAGCGTGATGAAAACGTGTGTGCAGCGCGCCCGGGTAAACAAGGTTAGTGAGACCTAATTGTTTGATCCTTCTCAGGCGCTGAAAATACGGATGGTTGATCAGGTCGTAGATCAGCTCATTGGGAATAGAAACAAATCCGTAGATTGGATCGTTAATGATCTTGCGTTTGTTAGTTGGCATCAGGCAATCGATCTTGTAAAATACGTTAATTTAAAAAGCTCCGGGCTTTTATATTGTAACATTGCCTGGGGTTAAAAAATTACAGCGCTAAGATAATAGAGATAATCCTAATACGTTATTAAATAAAAAGACCAGCATGGATAAAATAAAGATACTTTGGGCGGATGATGAAATTGCGTTGCTGAAGCCGCACATTTTGTTTTTAAATGGAAAAGGATATGACGTAGTTACTGCAATAAGCGGTGATGAAGCCATAGACGCCGTGCGGGACGATAACAGCATCAGCGCGGTTCTCCTGGATGAGAACATGCCGGGGATATCAGGACTCGATGCCCTGCTCAAGATCAAGCAGCAAAATAGCGACCTCCCGGTGATAATGATCACCAAAAGTGAAGAGGAGCATATTATGGATGATGCCATTGGCGGGCGGATCGCCGATTACCTTATCAAGCCTGTTAATCCTAACCAGATCTTATTATCCCTTAAAAAGGCCCTTGATAACCGCCGCCTGGTAAGTGAAAAAACAAATACCGATTACCGCAAAGAGTTCGGACAGATTGGGATGAGCATAAATGAAAAGCTTACCTGGCAGGAATGGAGCGATCTGTATAAACGAATTATCTACTGGGAACTGGAGATTGACGCCCTGCAGGATAAGAGTATGCTTGACGTGCTCAAAATGCAGAAGTCCGACGCCAACAACCAGTTCTTTAAGTTTGTTGAAAGAAATTATGTAAGCTGGCTGAATGGGAAGGATCCTAATCCTCCCGTAATGAGCCATACTCTATTTAAAAATAATTTCCTGCCTGAACTTGCCGGCAGTGAAAGTGTATTTTTTATTCTTATAGATAACCTGCGTTTCGATCAATGGAAAGTGATCCAGCCTTTGTTGCAGGATTATTATAAAACGGAGGTGGAAGAAACTTTTTTCAGCATTCTTCCCACCGCGACCCAATATGCACGTAACGCTATTTTCAGCGGGTTGCTGCCAAGCGAGATCGAAAAACGGTTCCCCGATTACTGGCTGAATGATGAAGAAGAGGGTGGTAAGAACATGCACGAGGAGGCTCTCCTTCAGGCGCAACTAAAGCGACTTGGGAAGGACATTAAAATGAGTTATACCAAGATCACGAATTTTACAAGCGGTAAAAAGCTCGCAGATAATATCAATAACCTGTTGCAGAACAAGCTCAACGTGATCGTCTACAATTTTGTGGATATGCTCAGCCACGCCCGCACAGAAATGGAAGTGATCCGGGAATTAGCGGAGAATGAGCCGGCTTACCGAAGCATTACTTACAGCTGGTTCGAACATTCACCTTTATTTGATATCATCCGTCAGCTCGCTGCTAAAAAGATCAAGGTGATTATAACTACCGACCATGGCACTGTGCATGTAAAGGAACCGACCAAGATCCTCGGCGACAAGAATGTAAATACCAATCTTCGTTATAAACAGGGAAAAGCGCTTGAATACAACCCGAAGGAAGTATTCGAGATCAAGAATCCTGCTGATGCCTTTTTGCCAAGACAGCATCCAAGCACGCGTTTTGTGTTTGCGAGGGAAGACCGTTTCTTTGCCTATCCGAACAACTTTAACCACTATGTGAACTATTATAAAAATACGTTTCAGCACGGTGGTGTAAGTCTTGAGGAAATGATCATCCCTTATATTGTGTTGACTCCGCGATAAAGTACGGCGCATCGGTGCCCATATAAGATAATAAGGTTGAGTCACCTGGTGGGCACAGGCTACTAAGGTAATAAGGTTTGTTTTTGGAAATTAATTACCGATCGTTCTCATCCGAAATTTGAATTCTGGTTTTTTACAGAAGGTTGCTGCGCATTGCATATTTTTAAAAAAGTGTTGGAAGTGTTTCGCAGGCCGGCTTTATTGCCTTGGTGACGCCGGCAAACTACCAGAATTATACTTAATAAGGTAATAAGGTTGAGTCACCTGGTGGGCACAGGTTAGTAAGGTAATAAGGTTTGTTGTGGAAATTAATTAGCGATCGTGCTCATCCGAGCACAGGTTACTAGTGTAATAAGGTTCTCCTTGGAAATTAATCAACGATCGTTCACATCCGAAATTTGAATTCTTTTTTTTTACAGGAGGTTCTGCGCATTGGATCTTTTTGGAAAAATGGTGGAAGTATTTCGCGGTTCGACCTTATTACCTTAGTAGCACGACCAAAGTCAACAGAATTAACCTTATTAGTTTATTACCTTATATCAGTTCGGGAAATATGCGGATGTCAGACATATTGTTGTCAATAGGAGGTTATTACTTCTTCGCATGGCAAGTGCAAAAATTTCAGTTTTAGCTTTTTCATTTCTTATTTTTACCGCAGAATGGATGTGCCTTTTTACGAAATTATTTTTGAGTTAAACGACCTTGACCAGGTTGCCAGAACATTGCTGGAAAAAAGCAAAGTAAAAATTTTTCTTTTTGAAGGAGAGATGGGTGCAGGAAAAACCACGCTCATTAAAGAGTTGTGCAAAGTGCTTGAAAGTACCGATCATTTCAGCAGTCCCACCTATTCAATTGTAAACGAATATGAAATGCCCGGGGGCAAGATCTACCACTTCGACCTGTACAGGTGCAAAGGCGTGGAAGAGTTGATGGATCTTGGCATCGAAGAATATCTTGATTCAGGCAATTATTGTTTTATCGAATGGCCGGAACTTGCAGAAAACCTGATCGAGGGGGAATATGTGAAAGTAGTTTTAAAGGTGGAAGATGGTAGAAGACGGATTAGTGCAGTTAAGAATTCGGATTTAAATTCTAATTTCTAAATTTTAAGGTCGGTTGCTATGAATCCTCCTGTTAGAAAAGTTTTCCTTAGTGTTTCTTAGTGCTCTTAGTGTCTTAGTGGTTAGCGCCGCAGGCCACGTACCATCACAACATTAAATAAATATCACTGCAAACGAAAATGCAGAACAAGACACTTGCAACGCCGTTGGTAGTTCCAAATGCAAGGTTAACGCGACTGATATCATCAGCCTTTACGATACTGTGCTGGTAAATAAGAAGGCCGATAAAAATAAGGGCGCCCAGAATGTACAACCAACCGAAGCTGCCGAGAAAATAACCCGAAATAACAATGCATGCTGCAGCAGCGTGCAGAGCGCGTGACAGGGTCAATGCTCCTTTTCTGCCTAATAGCACAGGAATTGAGCGCAGGTTCTGACCACGGTCGAACTCCTCATCCTGCAAAGCATAAAGAATATCAAATCCGCTGACCCAGAAAAAAACAATACCACTGAATATTATCGGAAGAATATCGAATCGTTCAGTAAGCGCGATGTAAGCCCCTATAGGCGCAAGTGACAATCCCAATCCAAGAACAAGGTGACACAATGGTGTAAAACGCTTTGTATAACTGTAACCAAGAATGATCAGCAGCGCAACAGGAGAAAGATACAGGCACAGGGGATTGATGAACAGACAAGAGGTGATAAAAGCCACCGAACTTCCTATTACAAGGAAACGCGCTGATCGTGCGCTGATCTTCCCGGCGGGGATCTCACGTACAGCAGTTCTCGGATTCATTGCATCAATGGTGCGATCACTAAGCCGGTTAAAAGCCATGGCTGCGGTACGCGCAAAAACCATACACAGGATCACCAGCCAGAATTTCTCAAGACTGAAAATTGCCGACCCGGAATAAATAGCCAGCGAAAATCCGATCAAAGCAAAAGGTAAAGCAAAAACAGTGTGACTGAATTTTACAAGAGATAAATAATTATTGATACGCTGAACCATTTATCCTGCAAATATACGGAAAGTACGAAGTACGAAGTACGAATTACGAAGGAGAGTTGGACTCCACGCGCATTCCCACGCACAACCTAATTACGAAGGAGGAGTTCTGCAGGTACAGTTCGAAGCCACACACTAGCCGATGCACATGTTAAGTTCGATGTACAACGGTACAGTGCGATACTTCGCACGAACTCACGCGTAGGTAAAGTGCGAAGTCAGCCCAGATAGCAATCGGGGTACGAAGGGTAAATAGTTTCAAGTTCGATCTCGTGTGGTTTTTATTGCAGTTACTACCATTGAAAGTATTTCTGAAGTTTCTTTTAAGAGTGGTTTTACTTTGCTTTCAGCAACCAAACCGGCATCGTACAACATTTCTAACCAATAAATTGTCTCATCCGCCTCCTCTTCAACTATTTTGAGTTTGTTGAGAAAATCAGCGGTAGACTTTGCGCGACAGGCTGCTCTGTAGTTCGCTCCAACAGAAGTTGAACTCCGCAGAATTTGTTTAGATAGGACCCAAACTACTGGGATATTGGGAAGTTCCTGTACCATTTTAATAATAGCTAAACCGATACTTTTTGTTCTGGCTTTAAATTTCTCAGGAAAAGTCATTGGGTGTAATTTTTGGTAAACCTACGGTATGAAAAATCAGGGTGTAGCTACAAATTGTAGCAATTAAAATAAAAAAAGTGAGTTGCGGTGTTCGTGCCTCTAATTCGTCCTCAGTCGAAAGGGCGCATGTGTGCGAGCTGTTCTTCCTTCGTCCTTCGTACCTCGTCCTTCGTACTTTACGTGCGCGTTGGGTTGAGCGTGGCACTCAAATGTACCTCGTACCTCGTACTTCGTACTTTACGCGCGCGTGGGATTGCGCGTGGCACTGTACTGCACCTTCGTCCTTCGTACTTCGTCCTTCGTACTTTACGTGCGCGTTGGGTTGAGCGTGGCCCTCAAATGTACCTCGTACCTCGTACTTCGTACTTCGTACTTTACGCGCGCGTGGGATTGCGCGTGGCACTGAAGTTTACCTTCGTCCTTCGTACCTCGTACTTCGTACTTTAAACGGAATGCAGGAGAACTTATTTCCCCCGTCCCTGCAGCACTATCAGAATAGTATGCACCAGGATCTTAAAATCCAGAAGAAGGCTCATATTCTCAACATACAGGATGTCGAACTTTAAACGATCGATCATCTCCTCCACATTTTCGGCGTAGCCGTATTTTACCTGTCCCCAGCTGGTAATGCCTGGACGAATTTTATGAAGATGTTTGTAGTGAGGTGCTTTTTCAACGATCTGTTCAATGTAGTATCTTCTTTCAGGGCGGGGACCAACAAGGCTCATATCACCCATAAGCACATTCCAGAACTGCGGCATTTCATCGAGTCGCACTTTGCGAAGAAATCTACCGAACGGCGTAACACGTGGGTCATTGGCGCTGGATAATGCGGGACCTTCTTTTTCAGCGTCGGTGAACATGGTGCGGTATTTATAAATATAAAATGGTTTTCCATGAACACCAATACGTTCCTGCTTAAAGAACATTTTTCCTTTTGATCCAAGTCGCACGATAATTCCGATGAGAATATACAGCCAGCTGAAAAGCACCAGCACCAGGATAGAAACGGTAACATCGATAAAACGTTTTACCGAGATCTGCCACTCGGGAATGATCTGGTTCTTGATCTCAATGAGCGGCGTACCTAGGATGCTGGTCATTTTTACGTGACCGCTGAGAATATCGTACATATCGGGAATGATCTTAATGATAACGCCAATATCACCAAGGTCGTTCACAATATTTTTTATGTACTCATGCTCCCAGCTTTCGAGGGCAATGATCACCTCTTCAATATTATTTTTTTCGATAATGGTTTTTATGTCGTGGTATTCGCCCAGGTGACTGAGCTCACGCTTCAGGTGCTCGCTGTAGCCATTCTTTCCTTCAATATGCACAAAGCCAATGAAGTTATTCCCGATACCGTACTTGAGCGCGTTTATTTCCCTGAACATTTTAAGGGCACGTTCATTACTTCCTATGATAATTGTGGTGAAACCAAATTGTCTTTTATGGATCTTCCGGTTGGTATTGGTTGAGAGAATAAAACGGATAGTAGCGGTAATAAGAAAGTGTGAGCTGAACAGCACAAAATACAGTTTGTAATAAAGGCGGTACGATACAACTGAATCATCGAGCAGCAACACAAAGAACAAAACTGTTACTCCAATGATGGAAGTAGCAAGTGTTTGCACAAATTCATTTACGCGCGACCTGCGCATCACTTTGTTGTACGAGCCTTAAAGATAATATACCAGGGTCCAGTTGAGCGGGAGAATGCAGATGCTGAGGAAATACTGCTTATCGAAGATCTGGTCGGGGATCTGTCCTGTTTTTAAAGAATCGACC
>CBIHOL010000053.1:0-32107 GCA_966211905.1 uncultured bacterium
AAAAAGTGAAAATTGGTGTACCCTTAAAATACCTGATTTTTCAAGGCTTCATCAGGGAATTTACTAACCTTTAATGCACGATCTGGGTACTTCGTAATTCGCCCGCCATCGGTGTGTTACGGGCGGGTCCGCCTCGGGCGGATAAATCGTAATTTAGAACGGAATGCAGGACAGTCTGAATCGTAAATCGTAAATCGTAATTTCAACGGAATGCAGGACGCGCTACCGAACGTGTCCGCCAGCACCTGTTCTAATTAGTGTAATTCACCAAAATTGGTGGGTTAGTGTAATTCGTGTAATTCGTGTCAAAAAAAGCCGCAATGCTAGTATCTTTACCCTTTAAAATTAAAAAAACATGATCGCATATATAGGAACCGGTCTTCTCGGATCAAACTTTGTAAAAGCTCTTCTGAAAAAAGGAGAACAGGTAAACGTATGGAACAGGACCCACGCTAAAGCCAAGGCACTTGAACAATCCGGCGCACGATCTTTTGAATCTGTAACCGATGCCGTGAAAAACGCAGAACGCCTGCACCTGACGCTTAAAGACGACCAGGCAGTTGATGAGATCCTCGAAAAAGCAAAAGCAGGATTTAATAAAGGCCTTATCATCGTCGATCACACTACCACATCCACCGAAGGTGCCGCTAAACGAACAGAGTACTGGAAAAAACGGGGCTTCACTTATTTGCATGCGCCTGTGTTCATGGGTCCGTCAAACGCACTCGACAGCAGTGGCTACATGCTTGTATCGGGTGACCAGGAACTCATTAAAAAACTTGAACCTGCGCTCTCTGCCATGACCGGTAAGCTCATCAACTTTGGTCCAGAATCAAACAGGGCTGCCGCGGTAAAACTACTGGGCAATTCTTTTTTATTGTTTCTGACAACGGGCTGGACAGATTTGCTGGCACTTGCAAAAGCCATGAAAGTTCCGGTGTCTGACATCACATCTCTTTTTACTGAATGGAATCCGGGCGCATCGGCACCAGGTCGCTTAAAGAAAATCCTGGCGGCAGACTTCGGCAATCCAACCTGGGAACTTAACATGGCGCGGAAAGATACAAGACTGATGATGGAAGAGGCAGAAAAGGCAGGACAGCACCTGGCGGCCATTCCCGCTATTGCTGCGGAGATGGACAGGTGGATCGAGAAAGGCCACGGGCAAAGTGACTGGACGGTAATAGCGAAAGACAACGTTCCCGGATAACCAGCCGCCAGCGCGCCAGTGCACAGGTCTGTGTTATCGTATTGTTTCTTGTTGTAATAAAAAAAAAGACCAGCGTCTAATCACGCTGGTCAGAATATTATTTAGTTACTGCGTTATCTACAGCTTGATGAATTTGTGAATTGTATTTTCATCATTTTCTTTCACCTGGATATAATAAACTCCTGCAGGCAAGGATTCAACATTCACAGTAATATTTGAGTCGTCCGATTCTTCCACCATCAGCGTCTTACCATGAAGGTCGGAGATCATAACTACTTTCATTGTGTTGTTGCCTCCTGAAATTGTCAGTTCACTGTTTACCGGGTTAGGGAATACAAGAATTTGATTTGCCTTAACCTCTGCAACACCAGTGCATGCCGATGCGTTTACTGTGATCATAGCCGATGACTTGCAACCATTAACGTCAGTACCTATCACCGAATACTGGTATGGCACATTTACCGGCAGGGTTTTCGTTACACTGGTACCTGTTTCAGCATTATCCCAAACATAACTTACACCTCCATTTGCAGTAAGAACAACACTTTCACCGCGGCAAACTATTTGTTTGCTGGCGCTGATGGTTACAACAGGAAGATTCAGAACAGTAACTGTTACCGAGTTTGAAAGTAAACAACCAATTGCATCTGTACCACTCACAGTATACAATGTGGTCACTGAAGGAGATACAGAAATAGTGAGGAACGATGCTCCGTTGCTCCACATAGCGCTGCTGACGCCATCTGCGGTAAGTTTAACTGATGAGCCCTTGCACACCGTGGTGTTCTGTGTCACAGAAAGCGAACTCGTATTTACTGTCACCGCGACTGTTTGTGTATTTACACAACCCTCTGTGCTGGTACCGGTCACAGTAAATACTGAAGAAAGAAGTGGCGTAACGGGAACAGATGCACCCGTGTTACCATTGCTCCATGTGTAAGTAGATGCACCTGAAGCTCCAAGCATCCCGCTGCCACCTTCGCAGATCACAGGAGGAAAAGAATATGCTGCAAGTGCAGGAAGAGAATTAACTTTTACAAGGATAGAAACTGTAGAGGTACAGGCCAGGGACGACGAGCTTACACCCGACACAGTATATCCTGTGGTCACAGAAGGTGATACTGTAATAGAAGGAGTGTTGGCACCGGTATTCCATACAATATTTGAACCCGCGTTACTGCCTATCACGATTGATTCTCCTGCACAGATCGGATTTTTTGATGCTGTGATCTGCAGATCACAAAGACGCGTTAAAATGACATACCCATGTCCTGATGGATCTGGATTGGGAATATATCCCGGCTGAAGAGTCTGTGCTGTTATACCATTGGTAACACCGCCAACATAACCTGATCCACCGGCACCGGCTACACCCGCATTGCTTGTTTGTACACCGCCTGCTCCACCGGCATAACCTCCGCCACCGCCTCCTGCACTTCCTGTAGAACCGCTTGAAGATGGTCCGGCTGCTCCACCCGCACCGCCGCCGGTACCGGGTTGTCCTATCGATGTACCTGCACTGCTTCCACCACCGCCACCGCCACTGGATGTTCCATTTGCTGTTCCAACAGTGGCAAGTCCCGGTGACCCTCCGTTTGCGCCTGCACCGCCTCCACCTATTGTAACAATACCTCCACTGGTAATAATATCTCCGTTCTGTCCAACCTGGCCTCCTCCATTTCCACCTGAGGCAAGGTTAGGACTAACAGCATAATATGCTGCTCCACCTCCGCCACCGGCAACTATAACTCTGTCAGTGGCTGCCATACCCGTTACACGAACATCTGTAGCTCCGCCGCCACCACCCCCGGAATACCCGACAGCAGCACCGCCACCGCCCCCATTCCAACCACCTGCTCCGGCAGCGGAAGTATTTCCGGTACCAGGATTACCTTTGCCTCCAACAAGTATGTTCAGTGTTGTGCCATTGCTTAATACATTATACGCACCTTCTGAATAACCACCCTTGCCACCGCCTCCGAATGTATTTACCGATCCACCCGTTGCGCCCCAGCACTGTATACCCCAGTTACCTGCCAGAACAGTAAGTGTTTGTACACCCCCTGTATAACTGAAAGAATACGTTTGCTGCGAGCATACGCTGCCTGCCATTACGCTTAATGAAAGCGTAAATAAAACCTGTTTCACAAGTGATAATGATTTGTAGATTTTTCTCATGTTATCGTTTTATAGCCCTTAGCTGGAAGGGCGGGTGTAATTATTATTTTGTGTGCACCTTTCAATTTATTAACCTGCGTATCCGTCGTCTTATTCCCAGCACTACCTGGTCCTCTGCCGAAACTTTCCGGCCTTTAAAAAGAAAGTCCCCAACCGGGGACTTTCATTATTGTTTCACAAATTTCTGATCTTTCACGCTGCTGCCATCAACCACACGAACATGATATAATCCCGAAGGAAGATGTTCAAGATTGATGTTGTAAGTTGATGCGTCGGTTTTTATATCCATAATAACTCTGCCCGTTACATCGGCAACTATGATTGATTTGCTGCCATTGCCTCCTGCTGATACGGTGATCTCATGAGTAGCAGGATTTGGAAAAACACTGATCGTTTTATCCTCATTTTCGGCGATGCCTGTACATGCCGATGCATTCACGGTGATCATCGCGGTTGTCTTGCAACCATTGGCATCGGTACCTGTTACTGCAAACTGGTAAGGAACATCTACCGGAAGCGTTTTTGTAACAGATGGCGTTGTTTCGGCATTGTCCCACACATAAGTAGCAGCACCATTTGCGCTGAGTGTAATGCTTTCACCTTTGCAAACCGTTTGTTTACTGGCGGTGATTGTCACAACCGGTGGATTCAGAACATTTATCGGTGCCGCAGCAGTGAGCATGCAGCCCAGCAGATCCTGGCCGGTTACATTGTATACAGTATTTGTTGTCGGTGCAACCTGTATAGTAAGGAATGAAGCGCCGTTGCTCCATAGTGCACTTATCACGCCATTGGCGGTGAGCGTTGCAGTTGATCCTTTACAGATAGAAGAATTTTGAGTTACTGTAAGCACGTTTGTATTTACATTCATCATCACGGTCTCAGTATTTACACAGCCGTTAGCACCAGTGGCGTTTACCGTATAAACATCTGTAACCAGTGGATTGATGATCACCGAAGCACCTGTACCACCGTTGCTCCATGTGTAAGACACGGCACCTGAAGCACCTAAAGTTCCCTTGCCTCCCTGGCAAACTACCTGCGGAAAAGAATATGTTGAAAGCATTGGAAGTGGCTTCACTGTCACAACAAGGCTAACCGTTGAAGAGCATGCAGAGCTTGAAGAGCTCACCCCGGAAACTGTATAACCTGTTGTTACGGAAGGCGTAACTGTAATTGAAGAAGTTGTAGCACCGGTATTCCATTGGATACCTGAACCTGCATTAGTGCCGAGCGTAATTGTTTCACCGGCGCAGATAGGATTTTTTGAGGCGTTAATTACCACGTCACATAAACGTGTTATGATCACATAACCATTGCCTGTAATATCGGGATTTGCAACAAAACCAGGCTGGCCCATTTGTGTTGTGATACCATTGGTGACACCACCAATATATCCTGAGCCACCGCCCCCGGAGCCGCCCTGGGTTGCCCCACCGCCGCCACCGTACCAACCGCCTCCACCGCCACCTGCAGGAAACGCATTACCAGAAACACTTCCACCATCACCACCAAGACCAAAAGCACCGTTATTTCCTATGCTGGTACCTTGCACTCCGCCTGCACCACCGGCACTTTGCGATCCGCCCTTGCCGTTGTGGGTAGTTTGAGAACCTGCTAATATTCCATCCTGGCCAACAACTCCGCCTCCATTACCACCTGAACCAGTGTAACCGATACTGGAAGCACCTCCGCCGCCGCCGCCGCCGCCGGCTACAATTCCCACTGCTGCCTGATTTCCCGCTAAAGTACTTAAAAGACCAAGGGAGGATGCTACATGCGATGCACCACCACCACCGCCTTTATAATTGCTGCTCGAAGATCCGCTGAAACCTCCACCACCGCCGTTCCAGCCACCTAATGCTGTTACAATTGCGGCGCCAGTACCGTTTGTTGACTGACCTTTTTCTCCAACATAAATGTAAATGGTTGAAGCAGTAGCTGTATAAACTCCTTTGCTGTATCCACCCTTACCGGCTATTCCGGTCAGTGGCGCAGCAGTGCCTCCGCCATCGCCCCCATCAGCACCCCAGCACTCTATCTGATAATCACCTCCGCCAACATTTAAGGTTTGCACAGCTCCGGTAAAACTGAAAGTATACGATTGTTGTGCGTATGCTGTACCTGTTAATAAAGCCAATGCAAGCGCAAACGTACCTGGTTTAGCGCCTGAAAATAAATTATGTATGTTCTTTTTCATGTTGTTGTTTTACAGGCAGCGTTCACTAGGGCGGGGTGATTTTTATTTGCGCTGTCCGGTTGAATTTTATATTCTTTATCCTTCGTGCTGATTCTTTTAAAACAGGTCAGCATTCCGGGTCTTTTATGCGATATTATAAGCGTACTTAAATAAAAGAAAGTCCCCTTTCGGGGACTTTCTTTTTTATTGTTTTACAAATTTTGCGTCATTGGTATTATTTCCATTCACTACACGAACATGATATACCCCGGAAGGTAATGTCTGAATATTGAAAGTATATAATGCCTCGTCTGTTTTCATAACCATCACTATCCTGCCTGTTACATCCGTAACCGTGATTGATTTGCTGCCATTACCTGTAGCTGAAATTGTAATTTCAGATGTTGCAGGATTCGGATAAACACTCACAGCATTGAATTCATTCTCCTGCACTCCTGTACACGCAGATGCATTTACAGTTATCGCGGCCGTTGAGCTGCATCCGCTGGCATCAGTACCTGTTACCGAATACTGGTAAGGCACGTTCACCATCAGGGTTTTAGTAACAGCCGGTGTTATTTCGTTATTGTCCCATACGTAACTAACACCACCATTCGCAGTCAACGTCACATTCTCACCGCGACAAACAGTTTGTTTGTTTGCAGTAATAACAATAGCAGGCAAACTGGCAACGTTCACCGAAACGGTATTGGAAAGTGTACAACCCAGGCCATCCTGACCGGTAACCGCGTAAATCGTATTTACCGTCGGAGCTACCTGTATTGTAAGGAAAGACGCACCATTACTCCATAAAGCAGTGTTAACGCCCATTGCTGTAAGAGTAGCTGTTTTACCTTTACAGATCGTCGTATTTGGAGAAACAATTAAAGAGTTTGTGTTTACATTAACCATCACTGTTTCAGTGTTTTTACAACCGAAAACATTTGTTCCTGTTGCTGTGTATACAGTAGAGATCAGAGGATTCACCAACGTTGAGGAACCTGTGGTAGAGTTACTCCAGCTATAGGATACTGCTCCCGAAGCAAACACTGTTCCCGCTGCGCCTGCACAGAACACAGGTGGAAAGGTCTCTAAAGTTAATACCGGGAGTGGATTCACTTTCACCAGGATCGTTACCGTAGAGGTACATGCAGATGTGGAACTGCTAACACCCGATACAGTATACATTGTTGTTGATGAAGGAGACACGGTAATAGAAGAAGTTGTAGCGCCTGTACTCCAAAGGATACCTGATCCTGCGTTCGTTCCCAGTGTTAATGATTCGCCCTGGCAGATAGGATTTTTTGATGCATTTACATTCACATCGCAAAGGCGGGTTATGATCACGAATCCATTTCCTGATACGTCGGGATTGGGAATAAAACCAGGCTGCCCATTAGCAACAGTAGTTCCATTATTCACACCTCCGATATAACCGGAACCACCTCCGCCAGCAGTACTGTTGTCACCAGTGCAACCACCGTACCATCCGCCTCCGCCGCCACCGGCTAAGTTCTGCGTTGTTGTTCCGCCTTGTCCGAACCCTGCACCAGAGCCACCTGAGAAACATGTGCCACCGGATGATTGTGTTCCTCCCCCACCAGCTGTCCTAAGAGAAAATTGCGTGCTGTTGGCAGGTTGAACTCCTACCAGCCCACCGCCATCTCCACCAAGTGACTGATTGCCGCCACCGCCACCACCACCGGCTACGATCTTAACGGCAGATTGATTCCCCGCTAAAGAACTTAAAAGACCCGTTACAGTTGCAAGATGAGTTGCCCCTCCTCCTGATCCCGCCTGGTAAGCGGCAGAAGAACTGTTTCCGCCACCATTAAAACCACCGGGATTGTTACCTGCAAGCAGATTAGTGCCTTTGGCTCCCACCACCACATACCAGGTTACGGGAGAAGCAATGGTAACATAACCAACTGAATATCCTCCTTTGCCACCGTCAATTGAATTTGGTGACGCTCCGCTATAGTATGTTCCCATACTTCCGTCTGCACCCCAGCACTCTATTTTATAATCGCCACCCTGAAAGTTGAAACTTTGAATGCTCGATGTGCAATTAAAGGTGAACGTTGTTTGAGCGTAAGAAGTGTTTAGAAGCAGGATCAACAGAAACGCAAGTACATTCCTGCCGCGTAATATATGGGCCGGCATTTTTTGCATCCCGGCACCCGACAATAATATGTGTATTTTTCTTTTCATGTTGTTGTTTTTTTACAGACGCCACCTTGAAAGAACCTGGAACAATAATTTAGTGCCGTCGGATAATTTATTTTACGATTTAATTTTCGTGATTGTCTAAGATCTTTAGTGCTGCAACTTCCAGGTTCACGCGCCTGTTGGTATGCGACTTCATTTTGTCGGGACCGGACGATCTTTCACCACGTATGGAAAAAGTAACGTCCGCTCCCTTCAAATTGTGTTCATTAGTCTCTTTCATTTATCTGAAAGAAAACTATTAGTTCATTTTTACGATCTTGACAGTTTTTGACTCACGTTCATTCGTGATCATCAGGGAATAGACACCAGCATTGATTTCCGACAGGTTCATTTCTGAATTGCCCATTGCTGCTTCAGTGTAAATTATCTTGCCGGTGACGTCCATCAGCTTTAAAGTGTAGCCGTTCTCTCCGGTCAATCTGATATTGAGCACATCATTTACAGGATTCGGGAAGATCTGGATATTCTGTAAACTGTTCTCAGCAAGTCCTGTGCATTCATTTACCGCAATGGTAATTTTCGCAGTATTTGAACAACCGTTCGGATCGCTTCCTGTAACAGTGTACACAGCTGACGACTGTGCATGAATATTTACATTGGGACCAGAGAAAACTCCACCGTTAGAATTGATCCAGTTGTAGCTTGTGCCACCGGTAGCTTTAAGCTGTAATTCCTCACCAGCGCAAATTACTGTAGAATTCGCTGATACAGAGATCCCCGGAACCTGTCCCACAACCACCTGCACTGTTCCCGTGCCGATACAGCCGTAACTGTTCACTCCATTAACGGAGTATGTAGTGGTTACAAGAGGTGCTACCGTTGTAACAGGACCCATTGTGCCATGCGCCCAAACATAGTTGCTCGCTCCGAGCGCAGTTAGCACTGCCGACTGTCCCTGGCAGAATGCAGGATTATTGGACACTGCATAAACAAGAGGACTTGGATTCACAAGAAAATTCTGAGCAAGTGTGGAAGTACATCCCGACACCGCATTTAACCCTGTTACTGAAAAATTATAAGAACTTGGGTTCAGCACATTTGGTGCAACCGCAGTGATGGCAGAGCCATTCTGCCCGGTACTCCAGGTGTAGCTCGAAGCTCCCGCAGCGTTAAGATTTATTACCTGACCACTGCAGATCACAGATGATGCTGTTGTACCAACCACCATTGGCGGACCATTATACTGGCATGGGATCGTAATTTCAAGATCGTCCCAGGATAAGTATTGTGCGTTACCCGCTATTGCAGTTGCGCGAACTGATACATAATAAAGTCCGCTGGCTGAAACACGGAAGGTGTCGGTCAGCTGTTTATAAATGACGCTTTGCGCAGGGCCTTTGGTGGAAACAATTGTTTGTGTCTGAGCCAGTGGTGTCTGACCGGTTCCTACAAGAATGCTAAGATCCGTAAAGTTTGTAGCCCCTGTTGCTTCGGTAATGTACCACATGGAAGCTGAATAGGTAACTCCGGCATCAAGCTGAATGGCATTGGTATAAAAATAATATTGTCCTGCCGGTGTATAATAAAAGGAAGCGAAGTTCTTACCTGTTCGCGGATACCTTCCGTTAGTGCTCGACGTGGTGTAAGTGATGGTATTACCATTGGCTATACCTGCGCTTGAGCTGCTTGCAGACCATCCGCAATTTGGAAGCTGATTTATGGCAAGAGTTTCGAAACTTTCTTTATAAGGAATCACAGAGCTCGACGGTGCAATTACAGTGATGGCCATTGGGATCGCCTGGGCAGAAGCACTCGTGATGGTGCAAGTGATCAACGCGGTGTAGTAAGTTGTTTGAGGAGGATTGAACGAGTTAGTTGCAATCGTTGCACCCGGAACGCTTGTGTATCCCGCAATGGCTAAAGTAGAAGCCTGCCACTGGAGAGTATAACCGCTGAATAAAAATCCGTTGCCCGGTACCTGCAGAGTTACGCTCATACCAGGACAAATAGGAGTGGTTACACCTGTTACCGAACCGTTGGATGGTGCAGCAAAGCATGGTGCAGTGTACATTTCATAAGCGCCCGGATCAGGCCAGGCCGCACTCCTTTGTGTGCTCGATTTATCATCTACCAGACCGATTGGCACAGCCATATTATTGATCACCGTGTTTGTTGGCACATAATTAAATCCGGGACCAGTATAGATAGGATCAACTTCTGCACCTACTACGTCGTATGGAGAATTGGCTCTCCACGCTGCGAGGTTCGAACGAGCTGCAGTGATATATCCGAAATTGGCGCCGTTGGTTGTATAAACAACATTTCCATTGGAAGTAAAAGTTGTGATCGTAGCGTAATATAAACCATATTTCGTTCCTGGTCCGCTGCGTGTAATGGAGATCAGGTTGTTCATCATTCGTGCCGGTGCTGCCGTAGCGTAAATGCCGTACACGGTGTTCGCACCTGTGCTGGTACCGCTCTGGTCATCAATAGAAATAGTATTGTTATCGATAAATACGTTCGTGCTGGCTCCTGCATAAATGCCATAGATATAACCATTGCTCTTGATGTCGGAGATAACATTATTGCGGATGATAATTTCATTTCCCGGAGTAGCACTTGCTACAATATATACTCCTGCAAATCCCGCAGTGGTTGATGTCATATTATCGTACATCCTGCGGAAATGGTTTTTTTCGATCTTATTCCTTAATGGCGAGGTGCTAAGATAAACTCCATAACATGGCGACAAAACAGCTGTTCGCGTGAGTCGCTCGAATACGTTGTTACGCACTTCAAAGTCTGCCTGGTAACCATACATATAAACACCTATATAATAGAAGTCAATTATCCGGCCATTGATTATTTTGTTCGAAAGGCTGAATGGCGAAGTTGAAAGTCCGGTCATGATAACTCCGGAATAACCACCGCTGATAAGACAGCCGTCCCAGGTATTATAATTACCGCTATTCCCGGTAACGGTTGTGCTTGTGCTTGAATTGCTCACCGAAAGCGGGATCAGGTTCGGCGCCACGAGATTGTTCACGCATGTGATAGTGCAGGTATTAAAGGTATTATAATCAGCTCCGTTCCAGAGATGCACAGCTCAAGCATTGGTAGCGTTCGTTGCATCGATTTTCAGGTTGCTGATGGTAACATAGTCTGCGCCCGATAACAACAGTGTGTGAGGAAGATTAGTTGTTTGGGCAGCATAGGTCAGAGTACGACCATTACCAACAATGTACAACCGGTTGGCGGAAGTCATCGAAGTGTTGGCCAGGTTTATTTGTTCAGTGTAAACCGGCGATCCATTTACGGAGACAGTTGCTCCGCCCGCTGCTACGCCCTGCAAATTGAGAGTACTTGCAAACTGCGTGAAGCTTGTAAAATTCGTCGCGCTCGACAACTGTGTGTCGTCGATAGTGTAGTTACCCGTCAATTGTCCCGATGCCTTATTGGTAAATAAAGCAAGCAGAATAATAAACATCCAAAGTGTGTTGTAGTTTTTTTGCATGTGTTGTAATTTTAAGGGAAGGTAGCAAAAAACTTACATAAACAAGTTTTATCTCATTTTTGTACAACTTCGTCATTGCGTTTTAACAGTTGAGCGATAATGATGTGTTTAACACATTTGCAATGTTTCATACGTAATGTTACTCTATATTAAATGTTATCACAATTACCTCACGAATATTTAAGGCATACAATTTGCACGTCCACTGCTAGTCGAATCAAAAGAACACTGAAATGAAACGCCCATTCATCGTGCTGATTTTTTTCATAGCAGCGCATTCCTCAAACGCGCAACCTGCGCCACCATTTAATGTAACATTCACTGCCAATACCCCAGGCACACCTCACGGGGTGTCCAGCGCAGACTTTAACCAGGATGGCATGAAGGATCTTGTTGTTTCGATCTATACCGGGAGCACTGTGCTTGTTTATCCCGGCAACGGCGATGGCACTTTCGGAACCCCCTCTTCATTTGCAGTAGGAAAAAATCCTACTATGGTGCTGAGCGCTGATCTCAACAACGATGGTGATCCTGATATCATAACGCCCAACTACAATGCTGGTAATGTGAGTATCCTTCTCTCAACGGGTAACGGAAGTTACGTTCCCGCCGCGAATTTAAGTGCGGGGAAATCACCTCATTATGCAGTGGCAGCAGATCTTAATGGCGATGGTAAACCGGATATCGCGGCGTGTAATCTCGAATCAGATAATATGCATGTTTATTTTGGCGACGGTACCGGTTCTTTTACAGCATCTTCAGTTTATACTACCGGCGCAGGGCCGGTTACGCTTGCGGCTAATGACCTTGACAATGACGGGGACGTAGACCTGGTCTCAGCCGATCACTGGGCGGCAACCAACTCGGTTTTTTTGAATAACGGTACTGGAACGTTTTCTCGTGTTACTTATACCAGCACACAGGCAGGGCCTTATGCTCTCGCATGCGCGGACTTTAATTCAGATCACTTACCGGATATTTTATCTCTGAATGGGAGCAGCTCCGATTGTCTTCTGAATTTTTACAGTAGCTCTACAAACGGAACATTCTCTGCTTCAAACTACAGTTTGCCGCTTACTACCGGTATGTCGGCTGCAGTTGCTGATTATAATAAAGACGGACGCTTGGATTTTGCTTCCGCTCACTGGCAGTCTGGTTTTTTCTTTTATGGTAACGGCGACGGCACTTTCGATCCACCATTAAAATTTACCAGTCTTAAGGATGATCAAATGTCAAGGGTAATAAGTAATGATTTTAATAATGATGGAATGCCGGATCTTGCTTTTACATATTTCACTATAAATAAAATGTGCGTGATGCTCAATACACTTCCAATACCCGCGACGGGGCTTGCTGACCGCGGTGATCCTGAAAAAAATTTACTCATCCGCACAGGACCACAAAAAGCAACAATGATCCTTAGCTCGGATAAAGCAATGAGGATTACAGTTTACAATGAAACCGGTCAACTTTTGTGGGAGGGTGCACTTGACGAACATAACGGGTTCACGGCAGAATTAGAAAGTCACAAAGGTATTTACTTCGTAAATGCAATATCCCCGGACGGTCACCTTAAGCGGAAGGTGTGGATAGATAAATAGTTGGGTTACAATATACCTTACGGGCAGATTTTGGATACTGGCACATTGTTTTCTTGAAGAAATCATGCGCCTAATAATAGTTCTCATTGTAATCACCAAAATGTTGCATTCGCAATCACTGCCAATGTGGGAATGGGTTACAGCACCAAAATACACTTACTCTTCACAAACCGCTCATGATATATGCGCCGATAGGTATGGTAACGTTTACACGTTGGGTAGCAATGCCGGAACTTTTATGGCCATTTATGGTGGTACTGTTTTACCCGGAGGCGGTTTTTTCCTCAGACAGGATAAATCGGGTACAATAGAACTTGCAGTTCCTGTCCAGGGAAGACCAAAAGCAATTGCTGTTGACGATCAGATGAATGTATATGTGGCTGTAAATATGGATTCCACTATATATATTCAAAATAGTACAGTTAACTCCCTGGGCTATTCTGATGTTGTGATTTTAAAATTTAACCATAAAGGCAATTTAGAATGGTACAGGCATTTTGGAAGCGCCGGAATGGATGTTTGCCAGGCGATTGCAGTCGACGTTTATAATGACTTAATTATATCCGGATATGGTGCCAATATTACCTTTGATTCCTATTCTCACCCTGGAGGCTACTTTTTAGCAAAGCTGGATAAAGCAGGAGCTGTTAAGTGGGAAAAAACCCAGCACTCGTATTCTTACACTAATTATGACAGCCTTTTGATTAATGTATCTTATGATGACGCTTATAACCTCGCATGCGATAAATCCGGTAATATTTATCTCCTAGGCAACGTGCAAGGAAGTTGCATGTATTGCAGTAATTATTTTATCTATAAATGCTCGTCTTCCGGCGATTCTTTATTTTATAAAAATCATTGGTATTCTGACGAAGCACCAAATGGTTTAAACGTTGACAGATTGGGAAATATTTATGTGATTCATAATACGGGGTCTCATTACACTAACAGCAGGATACTTGTTAAATACGACTCAAAAATGAAAATGCTCTGGTCAACATACCTTGGCGAAGGATACGATCATCACGAGCTTCACTATGGAACCAAATTGGATAATGAAGACAATCCAATTGTAGCGGGATGGATCGGTCCAAGTGGTTATAGTCAGTTTGACTCTATTAAATTAGGCGACAAGTGGTACACTTCGCGGGGGAAAAGTGATATCCTGGTAGCAGGAATTGACAAAAATAATGGCAACTTTGCCTGGATAAAAACCGCAGGTGGCGCGGGTTATGAATACGGGCCAAGCAGCTACCGATCAGGCGGGCTGGCCACGGATCCCAACGGCAATGTTTATATAGCTGCCCATTTTAATGTGGTCGACCCCTATACTGCCACAATTATCGACACATGTTTTTTTGATGAGCAGAAACTCTATTCTCCGCTGGAACACTCTCAGGTACTTGTTGCCAAATTAAAAATGAATGATCTCACATTTCCTCCGATACAAGTCGCAATCAATGAAAATCCAATCACGGATGTCTTGTCTATCGTTCCGGTTCCCTGCGGCGGACAATTTGAAATACAAACAGGTCAAAGCAACAATCTGCTCTATTTAGAAATTCTAAACATTGAAGGCCGGATTGTTCGCAGTATGAACGTACTTCCCACTGAAAAAATAAATATCTCGGACCTGTCGGATGGATTGTATTTGGTAAAAGTGTGGGACGGAAAAAAAATAATGACAAAAAAAATGATAAAGAGAACTTAGGATTGTAATTGAGTTCATTCGCCGAACTTCTATAACTGCCTTTATTCGTAACGACCTAACTTCCATCACTACCCGATCGTTTTCTCTTCAAGAAATCCTCCCTTTTTAACAGCTCCGGCCTCCCACTGATCTATTAAAATATTATTTACATTTATAATAACATTTTAAAACAGAGGTCATCAAAACGATGAGCTACAGGATCGTACTATTTCTTTTGTTGGCGGCTTTTTGTATCCGTCACGATAAAGCCGGACCCCAGGTGTGGGTCAAGGACGATCCTATTATAGACGGTTTCGGTAACCTATCAAACCCTGATCACACACTTGCCTTTGAAGCAGTTATCAAATCCTATGCACCCCGCAAATTAAAATCTAAAGCAAGAGAGGTTTTACACTATTACTCAAATGATTTTGAGTGGTGGCCAAGAACGTTTATTTCTTCTCTTTTATTGTTTCTTCAGAACAACAGCAATGTCGCAGGCTCCGGTTGCCTGTTCCTGCGTGGACCTCCTTTTGCCGCCTGGAAATAAACGCTCCCATTAAAAAATTGAAGGACATTACATTATTAAAAAAGATAAAACAACGATCAAATGAAAAGAAACATTTACAAATTATATACCTCGGCAAAACAGTTCTTATTTGCAATCACATTGACCCTGCTTTCGGGTATTGTCTCCTCGCAACAAACTTATACATTCAATTATACAGGTGGCCAGCAAACTATATCTCTGCCAGCAGGTACCTACGGAATCGAAATGTGGGGAGCCAATGGCGGCAATTCAAATAACAGCAGGGCTGGAATTGGTGGCTATTCAAAAGGAAATCTCAATTTATCAGCAACCACCACGTTATACATTGTTGCCGGAGGATCTCCTGTGTACACTGGTATCAGCGGTTTGCAGCCTGGTGGCTACAATGGCGGAGGCAGCGGTTACGCCAATGCTACCGGCAGAGCCGGTGGTGGTGCCACACATATTGCAAGTGCAGCGGGAATCCTGAGTGCGCTGGCAACTAACACTTCCGCAGTTTACATAGTAGCCGGTGGTGGTGGTGGAGATCAGAACTCAGGATTAATAGGACACGGCGGAGGCTTAACCGGAGGTGGAACTTATCCAGGTACTCAAACTGGTAGTGCCGGTGGTATTTTTGGCTCATTCGGTCAGGGTGGAGATATAACCGCTTCATATGGCGGCGGCGGCGGTGGCGGCTGGTATGGCGGTGGTGGAAACCAGAACAATGCCGGTTCTGGTGGAAGCGGCTACATTGGCGGCGTAAGCAGTGGCACCACAATCATGAATGGTCAGAGTGGTTTTGTAAATAATCCTGATGTGAATGGAAACGGAATGGTGATCATTACTGAATTGTGTTCTATCAATTTAATATCTTCTTCATCCGGTAATGCTAATCCGGCGCTTCTTTGTTCAGGAAATTCCCTAACAATAACTACTAATGCGGTTAGTAACTATTCATGGAGCACTGGTGCCACAGGCAATTCAATTGTAGTTGCTCCTACCACCAATACGGTTTATTCTTTAACAGCTAAAAGTCCTTCGAACTGCATAGCCACAGCAAATCTCACCGTCCTGGTTGGTTCGGGTGTGCCTGCGCTGACTCTCGCTGCTACACCCGCCTCCGTATGCGTGGGTGATTCAGTGAAACTTAATGCACTTGGTGCAGTTACTTACACCTGGTCTAACGGAGTAAGCAACAACCAGCTGTTTCCTCCTTCCCAAACCGCTACTTATGTGGTGACGGGTAAGAACGGATGCGGAACATCTACGGCAGCAATTACTGTAACTGCGCTTCCACTGCCTGTTTCAGTGGCTGGTTCAACCAACGTCACCTGCTCGGGATCTCCTCTTACACTCACTGCTTCTGGCGCAAGCGGTTATACATGGTCAACAGGACAAACGGCCACAATAATTTCAGTTGCTCCCACAGTTCCCACCACTTATTCTGTTGTGGGTAAAAAAGGCGGATGTATGAACTCAGGATTGTTTTCCGTCTCCATTAATCCGCTGCCGAATGTGCAGCTTGCAGGCACCAGTACAATGATATGTGCCGGAAGCTCTGTGACTCTCACAGCCACCGGCGGCAACAACTATACGTGGACACCTTCCGGATTTAGTGGTGGCATTATTACAGATACACCTACAACTTCAGTAAACTACCAGGTAAGCGGATCTAACTCATTTGGCTGCGTTTCAGGTGCAAACCACGTGGTGATAGTAAATCCATTGCCAACCATTACAGTTAATTCACCTCAGCCGGTAATTTGTCCTGGCGCAACTATTACATTAATGGCAACTGGCGGACATACTTACCAATGGAACACCGGAGCGCAAACAAAATCGCTGGTAGTTAATCCATCAGCAACTACATCTTATACTGTAGTCGGTACTTTTACAGACACCGGCTGTAAGGATGATGCAAATTTTACTGTTAATGTTGATCAGCCTACTCTTTCGCTGAGTCCTTCCCAGACTGTATGTCCCGGCACCGCAGTAACCATGTCGGCCAGCGGATCGGCTCACAACTGGAGCAATGGAGGCACCAGTGTATTTAATTCTGTTACGGTTACAACACCAACTATGTACACTGTCAGCTCAAAAGTGCTCACAGCAAATAATTTATTGTGCGTAGGAACAGGAACTATCAACCTGGGAGTGCATCCCAAGCCTGTTGTAGCTGCGACTGCTACAAGGTCGTCGATCTGCAAGAATGAAAAAACAATTTTAACTGCAAGCGGAGCCGACACTTATTTGTGGACAAATAATAATCATACCGGGGCCACCCTTACATTTTCAGCCACACAGGTGATGACGCACACGTATACAGTGATTGGTACCGATTTGAATGGATGCACCGACACAGCACAGGTAACAGTAAAAGTAAACGCTTGCACAGGTCTTGCAGAAAGCAGCTTATCGCAGATCTCAATTTATCCGAATCCAAGCAATGGAAATTTCACAATAAAAAGTGAAGGCGATGTTGTTATGCAGGTTCTCAATGAAATGGGACAATTGATTCGAGTGATAGAACTGAATGAGCAGAATCAGCACCATGTTGAGATCTCCGGGCTGTCTAAAGGAATTTATTTCATCCAGGGCATTCCTTCATCTGCAAACTACGGAACCTTAAAACAAAAAGTACTCGTTGAGTAAATATTTAATTATAAACTAAATCAGATCTACTTTAGAAACCCTGTGCAGAAATGCACGGGGTTTTCTTTTTTCCTGCTCAGGGTATACACTGATTATAGTTTTAAAAGAGAATTGTTAAGCCCCCGCTTCCGCGCTTGGTGTCCTCAAATATTTTCTATATTTGATCAGACAGATTCGGTTACAGATATCTCTCAGTCCCAGGATCAAAGACAAGCCCTCTCCTTACAGGTTTGACTATGATTATCAAAAATAAGAATCGTAAACAACAATAAGTTACTCAGTATATCAAAACAAGACCATCATGAGCAAAATCTACAATTTTTTTACAGGCGCAAATAAAGGATTGTTTGCACTTGCACTGACCGTATTTTGTGGTACGGCATTTTCACAAACAACGTATACTTTAAGTTATACGGGAAGTGTGCAAACGATGAATCTCCAGGCTGGTTCTTACCTTGTTGAAATGTGGGGAGCTGACGGAGGAGGCACTACAGGTAATAATACAAATGCGGCTGTGGCCAAACTTGGTGGCAAAGGTGGTTACGCAAAAGGGACCTTGATAATTTCCGGTGCAACAACTGCATCTATTTATGTTGGCGGCAAGGGAAGCACGGAAGGTCTTAGTGTTCCGGGCGGCTTTAATGGAGGCGGTAGTTCCAGCGGTGGCACTTCGGGTGTTTGCGGTAGTGGCGGAGGTGCTTCCGATATCAGGGTTGGAGGAAACGCTTTAACAGATAGAAAAATTGTTGCCGGTGGCGGCGGTGCTGCAGGATACCAGGAATGTAATGGCTCAGCTAATGTAATTTCAGGAGGTAACGGTGGTGGACTTACCGGGGGAACTCCGGTACCAGGCTCATACTCCACAAGAATAGGTCAGGGCGGAACTCAAACTGCGGGCGGCGCGGGAGGTACCGATGCTACTTACCTTGCGGGAACTGCGGGCAGCTTTGGTCAGGGTGGAAACGGCGGACTCACAACCACTTCTTCAGGTAATGCTGCAGGAGGCGGCGGTGGCTGGTACGGTGGCGGGTCTGGCTCAAATGGATTTTATTGTTCTGGCGGAGGCGGTGGAGGTTCTTCATACATTGGTGGAGTAACAAGCGCTACAACCATCATGTATGGTCAAACTGGTTTTGTGACCAATCCCGATGTGAATGGAAATGGCAGAGTGCTTATCACTGAACTATGCTCCATTAAGTTAACGGCATCATCATCCGGCACTGCTAATCCTGCTACTTTGTGTTCCGGAAATTCCCTCACTATTACCACCGATGCCATCAGCAACTATTCATGGAGCACTGGAGCAACCACAAATTCAATCGTAGTTGCACCTACAACCAATACAGTGTATTCATTAACTGCCATGAGTCCTGCAAACTGCATTACAACAGCTAACATGACCGTGATAGTAAGTTCGGGAGTTCCTGCACTCACACTGGCTGCAACACCATCATCGGTTTGTATCGGTGATTCGGTAATGCTTAACGCTACCGGTGCCATCACTTATACATGGTCTAATGGAGTAAGCAATAACCAGTTGTTTCCTCCACCACAAACCAGTACGTATGTGGTCACAGGTAAAAACGGTTGCGGAACTTCAACAGCAGCAATCGCAGTAATCGCGATTCCTTTACCAGTAACAATAACAAGCAGCACCAATACCACCTGTTCAGGATCACCGGTAACATTAACTGTTAGCGGAGGATCATCTTATACCTGGTCAACAAATCAAACAGCCTCTGTAATTGTGGTGGCGCCCACATCGCAGACCACCTATACTGTAGCAGCAAAAAAAGGAAACTGTCAGAACACGAACAGCATTACCATCTCTACCAACCCCCTGCCAAATATACAGCTGGCAGGCACCAGCACGAATGTATGCGCGGGAAGTTCTGTTACACTCACAGCGAGTGGAGGCAGTAATTCGTATACCTGGAACCCGTCAAACTTCACGGGAACCGTGGTTACTGACACACCAACGTCTTCTATCAATTACCAGGTAACGGGATCAAATGGATTCGGATGTAAATCATCGGGCAGTCACCTGGTTCTTGTAAGTCCTTTACCAACAATCACTGTTTCTTCACCACAGCCGGTAATTTGTCCGGGTGCCTCCATTACTTTAGTGGCAACAGGTGGACACACGTATCAGTGGAATACCGGCGCACAAACAAAAACGCTGCTGGTTAGTCCGTCCACTACTACATCGTACACTGTAACCGGCACTTTTACAAACACCACCTGCAAGTCTGAAACTTATTTTACTGTAAATGTGGAGCAACCTACTCTTTCACTCAGTCCTTCTCAGACGGTATGTCCCGGCACCGTGGTAACAATGTCCGCCAGCGGATCCGCTCATAACTGGAGCAACGGAGGAACCAGCGTTTATAATTCGGTGACCGTTATAACACCAACCATGTATACTGTCAGCTCCAAGGTGCTCACAGCAAATAACCTGTTATGCCAGGCTTCGGGCACAGTAAACCTGGGAATGCACCCACAGCCTACAGTTGCAGTAGTCGCGTCCCGCACCCTGATCTGCCAAAGAGAAAAAACAACTTTAACCGCAAGCGGTGCTGATTCTTATGTGTGGCAAAACACGAGCCAACCTGGCTCCACTCAAACATTTTCAAGCATTGTGCGAACAACATACACGATAGGAGTAATTGGTACAGATTTAAACGGCTGCGCAGACACTGCACAGGTGCTTGTAAGGGTAAGTGAATGTGCAGGATTAACGGAAAACCAACAGTCATTAATTTCTGTTTACCCGAATCCAAGTGCCGGAATATTTACAGTGAAAACGGACAATGATATGGTGATCCAGGTTCTTAATGAATTAGGACAGCAGGTTCGTTTGGTTGAACTGAACGGTCAGAATCAGCACCAGGTTCAGATCTCCGGTCTTTCGAAGGGCATTTACTTTATTCAGAGTGCTCCCACTGCTACAAGCAATGGAATTTTAAAACAGAAATTGATCGTCGAATAAACAAAAAAATGCAAGCTGACTAATTAACTAAAAGAAAACAGGAACATGAACTTGAAAATTGACAGAACAATATCAGGCAAGGTGGAAAAATCAGGCGATCTATCAACCGGTGTCAGTGGCCACACGTTATTAGGTGCGGGAGACAGGGAAAAGAAGCTGCGCAGGTCATTGCGTCGTATTCAGGCACTCTTGTTTGCATTGATGTTGTTTGCGGGTGCAGCATCTGCACAAACAACTTACACTTTCTTTTATACAGGAAGTTCACAGAGCATTACTCTCCAGGCAGGCACGTACAGCATTGCAATGTGGGGAGCCGATGGAGGAAATGCACCTAATGGCACAGGAGGAAAAGGCGGATACAGTGAAGGAACTTTAATTGTAACTGCTGCTACTACCTATTATATTTATGTGGGAGGAGCCGGAACTACTGCAGGATCTGCAACTGCAGGAGGATATAACGGTGGCGGTAATTTCACCGGCACATTTTCGAGTGGTACCGTTTGCGGTACAGGAGGAGGCGGCACAGATATCAGGACAACTCTTAATACCACTTATGCAAACAGGATCATTGTTGCCGGTGGCGGTGGCGGAGGTACTGGTTATGGTGCCTATACCGGCACAGGTGGCGATGGCGGCGGCACAGCCGGAGGAAATGGCTTAAGTAGCCGTGGCTCGACTTATGCAGGTGGAGGCGGAACTCAGCTTGCAGGCGGTTCAGCAGCCACCGGTGGTATAAATGGTTATTCTGCAGCGGGTGCATTTGGTACTGGCGGAGATTACCAGGGAACTTTAGGTGGAACTGCAGGTGGCGGCGGATATTATGGCGGTGGCAGCGGACACTGGGGCGGTGCCGGTGGTGGGGGCTCAGGCTACGTTGGTGGAGTAACCAACGGTACAACCATCGCCACTGGTCAATCCGGATTTGTTTCGAATCCTGATCTCAATGGAAACGGACGCGTGCATATTACTGAATTGTGTTCCATAAAATTAACGGCATCATCATCCGGCACAGCAGTGCCTGCCACGCTTTGCGCAGGTAACTCACTTACCATAACCAGCAACGCTATCAGCAATTATTCCTGGAGCACAGGTGCAACAACAAGTTCTATCGTGGTAGCACCTACAACCAATACGGTATATTCATTAACTGCAATGAGCCCATCCAACTGTATGACTACGGTAAATATGAGTGTGCTGGTTAGTGCAGGTGTACCTGTAATGACGCTTGCAGCAACACCGTCGTCCGTTTGTGTTGGAGATTCCGTGAAACTGAATGCCACCGGTGCAGTTACTTATACGTGGTCGAACGGAGTAAATAATAATCAGCTGTTCCCTCCTGCCCAGACTTCCACCTATGTGGTGACCGGCAAAAATGGTTGCGGAACAACTACTGCTGCAATAACTGTAACTGCAATTCCTTTGCCTCTTACAATTTCAAGCACCACTAATACAACCTGTGCAGGTTCCCCGGTATCTTTAACTGTTACGGGAGGCGCCACGTATACGTGGTCAACGAATCAAACATCCTCCGTAATTGTGGTGGCGCCTACCTCACAAACCACTTACACAGTTTTAGGAAAGAAAGGATATTGTCAGAACACAAAGAGTGTCACCATTTCTACCAATCCGCTTCCTAATATACAGTTGGTGGGAACCAGCACGAATGTTTGCGCAGGAACTTCCGTAACACTCACTGCCAGCGGGGGAAGTAATACATACACATGGACACCTTCAACTCTCAATGGAACTGTTGTCACCGATTCACCAACAACAACTACCAATTACAAAGTAATAGGATCCAATGCATTTGGATGTATTTCACAGGGCAGTCATATTTTGATTGTGAATGCTCTCCCTGCACTTTCAATTAATTCATCGCAGCCATTGATTTGTCCTGGTGCATCGGTAACATTAATGGCCACAGGCGGACATACTTACCAATGGAATACCAGCGCACAAACATCATCGATCCTGGTTAATCCATCAACCACCACCTCTTATACTGTAACCGGCACCTTCACAAATACAACGTGCAAGGCTGAAGCTTATATTACCGTAAATGTTGACCAGCCTACTCTGGCACTCAGTCCTTCTCAGACCGTATGTCCCGGCACCGTGGTAACGATGTCGGCCAGCGGATCTGGTCACAGCTGGAGCAATGGAGGTACCAGTCTTTATAATTCTGTTACCGTTGCAACGCCTACCATGTACACTGTAAGCTCTAAGGTACTTACAGCAAATAATCTGTTATGCCAGGCCACAGGAACAATAAACCTGGGAGTGCACCCACAGCCTACAGTTGCAGTAGTCGCGACCCGCACGCTGATGTGTCAAAGAGAAAAAACAACTTTAACGGCAAGCGGTGCTGATTCTTATGTGTGGCAAAACACGAATCAACCTGGCTCCACTCAAACATTTTCAAGCATGGTGCGAACAACGTACACGATAGCAGTAATTGGTACAGATTTAAACGGCTGCACAGACACTGCACAGGTGCTTGTAAGGGTAAGTGAATGTCCAGGATTTACGGAAAACCAACAATCATTAATTTCTGTTTATCCGAATCCAAGTGCCGGAGTATTTACAGTAAAAACCGGGAATGATATGGTTCTCCAGGTGCTCAATGAAATAGGACAGCTGGTGCGGCTGCTTGAACTGACCGGTCAGAATCAACATCAGGTTCAGATCTCCGGTCTGCCTAAGGGCATTTATTTTATTCAGAGTGTTCCTACAGCTACAAGTAACGGAAGTATAAAACAAAAACTGATCATTGAGTAGGTAGCAAACAAAACGACTTTATAAAAGCTGTTCAACAACGGTCCCCGCGTATTTTAAATTGATGCGCGGGGATCTTTGTATCCGGATGCAGCCTTTTAAGTGCTTGTTTATTAAGGGTAAAAAACGGTCGCCAAAATGGATAATCGTCCCAAACACGATGATCTTTCAGCCATTTTTATGAAAACGCGTAAAAGTTTGCAGAGAAAGGTCCCGAAATAAAAAAATTTCTTAAATTTGCAGACTTCAAAAGCGGCTCTAAAGGCAGTTTTTGGACGGGCCTGGTTAGGTGGACGCAAAATGCGAAAGCATTTTGGCGAGCTGAGTGAAGGCAAATGTCCAGTGGACATTTGACAAGCGCAGGGGGGCCATCCACCTAACTTCCAAAGAAAATATAACTACGTGTGAAAACGTGAAGTTATAACACCTGGTTAGGTGGAGGGCGAAAGCCCTTAGGGCTTTCGAGCCGGGATGTGCGCAAGCAATCCACCTAACAAACGAATACAGCTAGACGCTCGAGTAACATCGAGAATCTAAACACCTTTGGTTAGGTGGATGAGTGGCTGAAATCACCGGTTTGCTAAACCGGCGTACGGTGTTAAGCCGTACCGGGGGTTCGAATCCCCCCCTGACCGCTAAATGACCCTTGAAACCCGCGCTAGTCGCGGGTTTTGGTTTTCTGGGGCGGCGCTAGGGGTGACTTTTTTAAAACGTGCCTAATTTGGGTTATTTCGACTGTTAACAACTTTAGAACCTACAATCGTATGATCGTTCAATTAACCGGGTTTTTGGACTTGAGGGTTCATCACCATTTTGACATGGGCTTTGGTTTGAGGCTAGCCTTGTAACCTTCACAAAAGGGAAAAATAGTGAGATCCAAAAAAAAAGGGATGAATAAAGATTCATCCCTTTTCGGCCCCTATTTTTTCATTTTTTACATTTCCTTACAATGCTTGGCAACTGCACGACAATCGGTAGCACATTTTTTGCAATCCGGCATTTCAAACTTATCACATTCCTTGGCGCATTTCTCGCATACTTTCGCGCATTCATCGCATTTACTTTTGCAATCTTTACTGTTGGCCTTCATGGCAGTAACAGCATCTGTGCAGGCTGTGACACATTCTTTACAGAGTTTTTCACACTCTGCCATTTTAGGGTTTTTTTCCTTCGCACACATGGCTTCAACTTTCTTGCAAGACGCAATACATACGTTACACGCATCAATGCAAGCTTTGTGCTTGTCCGAAAATAATTCTGACTTTTCACTTTTGCTTACTTTCTCATCCGAGAACAGTTTTGTTGTTGCGGAGGTGATAATGAAACCAATGGCAACAAGTACTAAGGTTAGTTTTTTCATTGCTTATTAATTAAAGATGATTTATAAATAGATTAACTATGCAAAGATATGCTAATAGCTATCCTTCACAAATGAAATGGAGATGATTAAAATCACTTAACATAAACAGTTACGAAAATTGGATGGCTGATTTCGACTATTTTTGGAATTCCTAAAGGAAAAAAATGAAAGATCGAATTAAGTCTACCTCATAATTAGTTAGGCTACTTTTCTTAACCAATCCAGGGTTGGAGATTTCAGCCTTAGTGCTTCTTGAAGTTCCACTTCGTTAATTAGGCGGTAAACACCGGACTTTAGCCTATCGATCTCGCGACCTTTAATTTTTTTGAACTCCTTTAGCTTATTATTTATGTTAACGTGACTCGTTTTGTATTTCTCACAAGCATCCTGGATCGAAATGTAACCAGGAATATTGATATGGGCTGTTATAGGATTCAGTTGCTGAATCAGTTTAATTAAAGCGATTTGATTTTGTTCAATTGCTTCCAGACGCTTTTTGATTTGTTCAAGCTCTTTGCCTTCAATGAGAGAAATTCCTTCCATACACCAAAGGTGAATATTGTTAAGCATTGACTGTCCAGTTTTTTTACGTTTGTATCTGCACATGTATTTTTATAGGATTTAATTGGATTAAATCCTATTTTCAATCTGTCATCTAACTGACTATTCTCTTTTTTTTGGGTAAAGAGAAAGAACCCCGCTTGAAAACAGGCGGGGTGTCTATTTATATATGGGGATGATATTGGGAGGATATGGGGACTGAATTGTTCGAGTTAAGGAGCGTCAATAAAGGTTAAGGAGGGTTTATGGAGGAGTTGACCAGTAGCAATCAACGTTAAGGACCGATTAGAAAGGGATTGCGGATCTTTGCTTTTCGTTGCAAAAAAGGGGAATTTTACAATCAATGATCAAAACGACATTCAAAATTCTTAAAATGGATTGTTCTGCTGAAGAACAAATGGTGAAAATGAAGCTTAGCAGCTTTCAAAACATCGCACAATTGTCTTTTGATTTGCCAAATCGGGAATTAGCGGTTTATCATACCGGTGGTAGTGAAGAAATTAATCAGGCGATATCTAGTCTAAACCTCGCGGCAACGCTTTCAAGCTCAATTCACACGGATGAACCGATTATTAAAAATCACGGCGATGAAAAAAAACTTCTTTGGATTGTCCTTTTAATAAATCTTATACTGTTTATTGTCGAAATTATTTCAGGCTTTATTTCCAACTCTATGGGATTGGTCGCTGATAGCCTGGATATGTTGGCTGATGCCATTGTTTATGGCTTAAGTTTGTATGCAGTGGGAAGATTGGCTCAAGCGAAAAAGCGTGTTGCAAAAATCAGCGGCTATTTTCAAATAACTCTTGCCATTCTTGGTTTCATTGAAGTTCTACGAAGATTTTTCGGCTATGAAGAAATTCCGGAGTTCACTACCATGATTTATATTTCGATTTTAGCACTGATCGGAAATGCAGTTTCATTAATATTGCTTCAACGCTCCAAAAGCCAGGAAGCGCACATGCAAGCTAGTATGATCTTTACAAGCAACGATGTATTGGTAAATCTAGGGGTAATTTTAGCGGGTGCAGGAGTTTATTTTTCTCATTCAAAATATCCGGATTTAATCGTCGGAATGATTGTGTTTGCTTTAGTGTTGCGAGGCGCCTTCCGAATTCTCAAACTATCAAAATAAAATACCGGCCTTCAAAGAATCGTTTCATATCGCTTTACAAGATTCCGAACATTTTTTACACGCATCGCAACATTCTTTACAATGCTCGTGATTATGTTTACAACATTCCTCAGCACATCTGTCACAAAATTCCGAACAGACCTTACAAAGATCTTTTACATTATTACTTCCAAGGCTCATAACTTTAGCGCAAGCTTCGCAAACAGCAGCGCATTCCATGCAAAGCTGAGCGCAACGAGCCATGTCCTTTCCTTCTTTGATGTCCTCAGACGCGCAATGGTGACAAAGTGCAGAACAATTCAAACATGCGTCGATGCACGATTTATAGGTGTGGTAATTTGCCATAGATTGATAGTTTTTACAACCATAAAGCAGCAAATTATAAGCCAACACGCGCTATTGTAGATACTTAGTGGTCAGTTGGTTATGCGTTTTTCATTTTGTATATTTGGTATAAATTAAACGCAATTTAAATGAGACTATTTCTACTCTTCCTCGTAATCTCACTTGGCTTGAATGCTCAATCTTATTCCTACAAAGTCGTGAGTTTTGCTAATGGAAATCCAGGTCCAATGAAAGGTGTCCCTAGTGATCTGTTCATGTCAACGATCACTTTTTCTAATTCAAGCAGTTCCCCTATTCAGGTTTTTGTAGACCGATTTCAAAAAAATATTCCTCCTTACTGGGCAGTTTGCTATTGCTATATTCAGTGTCATAGTCCAGCGGACGATACTGTTACAGTTAACATCCTTCCATTTTCAACAACTGATGTCACTTTGCAATTCAAGACTGATTCTGTAAATCCTGGAATTGCCTTGGCTGATTTTAGAATGTATCAAAAAGGTATTCCCGCGAATACACAAACAATAAGTATGATGGCCACCACAATGACTGATGTAGGGTTACGAGAATTCACAACGGCAGCGAATGTTGATATTTTCCCGAACCCCGCAACATCGAAAGTGACAGTTGAATCAACATCTGAAATTAAGTCGGTTAAAGTTTTTGCTTTGACAGGACAGCTCAAACTACAGGAACAAGTAGGTGGTAACGTAATTATTTTAGATACAGATCTACTTCAACCAGGTATCTATTTCATAGAAGTAACTGAAAAGAATTCTGTATCAACTCATAAATTCATTAAACAATGAGAATAGCATTTATCTGCCTGATACTGGCGCTCTCTGCGAGATTAAGCGCACAGACCGCAGCAAATTGGACCGCTAACGACTGCTCCGGCAATAGCCACGAGCTTTTCTCAGATCTGAATTCCGGAAAAGTTGCAGTCATAATCTGGGTAATGCCTTGCGCCAATTGTATCAACGAAGCATTGTCTGTTCAGACTGAAGTTCAAAATGCTCTGTCAGGTAATCCTGGGAAGGTTGTTTTTTACCTGGTCGATGATTACGCAAACACCAACTGCACAACATTGTCCAGCTGGTGTACAACAAATGGTATTACTGATGCGATTGTAATGTCCAGTAAGACAGTAAGTATGAATCCATACGGTGCCGCTGGAATGCCGAAGGTTGTGATAATTGGTGCTGACCAGAAGGTTTACTATAATAAGAATGCTCCAGCAGTGGATGCGAATGGAATTAAAGATGGTATTACCGCGGCTCTTGCCGCTCCTACCGGCATTTCTGAAAATAAACAGTCAAATGTTTTGTCATCGCTCGCCCCTAATCCCTCTTTAGGAAAAACAAATCTAACTATTTCAATTGCTAAATCTTCCGATATTAAAATTGAAGTTGTAAATGTGCTTGGTCAATTAATGACGACTATCAAGCAAGGTCAACTATCAATAGGTGAGCATGTGTTTCTTATTAATACTTCTGATTGGAATGATGGAACATACTTCATCAACATTCAGGAAGGTAACAGTATGATACAGGAGAAGTTGATTGTCGCCCATTAGCTCTTGAAAAGTGCAACTGGAGACCAACAAAACCTGTTGGTCTTTTTATTTAGGAAATTATGCGTTTTGCAATTGTATTGTTTTTTATAGGACTTTCAAAGTCAATTTTTTCTCAGGGTTGCTGTTCTGGCGGTAGTGGCAGCCCAATTGCCGGTGGCGCATCGCAGGGCGTATTACAGGAAAGGCAGATGGAGTTTGCGATTAATCACCAATACTTTAGTACCGATAAATTTCTTGTCGGTGACAGAGACACTGCTTCGTTGTTCGATAATCTGAATAGTAATTATCTATACGGAAGGATGGCGTACGGTATAACTGAAAAACTTACTATGTCTATTGAATCAGGTTATTTTATCAATAAGACGCAATACGGTCTGGAAAGAAACGATACTGTTAAATCAGGTGGCTTTGCGGATCTTATCTTGTTTCCGAGGTACAATATATTTACTCGAAACACTGAGAAAACAAAAACCGAATTCACGATTGGAATGGGTTTGAAAATTCCCATTGGCAAGTTCAAAGACTCAACTGTTGTGTATAGAGATCCACGAACAAATGCCAAATACTATACAACCTCCCCGCCAACAATCCAGCCAACCAGCGGCTCAAACGACTTCATTTTTTATGGTTTTCTTTTCCGAGGATATACAGAGAAGAAATTCAGAACTTTTGCTAATCTACTCTATATTCGGAAAGGATGGAATCCGCTTGGAATGAAATTTGGAGACTATTCTAGCATAGGTTTATTTGCCAGCCAAACAGTATTTAAGAAAATCGTGCTGACTTTACAGTTTCGTGGCGAACTTGTTACAAAAATGAAATATGATAAAAATGTTGACATGCTGGCCCTGTACAACATTGACGTTTACTCAACGGGCAGCCGTAAGGTTTTTGTGGCGCCCCAAATAAGTTACAGCAAAGGCAAGTGGATAATTTTTGTCATGTACGAGACTCCTCTCTACCAATATGTAAATGGCACTCAGATTGGGTCTCAACACCAAATTACTTCGGGACTGTCATATCGCTTTTTCACAAAGAGTGCGGAGTAAGTTTATTAATCAACGACAATTTTTCTGTTGCGAACTACACCTCCTTCATTCAACTGAAGGAAATACAAACCACGCTGCCAGGCCGAGACGTCGATTTTATAAGTTTTGTTGGCTTCATCTTCTAGAATGAGAGTTCCATTACTATCGTAAATTCTTACAGATACATTTTCAGCAGACATTTGATCGATATACAATGTCTCCTTCGAAGGATTAGGATAAATTCTGGGGCCAATCGATGTGTGCTCCGCAAGTCCCACCGTCGCAGGATCTATCACTAAAAACGTCCCCATCATTCCATCATCTTCATGGTGGAGTAAATGACAATGAAACATATATGGCACGTAAGGATTTGCAAAGGTTTTGAATTGTGTTATAAACCTCAAACTATCTCCAGGCTGAATTAGGATAACATCCTTCAATCCCTGGTACTGAGGCGGCGGCGGTACACCATTAATATCTAAAACAAAAAACTGGATGTCGTGAATATGGAATGGGTGCGCAACCAGCGTTTTATTTACGAGTTTCCATATCTCCTTGTTATCAAGAAATGTCACGACGTTGATGGAATCCATGTGAAACGGCGTATTATTCATAAAAAAAGGTCCATCAACTTTGCCCGCCTGCCCGCTTAAAATGGTGTCGGGAGTAAATACAATTCGCCTGTTAGCATTCACGCCTGTGGTAGATAAAGGGATTTTAGGGGAAAACGAACTTGGTATTGAAAGCACCGGGTTTGTTGTCTGAGGAACTATATCTAATCTTAATAAATTGAAATCAGCACCGTTCAGAGGATTCGAATAATATCCTTCGCCTATCACAATGGACGCAGTTCCAACTGAATCGGCACCAATAATTCCACGTGGTAGCTGAGAAGAAAAACTTTTCAAGTATAATTGTGTACCTACTGAATAAGTGCTCAGATTCACCAGTATTTCAGCACGTTCACCGGTAGATAACCGAACCCGGTTTGTCTGGAATGGTGCTGAAAGTAAACCTCCATCACTGGCAATCAAATAAAAATTAGAATTATCTGATAAACCGAAGTTGTAGGTGCGATCAGACGAAGCATTCAATAATCTAAGACGAACAACTTGTTGCGGTACCTGGAGAAATGGCTTTATCGTAGCGTTCACCATTACCACAGTGTCTTCGTGATTCGCAGTGGCGAATTGATAGAGTACATCGAAGGCTTTGGTCTGAAAAATCAACGGAAAATCATCTATCTTATACCTGCGTGGAAGGGTATATGTTTTTTCAATATTATCCCTAACGATAATCATTCCGGCAAGCCCCTTTGTTATTTGGATTTCGGTTTTGCCTTCTCCATGTGGATGATACCAGAAGGTAGAAGCCTCGTTCCTGACTTTGAAAGATGGGCTCCAGGTTGCGCCGGAAGTAATTATCTGATGAGGCCCGCCATCATTTTGAGGAGCAACGTGAAGGCCGTGCCAATGCACTGTAGTCTGTTGATTTAATGTGTTTTTGACGTTCAGTGTTACACTATCTCCATCATTCAATAGCAAGGTAGGACCAAGTATATTGCCATTATAACCATATGTAGGAGTGTTGTTTGTACCGTAATATTGTCTAGTGCCAGTCTGCGCAGTTAAGGTTAACGATGGCCCGGTTAAAGTATCAGGAATAAATAATGCGTTTTGCGCGAATACATCGCCCACCGATATAAAATAAATGAAAAAAGGAACAACTGTTCCTTTGATCAAACTCATTGAGTAACTAGAACTGTCTTTCATTAATTTGAAACTGTAATTTTTCTTGTAGCTATTTTTTCTTGAGACTGCACATTGACAAAATAAGTTCCTGAAGGAATATCACTAATATCAATAGTCTTCCGCACATCTACTTGAGATGAAGATTTTCCAACACTTTTTATAACCTTACCATTTATGTCAGTAACATAAATATTCACATCAGTCATATCTGCGGTTGAAAAGGAAATTGAAATCTCTTTACTGGCCGGATTGGGAAATACCTGAAGATTCACTGCAAACTGATTCTCCTTTAAACCTGTAGTGTTTGTCGGCACTGAGCTTTTCAGGTAGTTTCTGATATTGGTAGCCATTTCTGTTGTATCACTATTATTGAATCCAATATAAGGAGCACCCAGTACGCTATGTGTTGACTTGCCAGCAAGAATTACTATTGTAGGCATTCCCATCCCACCATAATATGCCACTTGCGTTGCACCGGAATCCATTGGAATCACGTTCAAGCCGTTTGTTGATACCCAGTTATTTACTACGGCTTGAGAATAGGTATTGTTAAAGGCAATTGCGTATGAAACTACCTTTCCTGGATACTGTGAAAGTAAATTAGATTTCATTGACTTTAAATACTGCGCCGCCGCAGGACAAGGTGCGCAGTTGATCATAAAATACTCTATAATCACAGCGTTGCCAGAGTCTAAATCTGCAAATAAATGACGCTGCACTCCATTGCAATCTTTCCGATTAAAATCCATTGCGGTGGTCTGGGCTGATATATTGCTGAAAGTGACAGCGAACAACAGGATTGAAAGTGTAAATAGATTTTTCATTTTATTTTTCCAGTAAGATCTTATTAGTATAAAGCTTGTTC
>CBIHOL010000054.1:0-31827 GCA_966211905.1 uncultured bacterium
GGCAGATTGCCGCGGGCGCTATGTAATACACGCCGAAGCGCCCTCGCAAAGACGCGCATCGGTTAGGTGTGTCGTCGGGCAAACCAAAAAGATCTGCTAGCGAGTAGTTTTGCATTGCCATAATATCCTATTTCCTGACCACAGTTAATTTCTTAATTTCATTTCATGAAAAAGGGAGGTGGTGTTTACATAATGACAAATGCAACAAATACTACCTTATACACGGGGGTGACATCTGATTTAAAAGGACGGGTTTATAAACATAAAACTGATTTTTATCCTGATTCATTTACAGCCAGATATAAATTACATAAGCTGGTGTATTATTATGGATACATGACAATTACGGAAGCTATATACAACGAAAAAAGAATAAAAGCTGGTTCCAGAAAAAAGAAAATTGCATTGATAGAGGCCATGAATCCTGAATGGAGGGATTTATTCGAAGATCTTTGATTTTAGTAGCTCGGTTATTTCCGTCGCCACCGCACAGGCAGATTGCCGCGGGCGCTATGTAATACACGCCGAAGCGCCCTCGCAAAGACGCTCTTGGGGATTGCGACGACACTCTAAGAGCGTCTTCGCGAGCATCGCGTGAAGCGATCTGCTGGTGCGTGGCAATCCGAAAAAAAACCGTTTATCATTTTAATTATTCGCCTCTGCAAACGTTTTTTCTTTTAAACGAATGATGCGCGCATACGATTCGTTGATCCGGGCCTGAGAGATCGATCCGTTCTTCACCAGTTTTTTAATGATCTGGTGCACATCGCTTGCGGTTACCGGTTTTACATCCTTGCTCACATTGTTGCCAAACATCACTATATCAACGCCGGCATTAATGGCCATTTCAATTCCTTTTTCAAAACCGTAATTCTGGGCAATGGCATTCATCTGCATATCATCTGAAAAAACAACCCCTTTAAATTGCAGCATCCCGCGCAGCATGCCTGTGATGACCTTATGCGACAATGTTGCAGGGAGCGAGGATTCATCCCAGTTTTTATTAATGATGTGGGCAGTCATGATCGCGTCGCATTTGCCTGACAGTAAAATATTGTTGTAAGGGATCAGCTCTTCAAAATTCCAGGTATTCGTTACATCCACAATGCCCAGGTGCGAATCGCCCGCCGAGCTTCCATGTCCCGGAAAATGTTTTAAAATGGTTTTTACATTGTTTTCGTGGTGAGCCTGGATGCATAATAATGCGTGTTTCGAAACGATCTCTTCGCGACGCGAAAAACACCTGCCTCTTTTTACAAGCACTGTATTATTGGGATTGATGGCCAGGTCGAGGGTAGGGGCGTAGTTAAAATTTATCCCAAGGTCGGCCAGCTGTGCTGCAAGACGACGGTTATAAAATAAAGTGGTGTCCGCAATGTTCATTCGTCCAAGGTCCGCAGCTGAAGGCATAGAAACGAACCCGTATTTTTCTTTTAACCGGTGCACAATGCCTCCTTCTTCATCTATGCTCACCAGCAGCGGAATTGGGGCAGCGCTTTTTAAGGTGGCTATCAACTTCTTTAATTCTGATTTTGAGTTGGAAGGATTAATGTTCTTTTCAAAAAGAATGATCCCTCCCATTTTGTGGTTGTTAAGCTCCGAAATGAGCGCATCGGTTTCTTTTACCTGGGTGCGTTCGTTGATGCCGATCATGATCATCTGACCTATCTTAATGTCAAGACTATCGGGGTTTGCCGCAACGATTTTTATCGGTTGTATAAGGAAGGTGATGAGAAAGGAAGCAAGAAAAAACCTGTGTTTCATGATGAATTTTTGATTTGGTTAAAATAGTCATTTTCAAGAATGGCGTAACCAAAGTTATCCAGCCATTTTCCACGAACCGGTAATAATTGCCTTGTATGCGCTTCCCTTATGAACCCGCATTTCTCAAGCACTTTATAGGATGCGATATTGCCGGTTGCGCAGCCGGCTTCCACCCTGTGAAGCTTGAGGTCATTAAAACAAAAATCAAGAGCGCTCTTAACTGCTTCTGTAGCCAAACCTTTATTCCAGTGATCAGGATGGATCTTATACCAGATCTCGGCGTTCCTGTATTTGGGTTTGCCTAAGGTTATTCCGAATAATCCGACAAACCTATTTTGCTCATCGGAAATGTGAAAAACAAAGATGGTCCTCTCTGCCCCTGGCAGATGAGTGGTCCATCTTTGAAAATGCAAGGCTGTTTCTTTAATATCTTTGGGAATCCCGAGTGTGTTATACTCATCGGTTTGAGGCAGACTATTGAGACGATGAATGTCTTCAAGATCCTGCGCCTGGACCTCACGTAAAGTGAGTCGTTTTGTTTTGAATGTGATCAAGTGAAGTTATTGCAGATGCAATTTATTAAATACTTGTGAAGGAGCAGCTTCCCTCCAACAGAACTTACCATCGGTTTTTATTTTACAACTCGAGTGTATATAACCAGTACCGCATGCCCAGCCGTGGTTCCAGCTCTTTGAGAACCTTAAAGCCCATCGACTCATAAATATGCCGTGCTGCGTTCATTTTCTCTGAAGTATGCAGTGCCAGCGTTTTTTCGTTCGTGCGACGGGCATGTTCGATGCATTTGCCGGTGAGAGCACGGGCAATGCCGCGTCCCTCAAATTCAGGGTCTACACCTAACATACGTATATACGACCATTCAGGAGGAAAGAACTCCCAGCCTTTGCCACTAGAAAACAAATAAGCCATTCCGGCGATCCTCCCTTCGGCTTCACATAAAAAGCTGGTTGAATCATTTATTAAAGAGATGGCATTCTCTTTATTAGCAAGATTGGTCATCAGTTTTTGCTGGTTTTCGGGTGTGAGCAATGGCAGGTACTTACCGTAGGATCTTTGTCCCAGTAACATCACCGCATTTACATCATTTTTGGTTGCTGACCGATAAGTGAATTCCATTATACAGGTAATTTTTTCTTAAGATTCTTTTTTACTTCCTCCCATTCGTCAGGAATAATGCTGTAATACGCCGCGGTTCTGAATGAACCATCTTCGAGCACTTTATCATTCCTCAGGATCCCTTCGAAGGTAAATCCAACTTTTTCAATTGCCGCGCGCGACCGCAGGTTATGGTGAGATGCCTTTATCTGGACACGGATCGTTTTTAAAACTTCGAAACAATAGGTAAGCATCAGGTATTTGCATTCCGTATTGATACCCGTTCCCCAGTAATCAGGATGAAACCAGGTAGTGCCGATCTCCAGGCTTCTGTAAGCAGGATTCAGAGCCCAGTACATGGTATTTCCAACAATTTTACCCGATCCGTTCAACACCACTGAAAAAGGATAGAATTCGCCCGCATCTCTCTGCACCAGTTTATTCCGCAGACTTTTCAGCATGTTTTGCCTGTTGCTTCCATCCACTTCCATCACGGGAAATTGCCAGATCAATTTTTCCTGTGCAAGTAAGCAAATCTCTTCGAAATGTGATTCTTCCAAAGGTATTAGAGTGATTTTTTTACCATGCAGGTTTAAGGGGTGGGGGATCCAATTCATTTGCTGTTTCGAGTTTCGTGTTTCGAGTTTCGTGTTTCTCGTTTGCTAATCTGTCGTAGTTGAAGCATTTTGCCTTGCTCCAACCTGGAACCTGGAACCTGGAACACGAAACGGATACAGGGGGCCACATTTTTGCTAAAATAACGTATGAGGTGTTTGGATATTATAAGCTGATAAAACTATTTTTTTGCTTCTATATAAAGCATCGGCACAGTCAGCTTAAGCTCACCTATTTGTTCCGCGTACGAATTAAGATCTTTCTCAAGCTCCGTAAAAATGTATTCCCATTCGGCTTCGGCAATTAGCGCCTGCCATGACGATAGCCAGCCAACCTTTATGAAGTGATGATTTAAAAATGCCGACCCGTCCGCAAACCTCATTTCAATTTGATCTTCAACGCATTTGACCACATTCAGTCTGCCTTTTGTGAGCAGCTCACGCACAGACTGTACACTGCCACGATGTTCCTGCTGAAGCTGTAATTGAGTTACCTGCTCCGGTTTTCCGCATCGGCTCAAGGTTTTTTCAAACACGTCGTAAAATTCCTTCCAGTGTCCGTTTAAATTTGTTGTCAGCGAAAGCGTGGCTCCGGCTTTCATCACACGGCAACATTCCTCAATCACCTTCACTGGTTCTTCAAAATTGTTCACACCCAGGTTAGAAACGATCAGGTCGATACTATTATCATCGAATGGCATTGACAAAGCGGAACCTTCGATAATGCTCACATTTGTGACATCATAATTCTTCAGTTTTTTTCCTGCCCGTTCATTTGCATTTTTCCAGGGGTCCAAACCGTAACACTGGCTGCTTTTTCCCAATCGTTCTGCTAATTCAAACAGGGGAAACCCGGCACCTGAACCGAGATCCAGCACCCTGGAATATTTTTTTATTTTCAGGTGTTTAAACAATAAAAGTCCGAATGCAGCACTCCAGAAAGGAGCCTCATCAAATGTGTCGATAAAGCTGCTGGAATCATCGAACTTAAATTTCCAGAATGGTTCGGCCATAATTTTGAATCATTAATGGGATTCGGTGTGTGCACGGAAGGTAAGGAGAAAACTAATTGAACCTAAACCGGCCTGGCAATTACCCGTGCTATAAATGCAATTATTGTATATACTCTACATACAGGTATGGTCCTGTTGTGTTTTGAAGTACTTTCAGATTCAGTTTATACGTTCCATCAGTTTCGATACGAATCATTGTACCGCACTCTGGCAAAAGTTCTGGTGTAGAAATTCTAAGTCCGCCCAAAATCTGTGCATTTGCTTTTACAGTGGGATAGCTCGTATCAGTTCTCAGTTCCTTGTAAAATATGGTGGTATCGCTGCTGGCATTCAAGGTTCCCACGTACCTGTCATTAACTATTACTGAGTCCATGCGCAAATCACTGGCATTTGCAAGAGTGACCTGAACCTGCTGGGCATTTGAGATAAAAGTTAAGAGCAAAAGGGAGAAAGTGGTGAAACCTGTTAGAAATTGTTTCATTTCAGTTTGTGCAATAATGAGACGTTTGTCGTATAGATGTCGGGCGTAGCAGAGCTAAGGTACTTAAAAAAATCCATATTCTTACAATTGCGCTTTATCTAAAAAAGGCAGAGCTTTAATAAAAATACCACATGCTATGGATCCATTTTTTAAAGAGCTGTTTGAGTACAGCCATTATATGAACCAAAGGTTCATCGAAAGTTTTGTGGCCAACCAGGAGAATGTGCCGGAAAGCGCGGTTAAGCTCATGAATCATGTTTTAAACGCACAGCACGTATGGAACAGCAGGATCGAAAATAAAGAAAGTACGGCGGGTGTATGGTATATTCACAATAACTCAGATCTGGCCAAGATCGACAAGTTTAATTTTGAGGACTCCCTCGAGATCCTGAAAAAGTATAAGCTCGACACCGAGGTGCAGTATACCACCACCAAGGGCGACCTTTTTAAAAATACGGTCAAAGACATCCTTTTCCACGTCGTAAACCACTCTACCTATCACCGGGGACAGATCTCCCTCGATTTCCGTTCTTCCGGTATCGAACCGGTAAGCAGCGACTACATTTTCTTTAAGAGAATGGGAATGATGGTCTAACAGCGTCTTGCAACTGTTCAAAAATTACGATTGACGATTTACGATTTCTGTGTGGAACGTCCTGCTTTCGGGTCATTTTTTACATCTTAAAAGGAACAATTACCCAATTTCACACGGCAATCCTGTAGATCAATGAGCGGGCTGGCGCGTTTGGTTTGTAGGAAAAATAACTCGAAATAACAATCCACTAATTAGTGTAATTCTTCACTAATTGACCTGTTCAGCAGGAGGCTGCCAATTAACGCACTATTTGTGTAATTCGTGCAATTCGTGTAGGAGCCGGACTCTAATTCCGTTAAAAAATCCGATATTTAGGGCATTCAATTCCTTTATATGGACCCTTTTTTTGAGATCCTGAAGATCATATTACCTGCGGCTCTGGTATTTATTGCCATATTTTTTACTTCAAAACGTTTTCTCGAGAATGAAGATAGTCGCCGTACAAACGAGATGCGCCAGAACAGCCAGAATTTACTGACCCCGCTACGGTTACAGGCTTACGAGCGGATTGTTATTTTTCTCGAAAGGATCCATCCCGACACTCTTGTGGTGAGGGTCAATAAGCACGGTATGACTGCGCAGCAGCTGCACCAGGAGCTTATTAAAACCATCAAAACTGAGTACGAACATAATATCTCGCAACAGATCTATGTTAGCTATGGTGCATGGGAGCTGGTGAAAACCACCAAGGAGGAGATCATAAAGCTGATCAATATTTCATCAACAAAGATTGCTCATGACAAGCCCGGGAACGAGCTGGCCATGATGATCCTGAACATCAGTTCTAACTTGGGCAAAAAGCTGCCAAACGATGTAGCCCTGGAGTATATCAAAAAAGAAGTAGGTCAGAAGTTCTGATCGTTTCAAATAGTTTTTAAAATGTCTTCATTATTTTCTGAATTTAATCCCGTAACCGCTGCCGATTGGAAAAACCAGCTGGTGAAAGATCTTAAGGGTGAATCGCCGGACTCCCTCACATGGCACAATGAGAACGGGTTCGATATTGCTCCTTTCTATACTGTTGAAGATCTGAAAGAAACACCTTTACCTGCATTTGTACACAACGACTGGGAGATCTGCGTAAAGACCAGCGGAATTTTCGCAGCTGAAAACAATAAACAGCTGTTGCTCGATCTTAACCGTGGCGCTACAGCTTTTTCAACAACTGTTGCCGTTGAAGATCTTGAAGTGCTGCTTAGCGATATCCAGTTGCAGCACATTCATTCAACTTTTATAGAAGAGGCAAAGGATATCTCACGGGTACTGACATATCTTAAGACCAAACAGTATTTGCCGGAAGTGAACTCCACTTTTATTCCGCAAACACTTAATAATGCAAACGACCTTGACGTATGGTGTCGTGAATTTGAAGGGTACACTGAAAATAAAAATCTGCGTTTTGCATCGGCTAACACTCTTCCTTTCCATCTTTCAGGAGCACTGCCATTTTTCGAGGTCGCTATCATCTGTGCCTTGCTGAATGAATATCTCGGGTATTTTAATGGAAAAAAAAGCTGGCCTTCTTCTGCATTTGTAGTAAAAACAGGTGTGACATCTGATTTTTTTGTGCAGATAGCCAAGCTGCGCGCAATTCGCCGGCTGTGGGAGATCTTAAAAAAGGAATATTGTATCGATAATGATCTGCACATAATTGTTGAAACCAGTCTCACCAATAAAACAATTTCAGATAATTATAATAACCTGCTGCGTAGCACGGTTGAAGCCATGGGAGCTGTGGCCGGGGGCTGCAACGAGCTCCTCGTAAATGAATTTGATTACCTGTTCCCGCAAAAAAGAACGCTTTCGTCACGAATGGCTATCAACCAGCAATTGATCCTGAAAGAAGAAAGTTATTTTAATAAAATGGCAGATGTTGCCTGCGGATCATATTACATTGAGACAATAACTGATAAGATCGCAGAAAAGGCATTTGAGCAGTTCAGGAGCTTTGAAAAACAAGGCGGATATTTTACCTGTCTTGGCAAAAATGTTTTTTCAGAAACAATCTCTGAACAGGCTGCGCAAAAAGCCGCGGAGCTGCAAGCAGGAAAGATACAGGTGATAGGAGTTAATAAATTCAGGAATGATAAATCTGCAGTTGATCTGAGCGCTGAAGCCAGGGATTATATCAGCCGCCTGCCGGTTAGTAATCCTGCCCTGCAATATGAACTTGATAACGTGCTGGTGAAATGAAAAAGAGCTTTGAAAATACTATTTATAAATCCCACGGTTTAAGATCTGATTCAAAGGTTTCTTTTGAAACAGCCGAGCAGATTCAAATGCCCGTTACCGTTGATCCGCATGAAGCGTCGAAACTTGAGCACCTGAAATTTTCCGCGGGTATTCCTCCATTCCTGCGCGGTCCTTATAGCAGCATGTATGTGAAAAATCCCTGGACCATCAGGCAGTATGCAGGTTTCAGTACAGCGGAAGAAAGTAATGCATTTTACCGCAGAAATCTTGCTGGTGGACAGAAAGGATTATCAGTAGCGTTTGATCTTGCCACACACCGTGGTTACGACAGCGATAACGAAAGAGTGGAAGGCGACGTTGGTAAAGCAGGGGTTGCTATTGACAGCATTCTTGATATGAAGATCCTGTTTGATCAGATCCCGCTTGATCAGATGAGCGTTTCAATGACCATGAACGGCGCAGTATTGCCCATCCTTGCATTTTACATTGTAGCCGCAAAAGAGCAGGGAGTCAGCATGGATAAATTGTCGGGCACTATCCAGAACGACATACTGAAAGAGTTTATGGTGCGCAATACCTATATATATCCTCCTGCTCCAAGCATGCGCATTATTGCCGATATTTTTGAATTCACTTCGAAAAATATGCCGAAGTTCAATTCTATTTCAATAAGCGGGTATCATATGCAGGAAGCAGGGGCCACCGCGGATATTGAACTGGCATATACACTTGCCGATGGACTGGAATACCTGCGCACTGGTATCAATGCGGGTCTGGACATCGATAACTTCGCACCACGTCTTTCTTTTTTCTGGGCTATTGGCATGAACCATTTTATGGAGATCGCCAAGATGCGCGCTGCACGGATGTTGTGGGCCAAGATCGTTAAACAGTTCAATCCAAAAAACACAAAATCGCTCGCGCTGCGCACGCATTGTCAGACCAGCGGATGGAGTCTTACCGAACAGGATCCGTATAATAATATTACCCGCACCTGCGTGGAGGCCCTGGCAGCTGCCATGGGACATACACAAAGCCTTCATACCAATGCCCTGGATGAAGCTATTGCATTGCCGACTGACTTCAGTGCCAGGATCGCGCGCAATACGCAGCTGGTACTGCAGCATGAAACTGAGATCTGTCGCGTTGTAGATCCATGGGGCGGAAGTTACCATGTTGAAAAGCTCACGAATGATATCGCGCAAAAAGCATGGACTTTAATTGAAGAAATTGAAAAGCTCGGTGGAATGGCTAAAGCGATCGAGACCGGTATTCCAAAGATGCGCATCGAAGAAGCTGCAGCCTGCAAGCAGGCCCGTATTGACGCCGGTATTGATATTATTGTTGGAGTGAACCGCTACCAGGTAAACGACGAAACTCATATTGAGATCCTCGATGTAGACAATACTAAAGTACGATCACAGCAAATAGCGCGTCTTAAAAAATTACGTTCTGAGCGCGACCAGGCTAAAGTTGAAAAAGCGCTTGAGGCTTTAACTCAGGCGGCTCAAAACGGGAATGGAAATCTTCTTGCACTTGCAATTGAAGCTGCAGAAGTGCGTTGCTCGCTTGGAGAGATCTCATCTGCGCTTGAGAAAGTTTACGGCAGATACAAGGCAAATATCCGTTCGATCTCAGGAGTATATAGCAAGGAAATTAAAATGGATAAGGATTTTTCACGCGCCAGGCAGCTCGCAGATGAGTTTGCAGAACTGGATGGCAGGCGTCCCCGCATTATGGTTGCCAAAATGGGTCAGGATGGCCACGACCGCGGTGCAAAAGTAATTGCCACCAGCTTTGCTGATATGGGTTTCGACGTGGACATTGGTCCTCTCTTCCAGACCCCGAAAGAGGCCGCCAAACAGGCTGTTGAAAATGATGTGCACATTCTTGGAATTTCAAGTCTTGCCGCAGGTCATAAAACACTGGTACCACAGGTGATCGCAGAACTAAAAAATTACGGTCGCGACGATATTATGATCGTTGCGGGTGGTGTGATCCCGCAGCAGGACTATGATTTTCTTTATAAAGCCGGGGTATCCTTTATTTTCGGACCTGGAACTGTTATCAGCAAAAGCGCCATTGATATCCTACAGAAACTAATTAACCAGGTGAAATAAAGCTCGTGTTAAAAAGCATCGCTAAGTATAGAGACATTTTGTTCTACTTGCTCACGCTGCTTTTTTTTGGCGGGATCATTTACCTGATCATTATAAAAGGTAAGACTCAGGAATCATTTACTGCTGTAGCTCCCGCCCAATCGGCGCATTCAGCCTTCCAGGATTTCGGCATCACCTCGCTCACCAACCTTTCACATCCGCTTGCTATCCTTTTATTGCAGATCATTACCATTATTCTGGTAGCAAGAGTTTTTGGTTTTCTCTGTAAGAAGATAAAGCAGCCAACGGTGATAGGTGAAATTGCTGCCGGTATTTTTTTAGGTCCTTCTTTTGTGGGTACATTCTTTCCTGAATTCTCTTCTTTTCTTTTTCCTTCCGCGGGACTTTCCAACCTGCAGTTCCTTAGCCAGATCGGCCTTATCCTTTTTATGTTCGTGGTGGGAATGGAGCTCGATGTTAAGGTGCTTCGAAACAAAGCAAAAGATGCTGTGATAATAAGTCATGCCAGTATCATCTTTCCATTTTCACTGGGGATAATTCTGGCGTATTTTATTTATGGAAGTTTTGCACCTGCCAACATCAGCTTTTTATCTTTTTCTTTATTTATAGGGATCTCTATGAGCATCACTGCATTTCCTGTGCTGGCGCGAATTGTTCAGGAGAAAGGACTGTCGAAGACCAAGATCGGAACTATTGCTATTACCTGCGCTGCGGCCGATGATATTACTGCCTGGTGTCTGCTTGCTGCTGTGATAGCCATCGTAAAGGCCGGTTCCATGATCAGTGCATTATATATAATTGTACTGGCCGTGGTGTATGTTTTTTTTATGCTCAACCTGGTGCGTCCGTTCCTGAAAAGGATCGGCGACAAATATTCTAACCGTGAAGGTTTAAGCAAGCCGGTGGTGGCCGTGTTTTTTATTACCCTTCTTATTTCTTCCTACATCACCGAGGTCATTGGCATCCACGCTCTCTTTGGCGCTTTTATGGCCGGAGTTATTATGCCTGCCAATGTAAAGTTCAGGAATTTGTTTATTGAGAAAGTGGAAGATATTTCACTTGTTCTTTTATTGCCGCTTTTTTTCGTGTTTACTGGTTTACGCACGCAGATTGGTTTATTAAATGAAGGACATCTTTGGGTAACTTGTTTTATGATCGTCGGGGTGGCGGTTGTAGGTAAATTTGTTGGAAGCGCTACCGCTGCAAAGCTGGTTGGACAAAGCTGGCGCGAAAGCCTGATGATAGGGGCGCTTATGAATACCCGGGGATTAATGGAGCTTGTTGTGCTCAACATTGGTTACGACCTTGGTGTTTTAAATCCCGAGATCTTCGCTATGATGGTGATCATGGCATTGCTCACTACTTTTATGACTGCTCCTGCTCTTACTTTGATCAATCGTGTGTTCCGTGGGAAAATGCCCACCACTCTTGTTCCTTCGATGCCGAGGAGCGATATGTTTAATGTGCTTGTATCTTTCGGAAGTCCTGAAAAAGGCGTTTCTCTCATTCGCCTGGCAAATAGTTTTGTGCGGGGCTCGGAAGCTGGTTCAAGTGTTACCGCCATGCACCTTTCGCCCAGTAATGAAATTAACCAGTACAATTTTATTGAGTATGAGAAGGAAAGTTTCAGGCCAATAAAAATAGAAGCGAAGAAACTAAAATTGCCGGTGAGCCTTTATTTTAAACCATCGCAGGATATCCAGGGAGAAATTGCAGAAACCGCCAACCAGGGTAATTTTAATTTATTGCTGCTGGGCATCGGTCGCTCCATCTTTGAAGGCACCGCCCTTGGTAAGCTGTTCGGCGCGACTTCCAGGCTGTTTAATCCTTCGCGATTATATGAAGCTGCTACAGGAAGAGAAAAACTATTTGCCCGCTCATTGTTTGATGAAAAGGTTAAATATGTTATGCGCGCTTCCCAGATTCCCGTCGGGATCATGGTAGATCATGGAATTGAGAAAGTAGAAAATATTCTCATTTTATTTTGTGACGAAAGAGATGCTGCGGTGCTTCCATATGCGCGGCGTCTGCTGCAAAACGGTCCGGTGAACGTTAACCTGCTGGATATGGGTGCACAGCTGAAAGATCATAATGATGTCCGGGAAAAGATATTTTCGTTGCTCAACGAATTTCCCGCAAATACAAAAATGCTGGAAGAGCAGAAGATAGGAAGGGAATTCCTTAAGCAATACGACCTTGTAATGCTTAGTAACGAAGGATGGAAAAAACTGGTAACTGCACGGTACCGCTGGATCTCACATACACCCTCGATCCTGATCATAAAATCCTGATAGTATCCGGACCAAATCCATCCTCTTTTGATCCTTAGGACTTTGGCGCTTACCGTATAAATTTTCCAATGTATCGATAATCTCCTCTTCGACGGGACGGGTGGCTGTACTTTTACGGTAACAGCCTCTTAACCATGAACCGATCTTTACGTCTTGCACTTTTTTTTATCCTGTTTTCTTTTATTTCCAGGTCACAATCCTTCACCTGGGCAAAACGCGCGGGTCTTTGGGCTTTCGACCTTGGTCATGCCATTGGCTCCGATGCTTCCGGAAACGTGTTCATCGCCGGCAAGTATGAGATGAATGCCGACTTTGGCGGGATCACCGTGGGCTGTGCGGGTAACCATGATATTTATGTTGCAAAATATACTCCCTCCGGATCCATTCTTTGGGTGCGCACTGCAGGAGGCCCAACCGGCGACTACGCTCACGCCCTGACAACTGACCCGGAAGGAAATGTTTATATAGCAGGTGAAATGGAAGGTACTGTTACGTTTACACCGGGAGTAACTCTGACAAGTAATGGCGACAACGATATTTTTGTAGCAAAGTACAACGGGAGCGGCACGCTTCAATGGGCCCGTAAATTAGGCGGCGGCAGCAAGAGCGATAAGGCCTATGGTATTTCTTATTCCAACGGAAATATTTACCTCACCGGCAAGTATGAAGATGGTGGAAATTTTGCCGGTGTTTATTCTGCAGGTTACGGAGGCAAAGATATTTTTGTGGCAAAGTACACAGCAGCCGGAGTTTTTCAATGGTTCAAAAAAGCTGGTGGCAGCGGTAGCGATGAGGGTGCTGCCATCAGCAGCGACGATGCCGGGAATGTTTACGTAACGGGCTGGTTTAGCGGCACTGCCAACTTCAGCGGTATTTCAGTTTCAAGCGCAGGTTCAAAAGACGCTTTTATAGCGAAGTATAATTCATCGGGAAGTATTATCTGGGTAAAACGGGCTGGGGGACAATACGATGATTTTGGTCGCGGTATAAAAACGGATAACAGCGGGCGTGTTTTTGTTACGGGATCTTTCAGGTACAAAGCTGCATTTAGCTCTACCACACTTACCGCTATCAAGGGTGCAGACGTGTTTGTTGCCCGTTACGATACCTACGGAAGTTTACAGTGGGCGAAAAGAGCAGGCGGAAATTATGATGACGAGTCACGTGCGGTTGCGTTGGACGCCAGTTCCAACGTGATCATTACCGGTGATTATGGATTCAGCGCAACATTCGGAACCAAAACCTTAACAGGTGTGGACTCGTCGGAAGTGTTTTTTGCTTCTTTCGATAAGTCCGGAAATTTCAGGTGGGCGCTCGGAGCGGGTGGGGGAGTGGATAAATCTCCAAAAGGTACCGACGCTGAAAAAGGATTATCTGTTGCCACCGATCCGTCGGGAAATGTGCTGGGATCGGGTTGTTACCGCTCGGCCTCTAATTTCGGAAGTACTACTTTATCGGCCTGGGATAACACGGATATCTACATTGTAAAGATCTCCCAGACCGCTACGCAGGGACGTATGGCAGCACCTTCGCTGGCTGCAGGTGACAGTGCAACTTTCTGCACAGGCGGATTTGTAAAGTTATCTCTTGCTTATCCTGATTCTTCAGCACGTTATGTCTGGACAAAAAATCATACCATTCTTGCCGATGCGAATGCTGCTGAGCTCACAGTGCGGTCAGCCGGAAACTACCAGGTTATGATCATCGATGGTGATGACACACTGAGCTCCCGTATTACAAAGGTTACTGAAACAAATAAACTTACTGCTGTGATCACTGCTAATCGCGAAAAATTCTGCAGCGACAGTTCTAACCTTCTGCAGGCACCGGCTGTGGATGGTTACCTGTATCAATGGAAAAGAAACGGCAGGATCATTCCTGGTGCGAACAGCGCAATATTAAAACTGCAACGGGAAGGAAATTACCAGGTAAAGATCATGCAGGGAAGTTGTGTTGACTGGTCGCCTTCCACAAATGTTTCGTTTGAAAAATGTTCCTCCACAGATACAGTGCGGGCACAAGACCAGGTGACAGGATTATCAGAGCAAAAAGATTCTTCACTGGTACTTAAAGTATTTCCAAATCCCAACAGCGGAAAATTCATGCTGCAGCTGCACATGCCGCCCACCAACGATGACAGTAAAAAAGTGGTGATAGAGCTGCTGGATCTGATGGCCAACTCTTACTATTACAAAGTAATGCCTGCCGGTCAGACATATTTTGACGAGGTGATTGAATTGAATGATAGTGTGCACACCGGTGTCTATTTCTTAAAGGTTTCAATCGGAGATATGGTGGAGACAACAAAGGTCATGCTGGTGAAGTAAGGCAGGAAGGCCTCCGATCTCGGGATGCAGAAGCACGTGGCAGTTGAACAAAGTTCGGTCGGTTAACTGAGGTGATCGTTCGGCATTATAAAAGCGAGGAACTTTTCAACCCCTCCGGGGTTGCTTATGGGTGTGGAGTACTGCGGTTATTTGAGTTAGACCCCTTCGGGGTCTATTCAAATACCGCTCGGACTTGTGATTACGGTCAATATTATTTACGAATCCCGAAGGGGTTGAACTCAAATTTGGTACGGTTCGGGGTCTGCTCAAGTATCGCCCGGACTTGTGATTACGCTGAGTTTTATTTACGAACCCCGAAGGGGTTCAATTCAAATTAGGTACGGTTGCACCAGGACCGTCCAACCCCGGAGGGGTTGAACAAATCCCTACAGGAGATACTTCTCGTCAAATTCGATCTCATGCTCTTTAAGCAATGCTATATATTCTTCCCTGAAAGTTATTTTTCGATGGTGCTCTTCCTGGTTCATAGCATATCTGATCAGATTCTCTTTTGCTCCTATAGCGTAGGTAAATGCCCCATAACCCTCCTGCCATCCACCGAAGTGAGGGAGTAATTTTTCAGATTTTATCATAGACGTAGTGGAGAGCTTAATATCTTTTATGAGCGCATCCACATTTTGGGAAACATGTATATGTGTCATAATATGGATATGATCTTCAACACCGCCGACCCTGTAACAATGACATTTTTTATTACTCAAAACCCCCGTGATATATGCGAATAGCTGCTCTCGGCCATGCTTTTGTAAAGTGGGCAATCTCATTTTTGTTGAAAAAACAAGTTGATAGAGAATTTGGGTGTATGTGCTCATATGTGATTTTTTATAATTATTAAATCAATAGATAGAGTCCATTCGAAAAATCAAGTGTTCGGATAACAAACGGATGGATATGCCGAACCCGTAAACAATGAGAAATCCTTTCTTGACCTCTTTTTTAAACACAGAGTCAAAAAAGCGCGATGTTAGAGGTTTCTTTTTACCGCGGATCACAAACGAAAATATTCCACCGGTAAGTGTGACGATAGTTGCACACGCAACTAATGGTTTAGTTTTCATTCTTTTTTTGGGTTGGTATGTACAAATGTAGTGCTTTTAACTTCAAACCAAAACTGGTTAGATTCTCTATTTGCGCCTACTGTTCTCCCGCTATTTAACTCATGTGTGCCAAAAAAAAAGGCTGTCGGTGTGACAGCCTTTTTAATTTGCTTTTTTATTGTACGATGACCTTTCGGATGTGGCCTGTACCTGGTTTGACAGGTACTACAAAATAGATTCCCGGTTTGAGATCAGTTACCTGTTGTGAGAAGCCGTTATCTTCATTCAGTGTGGCAGTCTGTACCTGCTGGCCCAGCTGATTTATCAATAGAAGATCCGTTGCCGCATCAGACTTCAGAGTAAACGTTCCCTGTGACGGATTTGGATACAATTCGAATCCATTTTTTCCTTCGGTTAGTGTTTCAATTCCGGTGCAACTGCTTACCATAGCATACACCTGACCTTTACCGATACACCCGTTAAGGTCGGTACCTGTAACCGTATAGATGGTGCTCACGGTCGGCGTTACTACTGTGTTATCGCCGGTTTTTCCGTTCGACCAGGTATATGTCTGTGCGCCGGTTGCAACCAGGGTGTTCGATTGTTTTGTACAAGTCACCTCACTTTCTGCTGTTGCAGTAAGCGTTGGCAGAGCATTCACTTTTACCACAAATGTTTGAGTTAACGGGCAACTCGTTGTCATGGATTGTGTAGTTGCCACCAGCGACAACGTGGTTGTTCCAACTGGTTGAAATATAAATGTGCCGTTATTCCCTGTAGAGATGCCGCTCCAGCTATAAAGATCAGCTCCCGAAGCGGTGAGTGTTACCGTGCCACCTGCACATACTACGGTATTGCTAGGGAACGTAACGTTTGGTACAACGATGCCGACTGGAATTGAAACTTCTGTTGTGCAGCTATTGAGGCTATGCATTCCCGTTACACTATATACGTCTGCAGTGGTTGCTATAAAAGTATATTGCGCTGTTGCCGGACCGCCTGCCCACTGATAGTTGTTTGCCCCGGTTGCGGTAAGAGTAACCGACTCGCCGATGCAAACAAGTGTATTGCTTGCCGATACATTTACTGTTGGGCCATAGTTTACTTTTACACTTATGGTAGCTGTTTCCGTACAATTTAATAAACCGGTACCGGTAATTGTATAAGTCGTGTTTACCGATGGCGACACCGATATTGAGCTGGTCATCTGCCCTGTACTCCATGAATAATTTCCCACGGCATTGGAAGACAGTGTAACGAATTCACCCGGACAGATCTCAGGGCTGATTGAATTTGATGCTGACGCGAAAGCCTGCACCGAACACAATTCCTTAATAATAACAACTCCTTGTCCTGTAGCATCGGGACTTGACACATAAGCTGGCTGACCAAACATAGTAGTTGTACCATTAGATACACCACCAATATAGCCTGAACCGCCGCCACCGGCTACACCCTGGTTACCACTTTGTACACCACCCGCACCACCGGCATATCCGCCGCCGCCGCCCGCAGTGCTACCTGTAGAACCACTTCCGCTTGGTCCGGCAGCACCACCTGCACCGCCACCAACGCCTTGTTGTCCTATTGAACCGCCACTTGATCCGCCACCACCACCACCGGTAGCAGTGCCGTTAGAAAGAATGAAGGTTGCCGTACCAGGATTTGCACCGTTTGCTCCTGCGCCACCACCACCAACAGTAATAACACCGGCACTACTGATAACGCTTCCTTTCTGAGCCACTACGTCGCCGCCATTACCTCCAGGCGCTACCAAAGAAAAATTAAGAGTTGAGCCATAATAAGCAGCACCACCGCCACCACCGGCAACAATGATCCTGTCTGTAGCTGCAATTCCACCTACGCGGACATCTGTAGCACCTCCGCCACCAGCACCTGAACGTCCGATAGCAGCACCACCTCCGCCGCCATTCCAGCCACCTGCTCCTGCTGAGGAAGAACTTCCTGTTGCCGGAAATCCGCGACCACCTACGAACACGTTAAGTGTTGTTTGTCCTGTTGTCTGCAGTTTGCCGATTGAATAACCACCAATCCCCTGGCCTCCTAATGTTGTAATGGATCCGCCGTTAGCGCCCCAGCATTCAATGCTCCACTTACCAGGCGGCAGTGTTACAGTTTGCATGCTGCCCGTAAAATTATAGGTGTACGATGCCTGTGAGAAGGCTGCACCCGATGCGGTTAATGTAAGCGCCAGGATTCCCTGTCTTACGCCTGAAAATAATTTGTAGATTTTTTTCATGTTCTGTTTTTTTGGTTCTTGATCAAATAATAGTTAGTTCGATTGTGTTGTAATAGCTTAGTACACGTCGTAAACAAATATATTAAAATCCTGTTACGAATTACAGGCGAGGAAAAATATTTTACTGTTTTGAAAAATAACCCGGGTAATTCCCGCCGACGAAAAAAACAGAAGCCCGTGTTTAAGCAAAGTATTAACCACGGATATTTGTGTGTAGTTTTAGGGGACTCTTCAGCGCTTTTTCACACGCGGTAATGCGCCTCAGAGGGACGGTTTCTACACGTAATTTTAAAAGTAAAATATGATACCGTCACTCCGAGGCTTTACCACATTGCATCACAGCCGACAGAGTCTGCTACATTAACGGAATCCGTCTTGTGTGCTAGAGCATTTTTCGGCGTATGATCTGCACTACTCTCCTTAATTCCAATGGAAATTTGCCCAGTGGACAGTGAGACTGTTAATAGTAAAAAGAGACAAGTAATATGCTTCATCAGTCTTTAATGCTATTGGTTTAAATGCCGATTTGCTTGCCTCAGGCTGAGATGCAGAAGCCGCCGTTTTTTAAAAAATACGTATTTCTGCTAAAAGTTTAGCCACTGAGGCTTCATTAGAAGATTTTATGGTAGCAAACCTGTACATGTCGTTTTTATTCCCTCAGCCTAGGGCTTTAAAATACTGTTCGGTCACTGAATGTCGGGATGAAGTTTTTCCCCCGCAGTTGAATTTAATTTGTATTCGCGAAAAACCCTGTACACGATGTAAATACAGGCGGCCGTTGTTACCACTATTCCAAACTGGTTATGATAAGCTGGTTTCTCAGGCTTTATTTTGTTATAGAACGTTTCCATAATGAAATAACTAACGTTGAATACATGCAGGATAATATAAACGTAAAGTAACCTGTTCAGTTTTTTTGAAGTCCATAAAATTACCGGGATAAGCAGAACCGACATAAACGTAAGGAAGCCATGTAGGTTCTCAGAAATGTTAAGTGCCATTGTATGATGCTTGAAAGTCTGAAAAACAAAGAAAAAGTGAACCAGGTGATTGACGGCAAATAGCGTTATCAAAACGCGGAATTGATCTTTTTTGACGTGATCAACATAAATTCGCTTGAGTCCAAAATAACCTATCATGAGCAGGATTACCAGGTTAAGTGCTGAAGACACCCTCCCTGAATTGCGGGCACATTTGTCGAAAATAAAATCTGATTCTATGGCGAAAAAATTACTCTTTTCTACTGTGGAGGTCCGGTATGCCCACCAATAGATCACGATTTCAATGCAAATAACCAGAGAAATTAATAGGGGTAATCTATTTTTCGTGAGCATGCCGGTTTGGGTTAGATATAACACAAACGATTTTGGTTTGATTTTATTGCATGCAGGATAACGGCAGGTGAGATGTTTTAAAGAGTGTTTGATAGAATGTCTAATAATTTAATAATCTGCAGCCGCTGACACAATCAAAGTTCCCATCACTATAAATGTAGACCTCTTGCGCGCGAAATTTGCAAACACTTTTGCGAAAGGGGCGAAGATTAAAGTATCTTCTGTAATCCTGTAGTCTTTTATATTTATAGGCGTTGTAAATTCTGTGACGTCTCACAGTTATATACACTGTGTCATTTCGCACGTTCCATTTTCCGAAGTATACAGAAACTTCCTGACCATATATTACATCACGGCAACCTCTGTAGCTATGACTGGTTGACAGGTCCGGGTGACAAAGTTTTATATATTCAAACTTCCGGAATCTTTTAAATATAATTTTGCTGCCGCTACAGCCTTTATAAATTCCTCCCGAATGTATCAGCTCTTTTTTGAGGCTTTTTATTGTACTGTCATCCTCTGCAGCCGATGAAATTTTTGCTCCGAAAACCAGCAACAGAATAAAAAGAACTCTTTTCTGACGGTCCACCTAATTGTACTTTATACCGTTTTTTCTTAGCATATAAGCTGTCTGAAAAACATAATTATTGCCATTAATGACCTGTATATTGTTTTTATAGAAGGTGAGATATAAGGTTACAGAATTGTGCGGTCCTACAGGCGCCAGGTCTGCGGTCGTAAAACGAATGGTGTCTGTATTTCCGGGGAAAAACCGGCTTGCAGTCGTCTTTCCAAGGGTCGTAATAAAATGTGCTTCAATTTCATCCACATTACTGAATTTAGTGATAGGTATCACTGGTCCTGTAGAACTTTGAAAGGAATCAGGAAGATTTCGGTAACCCTCGAAAATGGGATATGTGTTTGTATTGGTGAAAGTAAATGCAGGTATTGTTGTGCTTCCAGTAACTGACCATATGTGCGGAGGAGTAAAGGGATTACTGTGGGAGCTGTCGGTGTAATAAAACATAGTGTTGATTGGCCTTTCAAATCCTACCCCGTTCAATGTAACTTTGCCTGCATCTACGAGTCCTGACAGATCGGTGGTATTATGGTTAAGCGTGCTGAAGGTTATTACGGCGAATTCAGAAGTAAAGTAGGTATTAAGCGAAGTGCCTTGAACAGCTGCATTGATACTGCTTGAAAACAGACCGTTGTATACTTTTGGTGCCGGCGCTGGTTCCGGCGTTGGTTCCGGTTCTTGTTCCTTTTTAGTGCAGGCGTGCAGGCAAAGGCCAAGGAGAATGGCGACTGCTACATATGAAGCTGTGATTTTCACGGGATATGATTTGGGTAGGACTAATGTAGTTGTTTTTTCGAAACTGCGATCCGGTACCTTAATGTTATTTCAACTGAACTGTTTTCTGCTTTGGCGCAACTGAGTTACTATTAAAACTGTATTACTCTTCACACGTTCCCTTTCTAACTTCGTTATCTTAGACATTCCACTACTTTATTTTTGAAAAAGTCCCTCATATTGTTCTTTCGTCCAGTTCCAGGATTTTTGCATATCGGCATTGACCTTAAGCAGGGTAATGTTCTTTCGTTTATCGGACATCACTTTCTGATCCAGCCAACCTATTTTGTTTTTATTAAACTTGCCCATCCAGGTTGCCCAATAGTATACAATCACATAGTCAGTCTGCGATAGATCTAAACTTATTTTTTGATTGTCAAAGGTTCTGATCTTCTCTAATTCATCCGGCAATGCATTGTTTTTAATAGGTTTAAAATTGTCAGTCTTATATAAGCTATCGGTATAGGTTTTTAATAGTTCGAAGCAGTTATCGGAAAGGATCAAGTCACCATTCTTGTTAAAGAAGTAAATTTTTGGGAAGTTGCCGGAAACGATTTTATTCGCGCTTGCCGAGTCAACTACATAAAAGTGCAATGAAGTATCAATTCCCTGTTTATGGGCCTGTTTATAAATGGATTCTTTACTTTCCACCCGGGGATCACGAAGACCTAGTGATTTTTTTGCAATAGCCTGGCATCCAAAAAGTATTGCAGTGTAAAGTATGAGTAAAACTATCTTTAGATTCATATTTAGTTTTTAGGTGTTATTTGTTCATAGTCACGCTTTAGCGCCAGGCCCCGGCCTCCAGCTCGCGGTTACCAGCTGCTTTTGAAGAGGTTTAGATCCTGCCATTCTTTTGTTCGGTTTTTTGAGTGTCTTCCAAATATCTGGGGTTACCGTAAGTGGTTGTCCTCTTTTTAGACTTGCATCCAAAAAGCATCAACACAGTTATTACAGCTACAGCCAGATATCGGGAGATGAGAGTTTGAGGCTGCCCTCCGTCCGGAACTATAACATGCTCCGTCTTGAATTTTGCGCAAAGGCTTTGAGTGCTAAGTTCCTCAATCATCTCCGCAATTTCGTTGGCGCTTTTATTACTGTAGTCTCTTACTTCATGGTTACAAACACCGCAAAACCGACCTCCGTCAATCTTTTTCATTGAGTTCCATTTCACGGAACAAGGTTTGTCAATGATTATTTTCTTCATGGTTAAAAAATTATTTTGCGGAACGGGCCGCTGGTTTTTCCATTTTATGTGTTTAATTAAATGAAAGTAGAATTATTACAATCTATCTGTTATTTCCCTATTAGCTCACTTCTATCTTTCTTTTTCATATAATATCTCACTCCCAAACTCATTACATAAGCCTTGTTGGTGATCTCTATCCCGGAATAACTTAGTACTCCCCCTGCGTCATACACAGGCTGTATTTCAGCACATGATGTCAGATCAGACAAATACTGACCCATGCAATAAATTCCCATCCGCCCTGTTTTAAATTCTATTCCCGCCCCGGCTGTCAGACCAGCAATCCATTGATGAAAGTAACGTGGATCATAATTCATCTCGTACGATGTCAAATAGTCAACCAGGAAGCCCAATTGAGCAAATGGAAGCCATTTTTTTATTTTATACTTCACCTTGAACGAGTTATTCAAAAACCAATAACTGACCAGCATTTTGTCCTCGTATGTTATCAATGACGAGGCTGACTGGAATTCTACTTTTTCTGAAAACCCTTTTTCGCAATAACCAATATCGGAAGTAATATTAAAATAGTCAGAGTTCAGAAAATCTACGGTGCCGGCACCATAAAAGCCGGTGCGGTAACCGCGTTCAAGTTTTTCGCCCGAATGCTTCATATTCCAGCTTTGCATGCTGTACGCCGGCCCGGATTGAAAACCCAGGCTGTTAAATACCTGGCTTATAGCCATAGATGTTACAAGTTGAAAAAAGAGAAGTATTCTAAATCCGGGTGTCATTCCTTTATTTTGTAACAGACGCAAAGTACAAAATTGTTTTGTCACGTTCACATAGTGACGCCGCCAATGAGCGCATTCTTTTCTGTCCAAAGGAGCTCGCGGAGGAAATCGCTTTTATGCAGCTTTGCGGTCAAAACGTTTAATAGTCTTAAGTTCCTGTTCCTTTTGTCTGGATTCGTCTTCGATGTCGAAGTCGTCCTGGAGTCCGAGCCAGAACTTGGCGGAATTACCAAAAAATTTGGAAAGCCGAAGTGCGGTGTCTGCAGTGATTCGTCGATTACCCTTAATGATTTCAGAAATTCGGGTCTGCGGAATAGAGATCTCTTTTGAGAGTCTATAAGCTGTTATTTCGAGAGGAATCAAAAATTCCTCTGACAAAATTTCTCCGGGATGAATATTTCTTAGTCTTTTCATGTCTGTTTAATGGTAGTCTATTAATTGAACGTCGGTAGCGCTGCCGTTGTCCCAGCGAAAGATGATTCGCCATTGATTATTTACTCGAATTGAATGAAAGTCTTTGCGATTGCCTTTCAACTTTTCGAGTCTGTTCGAAGGCGGGATCATTAGATCTTTTATGTCAACCGAGTTGTTAAGCATCCGCAATTTTCGCCGGGTAGTCTCCTGAATGTCTGTCGCAAAACCCTTAACCCACTCACCATCCCAAATTCTTTGTGTGGTTTTGTCGCCAAACGAAACGATCATACTCCCTTTTTACGTTACTAACGTCAAAGATAAGTAATTTTGGGAGGGATTGCAAATGTGTCAAAAAGTGCCAGGAAAAGGTCTGAAGGGCGCCGGGGCGATGTGGCTTAGCGTATTGCGGCTGCTGCCGGTCTCTTTTATTCAAATCTGCAAGTGTTTAAAAATTCAGGGCTGAGGCTAAGTATTGTCTCGGCCGGACAGGTGGTTAGTGCTATTTTAGCATCCACATACTCCATATACTTTGAACTTTTTTGTCTGTACACCATGCCGCTTAAGTGTTAATGTTCCACGTTGATACCGAAGTTCACTCATTTTAATTTCGCGAATGTCCACCTTAAAGAAACATATGCTGAATTCTCGTAATTGTCAGCGTAGCTGAGGTTTTCCTTTGTTCTGTGCTATTGGTTTGTAACAGGAATAGTAAGATCAATTCTAATCGTTTTGGGAATGCCTTCTGCTCTGATGTCAAAGTCAGCCGGCATAATATTGAAACCCCCAATAAAAGTCTGTGAGGCGAAAAAAGGAAAACTTGTCGGGGTATCTTTTGTATCAAATTTGAATGGAAATGTGATTTGTTTTGTGACTCCTTTTATCGTTAGGTTTCCTGTGGCTTCATAACCATTAATGGTTTTTTTAATTATTGTTGAAGCAAACGTTATTTTGGGAAATTTATCCGTTTCTAAGGCTTCATTAGCCTCCCTGTTTGCATTTAACGGGCCATTCCCGGTATTTACTGTACGTGCGTCAATAGAAGCTGTGATTTTTGATTTTTCCGGATAATCTTCGTCAAACAGTATTTGCGCTTTGAGCCCTCTGAAGGATCCGCCCACTGAAATAATTTCACCGTTATTAGATGGGTGCGGCCAGGAGTATTTAACAGTATACTCATCTTTTACTTTCCAATTAATGAGTTTAAATAAAGTAAAAGCGGATCCTAAAAACAAGAGCGAAAGTATTAATAATTTGAAGTGTCGCATTCTATTTTCCTGGCTTCATCAGTCTATTAAGTCTTTTATGTCAGTGTCTATGACCGTCTCAGAAACGGTGTCTGTAGATTTTTCAGTCGACGCGCTCCTGAAAAGGTTTATTAAGATTTTCCAGGTGCCCGGGCAAACGCCAGTGAGAGTTTTAGCGGGCTTGTGCAGTACACTATGATATGTAACCGATCGCCAAGCGTACGCCATCCTGCAATAAAGTTATAAATTTTTTGCGCGTGGCAAGCGAATTCATGGAATTTAAACAGAGCTTGCTAAACTAGTAGACGTGAACGACCGTTGACGGATCTTAGCGCGTGAGGCGCCCGTCATCGTCTTCCTGGCTGGCAGCTGCGCCCCTGTTAGCACCAATACCTTCCACAGTAGTTCGCAATGTCGTATCAGATGTAGTTATTGAACCGTCTTTATTTATTTTTGTTATTGTGCGGGAATAGGTTAGGATATTTGGCGCATCCACGTCTTCGGTCTTATAGTTGTCCATCGACAACAATTCGTAAATACTGTCATTGAGAAATTTGCCAGAGGCCTCATCATAATATCCACCGTCTCCACATCGTCTGGCAACTGGAAATGAGGTTTTCAATTTTCCATTTGATCCGTAAATATTATAGTAGATCAGATCACAATATTCTCCTTCCATTTGGGATAAGGTCGTCAATTCAATGAGGCCGCGTGAACTATTTTGAATTGAATAATAATATTCCTGGTCTAGATCCTCCGTGGATGGTCCGGAATACTGTTTTGAAGTGTCTTGGTAAATTTGATAATAACTGATAGTGTCTAAGACTTGATAATAATCTGGCCGTTTCTCCCAGGAAATTGTGTCAATTGAAAACTCTTTAAGATCATGATATTTGAACTTGCTTTTGATGGATTCTAAATCCAGAGAGGTCCGGGATAATTTGTCCCTATTTTTTGGCGAATCTATGTCTCGACACGTAGTTGTGAAAATGACGAAACAAACGAGAATGATAATATGTCGAAGTGTCGTCATAGTATTGGGTGCTAACTTGCTATTATTCTCCACTTTTCCGCTTGCATCGTTTACAAATCTCAAAAGAATTTACAATCGCTTGCAAAAGGGTACGGGTGTTTAAACAAAGATAAATTAATTTTTAAGGTATGGGCGTTTGCCAACTTTGCAAAAGAAGGTATGTGAATTGCAAGTGATTAATTTACCGGGAACCCCAATTATATATATTGTCCTTTTTTAAATGCATTGCAGCAAGTTAATCTGCTGCCAGGGGATTACCCGTTAATTCCCAAAAGTTGGCAAAGGTATCATTAGCTGGCTTCTCCGTGTTTCTTATGTCTTTATACTAAGTTATACCTACGATATACCCTAGATATACCCTGGATTTACCCCAGATTAAACTACTGCTGGAAGGTCGCATCCAGTCTTTTTTTACCTATCTTTAGAAGAGAGAAAGACCCATGGCAAAGCAAAAGGGAATTGTCAGATTTACCGGCACCATTGATGGACTGACGTATTATGACAGCAAATATGGACCCCTGGTACGGAAAAAGGGCGGACCAAGTCCTGAGCAGTTTAAAACAAATCCAGCTTTTGAGAGATCCCGGGAAAACGCAAATGAGTTTGGGAATTGCGGTAAGGCTACAAAACTAGTGAGGGCTGTATTGATGCCGATGATGAAGGATGTAAAAGACTTCACAGTAACAGCCCGGCTCGTAAAGCTAATGCACGCGCTTAAGAATCTTGACACCGCTTCTGGCCGGGGTGCAAGGAACGTGGCAACGGGGATCTCGTTGCCTGCGGCGAAAAATTTAATGAAGGGTTACGATTTTAATGAGAAAGCACAACTTGGCCTTGTTTTAAAGAAGCAGTATACAGTAAACACCAAGAAAGGAGTAATAAGTATTCCTGGAATGATCCCCGACGTTCATCTAAAACGATCAAAGGCTGCAACGCACGCAAAAATTACCGGAGGGTGGGCAAGAATTGACTTTGGCGCTGAAGTGGGAGAACTCGTACGCACTAACCAGGTTATTTTACCAATAAATAGCGTTATTAGTAATGTGGTGCTGAAACCTGTTTCCTTGCCCAGCGGAACTGGAACGGACATCTTTATTTTGCAGATCATTTTTTACCAGGAAATCAACGGGGTGCAATATGATTTAAAGAATGGGGAGTATAACTCGATGGGAGTGGTGGAAATAGAGTAGTGGTCATTCTATTTAAACAGCAACTGATTTCTACGGTAGGTTACGTCGTGTAACCAACACATAAGCTTGCGTATTTCTACAAAAGGTTATAAATTTTTCGGGCAGATGCAACTGCATACATTGAAATTTTAAAAGGGCTTGCTGAGATACGTGAGCGACCGCGGTTAATGGTTGTGGCTCTCGATTCTTTGGATAAAGTCGTCGAGTTTTTTCTTCTGTCGTTGGTCACAGGACGAACAATGAGTCAGCATTTTATTTTTTAGATTCTGGATTTCCTGTTGTTCATAATGTTCTGCAGAAATATTGATTTCATAGGATACAAACTTTGCCCATTGGTCAAAGTGAGCGTTTGTTATCGCTGTTTCGTTCAAAAAATAGTTTAGAAATTCTTTAGTATTTGTCTCGACAAATTTTTTGCTCATAATGCCCAATGGTTCAGAGTAGGCTCCATCAGAATTTTTCATTGTGCGAGTCAAAGTCAGAAAATAGAATGGTCTGGTTTGCTTATTAGTTGTAAAAATACTGTCCATTAATGCAAGAATGTCATTGTCGGCGGAAGGAGGTCTTTTTTGAAGATAAAGGTCTTTACATGCTTTTGGAATTTGTTTATGATTCAAATAAAATGCAATTGGATGTCCGGCAAAACTGGAGTCCTTGGGATCTCCAAAAACTGAGACGATAGCTTGAGAGTCTACCGTTAAGATGAAAAAACTTATAATGCTCAGGTATCTCATTGTCTAGGGGCCATTGCAGCTAACGGACTGCCGCTACCGGCAGGCTCCATCTCCAGGTGACTGATTGTTGAAGCGTCTGGCTGTCTCCATGAAGTTAAAAAAAAAACGAAGCAAACGCGAAAAAAATGTCGCTGCACTGAGGGGCAGCTTAATTTAAACAGCATTTGCATAAACTAAAGCTGCCTCTGCCCGGGCTGGACGGCTAGCGGCTGGTACCGGTTCGAGCCTTATGTGTCCAGATACTCTCTGCTCGTTTGTCAATGTGGAATTTTCCAAGTAGAATAGTTGTCCCAATGATTAAATAAATTATTGTACTAAATGGCCAGGAAGCAAAGTCCTCTCCCCAACCGACAAAATAAATGAAAAGTGTAATCGCTAATGCTGTCCATGTAAACCATTTTTTATTGACTAATGAAGTCAGTGTATTTTGAATAAGCAGCATGAAACTAAAAATTATTATGGAAAGGTAAAGTCCGGAGACTGAAATGAAGTCTGACTTACCAAACAAAATACCCATAATTCTAAAGAAAAATAGTGTCGCAAGATACAAAGCCAACTGAAGCCCGGTAGCTAAGAGTCCGAATAACAAAAATCGTTGAATCAAATTCATTTTCCTGTCGGATGGTGTGATTATGTCATGGTGAAGTGTCAAACCCGTAAAGTATAAATCGTCCTCGCTTTTTAATATATTGGAAAATATGAGCGTCTTCGTCTTTATGCCTGTTTCCCAAGTAGGAAATCCTCCTGCCCGAAGGAAAGTATCTGAAGAAAGCAATAAGACAATATTGTCAATAGTCTATACATGCGTGTGTCTCTGTGTCAGCATGCCCGCTAACGCTTGGCCGCTTCACGAAGTCGCGATGAAAGCGCACTGAGTATTCTCTGCCAAGATAATATTTCTTCGTGAAACAACAACTTCCGTCTACCGAAAACTCGGCAATTTCTCGAATCGGCGGTTAGTGGATCGTTGCGATTACTTTATTTTAAATTCATAAATATCTAAAACACGCCCGTTTATTTTACTTTGAAATTTTCCAACCGGTGAACCATTCATTTTTTGACAAAATCCGATTGCGTTTGGTTCAGCAATCAAAGTCATTTTTTCAATTCCATTTAATGAAAGATATTCGATAATATGGCTGAATATTTCTCGCCCATAATTTTTGTTGATTTTTTCTGGTTTTAGCCAAAGATGATCAAGTTCTGCATTTCGTTTGTCGATATTTTTAATTGCGAAAAAGCCAAGGAATTCATTTCCGTCAAAAACCTTGACCGTTTTATTTTCTCGAATATACTCCTTTGAAATTACCAGATCTTCCTTCCATAAATTCATTAAATCACTAGAATAGCCCCAAATTTTCTTCGAATTAAAAGCTGTATAAGAAAGTAATTTAGAATCTTCTGTTTCGGCGTCAACAAATTTGAGTTTAGATTTCATGTTATTTACGTGAAGTTTTCTTCAATGACCACTCACGGACTCTGGGTGGTGCAGGCCGCATCTTCTGATACCCCCATTTCCCGGTGCCGCCGGTTTTTAAATGTACGAATGTCCAACGAGATTTTACAATGGGAGACGTGCCGCCTGCCCGGCAAATGTCCAGTGGACATTTGAGCGAGGCTGTGTGCAAGTAAAGCTGCGAGGGGGCCGCTTCCGTGTCCTTGTTGCTGAGCGCGCGGAAGCATGCGAGGCAGAAGTCGAAGCGCGGGCTGGCGGCGAGTTGCGGTTGTGCGGCCGTGCGCTATCAAAGTCCGTTTAGCCGTGAATTCAGTTAATACTAATTTATAAAAGCGGTATATTTGAAAATGAAGCTTTTTAAATCTCAAATTCATAATACTTTGTATTTCTTGATTTTGTTTTTTTCGGTTAAATCGCAGATAAATTTTGTTCCGAATCCCAGTGCTGAAACTTACACGCAGTGTCCTAATAACTTGGCCGAGATTGGTTCAACCGGGAACTGGCACAACGCACACTCCGGAAGTTCTGATTATTTCAACAGTTGCAATTCAAATCTTACCAAAATTGTTAGCGTACCACTTAACTATTTCGGCTATCAACAACCACTAAACGCTGGTCAAGGATATCTGGGTTTGACAAGTACTTCCCATACTAACTCACCAAATTATCGTGAATATATTCAGACTGCGCTCGATAGCCAGTTGATTGCGGGAAGAAAATACTACATTTCCTTTTACGTCTCCCTGGCTGACAGCTGCAGATTCGGTTCAGATGGCATGGGGGCTTATATTTCGACTAAGGCGTTGTCAGCTCCGAGTACGGGCGTTCTTAATGTCTTTCCCCAGATTTTTGTTTCTCCCGGCGCAATATTAGACCAGACTACCAGTTGGATGAAAATACAAGGAGCCTTCATCGCTAAGGGAGGTGAGTCATATATTACAATTGGAAATTTTAAGAATGACGAGAGCACAAAAATTGAAAGGCGACTCTCTATAGATTATGAATTTGAATTTGCGTATTATTATATTGATGAAATTTGTTTGTCACCAGACCCACAAGCGTGTAACGTGCCCATAAACGTTGGAATCCAGGAAAATGTCTCTTCAGGTGGCACTTTTTGTTTTCATGATACTTACAACAAGCGACTGATTTTTAAATATTGTGATGTGGGTACAATAGTGAAAATTAAGAATGTGGATGGAGTTGTAGTAAAAGAAGTAAATATCAGTGACGACTGCGAAATTTCCGATTCAAATCTCCCGTTCGGACTCTATTTAATCGAGATTCATAGTTGTAAAACAGGTATTGTACGACAAAAATTAATTGTGGGGAGATAAATTTTCGGGACCGAATTCGTTGTGACCTAAAATGCAGTCGGCGTCCTCCACTTTTTGTCTCCCCAAATGTAGGTCCTTTGTCCCGCAGCGCATGCCGTATAACGACAAACAAGTCTTTCTTACGTGATCTTCTTTCCAGCTGGCGGCTATGCGCTGTCAGCTATAGTGCGAATCAGTCAGGGAAAAACTAAAGCTCCGATAGCAAAACAAATGATTGAAGGTAGAAAAAACAATAATAACTGAAATACAGTATCAAGGCCATCCGACTTGCTTGCTTCTGGGTCAGGATAAAAAGAGGTATATCTCGAGGAAAAATATAATGGACGTCCCTTTATCGACTTTGAAAGACTTTCAAATATCTTATAAAGTAAACAAAAAATTAATGGTGCTAATCCAAGTGTATGATTGCGTTTGTCTAGTTGTGACATTTCCGGATCAAAATGAACATATGAGAACATAACAAGTAAAAGTGAAATTGCAAGCATGCCAAGGAACCATTTGGTCTCTCTAAAAAGTCGATGCGAATATGTGAAGAATAAAGTTGGAATAATACAAAAAGCAAGAGCGAAAAAAATAATTGGAAATGAGGTGTGAATTTTCTCGAAAGGCATAATTATATTTCAGGAGTTGTCTAGTGTGTCGGGTCGCAATTACAGCTGACGGACTGCCGCAAGCCGCCGGCCCCGTCTCCAGGTACCGGATTGCTAAAAAGTCCGTCTGTCTCTGTGAAGTTAAATTAAACGAAGCAAACGCGCAACAATGTCCCGCCGAAGGCACCTTGATTTAAACAGCGTTTACATGGGAACTGCTGCTTCTGTCCGGGCTGGCCGGCTAGCGGCTGTTAGCGGCTGCCTTTGAGTTTGCTTTTGCGTCAAGTAAACAAGAGTCAAGTCTTTTTTGAGTTTCATTATCTAGTTTCCATTGTCCATACCCTCTTTTACTTGGCCCAAGTCTTCTAAAGTGATTGCCATTTAATTTAAAAGGGAGGGACTTGTGAAATTTGTAAATGAGGTCGTAGCACTTATCATCGTCAATTGAGTAAGGTATAATTAGGTATAGTCTAACGAAAAGCCGACCTGATTCAATCGAAAACATAATGTGTCCATTGGGGTCTGGGCTGGTTCCGTAATGGTAGAAACAAGAAATCCAATATTTCGATAAGTGTAAAAAACGGTCATCATTTAGTTTGTTTAGATATTCTAAAAGGTCAAGAATCTTTGCATTCTCATTTTCCCAGGTAATTGTATTTTCCATATGCTCATAGCCAGCATTGTCCCATTCCCTTTTTGAAAGTCCTAAGAATTCATTTAACTTCTCAATTGTTTTACGTGCGTTATCTAATTCATTTTTTTTGTCGTAATGTAAAGTCAATTGCAATTTATTGTCAGTGGTCGCATTAAAGGCGTCGACAAAACTTTCAATAACCCTTTGCGTTGCCCGTCTGACATTTTTATCGCGAACGCCATGTCCGTGAGAATTTGATTTCGGAGGGCTATATACGAAATATGATTTTGTCTGGTCCATTTCTGTCTAAAGGTTGCCGCATAACTACCCGCTAACCACCTTTTCTGCTTACAACCATTTTCAAACGTTTACAAATCTCAACAAACATTTACAAGCGTTTGCAAGCGGGTTGGGGTATCTAAACAAAGATAATTTAATTTTTATGGTATTGTTGTGTGACGACCTTTACGAAAGGTAATGAAATGGGGCTGCTGAATTTCGTGGCGCCGGCCCGCTCGCAGAAGTTGAACTTTAACAGGCGGCGCTTACGTGATTACCGTGACCGGCCGCCGCGAGTGCTTTAACGCGAGGGGCGGCCGTTATCGAGTCCCGGCCTGGCCGGCTAGCCGCTGTTAGTGGGGTTTTTTGTCCAAAGTCCAACCGGAATAAAGTGCTATTCTTTAATTATCTTCTTG
>CBIHOL010000055.1:0-31053 GCA_966211905.1 uncultured bacterium
GGCTTTACATCAGGGATTTTTCAAATTCACCTGAGAGGGGTTGTGCAACGGCCACCGCTGTTAGCGGCTGCCTTTTACTTCGCAGCTGTCCATTGAACACTGTATGCAATGTTATATATTTCTGTCAATGTGAAGTTGCCTGAAGATCCGTAATCTTCTATCCTCTTCGTCTTTCCGTTGTCGTACGTTATAGTCAAGATTGTAGTTGTCCAGTCTGTACATCTTATAGCGTACCTTTCTTCTAAATCACTAAAATTTGAATGTTGAAGTAGGAGAAGAATATTCTTAATTCTGTCTGCATTTAAGGTCCCTATCGAGTCTTTAGGATTAATGTCCCAATTGGATTTTTTAATGCAAGTGTTTGAAAAGGTTTTCGCATCAATTGAAATATTTATTTTGGGGCAATCACCTTCGCAAAGACCGTCGTTGACAATTTCAATTTTTTCGACATCGTATACCCGTGGTTTCTTGATGTAGTTGACAAATAAATTGTTTACAACTGTTAAAGTGTCGCATTGCATTTTCGTATATATAAAGCGTTTCGATTCATCGTCGTAATCCTTCAAACTTTGGTGATACAGAAGAATCACATTCTTGTTGTCTGCGTTAACCACAAGAGGATAGATATATTGATATTTACAATCGTAGTTAGCTATGACTTTTTTAAAATTTCCATTGCTGGAGATAATCGCGAAGATTTTTGGTAACCCGTCTGCTAAAAAAACGACTAAGTCGGTTTCTCCATTGTTGTCAATATCTGTTTTGACCCACGTCCTCACTTTCAATGAGTCAGCAATCTTAATCGTTTCGTCATAGTATTTGTCAAAAGGTCCTTTCGTCTTAAGGTCGGGAAAAAACCGTCGAACAAATTTCAACACTTCTTTTTCTGTTTTGACGTCATCGATTTCATTCCCGGAGGATGAACCGGAAATCAGAATGAATACTGTCAAAAGTAAAATGATATGTCTTGTCATTGTCCGTGTAAAAGGTTGCCGCTAACGTTTTGCAGCTAGCCGCTGGCCCCTTTCCAGAAGCCGCCGGTGTTTAAATATACGTAATTCTTCCAGGTGCTATAACACCGGACGCAAGCCCGCCACAAAAAAATATCTGCCGAAAGAAACAGGGCTTGCTGACGTGATTAACGCGGCTGGCCGGTGAGGAGCGTAGCTGCGAGGCGGCCAGCTTTCGTGTCGCGGGCTAGCGGCTAGGTGCGGTTATGCCGTCGTGCGACCTTGTCTGGTTTCTTGTCAACCGGAATGCTAAAAGAAAAATGGTTTTAGTTTTTTTGCGTCGCCTCATGGCCAACCGCGATGCTAAAAGGTCACTGGCATTTTACAAGCGCTTTTGGCGCCACTATAAATTGTCTGCCGCTGAAAAAAGCGCCAAATGGGCTTGCAAAATGTGTGCAGTGTCGATACAGTTGAATAGCAGTAAATTTTTATTCTTTAATAAAACGTGCAATACATGCCTGGTTTACTTTCACAAAGTATAGACCCGCAGACAGTTCTGATAGTTGTATCGAAAACTCCATGTCCATACCATCAGCAATAGTGGAGGAAACGACCTGCCCTAAATTGTTTTCTATATTGATGAGTCTTGGCTCATTTGAATTTTCCTGAAATTGTATCGTTACAAGTCCCGAAGCTGGATTTGGAAAAACAGTTGCTTTCTTTGGATTTGTTATTTCTATTAAGCCAACGTGATTGCCATCATCAAAGAACTTCGCAATAAATAATTTGTTACTTGAAGTGCTAAAATTGGTAAGTGTATATCCTTGTATAGCTAATGAATAGCCCGACGGTAAACAAGACGCAATGTAAATCCCGCCATCGGAACCTCCTGCTATAGCGCGAGGACCATTAGAAATATCAAATGGATGCCATAAAAGCATGCCACCATCTTTATCAATTTTGTTCAAACTTAGTTTATTCCATACCGAATCTGGATTATCCCTATGGCCTTTATAATATGTCTCTCTGTGAAAGGACCATAAATCATCCATCCCTGCGAAAGCAATCTTAGCTCCTTTTTCGCAATATCTTAGTGCAGGGTCAACCTTAGGAGGAGATGGTAGTAATGCTCCATTTGTGTCAAAAATCTCTAGCAAAGAATAGGAACCGTGGTGCGTCATCGTGCCGGAAACTGCCATCACTTCGTTCGTCGTCGCGGAAAAGTCTTCTGCATCATCAAAAGGTCCGTTACAAACATGGTGAAAGAAGATCAACGAAAACATGGTATCAATTTTCGCAACAAATTCGAATCCGTTCTCAAATGACTCGGTAGTGAAAGTATCAACGGTAAGAATGTCATAGTGCTTTGCAAAAATCATACTCTTTCCAGAGTCTGAAATCCTCAATTTCATTCCGATGACATTATTTGAGAATACTTTGCTTTTTTCAATATTGCCGAGCGAGTTGATCCTTAGAAGTAGAAGATTTGAAGGCCCTAGGGATTGATACTTTTGATTGAAAAATGTTGCCGTATCTTGAAAAGTAGCTAAAACATGTAGTCTATTCAGTTGGTCTAGTGCCACATCATTAATTTGCCCGGATTGAAATATTTTCAACCAAACTTTTTGGCCCTGTTGATTATATTTTGCGATGAAGCTTTTTCCTTTAAACAATAGTGAGCCATCGATAAGAGTATCCTTCATTTCCCCACACACGTATAAATTATCGTATTTATCGAAACACACCCCAGTGGGTTTTGCATTTCTACCCATTAAAGTGTCACCGTACAGAATATTGCCTACTGAACCGATCACGGTTAAGAATACTCCCTCATTATTTCCATATAACCCTGCTGTCGCTATTTTATTAGCGGCAGAAACGGTCATCACAAGCGGCTGAACAGACTTTGAATTATTGGGGAAGGTTACTGCCCACTGAAGCTTTTGAGCAACTGAATGTTGGAAGCATGTCAAAAGAAATAGGAGGCCAAAAAAATTTAAATGGTGAAATAATTTTGTCCCAGTCGCAGAACCGCAGGTTTTAGTAAAAACATACTTTACGTTGAATAAAATCGCGGCGATTTTTTTGACTTGAATTGCTTTAAACGTCATTGATGGGTGAATATCAGCTTAACACTGAAAATTCTGTGCCAGAGGGTCAAACTATATGAAAATCATCTTTGTAGACTTTTCCTAGGAATAGTGAAATCGCTTTTGACAAACCTATTGAAGCTGTGAGGTTTGCAGCTCTTTTGCTGGCTTTCCCGTGTGTCACCGAGGCCAGCAAATGTGCTGCTTCCAGGATTCTGTCCGTGCATGGGCAAAAAACTAAAAACCTGCAAATGCTAAAAATACGTGTCAGAACCGAGGTCGTGTCCGAACTCTTGTCAACCGAGGTGCTACTGTTCTGTCGCACCGTGAACTGTCAACCGAAATGCTACTGTTCTTTTCTAAACGAATGTCAATTCGTCGACCGGGCGCATGCGGCATAACTACCCGCTAACCGCACCTTTTCCGTTTACAACCATTTTCAAACGTTTACAAATCTCAACAAACATTTACAAGCGTTTGCAAGTGGGTTGGGGTATCTAAACAAAGATAAATTAATTTTTAAGCTGTTGCTGTCTGATGACTGTTTCAAAATGTTTTAGAAACGGGCTATTAAGTCGTGTCAGAAAGTGCGGCAGGTTGGTGGCAGGTGCTTCACCGAATATTAGCGCCAGGGACACGTAAGGTTTAGCCCCCGTCTTTTTCAGCCGGGGCCACGGCAAATGTGTTAAAGCACTCCCGATAGCGATCGGGATGAGCAGGAAAGTGCGGTAGGTTGGTAGCGACTCATTTGACTGCTAGCGCCAGGGATTGCAGCGGAAATCCTTTTTGCTTCCAGTATGATTTTTGCAAAAAGATTGGAGCGGAAAGCCCGGCCGCCTTTTTTCTTTTTGCAAAACCTGTCAGGGTTCTTAACCCTGACAGGTTTGTGCGCGGAAAAAAAGGCGGGGCGCCCAAAAAAAAAACCAAAAAAAAATCCGGACAATCGCCCGGATCTTTAAAATGAAATAAAAAAATTCTAAGCTTTAAAATCCCAGGTCTCCATAAATTTGGTGGTATAATTGCCGGCTTTAAAATCTTCGTTCTGCATTAATTTAATATGGAAGGGGATCGTTGTTTTTACTCCTTCAATTACATACTCACTTAATGCGCGGTGCATTTTTGCAATGGCTTCTTCGCGGGTCTGAGCTACGGTGATCAATTTTCCAACCATACTATCATAGTTAGGCGGGATCCTGTAACCACTGTAAACATGCGAGTCGACCCTGATGCCATGTCCGCCTGGTGTATGCAATGTTGTAATAGTACCTGGCGAAGGACTGAAATTCATAAATGGATTCTCGGCATTGATGCGGCACTCAATTGCATGCAATTGCGGGTAATAGTTTTTACCTGAAATTGGCACGCCTGCAGCGACAAGGATCTGCTCGCGGATAAGATCGTAATTGATCACCTCTTCCGTAATAGGATGCTCCACCTGGATACGGGTATTCATTTCCATAAAATAGAAATTGCGGTGCTTGTCTACCAGGAATTCCACGGTACCTACGCCTTCGTAAGCAATAGATAAAGCGGCCTTAACGGCGGCATCGCCCATGGCATCGCGCAATTCAGGGGTCATAAATGGAGAAGGTGTTTCTTCCACTAATTTCTGGTGACGACGCTGGATACTGCAATCACGTTCACTGAGGTGACAGGCTTTGCCGTACTGGTCGCCCACGATCTGGATCTCGATGTGACGGGGTTCCTCGATATATTTTTCCATGTACATGGCCCCGTTGCCAAATGCGGCTTCGGCTTCATGAGTCGCGCTGTCCCAGGCGTTCTGCAGCTCTTCTTCTTTCCAGATGATGCGCATACCCTTTCCACCACCACCGGCGGTTGCCTTAATAATAACAGGATACTTGATTTCCTTTGCAATTTTTTTGGCTTCTTCAACGCCGGAGATCAATCCGTCGGATCCGGGTACACAGGGCACACCGGCTTCCTTCATGGTAGCTTTTGCATTGCTTTTATCACCCATCTTATTGATCATATCGGGTGATGCACCGATGAACTTGATCTTGTTCTGGTGACAGATCTCCGAGAACTTTGCGTTCTCTGCAAGAAATCCGTAACCGGGATGTATGGCGTCGGCATTGGTGATCTCAGCAGCCGCAATAATAGTGGCGATGTTGAGATAACTTTCCTTGCTTGGGGGAGGACCGATACACACGGCCTCGTCGGCAAACTTTACGTGTAAGGAATCTTTGTCGGCCGTGGAATATACTGCCACGGTTTTTATTCCCATTTCGCGGCAGGTGCGGATTATGCGAAGTGCGATCTCGCCCCTGTTTGCTATTAATATTTTTTTAAACATGGATAAATCTTAAATAAATGAAATAATACCTGACCTGTGGGGCAGGGGTTAGCTTGGATCAACCAGGAACAGTGGCTGGTCGTACTCTACAGGTGTGGCGTCGTTAACAAGTACTTTTACGATCTTGCCTTTAATGTCGCTTTCTATTTCATTGAATAATTTCATGGCTTCGATGATACAAACCGGTTTTACTGGAGCGATCTCGTCGCCGATGTTTACAAAAGCTGGTTTATCGGGACCTGCAGAGCGGTAAAATGTACCGATCATAGGTGACTTTATAGTAATGTATTTTGATTCGTCGTTACCAGCAGCGGGAGGGGCAACCCTGTTTTCTGAGGGTGCGGCCTGGGCCGGTGCAGCCTGCATAATTTGCGGTGCCTGCTGTTGCATTGGGGCGGCTTGCTGCATAACTACCTGCGGCGCCGTTTTTGGGGTCCGGATAACAATCTTAATTTCTTTTGTTTCCAGCTCAACTTCACTGACTCCACTTTTGGATACAAACTTTATAAGATCCTGGATTTCGTTTAATTTCATGACAATTGTTTTAGATAGTTAGTGGGGGCAAAAGTAAAAGTAATTTCGGTTAATAAAATTGTTTTTTTTACTGATTTTGACTCAAAACCATCAAAATATGTAGATTTTTGATCAAAATCGGCGTTTTTTCGCATAAAAAAAGCTACCGGTAAGGGTAGCTTTAAAAGAGGAGGCATTAATTAAAACATGATGCCGATATTGATACGGATGGCGGCCATTTTAAGACTTTGACGAACAAACTGGTATCCGCCTACATCGTTGAAAATAGTAAAGTCAGACTTTTCCTGCATAAAATTGGTAAAGCTCCTGAAATAATTGATGCTTCCGAATAGACTGGTTGAGCCTCCAAGACGGTATTCCGCTCCAATACCCAGGTTCATACCTATACGTGCGGGTACCTTGCCTGCTTCTTCATTTATATTAATATCCGATTCAACGCGCTCTCCAAAAAACGTTTTGCCTTTAACAATCCCGGCGCTGTCGGTATAGGTGGTATAAGAATAATAGGTATCAGTTGCGCTTGCTTTAGCCCTGAAACCAATCTCTCCTCCAAACATGCCGGAATATTTCATGCCGTTATATTCTTTGGTGGAAAGTTTCAGGATTACAGGAATAGTGATCCATGTGCTGTTGACATGGCGTGAGTTTAAGTGGTAGCCGGTGTTTCCTTTTGCTGCTCCATTGGCGGGCTCCACAAATTCCCCGGATCCATTTAGCCAGTAACGCACTTCATAATTGCCCGGATCATATTTCACGGTATAATTGCCGCCTTCAAAATCGCCCCCGATGCCGGTGAGGAATGCAGCGGTGCTGGTAATACGGAACTCAATGTTTAATCCGAATCCAAAACCAAATATTGCTCCGCTGGGTGTATTGTTTTTATCACCGCTCACAAACCAGGTAGGTTGTGGTGTGATCCTGAGGCCAAACCTAACTTTACTGTTATCGGTGCCGGAAGAGTCCTGGGCCCGGAGACCCGCTGCGGCAAACAGAAGCGCTGTTGCGGTGTATAGTAGTTTTTTCATAGAATGATCTTTATATGATTATTTTTACGAAAATAATTAAATCCTCCGCCACCATTATGGGCTTTCGACCTTTATTTATCACCTGCCTGATGTTATTATTGTTAACTGCATGCAAAAATAAGGACCTCGACGTGGACATTTCCGGCATCAGCACCGAGCCTGTTCAGCTGCTCAGGCTTGAAGAGGACCTCTTTGAGGTGAACGCGCAGAATATTGATGAAAAAACTGCTGAGATCAAAAAAAAATACGGGGAGTATTATGAGCATTACCTCATGGGCTTTTTATGCCGGGAAGGGACGGCGGATACCAACTACCGCCAGGCTATTTTATCGTTCACTTCCGATAACGATATCCGCGATTGTTACAGGAGCGCAAAGAAACTGTATCCGGATGAAAAGCTGGAGAAACTTCTTCCTGAACTGAATGATTGTGTTAAACGATTTAAATATCATTTTCCTGACCGTAAATTACCTGCCCGTTGGGTAACCTGCTTAACAGGATGGAATTATTCGGTGGCGTACCTTGACCAGAACCTGGTGAGCGGACTGGATATGTACCTGGGCGATACTTCGAAATTTTATTCGATGTTAAGGTACCCTCAGTACCAGGCCAGGAAAATGAATGATCAGTATATTCTGCCCGACCTGGCAAGAGGCTGGCTGCTGACTGAATTTGATAAGAATCCTGCGGAAAATTCCCTGCTGCATCATACCATCTTTTACGGCAAATTATTTTATGCCTGTGAAGCCTTGCTGCCATACACTGCTGATAGTGTGCTTATTGGTTATACTGCAAAGCAGATGCGTTATTGCAGTGAATACGAAAAACAGGTATGGTCGTATTTTGCGGAAAATAATCGTTTGTTTGAAAATAATATGAATACGGTGCGGGAGCTCACCAGCGAAGGTCCTTTTACAGGCGCCATCAGTAAAGAATGTCCGCCCCGCATTGCCATGTGGGTTGGCTGGCAGATAGTAAGAAGTTATATGAAGAATAACGAAAACGTGTCGATCGCTGACCTGATGAAAGACCAGGACGCGCAGAAGATATTGAACAGGAGTAAATACAGACCCTGACCGGTGGCAGTGGTTTTGTAGCGCAAGACGTCAGATCTGTTTGGTAACTACATTCTGTGAAATCTGTGTTATCTGCGTCTTAAATACACGCTCTCCATCGAATCGCGAAAGGATCGACTTTATTTTTAATTAAAACTTTAACAGCTTCCTTTATTTCGGCGGGCCCGCCGGGTTTGCTCTTATTTATATTAACTTAGTGTATTCCCCCAAACACTGCGAATTTTTACCAGATATTTAATATTGTTATGTGTCGTTGCGATGTCACAAAACATCAATGCACAGGGGCAGGGCAACTGGTGGTATTTTGGCGATAAGGCGGGGATCGATTTTAATTCAAGTCCCCCCGTTTCAGTTACCGGGTCACTGGTAACACAGGAAGGTTGCTCCAGCATTTCAGATCCCAACGGTAATTTATTGATGTACACCGATGGAAGTACCGTTTACTGCAGCTCACATACCATTATGTCGAATGGCACCGGGCTGGCCGGTAATTTTTCTACCGCTCAAAGCGCGGTAATAGTGAAACAGCCGGGGAATACCAACCTGTATTATATTTTCACCATGGGTGTGAGTAACGTAGGCTCTCTTAATTATTCAATAGTTGACATGAGCCTTGCTGCGGGTTACGGATCGGTGACGGTGAAAAATTCTTTCCTGCATGCTAACTGTCTCGAAAAACTCACGGCCGTCCGGCACAGCAATAACCAGGATATCTGGATCCTGATCCATGAAAACAGCACATCCACCAATTATGTGGCCTACCTGCTTACTTCGGCTGGGGTCAACACAACGGGTGTGGTGTCGTCGGTCGGGGGCGCGGGCACCAACCAGTCGGTGGGTTACCTGAGAGCTTCACCAAACGGGATGCATGTTGCTTCAGCATACTACAGCGGGTCGCAGGCGGTGGAACTTTACGATTTTAATGCCACCACGGGACAGTTAAGCAACGCCCTGCTTCTCACAATGAGTGGGAGCGTGTATGGTGTTGAGTTTTCTCCCGACGGAAGCATGTTATATGGAAGTGCCGGAGGTCAGATCGCACAGTGGAGCATTTGCGCGGGGAGTCCGACGGCCATTGCGGCGTCCAAACAAACTTTTACGGCCAGCAATAACTGGGCGATGCAGCTGGCCAGCGATGGCAAAATTTATGTGTCGCGTTACCTGCAGTCTTCGCTTGGAGTGATCAATAATCCCAATGCATTTGGAAGCGCTGCCAATTACGTGGATCAGCAGTTCTCCATATCACCGGCCCAGGGGAGGCTGGGTCTGCCGAATTACTGCACGAGCTGGTTCATGCCTCCGCCTTCACAATTTACTGTGACCATGGGTACCAGCAGCAATGTTATTGGTTGTATGAGTGCGTCCTTTACATCTCCTTCTACAACCAGCATTACCATACCGGGATGCACAGCACTTACCTCTTCGGTCACATCGATCCTCTGGAATTTTGGCGACCCTAATTCCGGCGGTAATAATACCACCACGCAGCTGCATCCTATTCATATGTTCAGTGGTCTTGGTACGTACACTGTTTCAATGATCCTGTTCTTCAGCAATAATGTCACCGATACGTTGCAACAGGTACTGAATATCAATACACCCTGTATCTCGGTGAAGAGCAGCTCAATTACCTGCGCCACGTTGGGTACTGCTACGGTAACGGCTCTCGGGGGGCTTGGTCCGTTTTCTTATACGTGGACACCTTCGGGACAAACAGGAACTGTTGCTACGGGGCTTCATCCCGGCACCTACACAATTGCTGTTTACGACCAGGGAAATAATTACACCTACACCGCACAAACAATCTTTACGTCCCTTGTCCCTTTAACAGGCGTTTCATCTACTCAATCAAGTCTCACCTGCTTTGGCGCATCCAATGGCACCGCCACCGTGAACCAGCTGAGCGGGGGATCAGGAAGCGAATTATTTACATGGACGAATGGAGTTGTAACTTATACGCCGTCGTTTGTGTCAACCCTTAGCGCAGGACTTTGGACAGTTATTGTGAGTGATGCATTAACCGGCTGCCAGGTGAAGGAAGTTTTTTATATCACGCAGCCTTCGTCCGTTTCTATTAATATTGCGGCAAGTTCATTCACGGCCTGCCAGGGAACAAAGATCACGTTTACTGCCAGCGCATCGGGAGGCACAGGTCCGTACAATTACCAGTGGGCGGGAAACGCACCTTCGCAAACGTTGGCTGTGACGCAGGCCACGGGAGGCTCGTATGTTTATTCAGTGAATGCGACAGATTCATATAGCTGCCTTAGCACTAATACAATCGGGATAAACTATATCAACGATCCGATCTTTACGGTTACAAATGCATCTATCTGTCCTTTGCAAACCGGAACAATTCATGTATCCGGGGCAACAGGTTATACATGGACGGGTGGGGTCACTGGCAGTTCATTTGCCGCGAGTCCGACTTTGAATACGGTATATAATTTTACGGGCTCTGCCCTCGGATGCACCAATACCGGGAGTGGCAGCATCTTTTTAAAATCTGTTCCTGTACCGATTGTAAGCAGCAATTCGCCACGGTGCAACGGACAAAGTCTCCAGCTGTTTGCAGGCGGCGGTTCTACGTATATCTGGAGCGGGCCTCTTTCTTATATCTCACCTTTTCAAAATCCGGTCCTTAATCCCGCTAATCCCTCACAGAGCGGAGCTTATAATGTAACAGTCACGGGCGTTAACGGTTGCACAGCTTCTATTTCTCATACGGTGACCATTCATCCAACGCCAACTGTTTCTGCGCTGGGCGATACGATCTGTATGCAAAGTACTCTTAATCTTTTTTCTTCTTCAGTACCCGGAACTTTTTTTCAATGGAGCGGTCCGCAGGGTTTCACATCGGCACTTCAAAATCCTGTGATAACAAATGCGCAGGTGAACATGACAGGATATTATAATGTGAAGGTGACAAGTGCTGCAGGCTGCACAAACGTGGCAGCAACACACGCCAGCATTGTGGCCAAACCGGTTGCTTCATTTAATACCAACAGTCCGCGCTGTGCAGGGCAGAGCCTTGTGCTGGATGCGTCTTCCACTTCAGGAGGAATTTCGTATCAATGGAGCGGACCAAATGGTTTTGCGGCCACTGCTATTTCAAATACTATCATCAATGTATCTGTGATTGAAGGAGGCATTTATTCTCTTAATGTCACTACCGGCCCCTGTATCACTTCCATTCAGAAACAGGTGGTGGTTAATCCTCTGCCGGTTCTGCAATTAAACAGCAACAGCCCTGTATGTGATGGAAAAACTCTTACTGTAAATGCAGATGCTCCCGGTTTCATTATTGTTGGATATGTGTGGCAGGGTCCTGCGGCATTTTATTCTGTTGCAAAATCACCGGTCATTAATAATGTCACATCCGCTGCTGCGGGCAATTACCAGGTGCAGGTAAAGGATGTAAATAACTGCAGCTCTTCCGGCTCGCTGCCGGTTCAGATCTTTCCTAATCCTACATTAGCTACCGTGAGCACAACCGTTTGTTTAAATGCAAGCGCTACCATAACAGCAGAAGGAGCAGTATCGTATAACTGGATGGGTCCTTTTCTTTCTGTGAACCAGGGAAGTGCCGCTGTTATAGGGAATGCAAACTATACCTTGCCTCAGTCTTATCTTGTCATTGGAACTGCAGCTAACGGCTGCACGGCGATAGCGAACGCCACCGTTAGTACGCGTGTTTTGCCGGTTCCAACCATCGTTGTACTTCCCGATGCACGAGTGTGCCGCAATGAAACAATTACTTTAAATGCAGCGGGAGGTTTAATTTATGAGTGGACAGGTCCGCAGAATATTCATTTAACAGGACAGCGTGCCGAGCTTCAGATGATCTCCACGACGTATGCAGGAGAATACACCCTTGTTGCCACGGATGCCTTTGAATGCAGGGGTGCAGCCACCGCAGTTATTGAAGTGGATGAGCTGCCACAAGGTTCACTGGTGGAGACTTTCACCAACCATTGTGTGCCTTATTGTTCAGAATTCCTTTATTCAAATCCTAATGCTTACGCGCCTGTAAAAGTGCAATGGCAGGTAGAGAATACCAAGATCGGGACCAGAGATTTTTATCATTGTTTTAATCATCCCGGCGAATACCTGGTAACAGGTTTGTTTGTGGATACTACAACCACGTGTAAGAGCTCTTCTGCATTTAATATCAGCGTGTATGCGCAACCCGCTGCCGACTTTGAATGGGACCCGAAACAGCCGGTGGAAGGAGGAGATGATGTGAAATTTATTAATACCACTTATCCTGGTAACGATATTTCTGCATCGTGGTTCTTTTACGATAATGCCAACGGCGAAAAAAAGAACATCAATTCCTCACATATATTTAAAGAAGCCGGAACCTATCCTGTTGCCCTGGTGGTGACAAGTGCAGAAGGCTGCCTGGATACCATTGTAAAGAATGTGGTGATTGAACCTGATTTTGTGATCTACATTCCGAATGCGTTTACGCCGGATGACAATGATAAGAACGAATATTTTATGCCGGTGGTGAGGGCAGTGAAAATGTACGACATGAAAGTATTCGATCGCTGGGGAGAACTTCTTTTTTCAAGCGTGGATCCGCAACACGGGTGGGATGGCACTTTCAGGGGAGAGAACTGTAAGGCCGATACATATGTTTATAAGATCGTATTATCTACCATTAAGGGAGACAGTAAGCTTTATACGGGAAGTGTGATGCTGTTAAGGTAAAAAGTACGAAGTACGCGGCGGCCACCCAGTGGGTGGACGAGCGGGCTCGTGCGGCTGGTTGGTAGTGTGTACTGCATTCCGTTTGAATTACGATGTACGATTTACGATTGGAGAACAGCTGACGCACAGTCTCACCACGTTTGTAATTACGATTTACGATTTACGATTTACGATTGGAGAACAGCTGACGCACAGTCTCACCACGTTTGTAATGACGATGTACGATTGACACGGCGGCCACCCAGTGATTGCTGAGCACTCGAGCTGAGCTTTTGCCGAAGCTTGTTGAAGCATGGGTGGACGAGGGGCTCGTGCGGTAGGTTGGTAGTGTGTCCTGCATTCCGTTTGAATTACGATGTACGATTTACGATTGGAGAGCAGCTAACGCGCGGGCTCACCACGTTTATACGTACGGATTATACTGTCCTGCATTCCGTTAGTTTAAACACAAAGGACACGAAGGAGACACAAAGGACACAACGAAGAGGCAAAAAAGGATTACAAGCTAAATGAGAGATGAAACGGCCTCTTATTTATCGAAATACTTTTTCATATACGTGAAGTAATGATCCTTCCATCCTTTTTTATACCTCTCCCCCTGTCCGTCGGGAATATTGGTATGAGTGATGGTAACGAGGGTATGATCGTCCTTAAAAGTAAAGAACATCTCAATTACTGAATCCTCATCATCTTCGGCAAATTCGGTGGTTCTCCATTTCTGGATGATCTTTTTATAAGGAAAGATCTCGACGTTGGAACCCGAAATGTATCCGTCCCAGGCGGTGAACTTACCACCTTCGTTTGGACTGGTGGTTGCTTTAGCGCCGCCCGTAAATTGCGAATGGATATTATCATCCAGCCAGCCAGTGAAAACCTCCTTGGCCGTGCAGTGCAATTTGACAGATACTTTGAATTTTTCCAATGTTCACTAAGCTCTTTTAGTTTTTTGAGTACCGACCTTTAAGATCTCTGTTACGCTCTCAGCTATTTTCGACGGTGAAAAACCGCATTCTTCGTATAGTTCAGACTGTTCTCCATGCTCAATATACCTGTCGGGAATACCAAGCCTTACTACTTTTGCCGCGTATGAATTATCAGCCATAAACTCGAGCACGGCACTTCCCATGCCTCCCATAATGCAACCATCTTCAACAGTGATCACTTTGTCAAACCTCGTAAAAACTTCATGAAGCATCTCCTCATCAATTGGTTTTACAAAACGCAGATCGTAATGTGCAGGATCAATATCCTGTTCCTTCAGAATGCTTATTGCTTTTGCAACAAGATTGCCGGGATGTCCGAAAGATAAAATGGCCACCTTGCTGCCATCTTTTATTTTGCGGCCTTTACCAATGGGTAGTTTTACAAATGGTGTTTTCCAGTTAGTGGTGCCGTCCTCGTTATTCGTCATTACGCCGGTTCCCCTTGGGTACCTGATGCTGAATGGTCCCGGGGTTTCGTCCAGCTGCGCGGTATACATAAGGTTACGCAATTCCTGTTCGTTCATAGGTGCACTCACAATCATGTTTGGCACGCACCTGAAATATGCAATATCATATGCCCCGTGATGTGTGGCGCCATCGGCACCTGCAAGACCACCACGGTCAAGACAAAAAACAACTTTCAGATTCTGAAGAGCCACATCATGCAACACCTGGTCGTAAGCGCGTTGCATAAATGAGCTGTAAATATTACAGAATGGAATTAATCCCTGTGTTGCAAGTCCTGCGCTGAAAGTTACGGCGTGCTGCTCCGCTATACCTACGTCGAACGCGCGGTCCGGCATAGCCTTCATCATAATATTCAAAGAGCAGCCCGAAGGCATGGCAGGAGTAATGCCCATGATCTTATCGTTCTTCTCGGCAAGCTCTACTATGGTATGTCCGAATACATCCTGGTATTTTGGAGCCTGCGGAGTTTTTGGTACGATCTTAATGATCTCGCCTGTATCCTTATTAAAAAATCCAGGCGCATGCCAGACAGTTTCATTGCCTTCTTCGCTGAAGCGATATCCTTTTCCTTTTTTTGTAAGAACGTGCAACAGTTTTGGACCGGGAATATCCTTGAGATCGGCAAGCACTTTTGTAAGTCTCACCACATCGTGCCCGTCCACCGGGCCGAAATAACGGAACTTCAGAGATTCAAAAAGATTGCTTTGTTTCAGCAGGGAAGTTTTTACCGCATTCTCTACCTTACTTGCTATCTCCTGTGCGTTAGGTCCGAATTTGCTGATCTTTCCGAGCAGTTCCCAGATCTTATCCTTGGCGCGATTGTAAGTATGCGAAGTGGTAATATCAGTAAGGTATTCTTTTAATGCTCCAACATTGGGATCAATGCTCATGCAGTTATCATTGAGCACTACCAGCAGGTTGGCATTTTCTACGCCGGCATGGTTTAATCCTTCAAATGCAAGACCGGCAGTCATGGCTCCATCGCCGATAACAGCAATATGCTGTCTTTCGGTCTGTTTCCTGTATTTACTGGCAACTGCCATCCCCAGTGCTGCGCTGATGGAAGTGGATGAATGTCCCACCCCAAAAGTATCGTATTCGCTTTCACTTCTTTTTGGAAATCCGCTGATGCCTTTATAGAGGCGATTAGTATGAAACACATCGCGTCTTCCGGTAAGGATCTTGTGACCGTAAGCCTGGTGACCCACATCCCATACCAATTGATCGTAAGGAGTATTAAAAATATAATGAAGGGCAACGGTGAGCTCAACCACACCCAGTGAAGCGCCAAAGTGTCCACCTTTAGCCGAAACCAGGTCAATAATATACTGCCGGAGTTCTGCGCTGAGTTGTACCAACTGATCTTCATTTAGTTTTTTGAGGTCGGCCGGGGAGTTGACCGAGGCCAGCAAATCACCGGGTATAAATCCCGGTCCTTTTACAATTTCCATCGCTGCAAAGATAAACTAATTAATTCAAGAGAATTTTAGCGCAGCCCCTTCCAACATGGAGGACCGCTGGTTTAGTAATAATTAACTCAAGAGCCTGAACAGAACCTATTTCTTCAGAAGGTAGCCTTTTTCAACCACTACGGTTTCTTTTTCGCTGCTTTTAATTTCCAATGTCTCACTGATATCCTGGTAGCCTTTTTTCTGGATGGTAAGTGCGTAATTGCCGGCTGGCAGCGTGAAAAAATATTCACCTGCTTCGTTAGTGCTTGTAGTAGTTTCTTCGCCGCTGTTTACATTTTTTACAGCCACCTGGATGTCAGGCATACCGTAACCTTCAAAACCCTCCCTGATAGTTCCGCGGAGGATACTTAAACCGTTTGTTCTTTTAGTACCTGGTTTTTCGAGGATAGCATGGTCCTTCAGATCGATCATATAGATATCGCTTTCACCAAGACCTCCTTTGCGGTCGCTTGAAATATATGCATAACGGGCATCGGCACTCACGGTCAACTGTCCCTCTTTTGCAGCGCTGTTAATAGGGTAACCGACATTTACTGCCTTTGACCATTTCCCATTTTCGAGCACGGTTTTAAAAACATCGTAGCTTCCCATGCTTCCAGGACCATTGCTGCAGAAGAACAAGGTCTTTCCATCCGGTGCCAGGAACATACCTGCCTCGTCAAATGATGAGTTCACCTCAGGACCAAGGTTTACGGGTTTTGTCCATTCATCCTTGCCTTTGCGTTCTACCATCCAGATGTCGCTTTTTCCAAAGCCACCTTCTCTTTCACTGGTGAAAAAATAAGTCTTTCCGTTTGGTGAAACACAGGCCCCACCTTCCCAATACGATGAATTAATTGGTTTACCAAGGGGCTCCGGGGTTTTCCATTTGCCATTAGTGAGTTTGCTTACAAAAATATTACCGCCTCTTGAGGCTTTACTGTCCGCGTCGTTCTTATATACAAAGATCTGGCGTCCGTCGGGAGAAATGCTGGTACAGGCGTCGTGTGCATCTCCGTTAAGAGGCTTGCCAACACCAACGGCCTTTGTAAAACGTCCGCTTCCTGAGTCTGCTGATGCGATATAGATATTTTCAAAGTACTTTCCGTCGCCTTCAATGTCTGTTGGCGAATTAGTGGTTTCAGGCCTGCGGGTGGTAAAAATAAGACTTCGTCCATCGGCGGTTACACAAGGATTTTTATCCTCGTACTTCGTGTTCACATCACCGCCCAGTGCGGTAATTTCAACCTGCAGGGGAGATTGCATCATGTTTTTGGCGTTCTCGCACTGACTGAGCAAAACGGAGGCATCCTCAAATTCCTCGCTGTCGGCTTGTCCCTGGGTCTTATAAGTATTGAATTCTTCAATGGCCTTGTCGAAATTCTCTTCCATCTGGTAGAGCTTACCTAGGAGTAGGTGGGTCTCAGGCTTTACTTCAGTTCCCGCTTCCAGCGCTTTAAGAAGGCTTTCCTTGGCATTTGGATATTGTTTAAGGGTGAAATAGCAAAGTCCCACATAATATTTGACGGTGGCATTACGGGGATTGGTCTTTTCTATTTCACGATAGGCATTAAGGGCGCTAACGGTTTTGCCACCCATGTATTTTTGTTTTGCAAGTGCCATGCGAGCCACATCATTTGCATCGGCAAACACATTTCCCTTTTTTTCTTTTTGGGCATTAACTATTAACGACAGGAAAAGAAAAACAACGATCAGACGACTCATAAAAAACTATTTTGAAGTACCTAAAATAACAATTATTATCTGGGGTGTGGGAATTTTGTGCCAAAAGATTTAATATTTTTGGATTTCACATTAAACCTGAATGACAAAAAACAGATTAGCAATTTTAAGTGCGCTCTGCACCTTGTTTTTGCTTGCAGTAAGCTGCGATAAAAAAGTTGGAAAGCTGCCTGTGGACGAACCTGCAACTGGAAGCACCACATCGGCAACCGGCGGGGTTAACACCTGCGATACCATCACTTATACTAAGCATATCAAGTCTATTATTGATAATAATTGTGTAAGCTGCCATAAGACCGGCCTTGAGAACGGATCTACCAATCTTGAGACCTATGACCTTGTAAAGCTGAAAGGTGAAACCGGCAGGATCAAACAGCGCGTTATTCTTGATGAGCCACCAAATTCAATGCCCTCGCTGTTGCCTAAATTGCCAAAAAAAGAGCTGGACCTGATCCAGTGCTGGCTGAATAACGGGATGAAACAGTGATCAGGTTTTCTTGCGCATGCTTATTACAATAGGCACGCCGCTGAAATCATATGCTTCACGGATCTTATTTTCAAGAAATCTTTTGTACGATTCGGTAACATACTGCGGCAGGTTGCAATAGAACATGAACAATGCTTCTGTTTTTAACTGCGTAATATATTTGATCTTTACGTACTTCCCTTTGATAGCCTGTGGAGGCGTGTTTTCAATGATAGGAAGAAGATAGTCGTTAAGTTTTCTTGTTGGAATATGCTGGGTTTTATTTTCGTAAACCTTCATGGCAACTTCCACTGCTTTCATGATACGTTGCTTGTCGTGCACCGAAATGAACAGGATGGGAATATCCTTGAATGGAGCTATGCGTGAACGGATATTCTCTTCGTATTCTTTGGCAGTCTTGGTGTCTTTTTCAACAAGGTCCCATTTATTTACAAGGATAGCAACACCTTTGCGGTTACGTTCAATCAGGCTGAGAATGCTGAGGTCCTGCGCTTCCATGCCCTGAGTTGCATCAAGCATCAGAAGGCAGACATCGCTGTCCTCGATGGCATTTACGCTGCGCATCACGCTGTAAAATTCAAGATCTTCATGCACTTTGGCCTTACGGCGCATTCCGGCAGTATCAATGAGCCAGAAATCGTGTCCGAATTTGGTATACCGTGTATGTATCGTATCGCGGGTAGTTCCTGCGATCTCTGTCACTATATTTCTTTCTTCCCCAAGCAATGCATTTGTGAGTGATGATTTCCCCACATTAGGGCGGCCAACAATGGCAATGCGTGGGATCTTTACATCTTCAAGAGGTTCGTCCTCCGGTAACAGTTCAACAAGCTTGTCAAGAAAATCACCTGTTCCAGCCCCACTTATAGCGGAGATAGGAAAAACGTCACCAAGTCCGAACTTATAAAAATCTGCAGAGTACGCCGCTTTTTCGTGGTTGTCTGATTTGTTTGCCACAACAACAACAGGCTTCCCGCTTTTGCGGATCACCTGGGCTACTTCCTTATCAAATTCTGTGATACCGGTTGTTACATCCACTACAAAAACCATCACTGAACATTCGTCAATGGCGATCTTTACCTGTTTCCTGATCTGGGCTTCAAAAATGTCCTCGCTGCCTTTAATATATCCGCCTGTATCAATGAGGCTGAACTCACGACCCTGCCATTCGGCTTTACCGTAATGACGATCGCGCGTTACTCCCGAGAGCTCATCAACAATTGCCTGCCGCGTTTCGGTTAAACGGTTAAAAAGCGTCGACTTCCCTACATTGGGCCTACCTATTATGGCTACTACATTTGGCATTCGGCAAAAGTACTAATAAAGGGCCAGATTGATTTTAAAATCCATCGCTTTTTTAAGTATATTTGATTATGACAAGAGTTTTATTCTTTCTTGTGTTCTATTGCACGTTCCAGTCTCTCGCAGCTCAAAACAGGCACCCGCAGGAGGTTATCACCCCTAAAGTAAGTCCCGAACTTCGTTTCACCGAAAACAAAGGTCAATGGCCTGAGCAGATCTTATTTAAATCAAGACTTAACGGTGGATCTTTCTTCATTGAAAAGAGCTGCCTGACCTTTAATTTTTATGATGTCAGAAAATTTCGTGAGCTGCATCATAGTAAACTTTCCGGCAACCGCGATCTTAGTTTAAAAGCTCATGCTTATAAAGTGCATTTTGAGGGATGTAACACTAATTCACCGGTTGAAAAAGCTCAGCCGGGACCTGATTACGAAAACTTTTTTATTGGAAATGATGAGTCGCGCTGGAAAAGCGACGTAAAAAATTATCACCAGGTATGGATGCGTGATCTATATCCAGGCATCGATTACGAGATCATCACAGCTGCTAACGGACTTAAATATAATTTTCACCTCAGGGCAGGGGCAGATCCTTCTGTCATAAAATTACGGTATGAGGGTGTTGATGAACCAAAAATAAAAAACGGGTCTGTAGTACTTACTTTAAGTGTGAACGAGATCGTTGAACACAAACCGTTTGCCTACCAGCTGGTGAATGGTAGCATTAAACAGGTGGCCTGCCGTTATCGTTTGCAGGGTAAGGTGCTTGGTTTTGAATTTCCCGATGGTTACGATACTAAATTCCCACTCGTTATTGATCCTGTTCTTGTTTTTGCGGCACAGTCAGGAAGCACGGCTGATAATTTCGGAATGTCGGCAACATTCGACGCGCAGGGAAATTTATATGCAGGGGGAACGGTTTACGATAACGGGTATCCGACAACAGTGGGAGCATACATGACCACCTTTCAGAATGGCGTGCAGTATGGTCATACCGATGTAGTGGTCACCAAATATAATTCTACAGGCACAAGTCTCATTTATTCAAGTTACATCGGTGGCAGTGTGGCCGAAACAGTGCATAGTATGATCGTTGATCAGAATAATAATCTTTGCATCTATGGCGTGACCGGCAGCAGCAATTTTCCTGTGACCACTAACGCGTATGATAAGGTTTTTAATGGAGGAAGCTTTATCATGTTTGTTTCAAACGGGATGCGTTTTGATTACGGGACCGATATTTATGTCACCAAATTCAACAGCAGCGGCACTTCTCTCATCGCGTCCACTTTTTTAGGAGGCAATGCCAACGACGGGCTGAATCATTCCGATCAGTATACCTTTGGAGGGTCCTGGCCGGCTACCCCGCCTCAAACGGGAATGATCAATGTATATGAACCCAATTATGATTCGCTGCAATCAAATTACGGTGATCAGTGCCGGGGCGAGATCCAGGTCGATGCGTTCAACAATATTTATATTGCGAGCTCCACGCGCTCATCTGATTTTCCGATGGCAAATGGTTTTGATAATTCACTGGGTGGGAGACAGGATGGAGTGATCACCAAATTTAATTCTTCTCTTTCTTCTCTCCTGTATTCTTCTTTTATCGGGGGAAGCAGCAGCGATGCGGGTTATGGTGTTATAGTGCTAAACAGCGGTGATGTTTATGTGACCGGTGCAACTACCAGCGCTAATTTTCCGCATACCACAGGAGGCTACCAGACCACTTACCAGGGTGGAAGCGCCGACGGGTATGTGATCAGGATAAACGGCGCAGGAAATACAGTACTGAATGGCACTTTTTTCGGGACTGCACTTTATGATCAGTCATTTTTCGTGCAATCTGATAAATACGATAATATTTATATCTATGGTCAGTCGATAGGAAACATCCCTGTTTTAAAGGCAGCTAATGCAACGTCGGTTTTCAGCGTCTCCGGAACGCATCAGTTCATTTCACGTTTCACTAAAAATCTCGGCACTCTGAATCTTTCCACTGTGTTTGGAAGCAACACAACAGAAATGGATATTTCTCCGTCCGCTTTCAGTGTCGATAAATGCAACAACATTTACATTTCAGGGTGGGGGGGGAACATTCTTAATAACTGGCCTGTACTTTCAAACATGCCCCTGGCCCAGGCTACACAAAGTACCACCGATGGATTTGATTTTTATTTTATGGGTCTCGATTCCAACGCGGCACAATTAAAATACGGATCTTATTTTGGGGGCAGTAGTAGTCACGAACATGTTGACGGTGGCACATCGCGTTTCGATCCCCAGGGAAGGATCTACCAGAGCGCCTGCGCCGGCTGCGGGGGGAATGATGATTTCCCTGTTACTCCCGGTGCATGGCCCAACACCAGTGGAAATTCCAATCACAGCACAAATTGTAACAATGGTGTGATAAAGCTTGATTTTCAGCTTCAGCTTGCGATTGCCACTATTAAAACCAACACCCTGCAGGGATGTGTGCCGATGGTGGTTACGTTTACCAATGCCACTGCACCCACAGGAACCAACTCAAGTTATATCTGGTATTTTGGGAACGGCTCCACCAATTCAACATCGCTTACTCCAACGGTCACTTTTACAAATCCTGGTACATACACGATAGCGCTGGTGGTAAAAGATCCGAGCACCTGTAATGTTAAGGACAGCAGCGTTACTTATGTTACAGTTTACACGCCGCCTTCCGCTACCATTTCAGTTGTATCCACGCCATGTCAGAACACCGTGCAGGTAAATCATGTTTCAACAGGCACTCTTGGCACTAACCCATTTGCATGGAATTTCGGAAACGGAAGTACGATCCTTACGCAGGGATCAGCCACGTATACTTATCCCGCTAATGGAAATTACAATATCACTTTTACCATTACCGATGTTAACGGTTGCAGGGACGTTGAAACTCTACCCGTTACTATTTTCACTTTAAATGCAGCAGTTCTTACCAGCACTAATGTCCTTTGTCTCGGTTCAACGGCCAGTTTAACGGCGAGTGGGGGAACAAGCTATACCTGGACTCCCGGAGCAAGCCTCTCTGCGACAAATATTTCCTCTCCACTGGCAAGTCCCGTAGCAAAGACGATCTATACAGTGATCGTTGAAAATAATTCTGCAGGATTTGTCTGCTCAAAAACAATGACTACAGGTGTGGACGTGTTGCCAAATCCAACCGCAGCTTTTACCGTCAGCAGCACACCATGCTCCAACACTATCAGCATCGTTAATTCTTCTTCCGGCAACTTTACCACCAGTCCTTATTCATGGAATTTCGGCGATGGCACGGGGGATAAAGTAAGCGCAGCTCCTGAGTATACTTACACTGAAGATGGCATTTACAACGTGGTTCTCACCGCCAGGGATGTTAACGGCTGTACCGCCACAACTTCAAAAACAGTTGCGATCTTAAATTTTCAGCCCGGGATTATCGGCACCGGTACTATTTGCAGCGGCAGCAATGTGCAACTCCTTGCAACAGGAGGCACTGCTTATACGTGGACGCCGGGAACGGGACTCAGCAATGTAAATTCACCTTCACCTACAGCTTCACCTGCAGTAACAGTGATCTATACCGTAAATATTTTAAATACCACGTACGGTTATAATTGCAGCGCCAAACTAAGCACGCAGGTACTGGTGAATCCAACGCCCACTGCCAGCTTTATTTATACTATGAATCCATGCGGGGGCGGTGTTTCGTATTTCGATAAAAGTGAGGAAGATATTGTCTCCTGGGAATGGAGGCTGGAATCTAAAGTAACGAGCACCCTGCAGAGTCCCTATTATTTTTATAAAACGGGGGGAACTCACACAGTAGTTCTCACTGTCACCAACGAATATGGTTGCACCGATAAAGAAGAAAAACAAGTGGTAGTAGCGGTGCCTCCTCCTGTTGGTATCAGTTCCGGAACGAATATCTGCATTGGAAGCAGCACCAAGATGTTTGCAACTGGCGGAGAGGCTTACCGCTGGGAACCTGCCGCAACGCTCGATGCTCCTTTTGCGCAGATAACCTCTGCCAGTCCGTCTGTAAACACCGAATATTCGGTAGTTATTACTACGAGCGCATCTGCCAACGGCGTTCCCTGCGAATTTATGCTCACCACCAGGGTCAATGTTGATCACCTGTCAGCGAGCCCTGTAAAGGCGGTTGCAAATCCACAGCTGGTCACGCTCGGCGAGTCCAGCACACTGACTTATGTGGGTGATCCCGGAGCCCTTGTTACCTGGCTGCCATTAAATTCAACTACTCCAGGCAGGGGATACACGGTTCAGGCTACTCCTTCAGTTTCCTCAACCTATACCGTGGGTGCGTACCAGGGCGCCTGCTTTGTGCAGCTGTATGTGCTGGTGGATGTGGTGACCCCGGGCTGTACGGCCGAAGACGTATTTATTCCAAACACATTTACCCCGAATGGTGACGGTGAGAATGATCTGTTTAGAGTGCAGGGTGTAAAGGTCAATGAATTATATCTTGCGGTATATAACCGCTGGGGTGAAAAAGTATTTGAAACCACCGATAAGGCGGGAGGCTGGGATGGCCGGTACCAGGGTAAGGATGCCGACGTGGGTGTTTTTGGATATTATCTGACCGTTAAGTGCATTAATGGAGGCGAAACCCTTAAAAAAGGCAATGTTACCCTGATCAGATAATTTTTTTAAACGTAAAAAATTTATTAAATTTGCCGACCCTGCGAAAGCAGGAAATTTAAACGGTAGGTATAGCTCAGTTGGTTAGAGCACCAGATTGTGGTTCTGGGGGTCGTCGGTTCGAACCCGATTACTTACCCAAACAAAAAAGATAGAGCCCCGCGCAGCGGGGTTTTTTCATTCTTGCACAATAGCGTTGAGAGCAAAGCTCTCAAAAGCGGCTGTGCAAGAATGAAAACGGCGCAGCCGCTATCTTTTTTGTTTGTAGTGCCCCCCCCCCGGATCATGGGCGCTAGAAGCGAATGCCCGGCGCCCATAACCCGATTACTTACCCAAATAAAAAAGATAGAGCCCCGCGCAGCGGGGTTTTTTCATTTTTGCACTGCGTTGAAAGCAAAGCTTTCAAAAGCGGATGTGCAAAAATGAAAACGGCGAAGCCGCTATCTTTTTTGTTTGAAGTGCCCCCCCCGGATCATGGGCGCATAGGAGCGAATGCCCGTTTGCCTCTTTAGCGATCATTATAAACAAATCTTTGTAAATTGCTTTAAAATTTTTCTATGCGAAAGGTGCATATAACCATAGCTGACGACGATCTCGATGATCATCACCTGGTTAAGGAAGCAATTGCGGAATTAGGTCTGCCCTGCGAAATAAATTCTGTGTACAACGGTCTACAACTCCTGGACTTTCTCAAAAATGAGCAGGCATATACGAAGGCGGAGAAGCCGGATGTTATCTTACTGGATCTCAATATGCCCTTGCTTAATGGGTTTGAAGCCTTGCAGCAGATAAAAGGAAATGACAAACTAAGACACTTACCCGTGTACGTTTTATCGACAAGTACCTCTGGCTATGATATGGAGAAGGCTTTAGATTATGGAGCGGCAGGTTATCACTCTAAATCAATTTTGTTCGATGATCTTAAAAAATTATTGAAGAAAATTTGTCAGGAAGTCGCTTGAGAGGTGCTGATAATGTGACATCCTCGGTGGTTGCAACGATCAGGCCGCAAGTTTAAATGGCTCCAAACCTGAGTTTTTTATCGATTCTTTAGAAAGAGATTCCAGGTTATCATTCACAAATTTTAAGATTGTAAATAGATCTGTGATCTCTTCAGGTTTGGTGCAGAAACCAAGAGCCCCGAGATCTTCTGCAATGTTCACATCGCGCTGGTGAGAAGAGGTTGAATAAATGATCACAGGCACAGCACTTAAACAGGGATCTTTTTTAAGTTTTGTCAGAAATTCCCAACCACTCATTTCCGGCATGTTGATATCGAGGAAAATTACGTTTGGCAAGGTTTTTTCACTGTTTAGCAGTGTAAATGCCTCCTGCCCGCTTTTGGCAGTGATGCAGGTAACGTTCGGGTTTACTGCTTTTAAAGTTTCCGCAAAAAAATGCCGGTCATCCTGATCATCATCAATTAGTAACACGCGGGACATATAGAAATAGAAATTAAAGCTGTTGAGTTTCACTACAATTAAGCAAAAATCGTACTAACAGAAATATGAAAAACTTAAGATCCAATGCACTTATGATCATCGACGATGATCTGGACGACAGAACTATTTTTAAAGAATGTGTTAACAAGGTCAGTTCCGGGCTTCAGTGCCTGCAGGCCAGCAACGGCTGGGACGGATATGAAAAATTGTTACAATCCCCGAGCCTGCCTGATTTTGTTTTTGTGGATGTAAATATGCCCAATATGACTGGTTTTGAACTCCTTACGAAAATCAGGAAGCATGAAAAGCTGAAAGACTTAAAGGTAATTATGTATACCACTTCAAATCAGAGGAGCGCCATTGAAACTGCCAAAAGTCTGGGTGCTGATGGTTTTTTTACTAAACCTGAGGAAGTTGGCAGCCTGGTGAACTATATATCAGGCCTGGTTAACTCTACCAGCACCACCTCTTTTTTGGAAGTGGGGTTACTGGCGGTGCTGGCGTCGTTTTTTACCAGTTTGTAGAAGACAATCTACATAAAGAGTTTATTGTAATTATTAAAAGAAGTTTAACATGGAAGAACAGGTAGAAACATTTGCCCCTCTTATCGCCGGGCAATCCGAGATGGCGTCACTGATTAGATCATTTAATTGGAACGACACGGAACTGGGACCGGTTGCACAATGGCCGGGCAGTTTAATTACAACAGTAAATACGATCCTGCAATCAAATGTGCCATTGGTAATGTTATGGGGAACAGAGGGCGTAATGATCTACAATGACGCATATTCAGTGTTCGCTGCAGGACGACACCCTTTTTTATTGGGAAAAAAGGTTGAGGACGGTTGGCCGGAAGTGGCTGCCTTTAACCGGAATGTTTTGCATGTATGCCTTGCAGGAGAAAAATTGTCGTACCGTGATATGGGTCTAACCCTGCACAGGAACAACGTGCCTGAAGAGGTGTGGATGGACTTAAATTACAGTCCCCTGTTTGATGACAACGGAAAGCCGGTGGGAGTATTGGCAATTGTGATTGAAACTACAGACCGTGTGCTTGCGGAAAAAAAGCAGGAAGAAGCTGAAAATGATCTTAAACGTGAACAGCAGCATTTGAAAGACCTGTTTAAACATGCACCTTCATTTATTGCTGCCACTAAAGGACCAAATCACGTTTTTGAAATGGCGAATGACCTGTATGTAAAACTGGTTGGTCGCCAAATTCTTGGACAAACAGTAGCTGATGCGCTTCCGGAGGTGAAAGAACAGGGATTTTTAGAGCTGCTCGATCACGTATACAATACAGGTATCCCGTATATCAGCGACGAAACAGAGGTTAAGCTTGACAGAACCGGGGAAGGCAGCCTGGACACAGTTTATGTAAATTTTGTGTATCAGCCCGTAAAGGATTCTGCAGGAAACACAACCGGTATATTCGTGCAGGGAACCGATATAACAGAAGTGGTGAGAGCAAAAAAACTTTCGCAGGACCAGAGCAGTGTGCTGGAAATGGTTACAGGCGGAGCGCCGTTGGGGGATGCACTTGATCGTTTGGTTTCTTCCATCGAAAAATATTCTGCCAAAGGCATGAAGGCTTCTATCCTGCTGCTGGACGCAGAAGGAAAACATCTTTTACACGGAGCTGCACCAAGTTTGCCTGCCGACTACAATGAAAAGATCCACGGGATTGAAATCGGCCAGGGCGTGGGATCGTGTGGAACATGTGCTTTTACGCAGAAAGCGGTTATCGTTACCGATATAGAGCACGATCCTTTGTGGAAAAACTTTAAAGATCTTGCTTTATCATTCGGGTTGCGGTCTTGCTGGTCTTCACCAATATTTTCTGTGTCTGATCAAAAGCTCATCGGAACTTTCGCGTTGTATTACGACAGACCTCATGAACCTACCGCAGAAGACACGTCAATCATTAATTTCGCCACAAGAACGGCTGCTCTGGTAATTGACCGGAAGAAAGCGGAGGATGCCTTAAAAGAACGCGAAGAGCATTTCAGGATCATTGCCGATAATATGCGCAACCTGGCCTGGATGATGTCAGGCGATGGTAATCGTACATGGTTCAATAAACAATGGTACAGCTACACCGGTTTGTCCGAAGAGGAGTCCAGGAATTTCGGGTGGGATGCTGCCCATCACCCTGACTATAAAGCAAAGGTTATGAAGGCCATGGCAGAGGGATTAGCCGATGAGCAGCCATTTGAACTTACTTTTCCCCTTAAAAATAAAAAAGGTGAATATCGTCGCTTTCTCACACGCGTGTATCCCATTAAAGATTCGCAACAGAAAGTTATCAGCTGGATCGGCACAAACACGGACATTGAAGAACAGGAAAATCTCACTGAACAACTCGAAAGCCTGGTGCAGGTGAGAACAGAAGAACTGATGCGTTCAAACGAAGACCTTCAGCAATTTGCGCATGTTGCCAGCCACGATCTGAAGGAGCCGGTGCGCAAATTAAAAATGTTCCTTAATATTCTTCGCGACGAATATACAACTGGTATGGACCAGCGCGGAAAGGACTATGTTTCAAAACTTCATTCGTCTGTCGACAGGATAAAGGCAATGATAGAGGGAGTGCTGCGCTACTCAACTGTTGATGCTATTGACGACGCCATAGAAACCGTGGATCTGAACCACGTGGTGGAGAATGTTCAGAAAGATCTTGAACTTCTTATCAGTACCAGCCACGCGCAAATTACAGCTTCTGGTCTTGGTGAGATAGAAGGTATCCAGATATTACTTCACCAGCTGTTTTACAACCTGATAAATAATTCTTTGAAATTCGCAAAGAAGAATGTGCAGCCTGTTATAACTATAACCGGAAATATTGAAACGTTTGACGGTAAAAAGTTTTTGCATATCGTACTTCGTGATAACGGTATTGGTTTCGATAGTAATAAAAATGAGATTATTTTTGGCACCTTTAAGCGATTGCATTCAAAAGACGATTATGAAGGAACTGGTTTGGGACTGGCATTATGCAAGAAGATCGTTAACCGTCATGGCGGCGAGATAGCGGCCTCCGGCAAAGTAGGTGAAGGTGCCGAGTTTGTAATAAACCTGCCCTTAAAGTCTGCACGATGGCTTAAGTGATTGTTGTAAAATTTAACTGAGAATGATTTTGTGTGAAAGTGGAATATGAACTGCTTATTAATTGACGATGACTCAGACGATCAGGAAATTTTCCGGATCTGCCTGCAACAAGTGCGACCGGACGTGTCTCTTACGGTTGCAAATAACGGTGTTGACGCCCTTAAACTATTGGCTGATGAGGTTGATTACGTACCTTCGATCATATTTTTAGACGTGAATATGCCAAGAATGAACGGGATGGAATGTTTAGAGGAACTTCGGGCAATAACACGATTATCTAAAACATGTATCTATGTATACAGTACAACATCCGAGGAATCGATATTGAAAAGATCACAGGAACTGGGAGCAAGCGACTACCTTATTAAACCGATAAAAGCCTATGAATTAAGAGAAATGCTCAAAAAAATTTTTGATAAATGCGACTCCGGATCGCACTAACAGACCTTAAATGATAACTAACAATAAGCGCCCCGGGGGTACCGAAAATGACGAGATCAATCTTTATCAGAAAATGATAGAGGAGATTGAGGATTATTCCATCATTGTTCTGGACACTAACGGCTACATTCAGAACTGGAACCGCGGTGCTGAAAGAATAAAAGGCTATAAAGAGAAGGATATTCTCGGCAAGCACTTCAGTATATTTTATCTGCCCGAAGATATTGATAGAAATCTGCCACAAACTTTATTGGAAACTGCCCGTGAAAAAGGCAAGGCATCACAGGAAGGCTGGCGCAAAAGAAAGGACGGGTCAAAGTTCTGGGGGAGTATTACTATTACTGCAATTCACGATAACCACGACCAGGTGATAGGCTTCTCGAAAGTGACACGTGATCTGACCGATAAAAAAATTGCGGAAGACAAACTGAAAATGAGCGAGGAACGGTATCACAAAATGATATCGGAAGTTCAGGATTATGCTATTATCCTGCTGGATGAACATGGGATCATCCAGAACTGGAATGCAGGCGCACAAAATATTAAAGGCTACTCGGCGGAAGAAATTGTTGGCAAATCGTTTGAGACATTTTACACCCCCGAAGATCGCGTTAAACGATTGCCGCAGCAGCTCCTGCACACTGCAGCCAAAAAAGGCAGGGCGGTTAGTGAAGGCTGGCGCGTTCGTAAGGATGGCAGTCGTTTCTGGGGTCTGATCGTTATAACAGCGCTGCACGGTAAGAACGGGGAGATCATAGGCTTTTCGAAGGTTACGCGCGATCTTAGCGATAAGAAGAAGGCAGAGGACGAGCTGCGGATGAGTGAAGAACGATATCATAAAATGATTGCAGAGGTACAGGATTATGCAATTATTCTTCTCGACGAAAATGGTATTGTTCAGAACTGGAATAGCGGGGCAGAGAAGATAAAAGGATATGCTGCCAGCGAGATCGTGGGAAGATCGTTTGAAAATTTTTACACTCCTGAAGACCGGCTGGACGGCCTGCCTAAAAGACTTTTGCATACCGCTAAGATAACCGGCAAAGCAGTGCACGAAGGCTGGCGGGTGCGCAAGGACGGCACCAGGTTCTGGGGTTCGATCGTAATTACGGCGCTTCACGCAACTGACGGAACTATAATCGGATTTTCGAAGGTGACGAGGGATCTTACACAGCAAAAAGTTGCGAACGATACACTGACGGCGTATACGCGCGAACTGGAAATTCAGAATGCTGAGCTGGAACAATTTGCATACGTGGCTTCGCATGACCTGCAGGAACCTTTGCGCAAAATTCAAACATTCACCGGTCTCATCCAGGAACGGTTCCATGATGAAAAATTTGTTCGTGTTTACCTCGAAAAGCTGGATACATCTGCAAAACGGCTTTCGCAGTTAGTAAAAGCCTTATTGGATTACAGCAAGGTTAGTCGCGAGCTTACAGGCAAAGTGCATCAGCATTCTGATGTTGACCTCAATGAAGTGCTGGCGGAAGTAAAGCAGGATTTTGAACTGGTTCTTGAAGAGAAAAACGCCAAAATAAAAGCATGGGATCTGCCGACGGTGAAAGGTAACAAGGTGCAGCTGGGACAGCTTTTCGGCAACCTTATTAGTAATTCACTCAAGTTCACCAAATCAGAACCTCTAATAACTATTACCAGTGCTGAGGTGCGCGGTAATGAGATCCCGGATGTACCGGAAGATCTGAAAGACCGGCAATTCTACCAGATCACTTTTAGGGATAATGGGATCGGATTTGACCAGGAATATGCAAAACGAATCTTTGTGCTTTTCCAGCGTCTGCACGGCAAGCAGGAATATTCCGGAACCGGTATCGGACTGGCACTTTGTAAAAAGATTGTTGAAAATCACGGGGGCATCATTGATGCTACCAGCACACTCAATAAAGGTGCAACTTTCACAGTGTATCTGCCTGTGTAGAAACCTATGTGTCGCTTTTTTCTATGAAGAACTATGTGCCCTATGTGGTTAAGAGGCACACAGGCAGCCCCGATGGCTATCGGGGTCAGTCTTATTAACCACATAGTAAGCATAGTTAACATAGTTTATTGTCAAAACTAGCAGTTGCACATAGATTTTTCGCTTTGCGAAAAATTCACGTTTGTTACGTAAGACCTGGTTTTGAAGTTCACTTCAAAACCTATGTGTTACTTTTTTTTTCTGTGTAGCTATTTTTCTATGAAAAGCTATGTGAAATATGTGGTTAAGCAGGCTTTGTGCAAAACCTATGTAGGGCTTTCTTT
>CBIHOL010000056.1:0-31053 GCA_966211905.1 uncultured bacterium
AAGGTTCATTTATTTCCCGATATACAGGAACCGTGAATTCTTTTTCATGTTTACGATCTTCAATATCATCATTTTCTTCATCTCGTTCCTGCTCAATAAAGTGGAGCTGTCGATGGGTGCCGCATTCGGGTTGTTTGCCGTGTTCAGTATGCTTCGGTACAGAACTGAGAGTATATCGATAAAGGAAATGACCTATTTGTTTCTGTGCATCGCTATTGGGTTGCTCACAGCCGTAACAAAGATCAAGAAAACACCTAACGACCAGGAGTATGTGTTCCTTGCCGGCCTGATGGTGGCAATTCTCGTGATCACCTGGCTTCTTGAAAGCAGCATTTTCGGAAAGAAGGAAGCTTCACGTCTCATTGTATATGAGAACATTGAATTAATCCAGTCGTCGCGTAAGGAAGAGCTTATGGCCGATATCCGCACACGTACAGGAATTAATGTACACCGGATCGCCATCCAGCGCATCAACTTCCTGAAAGATTCAGCAGTGGTAAAAATCTACTATTACGAATGAAAAAAATAAGGCTCATAGTTGCAATGACCTGCCTGGCAATTGTTGCGCGCAGTCAGGATCAGGGGCCCTACCTCCAGGACGCGCAGATCAGGACGTATTTGAACCTGGAGAAAAATATCGGGAAGCGTTTTACCATTTTCCTGGATCAGCAATACAGGTTCACAAATAACGCTTCTACTTATACAAGAGGATCAGGAGAGCTAGGGATCACATTTAAGCTCAGCAAAAATTTAAGGATCTTTGCTTCTTATAAGTACCTGCAAAAACTGAGCGACAAAATGTACTGGAACCAGCGAAACTGGTATACAGGAGGCCTTACATTCAGAAAAAGCTTTGGATACTGGAAGGTGCTGGTGCGTGGACTGATACAAGCCCGGAATGGAAATATCAACAGTCCAAAAGAATATCTGACCAAACTGTATAACCGCGATAAAGTAACCCTGCGTTACGAGATCACTAAACGGATTTCGGGCTACGTTGCAGGAGAGATCTATATCCCTCTTAATAATCCGCAACACACCGGGTTCGATCGCTTCCGCAGCAGTATCGGAGTTGGAATAAAAACTTTTAAGAACCAGCAGCTGGATATACATTTTATGTACCAGCAATGGGTGCAACGCGGCGGATGGTGGGATGCCAACGACGGAGCGCGTGACAGGATGCTGAAGAAAACTTATATATTAGGTATTGGTTATGACATAGAGTTCTGATGCTGCAAACGGCATACTTAAAATGAAAATATCTGCCATAAACCCTTGTGGAATCCGGGTACAACAGTGCCAGGGATCCGCAGGGGTTTATTTTTTTAATTCATCTGCAATAAGAGCGCTGTTCGTTTTTATTGTCATGGCGCTGTGTGTCCCCCTTCCCGCCCAGGTTTTAAAATCGATTGTATATGATTTTGATGGGTTTGACCTGGGAGCAACCGATCTGCCCGAAGGAGATTACAGCTACGGGGACCTCGCTTACACAACAACCTTAAATCCCCTCGGACCCAGCGATATGCTTGGTGACCGCGTGCTTAAAATTAATCTGAACTGGAATGCGGGTTATGGAGCTTTTGGCAGAGGGATCTCCCGGTATATTGAATTTGATCCTGCGCAGGATCGTTTTAATTTCTATTTCTACAATCCAGTCAACAACACACAGAACGCGGTGATAGATCTTAAGATCGCCGATGATGACAACGCCAACAACACTTACGAAACCGCAAGCGATGATAACTGGAAAAAGACCTTTACCATCACCCCCTCGGCCGGCTGGCAGCTGGTGACAGTGCCGTTAAAGGATCTCACCGACGACAATACCGGCGGAAACGGGATCTTTGACATTGCATTCACTCAGAATAAAGGAATGTTACTGTTAGTGGAAATGAGATTCAACCGCCCCTCTCCCACTGCCGTCAATGCTGAATTTTATTTGGACATGCTTTGTTTTAGTGAAGGAGCCATGCCCACCGGCTCAACCATCCTGGACCTTCCGGCAAAAAATGCTGGTGATCACTGTTTGCTGGGAGCTCATCAGAAAGAAAACCCGGGAGAATATTATCTTATTCCTTCAAAGTTTGAAGCAATGTTTCCTGCTGTAACGGGAAAAAAGATCTATTATGTAAACACCTATATGCAATGGGCAACAAATGGCACTTCCGTTCCGCATAATTTACCGGGTGCGGGCTACCAGACATTGATGACCAATGGTTATACGCCGATCCTTACCTGGGAGCCATCTTTTTCAGGCTTTGGTCCGCTTGATCCTGTGCAGCCACGATTACAGGACATCATTGACGGGGATTATAATACCTACATTGATAACTTTGCTGATAAGATCAAAACATATTCAGACACTATCATAATCCGCCTGATGCATGAGTTTGACGGGGACTGGTACGCCTGGTGTATTTCGCAAAACGGACAGGATCCGCAAAAATTTGTGACTGCCTACCGGAAGATCGTAGACCGCTTCAAGGCAAAAAACGTTACCAATGTTTTGTGGATGTGGTGTCCGAATTCTGACTACAGTCCCTACCAGCACTGGAACTGGATCGTATCGGCATATCCCGGAGATAATTATGTAGACATTGTGGCAACAGATGTTTATAATTCGCACTACCCTGCCAACCAGCCGTGGTGGCGATCGTTCAGGTGGCAAACAACAGAAACATATTATTATCTCACCAAATACTTTCCAGCCAAGCCATACTTTATTTGCGAACTCGCAAGTAGAGAAAGGATGACTGCGGAGCTAACCACTTCACAAACAAAAGCCGGATGGTTTGCGGCGATGGACAAAGATCTTCAATCGCATTTTCATAAAACCCGGGCCATCATCTTTTTCAGTGAAAACAAAACCCAGACTTGGGCTGTGAATACCTCTGCAAATTCATTAAAGTCACTTAGCGACAACGTTTGGATGGATGATTATTATTTTTTACCGAAGGGTACAACTCCAACGGGAGTGAAGGAAGGCATCCTTAGCGGGGCACAACTTTTCCCCAATCCATCCACAGGTGAGATCAGGATTCTGATTCCTGAAAGTCATTCAGATGTGATTATTGATGTTTATGATGCTGCGGGACGTCTCATAGAGCGCATGCATGAGCTGAAAGAGCCGGCAGTCACAATAAAGGTAACTCATAGTGGGGTGTATTTCATTTTACTACGGTCTGGTAGTGAAAGCAGACGGTTCAAGGTGGTGGTTCAGTAGGAAGTACGAGGTACGAAGTACGAAGTACGAGGTACGAAGTACGAGGTACGAACTACGAGGTACGAAGTACGAGGTACGAAGTACGAGGTACGAAGTACAAAGTACGAAGTACAAAGTACGAAGCACGAAGTATGAAGTATGCAGTAAGAAGCATGAGGAAGTGGGATATTCGGTTCTGGCATTCATATTTCTTGATTAATCTCGTAAATTCATCAACATGAGTCAAAAGAAGATGTTCTGCCTGATACTGTTCTACCTCTTTTGCAGCATAATTCGTGCGCAGATCTTCACGAATACATTTCTGGCAGATAGGGTAACCGACAAAAAAATAATTTCAGATGAAAATGGATTTATTTATTTGCTTGGATATGATCCACACTTCGCAGCTCCTGATTTCAATTCAACTGCTGAAAATCATCTGTTGATTCGGAAATACGACCCCATAAAAGGTAGTTTATTGTGGGAGAAAACGCTAATATCACCCGATTACTTGCGGCTTACTGGAGTAAGCTTTTATAATAAAAAACTGTTCTTTGGAGGTGGCTTCAGAAACCAGATTTGTTTTGACAACTCATGCATAAATTCAAAAGGTGAAGAAGATCTTTTTTATGGAGTTGTCAGTGAGGATGGGAATATGACAGTTCAAACCGAAGGTGGAAGCGGAAACGAAATCTCTTTTGGCTTTATCATGGACATTTCTGGTAATTCTTATTATGCGGGAAGCGGCAGCGGTGTTATGACCCTCGGTTCAAAAACACACACTGTAATAGCAGGCAGGGATCCGTTCTTGTTAAAAAAAGACACAAGCTTTAATGAGTTAGGAACACTTTTCGGAACAACTGTAAAAAAACCGGATGAAAGTTCATGGGGGACCATATCGGATCCCAAATTTTATAACAGCAATCTTTACTTTACGTTTCACGGCTGGCACACTATGGAAGGTTCGAAGGATACACTTGGAGCACCATTTGGCCTCCTGTACAGGGTAGATAATAAGTTGCAAAATTATACACCAATATATTGCATCAGTTCTGGGATGTACGATTGGAATGATCTTGAATTTGTGGACCAAAGCGATAATTATTATTACGTTTCAAATTTTAGCTATAAAACTTCAGGCACATCGATAGTGAAGTCGGATCGATATTTCAAAACCGTCTGGAGCTATACCGTTGACAGTTATTATCAGATGAGCCACTTTGTTCAAAAACCGGATGCATACTATTACTTAAAAACCCGCACTGACCCAGTAACCGGGGAGAAACTTTTTTCCCTCATGAAGGGTGAACTGGATAAACCAAAAAGTTATCCGCTGACGCAGTTACACATGGGATTTAATCAAACCTACATATTTAATCCAAGTCTACAGGAATATGGTAAAGATTTACTCGTGAGTGGCGAGTTTAGTGATTACCTTAGAATTGAAGACACTCTCTTATATACAACAGAAAAAAGAATCTTTATCAGCACAATCAGGTTTGACCAACTGACCTCGCTCAAAGAAAACGAACGAGAGCAGGTTTTTGCGCGTATTTACCCCAATCCGGTAAAGGAAAAACTGCATTTTGATTTGTTGGGAAATGTCACAGAGCCGCAGGTATTTATTTATAACTCGCAAGGACAGTTGATGGGGTCACTTCAGCCAGAGGGCACAAGCCCATCAACAGTAGATCTTGCCGGTTATGCGCCGGGTGTTTATTTTGTCTGCATTCGCAACAAAGATCAAGTCAACCGGTTTAAGATTGTGGTGCAATAGGGCACGAAGTACGAAGGACGAGGTACACGGCGGCCACCCACCCTTCGGCAAGCTCAGGGGGCAGTGGGTGGACGAGCGGGCTCGTGCGGCAGGTTGGTAGCGTGTCCTGCATCCCGTGGAAAGTACGAATTACGAATGACGAGTTACGAAGTACAGTGTCCTGCATTCCGTTTAAAGTACGAAGTACACTGTCCTGCATTAGCTTTAAGGTACGAAGTACTTGAATGTGGATGATGGAGACAGCGTTTATTTCCTCAACAGCAACTCAAAATCCTTGGCGCCGGATCTGAAGTAAGGATCATTAATGACGTGTTCTTTAAAAGAATTTTGGGCGGGATTAGATGAGTTAACTTTAAAGGTTTCTTTTTCATTGAACCAGGCCAGCAACCTTACCTTATTCATATCACTTTTTAAAGCTTCAGTCATCTGTGTGATCCACTCTGCCTTATCCTGACCGCTTTCACCTATACGGCGTTCGCGGGAAGCAGCTTCGCACACCAATAACGGTTTGTTTGGTTTTAGATGGGTGAGCACAAAGTAATTTTCAATCGATTCTTTTCTGAATGATCTCCACAACCCTACCCCTTTCCCTGAACCAGCGCCGTTGTAAATATCCAGGCCAATAAAATCAACATACTCATCACCGGGATAAGCATCCATAATATAATTCCAGCTTTCCTGCGGCACCGACATAGAATTAGGGCACCAGATAAATTTTACGTTCGTAACGTTGTTCTCCTTAAATATGTTGTGAATATAACGGAAGGCCCTTCCCACCAGTTCCGGATTTTTATCATTATTTACAGTACACCAGGGATACCAGTCGCCATTAAATTCGTGAAGGATACGCAATAACACAGTGCCTTTTACGTCTTTGATCTGGTGAGCCCAGTAACCAAAGAAAGAATCAAAATGACCTTCAAAAATACTGTATAGATTCGGCTGACGGGTATTTGCGCCGGTATTAACAAAGTGGTCCTCGAGTGTGATCATGGGAATGTATCCCGCCTCTATCACTTTATTGATACGATCCACTGAAGGATAATGATATTCTGAACCATCACCCTGCACCGAGAATGACTGAAAAAAATGTACGATACCCAGCTTCTTAGCTCCTCCGAAAGTGCCTTCAAAGCTTTTTGCGATATCCACAAAATTGGCGCTGTTACCTTCACTCGACCAGGCTCCCAGGGCACAGTAATCGCTCATGGCAGCCGGAGGAGCATCAAACAGGTTTTGTCCCGTTGGCAGCTTTCCTTTCGAAAAATTAATAAAATCAACGTACCAGGTTTGTTTGGCTGGCATTTTCTTGGCATCCACCAGACTAAACAACAGCACAAACAAACGTCCTCCGTACTGACCTATATTAAAATCACCGTCACCGCCGGGATTAACATCCTTAAATTTTGATAACGGAATTGAAACCAGCTCCCAGCCATTCTTGGGCTGGATGGTATAGGTACAGGCCCACGCTTCGTCACGGTCTTTCTGATACACATTGTCGATATGATCGTCTTCCTCGATCTCTATCTTAAAGACCGTCTGACCATTTTGTGCAGAAGAAAAAATATAAAAATTGAGATAATCTGTATTCTGGTCCAGTGCTACATTCCAGCTGATGCCCTTGCCCCAGCCACCAAAATCAGCACGCCCATTTTTTTCAAGCTTCAGGGCCTTATGTCCGGAATAACTTCTGTTATCAGACATTTTCCCGTCGACCGAAGCTTTTAAATTACCGAATGTGAAAAAGCCATTGTCTTTTAATTCAGAAGAACCATCGGAAAAACCTTCGAAGTCCTCAACTATAAATTTTAACTGGCCAGGGGCGCAAAAAACATTAAAAAATATAAGCAGGAGTATGGCGCATTTTTTTACCATGCCCAATTTAGAATTAGACGAAAGTTTCCATCAAGAAATCCATAATTCGGATAGGAAGTTTTTTTACCAGGCCAGCGATTTACTGCCCAGTTGCCATAGGTGAGTGACAAACGGAAAGAGCGCCAGTCGAAATATCCAAAGCCGTATGAAAAATCGGGATCCCAGGGCAGCTGTGTATACCCGGCGTGCTGGAAATAATAATAAACTGCGCCTTCCACATAAATGTTCCAGAACAGGGTCAGCCTTGCGTTAACACCTGCCGTAGGTTTCCCGGTGTAATGCACCTGCTCTTCCTGGTCCCGGAAACGCTGGGCCCATCTCACGAAAGGAGTGATCCTGAAATCGGTGGTACTATCAAGCTTAATAAAATCGTGCACTTTCTGAGGCAATCCATAACCATAAGAGAGGAATACATAACCTTCTGCCATTTTTTCTGCCAGCGTGGTGATATTATCAGTGTATTTATTGTTTTGGTAATTTTCATACCCAAAATTCAATTTATAGGGGCGCCAGTTATATCGTCCAATAGAATAAGTGAAATCGGAGATCCACCTTGCGGCCGCTTTTTTATTGAAGTCGTAAAACCAGTTAGTATTCAAATAGATCTCCTCGTATATGCGCCAGCGGAAATAAAAGCTCAGCGCATTACGGTGCTCTGCCACCATCTTGGGATAGTCGGTCAGGATGACGCGCTGGTAGTTGTAAGCTAAGTTGCCGCTGAACCGGTTACGTCCAAGGAGATATTTATCCACATAAAAAACATCGCGGAAATCCTTCATCTCCCAGAAGTTGGTTACCCTTGCCTTACGCATGTAATAACGATCCTGGGGAACATTATCCTGGATGATCTGGGCATTCAACGGTTGCAGAAATAAAGCACCGAATAAAAAGAACGGTAAAAAGGTCAGCCTGGCTGACTTAAAATTGAAAGTCATTGGGAACGGATTAGTTTTGTGTTGTTTTCTGTTTGTTACAATGTTCAGTAATATAATTATATGCCAGGTCGCTGCCCATCCGCATGGCCTTATCAAGGTCATCGCACCCACCCCATTTATCACCCAACTTTACCCTTGCCATACCACGGGCATAATATGCCTGCTCAAAATCAGGCTTATTTTCAATGGCTTTCGAATAATCATCAATTTCTCCTCTTGAATCCTCGAGATTTCGCTTTGCAACAGCGCGTTCATAATATGCCACAGCGTAACCGGGATTAACTTTTATAGCTTTTGTAAAATCTTCAATTGCCGATTCATAATCTTTCAGATCCACTTTCAGCTTTCCACGATTTACAAGCGCCACAAAATTCTTTGGCTGCTGCGCAATAGCTTCCGAATAATCATCGAATGCACCCTTAAGATCATTCAGACGACATTTCACATTACCGCGCCTGTCGAAACTTTCGGCATCGGGCCGTAAGCTGATCGCCTTGCTGAAATCCTCCAATGCTGAGCGGTATTCCTTAAGCTCGTAGTTAACAACTCCCCGGTTAAAATAGGCGTCCGGATTGTTTTTATTTAATGCGATGGACTGCTCGAAATCTGCCAGCGCTTCCTTCTGGTGGCCCAGCATTGACCAGGCGATACCCCGGCTGTTATATGCGTTGGCATCATCGGGACGAAGTGCTATTACCTGGTTGATATCATCCAGTTCACCCTTATAATCTCCCGCCATTCCTTTCAGAATACTGCGGTTGTAATAAGCTTCAGCGTATTGAGGATTTAGTCTTAAAGCCTGGTTAAAGTTCGCCATGGCTCCCTGCAATTGTTCAAGCGCGGCAAGGGCAAGTCCGCGGTTAAAATAAGCTTCGTAAGATTCTTCCCAGCTCAGGTTCTTTAATTTTATCGCGCGGTTATAATCGTCAATAGCACCTTTATAATCCAGGAGCTTGTATTTGGCGTGTCCCCGGTTAAGAAACGCGAGAACCATTGCAGAATCATTTTTTATTGCTTTGGAAAACCATTTGATTGCCTCAATATAATCACGCGACCCTACTTTTTGCATGCCCATATTGTAGAAGGTCATGGCCGAGTCTTTATTTAAAATGAATGCAGTGGAAGAATGAACCCTGCTATTGTTGGAAAAAGAAGTAGTAGCTGTGAAAAAACACAGGCAATGTATGATGAGTAAGCGGAAAACGAAAAAGTTACGACTATCGGCTGAAGCTCCCATTATTGGTAATAATAAACTCCTACTGAAAGAAGAAGGAGGATTATAAGAGCATAGTATAATTTCTTTTTAAGAGGTGCTGTTTTTCTTCGTGCGGGACTATTCAAAGAAGAGCCATGCTGGAGCTGCTTTTCAATTTTCTCCATAAGTGCGGGTATTTCTGCCCCGTCCTTCAACACATAATCATCCGCACCGGCTTTCATAAAATCTGATGGAAGTTTCCCGGTATTTTCTCCAAGCAGCATGATCACATGGGCGGCAGGATGCTGTTCCCTGATCTCGAGAAGAGTTTCATACCCGTTCATGCCACTCAGTTGGTGATCTACCACCACAACTTCGGGATGCAGATGAAGATTGCGCAAACAATCTTCGCCTGAACGAAACTCCATAAACCGGTACAGGATGCTCTTAGAAAAAACATAATCCAGCATTTGTACAAATGTTTTGCCGTTCTCTACTATAAAAATGTGAATAGGTTTTTTGATGTCCATATAAAGCTGCTTGACCAAAGTTAAACAGGTAAAGCCCGCAGCCTGTTGATATTCGTTTACAAGGGGTTTTCAATCGACAAAAGCATGTATGTGGCTTGCATTGTACCTGTTTCTTTCAATGGTAAGTCGGCTGGTTGTCACTTACGCATATTATTGCTGAACCATAAGTGAAGCGATGTCTGCTTTCGTAATATAGAGAACGAAAAACACTAAAGATTTTTTACTTCAGGAATAAAAAAAACCCTTTGAGATTGCTCTCAAAAGGTTTTCTAAATCTCAGTGCTGCACTTTATGAAGGCAAAAACACCTTTATCTTATCCCTATCAGGGAGATTCACTGTTTCCTGTTCCGATTCTACGGGAGTTGGATTCTTTTCGATTGAAAGCTGGAATTCCTTGCCTTCCCAGTTACCGGAATCATGCCAGAAGAAAGTGAAGAGGATCTCTTTTCCATAATTAAGCTTGGAGGTCGCAAGATCTGTAAAGAAGATGCCCAGTCCTGAATCAAGGGTCACATGCTCATGCGTAGTTGCCCAATTATCGCTTGTCCATTTTACAGTGGCATTCGCCCTTGTATGGATACGCAGAACTTTACCCTTTGGTATAAACTTATACTTGCTGGTGAAGCTCCAGATAAACACCTGCGAGGTGATCTTATCGATCTGGTAACGTTGCTCAACCTGCGTAGGCATGTCGAATACACGTTTAGCTTTTATAGAACGGCAAAGCTTGATATATTCGGAGTGCGCCCAGGCGAGTGGCATTGCCGCACCTGTCGGTTTTCCGTAATACAGGCCCAGTTCAGGAACATCGTCCGAATCCCAAACCTGTTCAGGGAACATTCCGGTTTCATTGGCGTAGTTCTCGAGGGTTTTTAATAATTTCTCTGCATAGGCAAAATTTCCAGCAGCTACTTCATAATGCGCGCGTTCGCCGGTAAGCAAAGGCCATGGACGACCAATTCCAGTGGAATTATACGGTTTTCCGTCTACCTGCTCTCCATATCCGTCGCGGTTATAACGGTACCATACTGGTCCAAACTGCGGGTGATCCATCTTCAGGGTCGCATCAATTACCTTGATGGTGTTGAGGATCCTTGGATCATCGGCAGCGCGCAGACCATAACGTACCAGGGCCAGTGCATCGGGACTTACCATTTCGCTGGCAGGACAGATATTCTCTCCGCGGGGACGGTTCTGAATCGTTACCAGGCCGTCACCATTTTTTTCATCGAATGATTCCTGTCCGTTAATCCTTACGTAATATCCGTCAACTCCCACAAAACGTGCAAGGTCAGAGCCTTCACAATATGTCCATCTTTCGATGCTTGAATTCCAAGAGTCGGCTGTTGCACGAAGGAATGCTGCCACCTGTGGCTCGCTGTTAAGCTCTGCATATTCTGCTGCAACAAGCAGGGCGGAAATTTCAACCGCCAGGGTAAATGTTGAATAACCTGCGTTTTCTTCCCAGCGATCCTGGTTGGTAATAGGTCCGTGAGTAACTAGGTAACTGGCTGCTTTACGCATCATAGGCCAGTAATGTCTCAGGTCAACTTCATTCATCGGACTTTCGCGGTTCACCAGATCAATAAGCATGATAGGTAAAGCTGTCTGGTCCATTTGCACACCGTTCCAGTATGGCTCACCATCGAGCCACATGTTCTGGCACCAGTGACCATCGTCTTCCTGTGTCACCATTAAAAAGTTGAGAACGCGTTTTGCATCATCAAATGCGCGGGCGGCAAGATGTCCCCCGGCAGTCTGCACAAGGTCGCGCGGCCATACCAGGTGATATCCACCAAGGTCGGAGTCACCTTTACTGAATCCCCAGGGAATAGAAAGGCTTGCAATGATCCCACCAGGATGACGTTTTGATTCGTGTACACGCAGCATGGTGGCGCTGATATTAAAATATTTTGGAGCGAGATTCTTTTTATTGGTATCGAATACGTAAAGTTTCTTTTGCCATTTTTGCCATTCGGCTATGAATTGCGCTTTAAGGTTCTCAAAATTCTCAAAGATGCTGGCGCGCGCGCGCTGACCTGCTTCTTCGGGGTTACGGCCAAAACCAAGAGCAACCACAAAACTATTATTGTTTGCTTCTGCCAGGTCAATCTCGCCGGTAAGAGCTACGTTGCCATTCTCAGCACGCTCAAATTCCCAGGCCATTTCCTTATGTTCGTTAATATCCTGCCATCCGTCGGAAGAACCAACAAACCCTGCAGACATTTTTTTCCACGGAATAGAACAAGCCAGAGCAAGTGACTGGTCACCGCGGCGTGCAAATAACATAGGAAGCCCTTTGTAATTTCCAATCCAGGCAGTATTTCCTGCACCTGCATTTCCAAGATGAGGAGCTAAAAGCATGAACAGTTTAAAGTCCTTACGTTTTTTGTTGGTTGGAAAGAACTGGATGCGCTGAAGCAGCGTGTCGCGGGTTGGATCTGTAATAATTTCTTTTTCGAGACGGTAATAATGATAATTACATGAATTTGTAATATGATATCCCGGCACATTTTTGGCAATATGTTTTATATGATGCTGGGTATCTCTTTTTTCTTCAGAGAAAAATTCCTTACCGTCTGTCACGATCATGCTGATATCTCTAGTGCAAGCCTGATCGACCTGGGGATAATAGATTTCGTTCAAGATCCCGTGGCTGATCGAATACCACACCTTACTTCTCGCGTTGTATGACGTTCCCACACCACTTTTGGCGCTGGACGTCCATCTCGCCTCAATTCCTGGCCACCCAAAGGCAAATTTCTCTTTCCTGTACATAGATAGTTGTATAAAATATTTATCGTTTACATTTTTATGCCTGCCGGCGCAAGATTATTTTTTCTTAGGTTTCTTGCCAGCAGATTTGTTGTTCTTTTCTTTCCCCTGATCATCCTTTACTTCCTTCCCTTCCTTGCCGTCTTTTGATTTTTCGTCCTTATCGTTTTTTGCAACTTCACCGTTGGTTTTTGGACCGGTGAGGTCGTCAAAATAATACGAGTCAGAGGTAGATGAATTTGGATTAAAAAGTAATACGATCTGGTCTATCTGGTCAGCAGCTGTTTCACTGCCCTGAGGGATCTGTGAAAATTTGAATTCCAGCTCTTCCCATTCGTTGCTTACCGAGGTATATGCCTGGTACTGGCTGTGAGTTCCCGCAGGATAATCATTGTTTCCTCTTTTGCTGCCCAGCAATACCTCAATAAGTGTACCTGCCGGGGCTGTGGTGTAAACCTTCATCTTAATGCGTGGGGGCACACCTTCGTACGTAGCGTATTGTTGCACGCCCGTTAAGCGTTGTGGAACGTTCATTTTAAGATTTGCAAATTTTTTGGAAGCGTTGCGAACGTAAAGAGCGCAGGTAGGAGAATTGTTTACAGTGTTAGGCGCAGGATTTTTAACAGCAGAATCGAGCACACCGCTGCGCTCTCCATAGCTGATCACCTTTGAACCTTCAAAATTATCGTAATTCTGTTCCTGAACGAGTATGTTTCCGGCCTGAAACAATCAAACCACCTTTAATACTATCCAACGCGTGGAATGAAACATGGAATTTGTCCTGGTATTTTTGCTTTTCATAATATGGGTTTAAATTTTTTCTGAATTATTTTTTTATTTTTTTAATTCTCCTCAAAACTAGCTCAGATTTAAAGTTTTGCAAGAAGTATTCGGTGACGGCTTCTTTTAAATAGCTGAAACTGCAGATTTAACTCATTACATATTTTGCAACCGCCGCTAAATCCGGCAAAATCAGCGCTTGTGAACCATTACAAGGCCGCGGCTGGGCGCCTTTCGGTTCCAGGCACTCCATGTAAACCCTGATTTTATAAAAACCGGGATTCAAAACTTACATTTCTTTCAAAACACTCAAATCCTGCTTTAATTCCGCGTATGCATCCTCACAAACGCGACCAATTTTCTGAAGCAGTTTTTTCACTTCTTCCGGTTTTTCTTTTTTCTCGGCCAACTCCTGGATCTCTTTTGCCATTTCGGTGTATTCCTCGCTCATTCCCATGGTGGAAAAAGACGGAATTATAGAATGTGCAGCTGCGCGCAAACCATTCCAGTCCTGCTTATCCAGGCTTTGTTTCATGGCTTTGATCAGGTCGGGAGTTTCCTCAAGATACACATGGATCATTTCCGAGATCATGTCGGGATTATTCTTGGTTAACTGGCGGAGAAAGTCAAGATTGGTATATTTCTGAACGCCCTCAGGGCCTGCATTTTCTTTCATTTTTTCTTTTTTTGATGATTTGTGATTATTATTTTTTTCAAGGTATTTATTGAGCTTCTTAAGCAGTAATTTATCGTCAATTGGCTTCGAGATATAATCATTCATACCGATTGCCTTGCACTTTTCCAGATCTACGGTAGTAACATCAGCGGTAAGGGCAATGATCGGCAGATCGAGCTTCAATGTATTACGGATATGCTCCGTGGCTGCAAAACCGTTCATTTCAGGCATTTGCAGGTCCATCAGGATCAGGTCGAACTTCTTGTCTTTCAGTTTTTCGATCGCTATCCGGCCATTTCCGGCAATTTCGAGCTCATAACCAAAATCCGCAAGCAGGGTCTTCATTAATAACTGGTTCAGTGCTACATCTTCTACTACAAGGATCCTGCCGTTTTTTGCAGTTTTATGATCCACTTCGTTTTCGTCTTCCGGATTCAGGATCTTCTCCTTTGTTTTTTTGAACGCAAGCGTGAAGCTGAAGGTTGAACCTTTGCCCACTTCGCTTTTAACGTCGATACTTCCACCCTGGGCTGTAACCAGCTGTTTCACAATAGCGAGCCCGAGGCCAGTTCCGCCATATAAACGTGATGTTCCGCTGGTGGCCTGCTGGAAATTGTCGAAAATGCTTTCAATGCGGTCTGGCGGTATCCCAATGCCTGTATCAGAAACAGAAAAACGTAAAATAGCTTTCTCATTGTCCTGCGATACCATTCTCACATCTACCGTGATCTTACCATGAGAAGTAAATTTAATTGCATTACTTACAAGATTTAAGACCACCTGGTGCAAACGCACCGGATCGCCAACAAGAACCTCTGGTATGGACGTATCGTAATTTTTTACAAGTTCAATATTTTTTTCTTTGATCTTGGTCTCAAATAAATGGAGCATGGCATAAACCGAGGCGGATAATTTGAAAGGGATCTTTTCAAATGTCATTTTGCCCGCGTCTACTTTAGCAAGGTCGAGAATATCATTTATAAGCACAATCAGCGCATCTCCGGAGATCTTGATGGCATTGATGTACTCTTTTTGTTTTTCGTTGAGCTCCGTTTTAAGAACCACCTTCGTGAAACCAACAATGGCGTTCATTGGCGTCCTGATCTCATGGCTCATATTGGAGAGGAATTGCTGTTTGGCCTTCACAGCTTCTTCCGCAATTTTTGCTGCTTTTTCGGCATTCCGTTTGGCATCAATAAGCTCGTTCTCGAATTTCTTGCGCGAAGTAATATCCCTGGCCACGATCACAATTCCCATTACATTGCCTCGTTCATCGCGGTAAACCGATCCGTTAAACAGAACATCGGTCAGCTTTCCATCTTTATGCCGGATGGTGAGAGGAGAATCTACCACTATACCTTTTGCAAATGCTTCCTGGTACACCTCCTTCGCCTTTTCGGGATCAGTAAAATAATCGAAGAAATCTGTGCCTGTTATTTTTTCCCTGGTGATCCCTGTAATCTCTGCCAGGGCCTGGTTCATGTCGGTGATCTTACCTTCGGAGTTGATAGTGATGAGAGGATCGAGACTTGCTTCAATCAAGGTGCGGGAATATTTGGAGATCATTTTCTCCCTGGCTACTACCACAACTCCAAGCACTTTCCCTTTATCGTCTTTATAAACAGAACCGTTAAACAAAACGTCTGTCAGCTTTCCATTTGCGTGACGGATGGTGAGACCATAATCGACAATGGAACCCGTTGCAAAAACCTCTTCGTAAACTGCCTTGGCCGTATCGGGGCGGGTGAAATAATTAAAGAAATCGGTATTCTTCAAACGCTCACGTTTCATACCCGTGATCTTTTCCATAGCCTCGTTCACGTCGGTGATCTTACCCTCGGAATTGATGGTAATAAGAGGATCGAGGCTGGACTCGATCAAACTTCTAACGTACTGTGATTGCTGCTGTAAACGCTGATTAAGCTGCTTCAGGTGCTCTCCCTGCTCAATCAGCTCATGGTTCTTTTTATAGAGATCAACAAACACCGCTACTTTCGCCTTCAGGATCTCAGGCTGCAGAGGCTTAAGCATAAAGTCTACCGCACCGGTCTTATAACCTTTATAAATATCCTGTTGGTTATCGGTGTTGGCAGATAAAAATATGATAGGCACATGCCTGAACTTTTCGCTCTGGCGGATCACCTCCGATGTTTCAAAACCATCCATTACGGGCATCTGCACGTCCATAAGAATGATGGCAAAATCGTGATCCTGTAAAAGGATCTTCAACGCCTCTTTTCCGGAGTTCGCTCTCACAAACTGATAATTCTGGTTTTCCAGTATCACTTCCAGGGCCAGCAGGTTCTCTGGCCGGTCGTCCACTATTAGAATCTCAACAGGTTTCTCCGTATTTGTCATTTTTAGAATTTATTTTAGCCACACGCGCATTAAAGAAACAAGCTGCTCAACATTTACCGGTTTGGTGATGTAATCCGAAGCCCCGGACTCTATACACTTCTGCCTGTCGCCTTTCATTGCTTTTGCTGTAACAGCTATTATTGTCATATCCTTAAATTTATTTTCTTTCCTGATCCGTTTCATGGTTTCATAACCGTCCATTTCAGGCATCATGATATCCATAAGAACGATATCAATATTCTTATTCTCATTGAGGTTCTGAATCGCCTCCTGACCGCTTTCAGCCGTTATCATGTTAAGTCCGAAACGCTCGAGGGCAGTGGTAAGGGCAAACAGGTTTCTCATATCATCATCCACAATCAGCACCGTTTTCCCTTTCAGCACATCATCGCTCTGGCAGAAAGTTTCAATGGTCTCACGCATATGCGGAGGAAGATCCTTATGCACACGATGAAGGTAAAGAGCAACCTGGTCGGTAAGATTACAGATACTGTTCGCCGATTTAATAATGATCCGGTTAGCGAAACGGTTAAGTTTTGCCCGTTCCTTGTTGGTGATATCCTTGGCAGAATAAACGATCAGGGCGGTGTACTTATTCCGTTTCTGCGCCTCCAGCTCTTCAATAATATCAAGTCCGCTGGAGTCTGGCAGCATGAGGTCAAGCACAATACAATCAAAATCCTTTTCCTGCAGTTCTCTTATCGCATCCTTTACAGTGCCGGCAGTAACTATCTTCACATCATCTCCTTTCAGAGTATCAACTATCACCTGCACCTCTTTCTGATTGTCGTCAACCACAAGGAGCTTGCGCATTTTCTGTTCGCTGAATTCTGAAATATCGCCGAACAACGTATTAAAATCCCGTTCACTGATCGGCTTCTGCAGAAAGTTCCGTGCTCCACGCTTCAGGGCATTGTCACGATCTTCAGCAGAGCTGGAAGTGATGTACACCGGAATATGCCGGAGTGTAAGATCATTTTTCAACCTGTCGAGCACCTTCCATCCGTTGGTATCCTGCAGGTTGATGTTCATAGTGATGGCGTACGGTTTAAATTCCGACACATAATCAATAACATCGCTGCCCTTGGTGGTTGCCACCACTTTTATTTCCACATCATGCGCTTTTTCGAGCATTGCTTTGGCAAAGTCAAGATCGTTGTCAACGATCAGCAACACCTTGTCACCTGCAGATACTGAATGCCTGTCATCGCCCAGCTCGTCGGCAAAATACTGATCAATTTCAGCGATCTCGTAATTAGCGGTAGGAGGAGATTTGATCGCACTCTTCACCATCGCCTTGTTCTTGATCTGTTTCTGAATATTGCGGGTATACGTAGTTACTTTAAGCGGAAGGAACAATGTAAACTTGCTGCCGTAACCTTCTTCGCTTTCAAGCTCTATTGAGCCGCCAAGAAGATCCGATAGCCCGCGGCTGATCGAAAGTCCTAAACCAGTTCCCCCGTACTTGCGGCTTGTAGAGCCTTCGGCCTGCTGAAAGGCTTCAAATATAATGTTCTGCTTATCTTTTGGAATTCCAATTCCGGTGTCGGTGATCTCGAACGCAATTACACTTTCTGCTTGCTCAAGACTTGGATTCACAGATTTCCAGTTATGATTGGCAGTGTAAATACGTAAGCCCACCTGTCCTTTTTCGGTAAAGCGGAAAGCGTTCGACAACAGGTTTTTCAGGATCTGGTTCAATCGCTGCGAATCTGTTTCGATCTGTTCAGGTAAACCGGGCTCAGCCTGGATATTGAATTTAAGATGTTTCGCTTCTGAAATATGCTTAAAGGTAGACTCAACAAATTTGGTGATCTCCTCAAAGGTAACCGGAGAATAATCTACCGAAATATAACCCGATTCGATCTTCGAGAGATCGAGGATATCGTTGATAAGCCTTAAAAGATCCTCTCCGCAGGCATTGATAGTTTTTGCGTACTGGATCTGCTTTTCGGTTAAATTCTTATTGTGATTCTGAATAAGCTCATTGGCAAGGATCTGCAGGCTGTTCAAAGGCGTGCGTAATTCGTGCGACATATTAGCAAGGAACTCACTTTTGTATTTGGATGTGAGGGTAAGCTGGTTCGCTTTTTCTTCAAGCGCTTTCCGGGCCTCTTCTACTTCCTTATTCTTAAGCTCCACTTCATTTTTCTGGTTGGCCAGTAAAAGAGCTTTTTCCTCCAGTTCCTCGTTGGTGTTTCTCAGAACTTCCTGCTGGCTTTTTAATTCACCCGCCAGTGACTGCGACTGCACAAGAAGCTGTTCGGTGCGAGAGTTAGACTCGATCATATTAAGCACAATACCGATACTTTCCATCAGGCCATCCAGGAAATCGAGATGAGTTTGATTGAAGGTATAGAATGAAGCGAGCTCTATAACACCTTTTACTCGTCCTTCGAACAATACCGGGAGAATAATGATGCTTAATGGTTTTGATTCGCCAAGACCTGAATTGATATAAATATAATTTTCAGGAACATCGGTGAGCAACATTCTTTCTTTCTTTAGCGCACACTGGCCAATTAAACCTTCACCCAGCTCCAGCTGCATTTTCGATCTTTTTTCCTTGCTGGTAGCGTAAGTTGCAATCAATTTTAGTTTCGCGGTCCGTGTACTCTCTTCCTCCTCAAGGATATAAAACAAGCCATGCTGCGCGCTCACGATCTTTGCCAGCTCGGTAAGGATAGTATCTGTAACTGAATTAAGTTCTTTTTGTCCCTGCAGCATCTGCGTGAACTTAGCCAGGTTTGATTTAAGCCAATCCTGCTCCTGGTTGCGGAGAGTGGTCGCTTTTAAATTAGCGATCATCTGGTTGATAGTATCTTTCAAGGCCTCCACTTCACCTTTTGCTTCAACACCGATGGTCCTTGTAAGATCGCCTTGTGTTACTGCAGAGGCTACTTCAGAGATTGCGCGTACCTGAGTGGTAAGATTTGCTGCCAGCTGATTCACATTTTCGGTCAGGTTCTTCCAGGTGCCTGAAGCACCGGGTACGCTGGCCTGTCCACCGAGTTTGCCTTCTGCTCCCACTTCACGCGCCACGGTTGTAACCTGGTCGGAGAAAGTAGCAAGCGTGTCTATCATTTTATTGATCGTATCGGTAAGTTCTGCTACTTCACCTTTTGCGGAGATGGATAATTTTTTATTCAGATTGCCCTGGGCAACGGAGGTTACTACTTCTGCAATTCCACGTACTTGTGACGTTAGATTAGAAGCCATCACATTCACACTGTCGGTAAGATCTTTCCAGGTGCCGGCAACACCTTTCACCTCAGACTGTCCGCCGAGCTTCCCTTCTGTACCTACTTCGCGGGCAACACGGGTAACTTCTGACGCGAATGAATTAAGCTGTTCAACCATTGTGTTGAACGTATTTTTAAGATCAAGGATCTCTCCTTTTACATCAACCGTAATTTGTTTTGAAAGATCACCGCTTGCGACTGCTTTTGTTACATCAGCAATATTCCGAACCTGTGCCGTAAGATTACCGGCCATCTGATTTACACTGTCGGTAAGATCTTTCCACGTTCCCGCCACACCCGGCACAAAGGCCTGGCCGCCGAGTTTTCCTTCGGTTCCCACTTCACGCGCCACACGGGTTACCTCCGATGCGAAAGCACGGAGCTGGTCCACCATGGTATTGATCGTTTCTTTCAGTTGCAGGATCTCTCCACGAACGTCGGCCGTAATTTTTTTAGACATATCACCGCTCGCAACTGCAATAGTTACTTCAGCGATATTCCGCACCTGGGTGGTAAGATTGCCAGCCATCTGGTTCACGCTGTCGGTCAGATCTTTCCATGTACCTGCAACACCCTGCACATTTGCCTGACCTCCCAGCTTACCTTCAGTACCCACTTCCCTTGCTACGCGTGTTACTTCAGAAGCAAATTCGCGGAGCTGGTCCACCATTGTATTTAATGTTTCCTTCAGCTGCAGGATCTCACCGCGCACATCAACCGTGATCTTACGTGACATATCGCCGTTTGCCACGGCAATAGCTACATCGGCAATATTACGAACCTGAGCCGTAAGATTGCCCGCCATTTGATTTACAGAGTCGGTCAGGTCTTTCCATGTACCCGCAACACCCGGCACATCAGCCTGACCTCCGAGCTTACCTTCTGTACCAACTTCCCGTGCAACACGAGTTACCTCCGATGCGAAACCGCGAAGCTGATCAACCATGGTATTGATCGTATTTTTAAGCGCAAGGATCTCACCTTTAACATCCACAGTGATCTGTAATGAAAGATCCCCTTTAGCCACCGCTGTAGTTACTTCGGCAATATTTCTTACCTGTGCGGTAAGATTGCTTGCCATCTGGTTTACACTATCGGTCAGATCTTTCCACGTACCTCCTACTCCTTCAACACGTGCCTGACCTCCCAGTTTTCCTTCCGTACCCACTTCTCTTGCCACCCTTGTAACTTCAGAAGCAAAGGAGTTGAGCTGACCAACCATAGTGTTGATCGTATTTTTTAATTCCTGGATCTCTCCTTTGGTATCTACTGTGATCTGCCGCGACAAATCACCATTTGCAACAGCAGTTGTTACTTCAGCAATATTCCTTACCTGCCCGGTAAGGTTGCTGGCCATTTGGTTTACACTATCAGTAAGATCTTTCCACGTTCCGCCAACGCCTTTCACCTGCGCCTGACCGCCAAGCTTTCCTTCAGTTCCCACTTCAAGCGCCACACGGGTTACTTCGGAAGAAAATGAATTAAGCTGATCAACCATAGTGTTGATCGTATTTTTTAATTCGAGGATCTCCCCTTTCACATCAACGGTGATCTTTTTCGAGAGATCACCTTTTGCAACCGCGGTTGTAACGTCAGCAATATTCCTCACCTGTGCCGTAAGGTTGCTGGCCATTTGATTTACACTATCGGTAAGATCTTTCCATGTACCGCCAATACCACGTACTTCGGCTTGTCCCCCAAGTTTACCTTCGGTTCCTACTTCTCTTGCTACACGGGTTACCTCGCTCGAAAATGAATTGAGCTGATCAACCATTGTGTTGATCGTATTTTTTAATTCCTGGATCTCTCCTTTTACGTTTACTGTAATTTTTTTCGACAGATCTCCTTTTGCCACAGCTGTGGTCACATCGGCAATATTACGCACTTGTGCGGTAAGGTTGCTTGCCATCTTGTTCACACTATCGGTAAGATCTTTCCAAACACCTCCGCCTTTCACTTTTGCCTGCCCGCCCAGTTTTCCTTCTGTTCCTACTTCACGGGCCACCCTGGTAACTTCCATCGAAAACAGGTTAAGCTGCTTCACCATGCTGTTTACCTCACGGGCAATACGCAAAAATTCCCCTTGCAGGGGAACTCCTTCGATTGACAAAGGCATTTCGCGGGAAAGATTTCCATTGGCTACGGAAGTGATCACATTGGCGATCTCTATGGTAGGATGTGCCAGGTCTGCTATAAGTTCGTTGATAGTCTCTGTACAGGTGGTCCAGGATCCTCTAGCTCCGTCGAGACTCACGCGCTGATTTAATTTACCCTGCTTTCCGATCCCCTTTCCCACGCGGGCCAGCTCGTTGGTGAGCCGTTCATTAAGATCGATGATCTCATTGAGGGTTTCGCAGATCGAGCGTTTTAATCCTGTCTGATCATCGGGAAGGCGCACAGAAAAATTACCATTGCGCACCTTATGCAGCACTTTAAAAAGCTCTGCATCACTGATGGGCGGAGCAAGAATTTCTCCAAGTTCGACCACCACTGCATTTCTCTTTGCCTTGGTATGGGAACCATTTCGCGACTCACCATTACTGTGAACAGCATGTCCGTTAGCGCCGTTCTTTTTAACCACGCTTTTTGTACTGGCCAATGCCTTGCTCTTAATCCTTACACTTTTATTTTTTGATTTAGTTCCGTTTTTCATAGTGCATAGATCATCCGGTTTAATTTATATTGGCAGTGCAATTTTCACTAATGCTTCCGGAGCGCACCAATCCCCTCCCGCAAAACAGGTGGTTTTTGGCGCCTCTAAGATTTCATGAACGGGATCAGATCAGGTTAAGCTTCTTAAGAAGCTCCTTCTTGAATTGCTCTCCGATTGGCAGTGGGTGCTTGCCAATATATGCAGTGCTTTCTTCGATATTGTCAATGTGATTCAGTGAGGTGATATATGACCTGTGCAGGCGATAAAATTTATCCTGGGGAAGTTTTTCCTCAATTCCTTTTAGGGTGATATGCACCGTATATCGCTTATCATCAGTAAAAATGTTTACATAGTCACCTAAAGCCTGGATATATTTGATGTCGTCGATCTTAATTTTGGCCAGAATATTGTTTGATCTTGCGAAAATATATTCTTTATCCTTTTTAACTCCCTGACCGTTAGACTTATTTATACTGTCATACAACTCCTTAGCGCGTGAAACCGCCATTGTAAAACGGGATAACGACACCGGTTTAATGATATAATCAGCCACATTGAGCTCAAAAGCTTCAATAGCATAGTCCTTTTTAGCTGTAATCAGGATAATGATCGGTCGCTTTTCGAGGTTTTTAACCAGTTCCACTCCCGACATTCCAGGCATTTCAACATCAAGAAACACGAGGTCAATGTCTTCGGTTTTCAGAAGGTTAAACGCTTCAATAGGGTTTGAACACTCGTGCTTAAGCTCCAGGAAGTCAACCTGCTCTATCATGAGCCTGATAGCTGTTCTGGCCATTTTGTTGTCATCAACTACAATGCATTTCATCATTTTCGGTTTTTAGGGTTTAATTCAATAGTTTCTTTTAATTCAAATTTTATTTCTAAATCAAAATTTACATTATCACATTTTTGCTTTTTGTTTAGCCAGAATGGGGTTTTATATAGCTGGAATAGATATATAAAAAGTTGTGCCAAGCTTATAATGCCTTTCTTTTCAATGGTTTTAAGCGTTTGTACGGGATTCCCCTGCTTTTTTACAGAAAAACAGAAAAGGCAAAAAAAAAGCCCGAAAAAAAGGGCAAAAAAAAGACCGTTTTTAAACGGTCCTTTTATCGGTTTAGTTAAAAATCCTGCCCTTTTTCCGGCTTGACTTAGCCGATTGCTCGCTCAAAAGCGAGGGACCGCTAAGTTCGTCAAAATAAAATACATAGGTTGAATTAGTACCTGGCATGAATAACAAGGTCATCTGATCAACGTCTTTTGACTTCGTTTCACTGCCTTTGGGAGTTTGAGAATATTTAAATTCAACAACTTCCCACTGGTTGGTTGTTTTTGTGAATGCCTGGTACTGACTATGAGTTCCTTCAGGATATGCATTACCAGTTTTCTTACCCATCTGGATCTCGATAAGCGAGCCAACAGGTGCAGTACTGAAAACCTTCATCTTAAATTTAGGCGCATTATCATCGTAAGTGGCATATTGTTCCACATCGGCAAATTTAACCGACGGATAAAGCTTGATATAATCATAACGCTGACGGCTGCGTTTATAGCTTGCGCAACGTGATGACTGGTTAACACTGTCAGCAGCCGGATTTGCTGCCACGGTATCGAGCTTACCCCAGTTTTTAGGAGTAAAATAAGTAACAAAACGTTCACCTTCAAAAGTGTCGTACGTTTGTTGAGCAGAGCTTAACCCTGCGTTAAGAAGCAGCATTGCATAAAGGACCGCTTTAAGCTTTTCACTGTACTGCTTCACTGATCTGTCGGTTTTCATTTTAATGGTTTGTATCTACTGTAAAATTACAATCACTTTCAGCCAAATACGGGGATATTCGGTCTGCATATGCTTTCGATAGCTGAAAGCAATATATTTCCTGCTACTGAATACAATTTTTTTTTCCGCCATAAGTTCTTCCTTTTTTACCGTCACATAAAATAAAGGGTGTGGCATTAGGCATGATTACTTGAACTACAAAATGCCCGCGCTGGTCGAATATGGATTTTTCGCTGACAAACAGGATATACTTTTATACCAGTAAAAAAATAATAATTCTATATATGAAAATAATTGTACCTATGGCAGGTATGGGTAAGCGCATGCGCCCTCACACATTAACAACGCCAAAGCCCCTTATCCCCATTGCGGGTAAACCAATTGTTCAGCGACTGGTTGAAGATATCGCACATGCCTGTTCAGAAAAGGTAGACGAGGTAGCTTTTATTATTGGCCGTTTTGGAAAAACCACTGAAGAAAACCTGAAGAAGATCGCAACCGACCTGGGTGCAAAAGGAACAATATATTACCAGGACGAAGCCCTTGGGACAGCACACGCCATTTTATGCGCTAAAGAATCAATGGAAGGAAAAGTAGTAGTAGCATTTGCTGACACTCTTTTTAAAGCTGATTTTAAAATGGACGATTCGCAGGAAGGTATCATCTGGGTGCAAAAAGTAGAAGATCCCCGTCCTTTCGGTGTTGTGAAAGTGGACGACAAAAATGTGATCACCGATTTTGTTGAAAAACCAGATACTTTTGTTTCAGATCTTGCTATTATCGGCATTTATTATTTTAAAGATGGTGCCAACCTTCGCAAGGAACTTCAATACTTACTGGATAATAATATCAAGGACAAGGGCGAGTTTCAACTGACCAATGCGCTTGAGAATATGAAGAAAAAAGGCATAAAATTCACTCCTGGAAAAGTGATCGAGTGGCTTGACTGCGGTAATAAGGATTCAACAGTACATACCAACCAGCGCATTCTCGAATACAATAAGGATAAGAATATGGTGGCTAAATCACATTCAAATACCAATTCAATAATTATCCAGCCATGTTACATAGGCGAGAATGTAGTGCTCGTTAATTCAGTGGTAGGACCATACGCTTCTATCGGAAATAATTCAGAGATCCGCGACTCGGTGATCCGCAACAGCATTTTACAAACCAATGTAAAAATAAACAGCGCCGTTGTGAATAATTCCATGTTCGGAAACAATGTTGAATACAGGAACTGCAACGTAGAATTAAGCATCGGAGATTTCAGCACGCAGGAAACGGCTTAACGGTTCCTGGTTCCATGTTTCAGATTCGGGGTTTCTTTTTTGCCGAAGCCTGATTTTATAACAGCCTCTGTCTGGCCCATGCCAGGCGGAGGCTGTTTTGTTATGTTTCACATCTTAGAATTCAACATATACAAGTTGCAGCAGTTTCCGCGACCAGGCATATGGATCCTGATCAGCTCAAATCTGTTTACTTTGTGTTGTGGGATAGATCACATGGCGGGAAAAATCCACGCGGATCTGTGAATCCGATAAATATCGGAGCTGCGCCTTAAATAGTGGACCTGAAATTTCAGATCAAATTCAGCTTCTGAAGCAATCCTTTTTTAAACTGCTCGCCGATCGGTAAATTCTGTTTGCCAACGTAGGCAGTGTTCTCTTCCACGGTCTCGATCTGGTCGATTGCAACCAGGTAAGAACGATGCAGGCGATAAAATTTGTTCTTCGGCAGCTTCTCCTCCATTCCCTTAAGAGTGCTGTGGATGGTATAGTGCTTGCTGCTGGTGTAAATACTTACATAATCACCCAGGGCCTGAACATATTTAATATCGTCGATATTGATCTTGGCAAGAACTCCATTGGCACGGGCAAAAATATAATTCTTGTCGTTAGAAGGACCTTCCACCTTTTTATGCTTGCTATCGTATAGCTCCTTGGCGCGGGAAACGGCCATGGTAAAACGTGCCAGGCTCACCGGCTTAATGATATAATCGGCAACGTTCAATTCAAACGCTTCCACCGCATATTCTTTTTTGGCGGAGATAAGAATGAACAAAGGTCGTTTTTCAAGATTTTTAATGAGATCAACTCCACTCATTTCCGGCATTTCTACATCGAGAAATACAAGGTCGATCTCTTCAGTTTGGAGGATGTTAAAAGCATCAACAGGATTTTCGCACTCATGCGACAAATGCAAAAAATCTACCTGCTCTATCATAAGGCGGATAGCAGTTCTTGCCATTTTGTTGTCATCAACTATAATACAATTCATCTCTAATTTTTTTTCATGGTTCTAAAAAATATCATATTAATGACTTTTACTCACAGCATTTTTCTTTTCAGCTTTTGCGGTGTCTGTGCAGTGCCGCGACAATTGTTTTTTCTGACACACCTTTTCAATAAATTGCTTCAGAATGGAATTGTATTCGTGGGTATTTTCGAGATTCACGAGGTGTCCTGCATAATCAATAATATGCATTACAGATCCGGAGATATTATCCCGCATGAACTGTGCCACATCTACTGGTGTAAGCATATCTTCCTTACCCACCATAATAAGCACGGGCACGCTGATGCTCCAGAGATTGCTGCAGGTTTCGCGTCTCACCGTAAGCGCATTCATGGTGTTGATGATCGAAAGTGGAGAAGTTTCAGTGATCATCCTGATTACTGAACGAACTTCTTCCTTCCTGGTAGTGAAAGAGGTTGGTGCGAAAAGATCAGCGATCATTTCGTCACAGTATTTTTCCATTCCGTAGGTTTGCAGAAGTGCCAGCACCCTGTTGCGTTCGGCCTTGGTTTCTGCACTGTCCTGCCCGCATTGTGTTGCGGTAAGAACTAACGCATTAAAGCGTTCAGGGTGTGTTTCTATCGCATTCAAAGCAATATAGCCGCCGAGCGAACTCCCGCAGAGCATTACTTTCTCGAGTTCCAGGGCATCGAGGAAACGAATCAGATCGTCGGTAAAGGTATCGATCGTTAACGGAGCGCTTTCGTCGCCGGTTGTTTTTCCGTGTCCTCTCAGATCGTAAGTGATAACACGATAATTACTCTTTAATGATTCGGTCTGCAGATCCCAAACACTTTTGTTGAACGGCGTGCCGTGGATAAAAACGACAGCGGGCGCAAATACCGGCCCGTTGTCGTCGTAGTTAACATTTAAATTGTTGACTGATAATTGAAGGTTTTCACCTGAAATTCGCATGTTGGTAGTTTTTGTGTGAAAAAGAAAGTTATCCCCAGGGAGCATAGTTGTCATACTCGTCTGTGCCGTTGTCCTGTTGAACATCGTTTCCTTCACTCAGCTCGTCTGAATCTTCATGACCCTGCGACTGCGTTAAAAAATTACCGGTTTGCTCCTGGCCTGGATGGCTGCTGTTTAAATTCTTCTCTTTCATGGCTCCGGCGGTGTAAGATAGTACTACATCGCTCTAACCTAAAGTTAAGGCCGGGAAGGCCCTTTGCGGGGCGATTTTCGGTATAGGCATTAATTTTATAGCCAAACGGGTTCATTCTGCCATTACCAAAGAGGGTATTTGGACTGTCGGGTAATGTACCCGTCGGTGGCTCTCAACTTTACTGATTTGTAAGTAAAGAGGTGGTGGTGTGGAGTTACCCGCAAGCAGGATGGGCGGGAGGTGCCTGCTTTTTTAACAGGTTATGCGACCGGCAAAGAGCTGTTTCATTTCGGCTTTAAAGATGCGAATCTTCTGCTCATAAAAGCTGCTTATTACTGATTGTTTTGCAGATTCCCGAATGGAATCAGTGACGCACTGGCGATAAAGTAAGTCCGCGTGCAATTCTTTTAGTAAGCTGATGAACTGGCTGGTAAAAATCGGCGCGTAATAACCGTAATCTAAGCATAGCAGCCAGCGAAGCCTTGGCGCGCTTAATTAACAAGTCGGTGATGCCAGTATATAGAGTAACGAATCCAATAAAAATAACTGCAATTGCGATGGAAATCAGTAGGGAAATCATTTGTTTTGTTTTAAGTGAAATTTATATACTAAAGATAGTATGGAACAGGCGAAAGCTATTATATAGTAAAAACGATTTGTTACATCCTTCACGCCTTTTGCAGGTAAAGGCGCGATCGTTGCCCGGCAGCCCAACAATTTAACTCTAACGCAATGAAAAAAGCCGCGGGAAGTTCCCGCGGCTTTTTCAGTTAAAATTTGTATTTCAATTATTGAGCTGATTTAACTGGATCACCGGTCACCACCAGGTATTTTGAAACGCTCCAGAATTTTTCAGGGTCAGAGATCACAAGCTGTGTAACCACGTTCTTTTTCTTTGGATCTGTTTCAAGTTTATATGAATCCGGAGGATGATTGGTGATCACCTTCACGTTATCGCTGTTAACTGCGATAGTTTTTGTTTCCATATAATCGATCTTGGTGAATTTACCTTTATTAAAATTATCATCGAGGCCGGCAGTGCGTCCAATTCCAAGCAGACCGCCTTTTTTGTCGATCACTTTGGCATCACGGAGATCTTTTGCTTTTCCAACAATATAATAAGCAGTGTGCAGTGCTGCTACATTTTCTGCGATAGTTTGCGCCTGGCTGGCGCTTTGAGTGCGCAATGAATCAACTGAGAGCTCAAGCTGTATCACTTTTGCATTAAGAGCAGCCAGTCTTTCATTAAGGGCTGCAAGCTCCGCATCTTTTTGCTGGATCTGGCCGTTCAATGTAGCAATCGTCTCTTCAAGTTTCTTGTTCTTACTGTTTGAATTTTTGACCTTACGTTGCAGCTGGGAGATAGTCTTGCGATTTTCTTCCATCAGGTTATTGATAGCCTTTATCTGCTCGTTGATCTTTTCCCTTTGCCCGCCTTTAAGCTCGCCTTTTGTGTTGTCGGCTGCATTATAGATCACATGTTGCCGTACAGCCACACAATCCAGGTTACGTTCTACTTCATTAAATGACTCCACAAATTCATCCAGGGATTTCTCTCTTTCATTGAGGAGCTTCTCCCTTTCTGCCAGCACGGCCGAAAGTGAATCTTTTTGTTGGTGTGAGCGATCGAGCTCGCCCTGGTTGCATGAAAATAAAGTGAACGAAACAGCTGCAATTAGCGTGAGTGTTTTCATATGTGTTTTACGGTTTTTGGTTTTTATATGGTTATTTAATTTTTATAATTTTTAATTCCACTCTGCGATCCGCCTCACGCCCGGCTGGATCCTTGCTTTTCTTGCTGTCGTCGGAAACTCCGTGTCCTACTGCACTTAAACGATCTTTGTCGATGCCCTGCTTACGAAGATATTCAACAACGGACTTTGCTCTTTCAAGGGACAATTTTTTATTATAGTCATCGGCGCCCTTTGAATCGGCATAGCCATTAATTTCCACTGCAACGTTAGGGTTTTTATTTAAGAATCCAACAAGTCTGTTCAATTCTGTTACAGAATTTGGCTTAAGCCTGGTTTCATCAAAATCAAAGAAAATGTTATTAAGTACCACTTTTGAGCCTACTGCAAGGTCCGAAAGCTTCACATCCCGCACGTTTTCGCTGTATTTGTTGGAAGCCCCAACAAAGGTATTTTCCGAATAAAACAGGCGTCCGTCGGCCTCATAAGAAATGTTATGGCTCTTACCCGGTGTTAATACAAACAGGTACTGTCCGGTTTTCGAATTCGCATGGTATACCCCTTCAATCTCGTTGGTTTCGTTGTTTGTAACCGTAATGATCACATTTTTAGCAGCCCTGTTGGCGCTGTCGAGCACGGTACCTTTAATAAGAGACAGGGGAACAGGTTTAGTATCAGGAAAAGTAACCATATAAATATCTTTCTCTCCTATTGCGTCATCCTTAAGGGTTGAATAATAAGCAGATTGTTTATCGGTGGAAACCATGTAGAACGCATCATCACCCGGGGTATTGATCGGATATCCGACATTTTTAGGCTCTAACCATATATTTTCATTGGAAGGAAGGGTTTGGGTTGAGAACACATCATAACCTCCCATTGTTTTATGACCTTTTGAGCTGAAGAACAAGGTTACTCCATCAGGATGGATATACGGGCTATGTTCGTCATATGGGCTGTTTACTGTAGGACCAAGGTTTTCGGCCTTACCCCAGTCGCCGCTGCTGGTTCTTTTACTTTTGTAAATATCAGTACCACCGTATCCGCCCGGACGATCACTCACAAAATACAAGGTCTTGCCATCGGCCGATAAAAACGCGCTAGGCTCCCAATGATCGCTGTTGATATGTGAATTTAATTTTACAGGAGTGGTCCATTTATCCCCATCAAGATGGCTTGAATAAATGTTGCCATCACCCATGTCATCTTTGTAAATAAGGATCTCCTGCCCATCGGCAGAAATTCCGATAGCTGCTTCGTTGCCTACCGTGTTGATAGGCCAGCCCATATTTTTGCTTACCCATTCATTGCCTTTTTTTGTAGCAATATAAATATCTTCAAAATACTGTCCACCGTCATAAGTACGGCCGCCGGTATTTTCGGGTCTGCGCGAGGTAAAGATCATAGTGCTCTGGTCGGCTGACAACCTTGGCGAATAATCAGGGTAAGAAGAATTGATTGACTTTCCAAGGTTTACAATTTTCACGTCGGCCGCGCATGCCATGAGCTCCTTACCGGTAGCGCACATCATGATCTTGCGATCGAGATCCTTAACAGTTTGTTTATCGGGTTTTGCAAGCTTTTTATATTGCTGATAGGTAATAATTGCATCGTCGAACTTGTAATTTAAGTGGTACGCGTCTGCAAGAAGCTTATAGGAAGCCACCGGTGCCCTTCTTTCTTTTTTATTTTCCTCGTCAAAATCCTTTGCTACGCCTTTAACAGCCCGCTGAAGGTATTTTGCGGCCTCGGCAGGGTTGTTGCCTTTGCCAGCCTTCATATAACATACACCTATCTTGTACGAAACATTATAGTTTGCGGAGTCCAGGTGATAAAGGTCCAGGTACATTTTCAGTGCGTCAGTAAAATTGCCGTTCCTGAACAGGATCTCGGCCCGGTCGAACTTGCGCTCGTATTCGCGGTTGTTAAAAGCGTTAATGGTTCCCGTAAACATCAGGGAAATAACCAACAAAAATCTGGTAATTGTTTTCATGTCTTTCTAATTAAAGTGTCTGCCTTGCGGCTAAATTACTGACAGGAATAAGGCAACCACGTCCATATTCGGCAGCAGCGCTTATACTATCGCTTAAACCCTAAAAGCACCAATTAAGGGTTTTTAACTATAAGAGTCTTTAAACCAACTAAAAACAGGAATTGTTTCTGGTTTCTGGTTTCTG
>CBIHOL010000057.1:0-30959 GCA_966211905.1 uncultured bacterium
TCCCAAAAGCATAGGCCAGGTATCCATAACTGCTGATATCATGTGTGAGGATCAAATTGGCTTTTTTGCCCCTGCTGATCGTTCCCACCTCTGATTGCAATCCCATAGCGTACGCACTGTTAATGGTTACGGCGTTTATAGCTTCTTCAGGATTTAATTTATATTGAATACAGGCAAGGCTCATCATAAGTTTCATATTTCCACTGGGACTGCTTCCCGGATTATAATCACTTGCAAAAGCTACAGCGAGTCCTTCATCGATCATCTTTCGTGCAGGAGGCAGGGGCAGCCCTAAAAACAAAGCCGCTCCCGGAAGAACGGTGGGCATGATTGCACTATTAAGCATCAATTGTATATCCTCATCCGAACAAAACTCGAGATGGTCGGCACTGACAGCCCCGCACTCCACTGCAGCCCGGATGCCACCGCTATGACTTAACTGCTCTGCATGTACCTTTCCGGTCATATTGTATTTTTTACCGGCCTCAAGAATGAGCCTGGTATCTTCAGAATTAAAATAATTCTTCTCACAAAAAACATCTATGTAATCTGCAAGACCTTGCTTTCCCACTTCAGGGATCATTTCATTCAGCAGCTGTTGCAGATAACCATCCTTGTTGTTTTTAAATTCATTCGGAGTGGCATGTGCTCCAAGAAACGTGGCTTTTACAGGGATCCAGTTCAGATCCTTCAGCCGGCGGATCACTCTCAGTATTTTCAGCTCACTTTCAAGGTCCAGACCATAACCGCTTTTTATCTCAATTGCCCCGGTACCCTGACGAATAACTTCGCTCAGCCGCGCCCTGGCCTGCTCAAAAAGTTCATCTTCGCTTGTCTTTCTTAATCTTGCCACCGAGTTAAGGATTCCTCCTCCCCTGCTCGCGATCTCTTCATAAGTTAATCCGTTTATCCTGTCAATAAACTCCTGTTCCCTGTTGCCGGCATACACAATATGAGTATGACTGTCGGCAAAACAAGGCATAACTATCTTACCGGAACAATCGGTTACCTCAAGCCCTTTCCAGTCTGAAATTCCCGGAAAATCGCTCATAGGGCCAAAATCAGCTATAAGACCATCATCGCAGGCCAGCCATGCGTCTTCCATCACCGGGAGATCCTTCATTTGCTTACCGGCCAGCTTTTCCGGCGGCGAGTCATATACCCCCACCAGGGTTTTTATATTCTTTAATAAGAGTCGTTGCATCTGATACAAATCTGAGGATTATTTTTTTGAGATTGATCTGTGATATCGGGAAATGATGAAATCGGTCACAATATTATTCTGAAGTAGTCCGTTCTTACTCAAAATTATTGCCGGCCAAGGTGATTAAGCTGTATTTTTACCGAGAACCTCTTTTGAAACTTAAACAGAGAATGAGATTTTTGCGTTTTGTAGGGTTCCTGCTTATCATTTACTCTCAGCCTTTAGCTGCTCAGGCGAAATTTACAATTAGTGGATATGTAACGGAAAAAGGTAGCCGCGAGAACCTGCCAGGAGTCGCTATTTTCCAGGCAAATACAAATATTGCCACCACGTCAAACGCTTACGGTTTCTATTCTATTACACTTCCCGCAAAAGATTCGGTGCAGCTTATTTTTGCTTTTCTTGGATATGCGAATGAATCAAAAACAATAAAACTTGACCGGAACATAACGTTGAATATTGATCTTCAGTCCACAAGCCAGCTGGCGGAGGTTGAAGTTGTAGGAAATAAAACGGAAGCTATCAGCGAAGATGTGCTGATGAGCAAAATAGATGTTCCAATTGATAAAATAAAAGATATTCCGGCGCTGTTTGGTGAAAAGGATGTTTTAAAGGTGATCCAGCTTATGCCAGGCGTGCAAAAAGGAAGTGAAGGCAATAGCGGTTTTTATGTGCGCGGAGGTGGTCCCGATCAAAATCTTATCATACTCGATGACGCAACAGTTTATAATGCCTTTCATCTTTTTGGCTTTTTCTCCCTCTTTAACGGCGACGCATTAAAAAGCGTTGAGCTCACAAAGGGCGGTTTTCCGGCACGTTACGGTGGTCGTTTATCTTCCGTGCTGGATATGCAGATGAAGGATGGAAACAAGGAAAAGATCCACGGTGAGGTTGGCATCGGCCTTATATCTTCCAGGTTTACGGTTGAAGGTCCACTGATAAAAAACAAATGCTCTTTTCTTGTTTCCGGAAGAAGAACCTATCTCGATGCATTGATCTATCCTGCACTTCCCAAGAATCGTAAGGCCGGCTACTATTTTTATGATCTCAACGCAAAAATCAATTATGTGCTTAGTGGCAAGGATCGTATCTACCTGAGCGGATATTTTGGAAAAGATAAATTCTCTGCTAAATTGCGTGAGGAAGTTATCGCTAATTCATTTGGGATCGGCTGGGGTAACGCCACTGCCACGGCCAGATGGAACCATTTATTCACGGATAAGCTTTTCGCAAACACATCCCTGATTTTTACAGATTATAACCTGGACGTTGCTACTGAATATAGTGATGATGTAAACACCTTTAGCCTGCTCTACACTTCCGGCATTCGTGATTATAGCTTTAAAACGTCATTCGATTATATACCTGGACCGCAGCATTACATTAAATTCGGCGTACAATCCATCTACCATCGTTTCAGGCCAGGAGCCACAGTATTGAAGAATTCTCTGGCCGAGGTCGACTTTAAAGAAGCAAAGCTTTTTGAAGCTTTTGAAAGTGCGGTATTTATTGAGGACGACTGGAAGGTGAATAACCGCCTGAGGATGAACGCCGGGGTGCGCCTCACCAGTTTTATCATTAAAAACAAAAATGCTTTAAATCCCGAGCCCCGGTTCTCCGCCCGTTTCCTGCTCACAAAAGATCTTTCTGTAAAAGCGAGTTATGCGCTTATGAACCAGTATATGCACCTGCTTTCGAACACGGGCATAGGTTTGCCAACCGACCTATGGGTACCAGCTACTGAAAAAGCACCGTACATGACCTCGCAGCAAGGCGCGCTAGGACTTTCGAAAGACTTTTTTAAGGAGGGTCTAGACCTTTCTGTAGAAGGATATTACAAAAAGATGGATAACGTGCTTGGATATAAGGAAGGAGCAAGTTTTCTTTCCGTGGGGGAAAACAATGAAAGTGTTTCCTGGGAAGAAAATGTAGTTAGCGGACAAGGATGGAGCTATGGTGGTGAACTACTTTTGCGCAAGAATACCGGCAAATTTACCGGTTGGATCGGGTATACCTTATCATGGACGCAATTACAATTCGACGAGCTGAATTTTGGAAAAAAATTCTTTGCCCGTTACGATCGTCGCCATGATATTTCCGTAGTCGGCGTTTACAAGATCAATTCCCGTATCACATTGTCGGCCACCTGGGTTTACGGAACAGGTAATGCTATTACTCTCCCCCTTAATAGTTACATGGCCAACACTTATGGCAAACCGCATACATCCGGTAATCCTACGATTTTGAACCAGCAGGCACAATATGCGGTTCAGGATTACGGACCGCAGAGAAACGCCTACCGGATGAGTCCTTATCATCGTATGGACCTGGGCATTCAGTTTCACAAAGTGCGCAGGAAATATACACGTACCCTCGAGGTGGGCATCTATAACGTGTATAACCGCCAGAATCCCTTCTTTTATTATATAGATACCAAAGCTAATGGCGAACAGAAACTGATGCAGGTCTCACTGTTCCCGGTTATTCCAAGCATCAGTTGCTCATGGAAATTTTAAACAGACAAAATTGAAAAACGTCATCAGAATAATAATCTTACCGGCACTCCTGATGCTCGCCTGCACTAAAGAGGCCACGATCAAGCTGCCCGTATCAGAAGAAAAACTGGTGGTTACCTGCTTCCTTGATCCTGATGCCGAGTATATTTCGGCAGTGGTAAGATTATCCAAACCTAAATTTGGCGCGCAGCCTGCCTCCGCGGTATTCCAGGATGATGTGCGTGACGCCACCGTAACAATTACCGACGGAACTAATTCCCTGGTTCTGCCATTTGACCATGTGCAATTGTTTTACAGTGCACCCGTGCTTGATTTTCCGATCCATCCGGGGAGATCTTATTCTATGAGCGTGTCAACACCCGACGGTAAAATGGTAACGGCAAGCACCACCGTGCCTTATGACACCCTGCAGCTGGAATCGGCAAAATTTCACATGCGCAGTCAGGATTCCACATCATTCGAACAGGATATCACCTTGTCGGTGCAGGACCAGCCAGACATGATCAATTATGTTCTATTTCATTTCGCCAATCACATTGAAACAAGAGCCCGCTCAAATCCGAATTTTCCGGATTTCGGTGGCGAATATTCGTGGATGAATTTTGATACAGATGAAAAGACTTCCCATACCAGGTTTGTTTTATCAACTGACAATGGCTTTTATTCGTCAGACACGATAACACATGCCAGGCTTGACTGGTCGGTACTTAACTGTAGCCGCGAATTCTACCTCTACAATAAAAGCGTTTCTGAAGGCGGCTTCAGCAGCCCCTTTGCCGACCCTGTTATGATCTATACTAATTTTGATAAAGGATTTGGCTGCTTTGGCTCATATCGCGGCATTCACCGCCAGTTTGTGATAAGGTAAACTTTCACCGGGTGTAATTTTATATTTACATTTAGACCCTATGGCGGGAAATTCATTTGGCAGCATTTTTAAGCTTACGACATTTGGCGAAAGTCATGGACCAGCCATCGGTGGAATAATTGATGGCTGCCCCGCCGGCTTAAAAATTGACCGCCAGTTCATTCAAAATGAATTACTGCGGCGAAGACCCGGGCAGTCAGCAATTACAACACAACGAAACGAGCAGGACCAGGTCGAATTTCTTTCAGGCATTTTTGAAGAGAAAACCACTGGCACTCCTATCGGGTTCCATATCCGCAACGCTGACCACAGGTCGGACGATTATTCGCATTTAAAAGATGTATACCGTCCTTCACATGCCGACTTTACTTACGATAAAAAATATGGAATTCGTGATCATCGTGGAGGTGGACGCAGCAGCGCCCGTGAAACCGCCTGCCGGATCGTAGCAGGAGCCATCGCAAAATTATTTCTGAGAGAACAACAGATCACTATTCACGCCTTTGTAAAACAAGTAGGGAATATTAAAGTTGAGAGCAATTTCGATAAGCTTGATCTCACTAAAACAGAATCAAACAGCGTACGGTGTCCCGATGAATCTGTTGCAGCAGAAATGATCACTCTTATCGAAAACATCAGAGAAAAAGGTGATTCTATTGGAGGCATTGTTCAGTGTGTGGTATTGAATGCGCCAGCTGGTTTAGGGGAACCCGTATTTGACAAATTGCCCGCTCTTCTCGGGCACGCCATGCTGAGTATTAATGCAGTGAAAGGTTTTGAAATAGGTTCCGGCTTCGACAGTGTACACCAGACCGGGTCGCAACTTAATGACATTTTTGTAAGTTCTGAGAACGGCATTGTAACCACAAAAACAAATAATAGCGGAGGCAGCCAGGGCGGTATTACCAATGGAATGCCTGTATTTTTTAATGTCGCCTTTAAACCTGTAGCAACCGTTCAGCAATCGCAAAATTCTGTTAACAGCGAAGGTGTGGAAATTACGCTGGAAGGAAAAGGAAGGCACGATCCCTGTGTTCTGCCAAGAGCTGTACCCATAGTTGAAAGCATGGCTGCGCTTGTGTTTGCCGACCTGCTCTTAGCAGCCAGGTGCAACCGCCTGTAATGGCTGCCGCAGCAGATTGCAGGCAGGTTTTCTTTTTAAATTGCTGATAAATTTCTAATTTAGTACCTTATTTAAAATTACGGAAACATATGGCATTTGACATAGACATGATCAGGGAGGTATATCAAAATCTTCCCGCAAGAATTGATGAAGCAAGGAAACTAGTGGGCCGGCCATTGACCCTCACCGAAAAGATCCTGTATGCACATTTACATTCCGATCAGAAGGCAGAAAATTTTGAAAGAGGAAAATCTTACGTTGATTTTGCGCCAGACAGGGTTGCCATGCAGGATGCTACGGCACAGATGGCGTTACTTCAGTTTATGCAGGCGGGACGTCCAAGAGTAGCAGTGCCTTCCACTGTACATTGCGATCACCTTATTACTGCACGTGATGGTGCTGATTACGACCTTCCATTTGCAACGAAGGAAAGCAAGGAAGTTTTCGATTTTTTAGGTTCTGTGTCTAATAAATACGGCATCGGTTTCTGGAAACCAGGTGCGGGTATCATTCACCAGGTAATTCTCGAAAACTACGCGTTTCCGGGTGGTTTAATGATCGGTACCGATTCTCATACTGTTAACGCAGGTGGATTAGGAATGCTTGCCATTGGTGTAGGCGGAGCGGATGCGTGTGATGTTATGGCTGGTCTTGCATGGGAATTAAAGTTTCCGAAACTTATAGGTATTAAATTGACGGGTAAACTAAACGGCTGGACCGCACCAAAGGATGTTATCCTGAAGGTTGCAGGAATTCTTACCGTTAAAGGTGGAACCGGTGCTATAGTTGAATATTTTGGAGAGGGCGCTCAATCGATGAGTTGTACCGGTAAAGCAACCATTTGTAATATGGGAGCTGAGATCGGAGCAACAACTTCTACTTTCGGTTACGACGAATCGATGGAACGTTATTTAAAAGGAACAGGCCGCGCTGATGTTGCCCAGCTTGCTTCCACAATTAAAGAACATCTTACAGCGGATCCTGAAGTTTATGCAAATCCGGATAAATATTTCGACCAGCTGATAGAGATCAATTTATCAGAACTTGAACCGCATATCAATGGACCTTTCAGTCCCGATCTTGCAACGCCGATCTCTAAAATGAAAGAGGAAGCAGTGAAGAACGACTGGCCTTTAAAAGTTTCTGTAGGACTGTTGGGATCATGTACCAACTCTTCATATGAAGATATTTCAAGAGCAGTAAGCGTTGCCCGCCAGATCACATCTAAAAATATTAAGTCAAAAGCCGAATACCTGATCAATCCGGGTTCGGAAATGATACGTCATACCATTGCACGCGATGGTTTTATGGACGTGTTTGATAAGATCGGTGCAAAAGTATTTACAAATGCATGCGGACCATGTATTGGTATGTGGGACAGGATGGGTTCTGAAAAACAGGAAAAAAATACTATCATCCATTCTTTCAACCGCAACTTCGCAAAACGGAATGACGGTAATCCAAACACATATGCATTTGTTGCTTCACCTGAGATCGTGACTGCGATGGCCATTGCGGGTGATCTTACTTTTAATCCACTTACTGATACCATTACTAACGAAAAAGGAGAAAAAGTTAAGCTTGATCCGCCATCGGGTGATGAATTACCTAAAAAAGGATTCTCTGTCGATGATCCGGGTTATCAGGCACCTGCCACCGATGGAAGCAATGTTACCGTAAATGTTTCACCAACAAGCGACAGGCTCCAGATCCTCGATCCATTCCCAGCTTGGGAAGGAATTGATCTTAAAGGATTAAAAGTTCTGATTAAAGCAAAAGGTAAATGTACAACTGACCATATATCGATGGCAGGACCATGGTTAAAATACAGGGGTCACCTCGATAACATCAGTAACAATATGCTTATCGGAGCCATTAATGCGTTTAATGATAAAACGGATTCAGTAAAAAACCAGTTAACAGGCCAATACGACTCTGTTCCTAAAGTGCAGCGCCAGTACAAAGCCGAAGGCATCGGTTCGGTTGTAATTGGCGATGAGAACTATGGTGAAGGTTCTTCCAGGGAGCATGCAGCTATGGAGCCGCGTCACCTCGGAGTTCGCGCCGTGCTGGTGAAATCGTTTGCCCGTATTCACGAAACTAATCTAAAAAAGCAAGGTATGCTTGGTCTTACCTTCGACGATAAAGCAGATTACGATAAGGTACAGGAAGACGATGTGATCGACATCATCGGTCTTACCTCCTTTGCTCCGCACACGCCGCTCACAGTGGTTTTAAATCACGCTAATGGGTCACGTGAAGAGATCAAGGTAAATCATACTTATAATCAGCAGCAGATCGAATGGTTTAAAGCAGGAGGCGCTTTAAATATTATCCGCTCAAGTATTAAGGCCTGATAATTTTATCTCTGGAATTTATAAAACCGTCTCCGTGTGGGGCGGTTTTTTTATTTGATGATCAGCGGATCTTTTTAGCTGCTACCATCATCTCTTCGCCGATATGCAGTGAAGAAAGGGTGTTGTAGATCAGATTATGTACGCCTACAAATAGTTTCAGCTGCCATTTAGGACGTGATGTGAATTTATTAAAATACTGCTGCCGTTGCGCTGCATTAATGGAGGCATTGGCATCTGCCTGGGATACCTTTTTGTCTGACCGCCATCTCTTTATCATCGGAAGAATGGTATACATGATAAAAAGTTTGATCTCGAATGACGATTTTATCTTTACAACTTCATACCCATGCTTTTCCAGAAGTATTGATATTGTTTTTTTGCTGAAATAATTCACGTGGTCAAGACCCATCATCTTCCAGTTATCTTTATGACTTTTTGCAAAATAACTATCTATCTGGGGCACCTGTAAAACAAGGTAGCCTCCTTTTTTAGTAAGCTCCGCGCATTTTTCCACAAACGAATCCGCCTTGTCTATATGTTCAAGCACGTCCCACATGGTAATAATATCAAACTGAGTGGATTTATCCATTTGGAAAAAGTCGATATGCTCTACCGGCAATTTCAGATCATTAACACAATACAGGTAAGGTTGTTCTGCTATTTCAATGCCTGACACGTCATATCCAAGCTCTTTACCGGCCAGCATAAAGTGTCCCCACCCTGCTCCGAGGTCAAACAATTTTCCGCTTTTCACAAACTGCCTTATGAATTGAAAACGAAGTTTATGTCTCTGGATCTTGACCCAGTTATTCCCTGCCCTCACGGCAGTAGTAACATCCGAGTTTTTATATTGACTGTACTCTATCTTTTTTCTGTAGTATGGTGGAATGAACTGAAAAGTGCAGCGATCGCAGGTAACCACCGCGAAGGAAGGTTTCTGGTATTTGACACTAAAGGTGGCGGGATCCTCATTACCACATACGCAGCAACGAATCTCTTCTTTCATAAAGTCTGGAAGCATAAAAATTGCTACTTTTTGGTTTCTGATTCAAAGACCAGCTCAGTGATGGAAAGACCGTCACGGAAACATGCAATTCCTCCCCAGTCAAAAATTTTCTTTTCATAAACGAAGGCCATTTTTTCTTTCACAAGCACCCTTTTTATGATCACAACACCATCGCCAGGAATAGTTTCTTCGGTAATGCCCGGCGGATACTTCGCCAGTAATGCCTTCACGCGCTCGTCGGTTTTCTGGTACTCATCGCCGCTCATATTTTTCTCGCATTCCAGCAACCTGTCCATGGCATACTTATCACTACCCTTATAAGTGAGAGCTTCCTGGTAGAATGACTTGGCGTCCCTGTATTTTTTGGTATTAAAAAATCCGTCGGCTCTTGTAATAGCATTCTTATAGTTTTTCTCCAGGGCGGCCAGTGCGGCGGCATCAGCCTTCGCCTTTGCAATTCCTGCCTCTTTTTCTTTAGCGAGCCTGTCAGCTTCAGCTTTAGCTTTTGCGTCAGCATCCGCCTTTTCTTTTGCGAGCCTGTCAGCTTCGGCTTTTTCTTTTGCCAGCCTTTCTGCCTCAGCTTTTGCTTTTGCATCAGCATCAGCTTTTTCTTTAGCAAGTCGCTCGGAGTCTGCTTTAGCTTTGGCATCGGCGTCAGCTTTTGCTTTTGCATCGGCGTCCGCCTTAGCTTTTGCAGCAGCCTCTGCAGCTGCCTTCTCCCTGGCAAGACGATCGGCTTCAGCCTTTGCTTTTGCATCAGCATCAGCTTTTTCTTTTGCCAGTCGCTCCGCCTCAGCTTTAGCTTTTGCGTCAGCTTCAGCCCTGGCTTTTGCATCGGCATCCGCTTTCGCTTTGGCCGCAGCCTCAGACGCCGCCTTTTCCTTTGCCAGGCGATCAGCTTCGGCTCTCGCTTTTGCATCAGCATCAGCTTTTTCTTTAGCAATTCTTTCCGCCTCAGCACGTGCTTTTGCATCCGCTTCTGCTTTTGCCCTCGCATCAGCATCAGCTTTAGCTTTAGCTGCCGCCTCAGCTGCTGCTTTTTCTTTTGCTAATCTTTCGGCTTCTGCGCGTGCTTTAGCATCAGCGTCGGCTTTTGCCCTGGCATCTGCCTCGGCCTTAGCTCTTGCTTCCGCATCAGCTTTTGCTTTTGCGTCCGCTTCCGCTTTAGCTTTTGCATCAGCTTCTGCTTTTGCTTTTGCAGCGGCTTCTGCAGCAGCTTTTTCTTTTGCTATACGTTCAGCATCGGCTTTTGCTTTTGCCTCTGCATCCGCCTTGGCTTTAGCGTCAGCATCGGCTTTTGCTTTTGCCGCTGCTTCAGCTGCGGCTTTTTCTTTGGCCAGTCGTTCCGAGTCCGCTTTTGCTTTAGCTTCCGACTCTGCTTTTGCTTTAGCTTCAGCATCTGCCTTTGCTTTGGCTTCTGCTTCCGCCCGTGCTTTTGCAGCCGCTTCGGCCTCTGCTTTTTCTTTTGCTAATCTTTCAGCATCGGCTTTCGCTTTTGCCTCAGCATCTGCTTTGGCCTTTGCCTCAGCCTCTGCGCGGGCTTTAGCTGCTGCCTCAGCTGCTGCTTTTTCTTTTGCTAAACGTTCTGCTTCTGCTTTGGCCTTTGCATCAGCATCTGCTTTTGCTTTAGCCTCAGCTTCCGCTTTTGCTTTGGCTTCAGCTTCTGCGCGTGCTTTTGCAGCCGCTTCAGCTGCTGCTTTTTCATTTGCTATCCGTTCTGCATCCGCTTTAGCCTTTGCTTCCGCTTCTGCCTTGGCCTTTGCATCGGCTTCGGCTTTTGCTTTGGCTGCTGCTTCTGCGGCTGCTTTTTCTTTTGCTATCCGTTCTGCTTCTGCCTTGGCCTTTGCATCAGCTTCTGCTTTTGCATTAGCTTCGGCTTCCGCCTTTGCTTTGGCCTCTGCCTCTACACGTGCTTTTGCCGCTGCTTCCGCTTCGGCCTTAGCCTTTGCTTCGGCCTCTGCTTTTGCCTTAGCGGCTGCTTCCGCGGCTGCTTTTTCTTTTGCTATTCGTTCTGCCTCGGCCTTGGCCTTTGCCTCTGCTTCGGCTTTTGCTTTAGCCTCGGCTTCTGCCTTGGCTTTTGCTTCAGCTTCTGCACGAGCTTTTGCCGCTGCTTCCGCTGCTGCTTTTTCTGCTGCTATTCTTTCTGCTTCCGCTTTAGCCTTTGCTTCCGCTTCTGCCTTAGCTTTTGCTTCGGCCTCTGCCTTTGCTTTAGCTGCTGCCTCTGCAGCTGCTTTTTCTTTCGTTATCCGTTCTGCTTCTGCCTTGGCCTTTGCCTCAGCTTCTGCTTTTGCCTTAGCCTCGGCTTCCGCTTTTGCTTTGGCCTCTGCTTCTGCACGTGCTTTTGCAGCTGCTTCCGCTGCTGCTTTTTCTGCTGCTATTCTCTCTGCTTCCGCTTTAGCTTTTGCCTCAGCTTCTGCTTTTGCCTTTGCTTCGGCCTCTGCTTTAGCTTTTGCTGCTGCTTCTGCGGCTGCTTTTTCTTTTGCTATCCGTTCCGCTTCCGCCTTGGCCTTTGCCTCAGCCTCTGCTTTTGCCTTTGCTTCTGCTTCCGCCTTTGCTTTGGCCTCTGCTTCTGCACGTGCTTTTGCAGCTGCTTCCGCGGCTGCTTTTTCTGCTGCTATTCTTTCTGCTTCCGCTTTAGCCTTAGCTTCCGCTTCTGCCTTAGCCTTTGCTTCGGCCTCTGCTTTTGCTTTTGCTGCTGCTTCTGCGGCCGCTTTTTCTTTTGCTATCCGTTCTGCTTCTGCCTTAGCCTTAGCCTCAGCTTCTGCTTTTGCTTTAGCCTCGGCTTCCGCTTTTGCTTTGGCCTCTGCTTCTGCACGTGCTTTTGCAGCTGCTTCCGCTGCTGCTTTTTCTGCTGCTATTCTCTCTGCTTCCGCTTTAGCTTTTGCCTCAGCTTCTGCTTTTGCCTTTGCTTCGGCCTCTGCTTTAGCTTTTGCTGCTGCTTCTGCGGCTGCTTTTTCTTTTGCTATCCGTTCCGCTTCCGCCTTGGCCTTTGCCTCAGCCTCTGCTTTTGCCTTTGCTTCTGCTTCCGCCTTTGCTTTGGCCTCTGCTTCTGCACGTGCTTTTGCAGCTGCTTCCGCGGCTGCTTTTTCTGCTGCTATTCTCTCTGCTTCCGCCTTAGCTTTAGCTTCAGCTTCTGCCTTCGCTTTGGCTTCTGCTTCAGCTTTGGCTTTAGCTGCTGCTTCTGCGGCTGCTTTTTCTTTTGCTAATCTTTCGGCTTCTGCTTTGGCCTTTGCCTCAGCTTCTGCCTTCGCTTTTGCTTCTGCATCTGCTTTTGCCTTGGCTTCTGCCTCCGCTTTAGCCTTTGCGGCAGCATCCGCCGCTGCTTTTTCCTTTGCTATCCTGTCAGCTTCGGCCTTGGCTTTTGCATCTGCTTCCGCTTTCGCCTTCGCTGCTGCGTCCGCTGCCGCTTTTTCCTTTGCAAGTCTTTCAGCTTCCGCCTTTGCTTTGGCATCTGCTTGTGCTTTTGCTTTTGCAGCAGCTTCTGCTTCCGCTTTTTCTTTCGCGAGCTTATCTGCCTCGGCTTTTGCTTTGGCCGCAGCGTCTGCTTTTGCCTTTGCCGCTTCTTCAGTTTTTATTTTCGTGATAGCAGCGATCTGCGTGCCGGGGTAGGTTTCTCCTGGCTTTATTTTGGCTGCTGCATCGTATTTGCTGCTGGCCGTAGCCCAGTCTTTTCCTGCAAACGCTTTATCAGCTTCCTTAATTGCGGCCTGATAGTTCGCTTCCTTCTCCTTTTCCTTGAGTTTTATTAATTTTTCTGACTCCTTGATCCCCTCCATGGCAGTGAGCATCTGCTCGAGGTAGTTCTTATCATATTCAAAATTGTCCTTCTTTTCGTTGTAAACGAATTTGTTCATCGGCTGGTTAAACAGCGAATAATCAACTCCCTCCGTCCTTTTAAACAGCGAAAGCCTGGCTTCTACGATAGGAAACTTGGTGCTTGCTTTTTCGGGAGGAACACCATTGGTGTTAACTGAGAATTTTTTAGCTACATATCCCTCTTTGGAAACCACCACAATATAATCTCCTCCCAGGGGAAGCTCAAAGGAATAATTACCCAGCCGGTCAGTCTGCACAGTATTAACTACCTTGCCACCTTGCAGTACCTGGATACTGGCTGCGCTTAAATCAGTATTGTCATCTGATACATTTCCCTGAAAACGAAGTGGAACAGCCTGTGAGAAGGAGAAGAAGGATTGAAAAATGAGTAAACTTGTGCAAATACCCTTCCAGAAATTAAAATACATGTCTATTTGTTGTGGTTTTCAATTTAGGAAATAAATTTACAAAAAAAACCGAATCTGACTTAGGATTAATGCCGTTTTCGCAAGAATTTAATTATAGCTACTGGGAGCTTAAAACATTTTTTAAGGAATTTGACCTGATCGTTATCGGAAGTGGTATTGTGGGCCTTAGCACGGCTATTTCCTTTCTTGAAAAACATCCTGCGGCTTCTGTTATGATCCTCGAGCAGGGATGGGCACCTTCAGGGGCAAGTACAAGGAATGCGGGCTTTGCATGTTTTGGCAGTCCGGGCGAACTTTTAAGCGACCTTGAGACGATGAGCGAAGAAAGTGTCTGGCAAACTGTTGAAATGCGATGGAATGGTCTTAAGCTGTTACGAAACAGGATCGGAGACGCACAACTTAAATACCAGGAACTTGGAGGATACGAATTGTTTTTTGACAAAACAGCCTACGAAAAATGCGCAGGTAAGATCTCCTTACTTAACAAAAGAATAAAAGAAGTTCTCGGCCTCGAATCCTGTTACCAGGTTTGCTCACCAGCCGATTTTTATTTTAAGGGGTGTTGCGGCATTATCCGCAATCGCTTTGAAGGTCAACTGGACACCGCATCGATGATGGGATCGCTGTTGCACATGGCTCATAAAAAAAATGCGCAGCTACTTAACAATGTCAAAGTGACCTCACTTCGCGACGCTGGCCCTTCTATCGAGGTTGACACAAATATCGGCACGCTTCGCGCTGCCCGCGTGGTGGTTGCTACCAATGGTTTTGCGGCTGAATTGTTAAAGCTCGAAGATGTTAAGCCGGCGCGCGCCCAGGTACTTATAACCCGGCCCATCCCTGGTCTTTCAATTAACGGAGCTTTTCATTTTGATGACGGATTTTATTATTTCAGGAATATCGACGGCAGGATCCTCTTTGGCGGAGGACGAAATCTGGATATTGCCGGTGAAACAACTATGCAAACTGGGCTTAATCCGCAAATTCAAAATGAACTCGACAGGTTATTACAGGACAAAATCTTACCGGGTATTGTTTTCGAGACAGAAAGGCGCTGGTCGGGAATTATGGGTGTTGGGAAAGAAAAAAAACCGATCATCAAACAGTATAGTAAGAATATTGTTGCTGCAGTAAGGATGGGTGGCATGGGTGTTGCCATTGGCAGCCTGGTGGGCGAAGAAGCTGCGACGCTTGCAGAATAGGTTTATCACTTTAACTTTATCTCCTTGATACTTCGACTACTACTTGTCACACTTCAGCCTTTCGTCGAAATGTTAAAAAAATGCTAAACCTTTTATTAGTGTTTACGTAGAATGCTGAAATTACTGTCCTGACATGGCTCTTTTTACGACTTCAAATGAATTAGATAATCGCTGTTTTTTTTTACTTTTAAACAGTGATTTCAGAGCGGGAAAAAACATCAGGTTCTTAAAAAACATTTCCCACATTTCCAGGTACTTATAAAACTTTACTTGAACGGAACCCGGTTACGCCACATGAGACGTTTTATTTATTTCTTTCTGATTCTTTTATCCTCTGCTTCTGTGCATGTTTTTGCCCAGACCAATTCAACTAAAGACGACTCGAATCCATTTAACTATTCATATTGGAGTGCGGTAGCTGATAAAAAACTTCTGTCAGGAAAAGAGCGTGAGGAATTTCTGGATGCGCATAAACGAACTTCCTCAGAAGAACCTCAGCCGGAAAACAATCATAACTACAATACGCCTGTTTATAATTTCAGTATAGAAAAAAGTGCAAAAGGAGGTCAGAACAATGTTCTTGCAGGACCCTGCACCAATATAGGATTTGAGGCTGGTAACATGTCCGGCTGGACGCGGTCGAGCGGTTTTCATCCGGGTTATAACGCCACAGGATGTTGCCCTAACGCAAACGGACAACAGGCAATAATGACTGGCGCGGGCGTCGATCCTTATGGAGGTTTTCCTGTTGTATTTCCCGGTGGTCTGTTCTCGGTGCGTTTAGGAAATAACGGAGTTAACGGACAGGCCGACCGTCTGGAACAAACATTTTTTGTAACTGCTAACAATGCAAATTTTACGTACCGTTATGCCGTAGTATTGAATGACGCCGGACATAATGTGTCGGAACAGCCGTTTTTTGAGATCATGATCCTTGATACATTGGGAAAGCCGGTTATCTGTACACAATATACAGTTGCAGCCGGTAACAATATTCCAGGTTACTTTACCTCTACTTTACAAGCCAATAACTCGCCGGTTCGTTACAAGCCATGGACCAGTGTAGCAATGGATCTTACTCCGCTTATAGGACAAAATGTGAAGCTGCGATTTACTACTTACGACTGCTCGCTTGGAGGTCACTTCGGATACGCTTATGTTGACGGTCTCTGCACCAGCTTTCAAACCGCGGTGAAAGACACAACCTGTAACGGCACGCCAAAACAGATGTGTGCACCTGTAGGATTTGCCACTTACAGCTGGACGGGGCCCGGCATCACAAATAATCCGAACATATGCATCAGTCCCGTGTTACCCGGTACATATACCTGCCAGACGATCCTGGTTCCCGGCTGTCCCGGCCCTGCATTTGTGCATACACTAACTGCATTGCCTACGCCGAGCATATCATTTACAGGTACCAATGCCAGTAATTGTGACCTTACTTATTCTTTCACCAGCGTTGCAACGATATCTGCAGGAACGATTGCTTCGCGGTTGTGGTTTTTCGGAGACAATACCACTTCCACCCTCACTAACCCCGTAAAAACTTATGCAGCTGCGGGCACTTACACGGTGAAGTTGCGCGTAACAGCCGCCACCGGATGCCGCGACTCCGCAACCCAGGTCATTACAATTCATCCTTTTCCGAATTTAAGTTTCAGTCCTCCTTCCAACTGCGTTAATACTGTTGTACAGTTTACAAATACTTCAACTATCACAAGCGGAAGTATTGTATCATATGTCTGGAATCTTGGTAACAGCGTTACCTCAACACTATCGCAACCTGCCACCACATATAGCGCCAATGGTACGTATTCCGTAACACTGGTTGCGATAAGCAATATGGGATGTATTGCTTCACGAACCAACTCACTGGGTATTTTTCCTCCACCGATCATCAGCTTTTCAGCTGCACCGCTGTGCGACGTCAATGGTACTACGTTCTCGCCATCAACATCAACAGCCATAGCCTCGGGAAGCCTTGTAGGTTTCGCCTGGAATTTTGGTGATGGAGGAACGTCCACGCTGCAAACTCCCGTTCACATATATGCCACCCCCGGCTCGTATACCGTTACTTTCACAGGAACCAGCAACCACGCGTGTATCCGCACGGTTACCAATACTTTCAACATTTCACCTTCGCCTGACGTAGCATTCAGTACAACCTCCGTGAATGCCTGTACGTCCACATTCTCCTTTAATAATACTTCAACTATAAGTGCCGGCAGCGTCAGTTATACCTGGAACCTGGGGGGCTCAACAACAACGGTTACCAGTCCGTCGTATACTTTTCCTTCTATCGGAACTTATACCGTGCTGCTTACCGGTATTTCAGATCTTGGATGCGTTGATATCGCACAGCAGGTGATAACTATTCACCCATACCCCGTAATTAATTTTAATGTTCCTTCACCATGCGAGAATGCCATCTTCACCGTATCCACCAGCGCGGTGTCGGGCAGCGTTACCAGCTACAAGTGGGATTTTGGTGACCCCGGCTCAGGAACATCCAACACTTCTACTGCCCAGAATCCTACTCACGTTTACAACTCTGTAGGAACCTATACTGTATCACTTGATCTACTTAGTAACCTCAACTGTCCTTCCTCATCCGTAGCAGTGGTATTTGTTCATCCCAATCCCACAGCGTTAATGATAACTCAGGCGCCGTTACCCTGCGAAACCACTTTTAGTTTTGCCAACACTTCAACTGTTACAAGTGTGAATAGCACAAGTATTGCAGGACAAATCTGGAATTTCGGCTCCGGAACTTTAACCGGCGCGCCTTCACAAACAAATTCATTTCCAGGTCCCGGAAGTTATACAGTGAGCATGATCGCGGTTACTAACAGGAACTGTATGGACACCGCCTACCAGGTTGTTACAATACATCCCAGACCAGTCATCTCATTTACCGCCGTGCCGCCTACATGTGTTGGCTCAACTGTTGTTTTTAATTCTACGGCCAGCATTTCTCCTGTTCCAAGTACGGGTGCAAGTGTACCTACGCACACCTGGAGTTATGGAGATAATACTTTCAGTAATTTTGCCGCAGCTCCGCCGCATGTGTATACAGGACCCGGCACATACACCATAACCTATTCAGCGACCAGTAACCAGGGGTGCATCAGTACGGTGCAGCAAACTTTACAAATTCATCCGAATCCTACGGTGGCAATTGCAGTAAATAATCTCTGCCGTGGCGACATAACGGCGTTTACGAGCACCACAGGCGTAATTGGAGGAATAATAACAGGAGATAACTGGGACTTCGGAAACGGGGGATCAGCGAACACAAATACCATTTCCTATACTTATCCTCTGGCGGGAACGTATACGGTGAGTTACACAGCAACCTCAAACAACAGCTGTAATGCAACACAAACCATGGTGGTTACAGTTAGTCCATTACCAACTGTATCAATTGCAAATGCGAGTATCTGTGCAGATTCACCTTTGACATTTACAAATAACAGCACAATACCTGCGCCCTTTTCAATAACATCCTACACCTGGAATCTCGGTGACGGCAGCGCATTGCAAAACACAATAGCTCCTGTTTATTCATATTCCACAGCGGGAACGTACACTACAACACTCGCAGTCACCAGTAACAGTGGATGTCCGGGCAGTGACACCGCGCTGATAACCATCTATCCGCGACCAACTACATCGTTCGCTGCAACATCCGCCTGTATGAACAGCCCGGTTACATTTAGCAACAGTACTTTTATCCAGGGAGCCAGCCCGATCACTTATACGTGGAACTTTGGCGACGGAATTACTTCCAACCAGGTTCAACCGGTTCATACCTATAGTACGTTTAGTTCTTATATACCTACTTTGACAGCTCTTAGTAACCAGGGTTGTGTGAGAGACTTTACCATCAATTTACTTATCCATCCGCAGGCTCTGCTGCCTGATTTCAGCTTTACCAATACCTGTCATGGAGACAATACCGGTTTTACCAACCTTACTCCTACTCTGGTTCCTCCCACAAGCACTGTAACAGGTTTCGCCTGGAACTTCGGCGATGGCTTTTCAGCCAGCGGCAGTAACACTACCCATATTTACCAGACGATCGGGTCGTATAACGTTACTTTCTCTGCGTCAACTGATCATAATTGCGTGAGCACGATCAGCAAAACGGTGGTAATTCTTCCACTGCCGGTTGTGAGCTTTACTGCGTTAAACGTGTGTTTAAATGTTGCTACCAATTTTACGAATAACAGTACCATCTCACCAAATCCTCCGAACCAGCTTTCGGTTTATAACTGGCAAACAGGAGATGGAACAGCATATAATGGCGGACCTTTGCATGCACAACATACGTACACAAACGCCGGAACCTTTACACCGACACTAACTGTAATATCAAACATGGGTTGCAGTAAAAGCGGTGTAAGCACTGTTGTGGTGCATCCACGACCAGTAGTCAATTTCAGTCCACCTTCTGCCTGCGCAAATACAACACTGCAGATCGCCAACTCGTCAAGCATTGCACTGCCTGGTAGTATTGTATCCTACACGTGGGATTACGGAAATGGAGCAACCAGCAATGTAACTTCACCGGTGTATAGTTATTCGGTTGCTAACAGTTACACGATGTCCCTTACCGCGATGTCGAATAATGGTTGCGATGCTGCGGTAACCCGGACACTTGCCATATATCCGAACCCGGAAGTAACGGTCACTCCTGTACAGAACGGATGTATGAATGATGCGGTAACGTTTGATTCAAATATATCTATCCCATCAACGGGAATCACTTCCTACACATGGAACTTCGGCGACAGCACGCCTCTCACTACCATTCAGTCGTCAACAATTTCGAAGCTTACGCCACATACCTATACAGCATACAACACATATACTATAAACCTGAGCGCTAAGTCGACACAAAATTGTATCACTTCCACCTACACCACAATTACTATCTACCCGAAACCGCTCCTGAGCTTTACCGCCAGTTACTTCTGTCAGAACGACATTACCAATTTTGTGAATACCAGCTTTGTTCCAAGTAATGGCAGTATTACTTCGACGTTCTGGAATTTTAATGATGGAGCAGCTACAAGTAACTCCTTCCACACACAGCACGTTTTTACCAAGGACAGCACCTATAACGTGGTAATGACGGCCACAAGCAATCCTGAGGCAGGAATATCCTGTATCTCCAGTATCTCAAAGAGTGTCGTTATAAACCCTCTTCCTTTGGTCTCGTTTGCTGCAAGCACTGCGTGTATCGGCAAACCCACGCAGTTCACCAATACTTCACCTACACTTAATGTTGCGGGATGGGGATGGGATTTTGATGCCGATGGCCTTTCTAACAGCAGTTTTGAATCACCCACTTTCATTTATCCGTCTGCGGGAACGTATACAACCATACTCAAAGTAAAAAATAGTTTTAACTGTGTGAAGAGCTACAGTGCGGAAGTGACTGTATTGGCAAGCCCGGTGGTTACTTTAGCCGGCAGTCAAACGTGCCTGGGCGAACCAACATTCTTTACTCTTGCCACGCCGGTAACAAATAAGTCGTACACCTGGAATTTTGGCGGAGGAATAAAGTTCGATAACACCGCGCCGAATTACACGTTTGCGACCGCAGGCACTCATACGGTATCTCTCGTTCTAAAAGATCTTAATACTACCTGCGAAAGCACCAATATGCTGGCGGTGCATATTGATGATGTTCCGGTTCTGAATTTTACGGCCAACCCCGTTTGTCTTGAAAATACCACGCAGTTTCTGAATTACTCCAGCATTCCAAATGGTACGATCGTAATATATAAGTGGGACTACGATAACAACGGATGGGACGATTCCTCGTCTACCGGTAGTATACTACCTTATAAATACGCCACCAGCGGTATTCATAATTTCAAGTTGTATGGTAGGAGCAATAATGGTTGCAAAGCGGAAAAATCGGGACCGGTGAGGATCTATGATAAACCGCATGCTGACTTTTTTGTGCAGAAAATATGTGCCGGTGACAAGATCACATTCACCAATCTGTCAAACGCCACAGATGGTGAAATAAAAAGCTATTTCTGGGATTATAACAACGACAACGTGAATGACGGCGATGGAATTGCAGCCAGTCACACGTACTCTGTTTTTGGAGAATATAATGCCAAACTATCCGTAATAAGTGAATATGGGTGTGCGGCATCTGTTATTCATTCAGTTGAAGTTCATCCAAAACCAGTTGCAGTGTACAGTGCAGATAAAACCAGCGGATGTCCTCCTGTTTGTGTAAACTTTGAAAACATGTCATACATCCCGCGCGGTACTTTTACAAGCAACTGGAACTTCGGGGACCTTTCGCCTGTGGAGATCGTTAAAGATCCAAGCCATTGTTTTTCGTCGGGATCTTACAACCTTTCTTTAAAACTGGTAAGTGACCAGAATTGTGTGACGGAGCTAAAACACCCTGGGTATGTAAATGTATATAGTCTGCCAGTGGCCGGATTTGCAGTTGAACCACCTGAAGTTGACGAAGACGAGCCATTCGTCACCGTTAAAAACGAAGCTGCAGATGTTATATCAACACGCTATTTTATAAACGACGGTATTAACTACGGCTCACCTGATTTTACGCATACCTTCAGAAACCTGGATAAAAAGATCAAGCCAATGATCGTTCAGATAGTTACCAATGAATATGGCTGTATGGATACAACCTTTAAAGTGCTCGAAATCAAACCAGCTTTCACCATTTATGTTCCGAATGTGTTTACCCCAAACAGCGACGGGCTGAATGACGGCTTTGGAGCGAAAGGTGTGGGAATTATCAAGTTCTCGATGCAGATCTTCGACCGCTGGGGTCACATGGTATTCAGTAGTGGTGATATTCATGATACCTGGGATGGAACTGCAAAAGGAAGCTCTGAGGTGATCAAGCAGGATGAGTACACCTGGAAGATCCAGGTAACCGACATCTTTGGCAAGAATCACAACCTGATTGGCGGCGTAACGGTGCTTCGATAGATTCATTCACTCATTCAAAAGGCAGTTTCACCCATAAAGAACGGCGCTTCACTCAATCAAGTGTAATTTTTTGTAACTGAATATCAATTACTTACTTATAAAGGGTAAGTTATTTGAAATTTTGGCGTAACCCTTTCAGGTTATACTGCTTATAAGTACCGAGGACCCCTTCCGGTATATATGGCAATCAATCCGCATTTTCACCACAGCAACGAGCAACTCAACGAAGAGTTGTTACTGATCGAGGATGCCAAGTCCGATCCGGAAAGATTTGCCCCTCTATACAACAAGTATTATAAGCAGATCTTCAATTATGTGCACCAGAGGATGGATAGCAAGGACACCGCGTTTGACATTACAGGCCAGGTATTCTTAAAAGCGCTCACCAACCTGGGAAAATACCAGTTCAAAGGTGTTCCATTTGCAAGCTGGCTTTATCGTATTGCCCATAACGAGGTAATGCAGTTATACAGGTCACAAAAAGATAAACGTGCTATTAATGCCGATATCGGCGACCTGAAATTTATCTGCGAGGAAAATGAAACAACTTTTTTCGAAGAATACATTCCTGCCATCAAGAAACTGATCCAGGATCTGAATCACGATGACCTTCAGATGGTGGAGCTTCGTTTTTTTGAAAAAAGACCTTTTAAGGAGATTGCAGAGATCCTTGATATTACAGAAGTAAACGCTAAAGTCAGAATGTACCGTATAATAGAGAAACTTAAAAAGTCACTGAGCAAAATTAAAGTGTAGTATGGGCTTAAAATTTAATATCGACCGGCCGAAGGTAAGCGATGAGGAACTTAAAAAACACCAGGATTTCAATAAATTAGTCAGGCAGTTCAAAGAGCAGAGCATAAAAAAAGCCCGGGGAGATGAAAGTTGGTGGCGGAATAAAAAAATACAATATACGGCCGTCATAGCAGGAATCACAGTAGTCTGCACCGTAACATACCTGAGTCTTTTTCAAAATCAACAAACAAAACAAACAGTAACGAATGATAAAATAACTACTTCCCCTTCTTCAAATACCAAAACATCACCAAAGGAAATTGCGGGTCTGGAAAAAACAACAGTTTCCCGCACCAGCGAAAAAACTAAAGCATTTATTTCGGCCCCTTCCCGGAAGTTAAGCATCCCTTATAGCCAGTACAAGGTAAATAATGCAAAAGGTGGCGCCATCACTCATTCAACTTCAACCACTATTAAAGTTCCTAAGAATAGCTTTGTAGATAAACAAGGCAAGGATGTAATTGGAGATGTAACTATTGAGTACCGGGAGTTTCACGACCTGGCGGATATTGTTCTCAGCGGAATTCCAATGAAATATGACAGCGCAGGCAGACCTTTTAATCTTGAAAGCGCCGGTATGTTTGATATTAAAGGCACGCAGAACGGTGAACCAGTATTTATTAAAAAAGACAAACCTCTTAAAGTTGAACTTGCGTCAACTGTTAAAGACGACCGGTTTAATCAATATTATCTGGATACTGTCAAGCAGAACTGGACCTACCTGAAAAGAGATGATTTTCCGAAGAGAAAAGCTGAGCACGCGATATCAGTTGAGAGCAGCGAAACAGTAAATGAAGTTTCCTCCACAAGACTCCGTGAGCTTGAGTACACCAGCGAAAAGGTTATCCCCCGCAAGATGGACAGTGTTCAAAAAACCTACACTACCCGGGCTTCTCGTTTACCGCAGCCGGCAAAGCCGAACGCTCCTGTTAAGGCAACAAAGGGTCGTCCTACTTTTGTGATCGAAGGAAGTCATGAGGAATACCCCGAACTTGCCGCATTTGAAAATGTTATTTTCGAGGTAGGTCCCGAAAACCGCAACTACAGCAAGGATATGCACGACATTACCTGGAGCGATGTAAAGATCAGCCAGGGTCCCGTTAAAGGCAAAAACTATATCCTGACACTATCCTACAGGTCCCGCACTGAGAAGTTGATCGTTTACCCTGTTTTAAATGAGAATGATTTTGAAAAAGCTTCCGAACAATACTCTGAGCGTCTTGAGAAATACGACGAGCTGTTGTCGAAAAAAGTAGCAGAAGAAAAAAGATTGCTCGCAGAAATGGAGAAAAAACAGCAGACTTATCTCGCAGAGCAGGCCCGTCTCCGGCAGGAAGCTGCGAAAGAAAGGATCCGCCTGGAAGAAGAATCACGCACGATGGCCACGAGCCAGCTGGCGGGAAATTTTACATCTATGAGCAGCCAGGCAAAAACAAGCCGCCTTTTCGATATAGGCAGGTTTGGAATTTATAATTCAGATTGCCCGCATTCAAGACCATCGGGTCAACCCCTTAATCCGGTATTTGTTACGTCAGATAAAGCCGTGCCTATTGGTGCGGAGCTAATTTACCTGGTAGATCATTCCAAAAAAACAGTGTACCAGTTTTCTGGCATAGAGCAGCAGAATATACGTGTAGCCGAAGGGAATGAGTATTCCGTGTGCCTTTTCAGGAATGAGGCTTTATACATCTGCGATAGGAAGAGTTTTTCGGACGCCCTGAACGGAAACAATAAAAAATTTATTGTGAAAAAGCTGGATGAAGACACCGGGCTGGTGGACTTTAAGAAAGCTCTCGAAATTTAGTCCGGGATAAACCTTAGTGCTTAATATACGAATTTGTTTGCCATCATTTTTAGATGATTTAGCTTTATATTTGTGCCTCAAAAATTTATGGCACAACTAGTTATATTCCGACACGGACAAAGTACCTGGAACTTAGAGAATAAATTTACCGGGTGGGTAGATGTGGAGCTGACCCCTAAAGGAAAAGAAGAGGCAGTGGCTGCAGGCAAAAAACTCAATGGATTTAAATTTGATTATGCGTATGCCTCTGATCTTAAACGCGCGCAGGATACCTTAAAGCTTGCTATGGAAGCTTCAGGACATGCACCTCTTGCTCCTATTTATGATAAGGCGCTAAATGAGCGGATGTATGGAGATCTCCAGGGTCTGAACAAAGCTGAAACGGCGAAAAAATATGGTGAGGAGCAGGTAAAGATCTGGCGCAGGAGCTACGATATTCCGCCTCCAAATGGTGAAAGTCTCAAGGATACCGCCGCAAGGGTTCTGCCCTACTTCGAAAAAGAGATCGTACCTAAATTAAAACAAGGCAAAAATGTTGTAATAGCTGCGCATGGCAACAGCCTGAGAGCACTTATCATGTATCTTGAAAAAATGACCCCGCAGCAGATCCTCGAATTTGAGATCGGCACCGGGCAACCAAGACTTTATGAACTTGATGCAGAAATGAAAGTACTTTCTGCGCGTAATATCTGATAATGCAGAACTTTTTAAGTGAAAACAGCAAAGTGATAGCTGTTGATTTTGATGGAACTATTGTTGAGCACCGATATCCTGAAATTGGCAAGGAGATGCTGTTTGCATTTGCCACTTTAAAGGCCTTACAGCAGAAGGGACATAAACTTATATTGTGGACGATAAGAACAGGTGAACTGCTTGAAGAAGCCGTTGTTTATTGCCGCAAAAATGGAGTTGAATTTTATTCGGTAAATAAAAATTATCCCGAAGAACAGCTTGACGCTAAGACATCCAGGAAGCTGAATGCAGATATTTTTATAGATGACCGGAACCTGGGAGGATTTATAGGCTGGAGCGAGGTGTGGCAAATGCTGCATCCTGATGGAACCGATTTCCTTCACCAGCTAAAAAATCCCGAGGCACATAACAATTACAGGAAGAACGAAGGTTCTTTATTAAAAAAATTATTCGGAGGAAAATGATTTATCTAAAGACCCGTGAAGAAATAGAATTAATGCGCGAATCGGCGCTAATGGTTTCACGCACACTGGGAATAATTGCAAAAGAAATAAAGCCGGGCGTTACTCCCCTTTTTCTTGATCGCATGGCCGAGCAGTATATCCGCGACAACGGTGGTATTCCTGCATTCAAAGGATATAAAGGAGGTCGTGGTGTGCCCGATTTTCCTGCCACGCTTTGCATATCGATAAATGATGCCGTGGTGCACGGGATCCCTACTGATGCTCCCCTGCAGGATGGCGACATCATTTCGGTGGATTGCGGCGTGAAAAAGAACGGGTATTATGGCGACCATGCTTATACGTTTGCTATCGGCGAGGTTACCCCGTCTGTTCAGAAACTGATAGATGTAACAAAGGAAAGCCTCTATCTTGGTATTCAGCAGATGATAAGCGGTAACCGAATTGGTGATATCAGTTTTGCGATACAGCAGCATGCAGAAAAGAACGGTTTTGGTGTAGTGAGAGAGCTTGTTGGTCACGGCCTGGGCAAAAATATGCACGAGGAACCGGAAGTACCCAATTATGGCAAACGCGGAGATGGTCCGAAACTGAAAGAAGGCATGGTACTGGCAATTGAGCCGATGATCAATATGGGCACCAAGAACATAAAACAATTACGCGACGGGTGGACCATAGTGACTGCCGATGGCAAACCAAGCGCACACTTTGAGCACGACGTGGCGATAGTTGACGGCAAGCCGGAGATCTTAAGCTCTTATGCCTTTATTGAAGAAGCCCTTAAAGCAGTCCGCTAACCTGTAAATTTAAAGGTCATAGCGTTTCGCCGAAATATCCCAATCTCAGAACTCCGCAAGCTTGTCATCATCCGGCAGCGCCGGAGATTGTCAGCCTTTAATAATATCATTCTATGGCTTCATTATTTTACCATTATCGCACTTCTTGTGTCGGTATCGGCAAAGTATATTTCACCTGAACTTTTCTGGATACCTGCTTTTTTCGGACTTGCATTTCCATTCCTGTTCTTATTGAATATCCTGTTCCTCATTTTCTGGCTTGCACAATTTAAGCCTGCCACCACCCTGGGCATCATTGCCATTGCTCTTAGCGCGCCTACTGCTTACAGGTATCTGCAATTCAGTATAACCACCATAAAACCAACCTCACGACAGTTAAAAGTAACATCTTACAACTCCATGTTGTTTGACCTGTACAACTGGAGCAAGAACAAAGAAAGCCGCAGCCGTATCCTTTCAACGTTTATGGATATCGATCCAGATATAATCTGCTTCCAGGAATTCTACACCTCTGAAGATCCGGGCGACTTTAATAATACCGACACCGTGCGGGAGGTATTAAAGATGCCATACTACCACAATGAGTTCACTGTTACCATGCGTAAGAATGATCACTGGGGCATTGCTACTTTCAGCAAATTCCCTATCATCAACCAGGGCAAGATCATATTCAATACCCACTCCAATAATATCTGCATCTTTACCGATATAGTTGTAGGCACAGACACTGTTCGCGTTTATAATCTGCACCTTCAATCAATAAGCTTCAGCAAGAAAGACAATAAGTTTTTTGAAGACGTTATGTCCGCCAATAACGCCGAAGATGAGATGGCAAACAGCAAAAATATTCTCAGGAGGATCAAGCGTGCATTTGTAAAGCGGACCAAACAGGTTGACATGGTTTCGGCGCATATCAAGACCTGCCGTTATAAGATCATTTTATGCGGTGACTTTAATGACACTGCCGCTTCCTACTCATACCAGGAGTTAACCACCAGCCTTTCTGACTGCTTTGTTGAAAAAGGAATGGGCTTTGGCCGGACCTACGCAGGCAAATGGCCGCAGTTCCGCATAGATTACATCCTCCACGATCCGCGGCTGGGCTGCACAAAGTACAAACGCAACGAAGAAACTGTAACGGATCATTTTCCAATTACAGCGTGGTTCGACAATATAAATTGGAGTAAATAGTTTTTTAATCTATTTTTAACCCAAAAAACCACCTATGAAAACAAACGTCATATTATTTTTAGCAACATTACTATTTGCGACTTCATGTTCTAACAAGTTTTCGCTGGTAAAGAGAAAGTACAATAAAGGTTTTTACGTTTCGGTGAATAAAAAAGCTGTCGCTCCGAAGCCAGTTGAGAGAAACGACGTAAAACAAAATACTGCAGTTGATAAGGTTGCCGTGCAAGTAGTACCGGCAAATAATAACACCAGTTATGTGCCGGTTACCAATGTTAAACCTGCTGCTGTTGTTTCTGACAAATCAGCTCCAAAATCAACAGGCAGCAAACATGATCACATAACAACTGTAGTTACAGCTGCGGCGAATGATCAGGTTTCCTTTGAACCGGCAAAAACTATTAAAACAGTTCCCGCTGCTAACAAGATGCAGGTTTCAGACAGCGAAGTAAATCTCGTGTTGCTCGTTATCCTGGCGATCCTCATCCCGCCTCTGGCCGTATATTTAAAACACAAAACCATCGACATGTGGTTCTGGATCACCTTGATCTTAACTGTGCTTGCTTACGGTCTGTTCTTCGGATCTTTCAGCCTGGGCGGACTCTTTGGCCTTGCAGCAGTAGTAATAGCGCTCCTTTATGTGTTTGATGTCATAAACGGATAAATTGGTTCTTTTTAACAAACCGCAGATAGGTGATTTCTTATATTTGTATTAACCATAACTCCATAAAATGAAAAAGATATTATTAGTTGCTGCCCTGGCAGGTTTATTCGGAAGCACCGCGATCGCAAATACATTCGGTGACGATAAAGGCAAAAACAAAAAAGAATGCAAAAGCAGCTCTAAAGCCTGCGCAGGTGAGAAAAAAGAAGGATGCGCAAAAGGTGAAAAATCTTGCTGCAAAAAGAAAACAGAAGCTTCAGCAGAAAAAGCTGAAACTAAACCAAAATCATAAGAATTCTTCAGAAATTAAAAACCCGGTCTGCTAGTGCGACCGGGTTTTTTTGTGCTTTACATTTTACCTGCAACGCACTCCAGCAGGTCGTCCTGCTTGAGGTATTTATTTGCGAGGTCTCTAAGTTCAGAGGGGGTTACACTTTTAACCGCCTGGAAATAATTATCAAAAAAGGAATAATCAAGATTGTATTCCCATATAGAACGGAATTTCTCCACAAGTGAAAATGGCCCATCCACGCTTCTTAAAAAGTGCCCAAGGATATAGTTACGCACTGTTTCCAGTTCGTTGTTACTCACCAGGTCAGTCTGTAATAACCTGATCTCCTTATAAATTTCGTCGAGTGTTTGTTTTGTAACATCAGCACCTACCTCGGTTGAAATAAAGAAGTAGCCTCCGTGTACCATGTTGGTGATACCACTGCCAATTCCGTATGTATAGCCTTTATCTTCTCTAATATTAGCCATAAGACGCGAACCGAAGTAACCTCCCAACAGGATATTCAGCACCTGGAACTTAAAATAATCGGGATGTGTTTTATTGAAGAGTATCCTGCCAACTCTTACAGCCGACTGAATGGCATCAGGTCTTTCAATATAAGTTAACCGCTGCGATGTTGTGAGTGGAGCTACAGGTGAGGGCTCAATTGCCGCGATTTTCCCACCCCATTTTTCACCACCTATAAATTTATTAAGCACTGCCAGCAGATTAGAAGGCAACTTGCCCGCTGCTATAACAGTGCAGTTCTGGTAGGTATAAAATTTTGAAAAGAAAGTGCGGATCTCCTCAAGATTTACCCTGTCGAAATCTTCCTGGTGCACATCCCTTCCATATGGGTGATCTTTTCCAAACAAAGCCTCGGTAAATTTACGGCGTGCCAGCACACTCACTTTTTGCGCATTGATCGCATTTTTCTGTTTTTTATTGATGATGTGGATCCGGAACTCGTTTTCGGGAAACACGGGGTACTTGATGATCTCCTCCATGTACTTCATGCTTTCCTCCAGGAATTTATTCAGCGAATACAATGTTACGGTTGCATAATCCTGCTCGACCTGCAATTCGAGAAATGAGCCATAAAAATCAACCCCGTCGCTGATCTGGTCCGCAGTGTAGGATCTGCTCCCGCTTTCGAGCATGGTATTGGTGGCCGACGCTATTAATGTGGCGGGCTGATAAAACATCCCGGCTTTAAACACAAATTCCAGCTTGGTTATTTCCTGGCTACCTGCCGATAAGGAATATAAAGAAATGCCGTTGTCAAGCGAATGGTGCTTTACCCGCATAACATCAATGGTATCTATCGTCTTAAACGGCGGCGCAACTGTTCTGTCTAACATATTTATATTTTTGCTTTTGATATCTCCGTCACTCCTTCACCGTTAAGCTGGTAAAGTGTGGCAGAATGAACTTTTATATTGATTGGTACTTTATTGATGTTCCAAAGATAGGCAACAAGACGGGTGATCCCTGCAGGAATATTTCCGGTGACCACAGCCAGCTTTTCGCGATGGCCGTGCCAACCGTATCTTACGAGGTTGAGAGGCACCCGCACAAACACGTTATCGGAGGCATCGGGAGCGTCCACCTGTAATACAAGCCAGGCATTAAACGGGACGGGTACATCCACTGCTTCAAGATCTACTTCCAGCAACAAAGGATTTTGCGACTGAAAGGACGTATCGCGAACTTCAAAAAAGTTGTGATATTCTCCGTCGGAAGAAAGATCAGCGGGCTTGCCAGTAATAACAGCCGTTCGGGTCAGAGGTGTGATCCTTTTCAGCAGCCTGAAGCCCCAACGCTCTTCAGCCGCCAGTTCAGTGTAGTATCTTTTATAATATGGAGCATCAACATCATATGCAAGCGCATAATCACAATTCATTTGCAAGGCCTCAGGTGAGGTCATGTGATTAAGCTTTACAGGACTGTTATAATTGATAAATCCATAGATAAACTCACGTACCCTGTGGCCGCCAATGGTGATACGCTGTGATAGTTTTTCCTGTTCTTTCTGCAGAATATCATAAAAGGAAACAGGCATAGTTTCATAGATCCGCCAGCTATGAACCCGTATATTAAAATTGCTTATGAAATGAAAAATATAAAATAAAGGGATGGCCAGAAAGATCAGTTGAACCTTAGAGTTCATACCGTCGACTGCAAACGCAAGAGAAAGCGTAAACATCAGGTAAAAAAAGAGGCCTGTGCGGTCTTCCGGGTAATTAACATCCACCAGCACTTTCAACAGATAAAACACAATAATGAGTGTGATAAGAGTAATGAGTGAAATAACAAAAGGCGTCGTCAGCACATCAGCAAGGCGTGTTTTAAAACAGATAATGATGCCATAAACACATAACAAGCCGAAAAGCACTAAAACAAATATATCCACGACCTTATGTCTGAACAGAACAGTATCGATAAGGCTTTGAAAAGTAACCTGCCAGTAACTCTCACCGCCACCGTAATATAAGGCGCCGGCCTCTTTAAGAAAAAAGGCGTATTTGATCCAGAAAAGCAGGCCTCCGAAAAAGACCAGCCATATAAGCACGTTTGCTAACCGCAGAAAATTTTTTTTCCTTATCTGCTGAAGGATGAGAAATCCACTTAAAACCGCCAAAACAAAAATAAGAGTGAGATTGGCCGAGAGGGCAACCTGCGAAAAACACATAAACAAAATCAGTGTGCGCCACTGATAATCGCGCATATTACTAAAAAAGTAAAAAAGCGATAACATCAGGAATGACAT
>CBIHOL010000058.1:0-30795 GCA_966211905.1 uncultured bacterium
CCATGATAAGGGAAATGCGATCAATATCGCAAGGCCCACCAGGCTCAGAAAATCCCTTGACAACATGCTGGTAATACTACTGGCAGAAGCACCTACGATCTTGCGTATACAAATCTCCTTTTGCCGTTGTTTGGCAGTAAATACTGCCAGGCCCAGCAGCCCCAGACTGGATATCAGAATCGCCAGCCCGGCAAAGTACCGCGACAATACCGACACCAGTTGCTCGGAGGCATATATCGCTGCATAATCATCACTGAGGTAAGTATATTCAAAGGCAAGCCCTGCATTGAATGTTTTGTACAATTGTTCTATGTGCGCCATTGTTTCCTGTTCTGCTCCTGTCTTAATCTTAACAAGGATATTCCGGCCCTGCGGCGTCCAGTACAAAAAACAGGGTTTTATGCTTTCTCTCAATGCTTCAAAATGGAAATTTTTCACTACTCCAATGATCTGCCTCTGCTTACCCCACAACGTAACCGTTTTACCTACAGGATTTTTTAAACCCATAGCGGCAATCGCCACTTCGTTGAAGATGATCCCATTACTATCAGTACTAAATTCGCGCGAAAATGATCTGCCAGCCTTCATTTGCATCTGCAGCAGGTTCATCACATCCCAATCTACCTGCAAGTTGGCAAACTCTATTTCCTGCTTTAGCGCCTGACCCGGCCATTGCAGGTTGTTAGTGCCACTATAATCTCCGGTCAGGTTATGTCCAAAACTTGCGGCCTTTATTACACCGGGCACTTTCTCCAATTCCACCAGGAAGGTCGACAAATTATTTCTCAACGTTCCTTCCCGTTTAAAGGAAACGATCTGCTCTTTGTTATAGCCTAAATTCTTTGATTGAACATATTTCATTTGTCGGTAAACCACCAGCACTGCTACAATAAACACGGTCGACAACACGAATTGCATGATCACAAGGCCTTTGCGTACGTATAGTTCACCCAGCGATGTTTTTAGCCTGCCCTTCAAAATAGCGACTGGCCGAAAACCAGATAAATAAAATGCAGGATAGCTACCGGCAAGAATTCCGGTAATAGTGGTTGTTGCTGTCAGCGTAGCAAGTAGTTGAAGGGTAGGTTTAATTGCCAGTGCCTTACCGGTAAGTTGGTTGAAGGCCGGCAGCAGCATGATTACAAAAGAGAGCGAGATCAGCATGGCGATCAGCGTTAGGATCACCGATTCTCCAATGAATTGCATCACCAGTTCCTTCCTGGGGGCGCCGCACACCTTTTTGATCCCAACTTCTTTTAACCTTCGGGAAGCTCTCGCCGTTGAAAGGTTCATAAAATTGATACAGGCAATAATAAGAATGAATACGGCTATAAGTGCAAACAGGCGTATATATTCGATACGGCCGCCGGCAAGCACACCTTCTTCATACCGGTTATACAGGTATTTATCGGAAAAAGGGCGGATGAATAAAGAACCCGTAAAGCGCACTTCATCGTCGGCCCCGTAAGCCGACAGGTATTTCTCTTTGGTAAAGTCCCGTATCTTTTTACCAAAGGCTGTGGCATTGGCATCCTCTTTTAATACCACATAGGTATAAGGATTACTATTGCCCCAGTGCGCGTAAAAATCTTTATTCTTTTCATACAACATCTCATAGGCAAACAACACGTCAAATTGAAGGGTAGATTGGCTGGGCGTTTTTTTACATATGCCCGATACAATATAAGGGCCGGTTACCTTACCTCTTTGCCATTCGATCACTTTACCTACACATCCTTCTGTTGTATTAAATAACTTCATCGCCAGTTCCTCAGATAACACCACGCTATTCGGATTGGACAGTAATGTCTGTTTGTCGCCTTGCAATACAGGGATAGAAAACACACTAAAAAACGCCTTACCTACATATAGTTCATTCGCTTTAACTTGCTTGTTGTTGAAAGAAAGGATACCCTTTGTTCCACTCAGCCTGGGATTCACGGCAACGGCCGTTTGCACTTCAGGGAATGTTTCCTGTAAAGATTTGGCCAGCAGTCCCGGTGTGGACTCCTGCATTTGCACCCCATTAGGCAATGGTACATTGCGGATCACCTGGAATAGGCGGCTGTCATGTTCACTGAATTTATCGACGTGCATTTCATCATCGATCCACAGGTAGATAAGCAACGTACAGATCAGACCAATTGAAAGACTGGCCAGGTTGAGTGCGGTAAACCAATAGTCTTTGATAAGGGTTCGCCAGGCTATTTTAAGGTGGGTGCCAAACATAGAGAATTATTAATATGAGGAACAACCATCCCTAAAATACCAATATATTGCCAAACGCCAATTGCTTATCATTAACCGGTTTACATACCATCGAAGATTCCTAACCTGTTCGTTTTTGATACAACCACTGTCTGTTACCGGGCAGCAAATAATCTTTATAAAATGAATGTGAATGGTGGCGCCGAAATTCCGCTCACCAACAATACAACCGGGCATGTTGACGGACCGGAATATTATTGCTTTTCTCTATGGCGGGCAAGGGACCATTAACGTGCCATCGTGGTCGCCGGATGGGAAGCAGATTGCATTTGTTTCGAATTATTGAGATTTTGCTTTTCTCTTATTTGCTTAATTAATTCACCTATAAGCTCATCTTTAAAAGCAGTTTCATAAGCTTCCCGCTTAGGGCTGCCTCTTTTGCCGTAATGTTTGTTTTCCAGCTCATCAAACGAAGTCAATTTGAGCGGAGTATTTTTTTTCTTAGTTGTTTTCATGATAATACGGGGCTTAAATGACTAACCTGAAATAAAGTCAATAGAGCAATCTACATTTAACAGTTGACCGAGCAGGTATCCTGAATGTTCTATATTTCCAAGTTCGATTTCGTTTAGTACAAAGTAATCTTCGATCGAAATAGGCAGGGTATTATTCCTTGAGAAATAATCTATTAACTCATTTAAAATAAAAGTGAGGTAATAGCGAAGATTTGACGCGATATGTTCATTGTTTGTGTTAGTGGCAGCGTCATGAATGATTTCATTGCGGAGCCGGTAAATCCGCGTGAAATGAATTTCGAGATTGCTTTTGTGTTTCTTTAAATACTCTGCTGTATTAGGTGCTTTACCGGCAGGAAAAAACCATTTATGTAGTTTCTGTGCTCGGTAAGCAAGCAGAGGATAATGCGTTAAGAGATGAGTACCCGCGTTCGTATAAAAGGTTTCAATGGTCAGACAGGTAAATTCTGTGGGCGTGTAATCTGGCACAAGTGCCCTATGTTGTGTAGCAATTTGTCCAAAGTCCTTTTTAAAACTATAGCTGTTTCGTTTGACATAAGCTAAAGCATGCGCATTAATAAAATGCTCCTTAATTCTATTGATAGTATTTTGGCTTTCATAGTTGGAAAAAATATATTCAAGACCTATCCAGTAATTAATAAACTTATGTTCTACTTCTGTAGATTGATTGCCTAATCTTAAATAACGGATTGCCGATTTTATTTTCTCCTTAGTTTCTTTTTGCACGTTTGAACTATTGAGTATTGAGGGCAGCTTCGATGTGAATTCCTGGTAATGATCCTTTTCGACACGGTATTTACCGTCAAGAATATTGACATTATTCTGAAAATCCCCACGCTCAGGAGATCGGGCATCAATTACCAGTACCCGGTTATGTATCAGCAGATGTTCGTCAGACAAACCAAGATTGATTACATCAAGATATTCTGACAAGATAGAACGTGCCTTTTTAAGCGCCGCCAGATAATCTGTTGCAATGAGATTACAGTGAATAAATTTTCTGTTGGGAGAAGTTAAGTTAAAGCCCGTCAATTCTGTCGCTGACCTGCCATTTAATTGCACGTTATTGATGTTATCAGACAGACTAAGCAATGGGCTATGGATTGCGGAGATAGAATCATACACTTTCTGTGTGGTGTCAATACGAAAAATGACTTTATATTGATTTTCGGGTGCCATGACTCTTGCCTTGAAGTTATTAAAATGAACGTTGAACGCGGCACCAGCGCTCAGCGTATTTACAAATATCCCATATACCAATTTATATAAAAAGCCTTTTGAGAACCCTTTACTGATTAATTCGCTGAAAAGTATATTTAAAGAAAGATCGATTTTCTCTAGATCGGCAAGCAAAGTATTGTTGGCCGTTATAAGGCCTTCAAGCCCACTTATAACAGCATTCAGGTAGTTTTGATTTTCATCAAGGAGCATGTCAATAGCAGAAATGATCTTTTTATAGTTATTTTCCGTAGCAGTGTGCAGAAGCTGTTCCAGATATTTCTGGGAAATAGAACTGAAAACCAGGTAATTCGGATTATACTCAAGTGAGCTTATAGCTTCGTCAATGAGTGCTTTTTTTTCTTTTTCCTTATTTTTAATAGTGTGAAAATGTTTAATGCGCCCCTGTTGAAATTCCAGCAAACTATATTTAATTTCTACCAATATTGTTTTGGGATTATGAAGCCTAACCCTGTAAGAATCAATACTTCCCAGGTATAATAACTCCAGAGATTTTTCGATAAAAAGGCGCTGACAAACAGTTAGCCCTGTATTTTTGTGACTAATTATCTGCATAGAATCGTTAGATTTGTTTAACTTCGTATCAGAAATAATTACAATTTAAAGATAAAAAGGGAAGATAGGTTGATTTGGATCTGGAGGCAATTCCGCAATTCAATGCTACTTCCTTAGATATTAAAAGGGCTTCTCAAAGAAGTCCTTTTGCTTTTTATTTCCTTAAAAATTTTGCCGGAGAGAAAATTTATCGGGCTTCTCATATTCTCTTGGGCAGATTGCATCACCCCTTCAATTGATAAGGAAGCATCAGCTCTACCCGCACCCCACGCTCACCCTCCGTTGCTTTTTTATAGACAATCGTTAATTGGGCGACCGTCTTTTCTACCTCCTTTTGGTAATACCCAAAAGCGGAATCGATGGCGGAATATGCATTCCGGAATTTATTTTGAAGCGCAAAGTTTTGGGCGCTTGCATGCCAGATCTTTTTTTGAAGTGCCGCGTCTCTTTCAGCGGAAGCTACTATCAATGCCGTATCCAGCTGAGCTTCCTCCTTTGAAAGGTCTCCCAGTTTTCGGTAGGTCATCGCTATATTTAAATAAGACTGGGCATTTAGTTCTTTCAGTCCGCGTTTGATCTCCAGCCCTTTTAACTGGTACGTTAGCCCCTCTTTGGGCTGTCCTTTTTTCGACAGCATGTTCCCAGCGTTTCATAGCGCACCGCATCATAATAGGGGTTCGTAAAACTGTTGTCTTTCAACAACGCCTGAAAAAAATGCAGGGCAGAATCTGAGTCTTTTTTTGTCCTGCTTAATTATATAATTGACACTCTTATTATCCCGAAACGAATTAGCAAGTATATCAACGACAATTTCCTTGTCTTCTAACTTTGCTTGAACTATCATTATACTTTTTGTTATTATGTAAATGAAACACAAGTCGATAATTCCCATATCGATCTGTCAAAAGTAATATGCATTGCTACTAAAAAACAGGACCCGAATATCCAATTGGCGCATTAAATAAGAAAAGGAGAAAGTTGCTATAAATGAGGCCAAATCTTAATCAACCAGGAAGAAAAAGATACTACAAATTAAATAGAGACTTTTAAATGTCAAAAAGAATAACACCGATCGTTATTCGGCATTACTAACAAAACTGTAATACAGTAAATAAATATGTAACACAAACACAAATATACTGGTTATACGTAATAAATACGTAGAATATACGCTGAATTACGTATAGGTATTCAGAGGTAACATCACGAAATTTACGCTTTGATTAGCGCTGTAGCAAAGTTATTGCCGCTAATCGTTTTACCCTACTTTTTCCTCCGGAATGCCTGGTTGTGTATGCGAAATGAGTAATGAATACACAGTAAAACAAAACTGAAACCATGAAACATTCAATAGAAAGCTTTGAGCAATTGGTTCATTCAATGCTTCATCCTACTGCCGTATTGCATGCAACACCGGAACAGCTTACTGACTGGTTGGCCACTTCCCTAAAACTGAAAGAATCCCTCGGCAGGCAATTACTGCTTGACGCGCTCTATAATAAAACTGAAGAGGAAAATGAATTATTGGTAGAGCGGCATCAAATCATAGTTGCGACGTTGTTGAACCTGCTTTTTAATCACCAGCACCACGAATCCATTACACCGGACCGGAAACAGTTCTATCAACAGGTGGCGGCACAACTGGAAGACATCATTATTTTTCTAAAAAATAACTTTGCCCGTTTTTTCAACACGGATTTGCATTTACCACTTCCGGTAAGGCTACGCGAGGGGAATGAACTCAAACGTCAGTGGAAAATGATCATCAAAGGCATGCCTGGTACTGAATCCAATAACCGCCTTCTGCATATCCTGGAAAGGCATATAACCGGCGTGGTCGATTTAAAGGAAAGAGCACAAGTAACATACCACCAGGTAGCTTATCTAAAAAATCTAATTAAGGAAATATCCGGTTACTTTTCAACAACCACCTGCCAGTCTGTATATGCATCTTTGACGGAATTGTTGATCAGCTGTAACTTTAATGATCTTGTATTTATACGCGAAGTGTGTGCCAATATCAGAGCCGAAATGGAAAAGAAAGAATCAGATGTATGCAGGTTCGAATTTTTAAAAACCTGTTATAAACAGGTGAGCCAACTACTTGAAATAAACGTTATCCCTTTTTATGCGACGCTACCTTCCGTTCAGAAAACGATCCTTGATTGGATCTCGCAGGAATTAGTACACCTTGAATGGATGTCGGTTGCTGATGAAAGGGTAGCCATCAGTGAAGATGGCAAAATTCAAACCTCGGTTTCTGTTCAGGTATTGGCACTTTTCACCAGACTATTTAAGGATTCAGGAATTTATACCAATACCAATATAACAGAGTTATTAAAGGCCGTTTCTTCGCTTTTTAGTACACACCGACAACTCGACATTTCGTTCGGTCACCTACAAAATAAATATTACCAAATTGACGAAGGCACTAAAAGAAAGGTGATAGATCTTTTAATGTCAATGGCGCAGCAGTGTAAAAAATTGTAGTATACCCACTCCCTTAGATTTGCTTTTTGAGAACTCCACTTTCTCACTTCGAAGCTGCTGTAGCTTTTTTTGAAACAACTGTTGCCTTTTTTGGTGCAACAGTAGCTTTTTTTAGTGTGCCAGTAACTAACTATAACGCATCCCTTACCTTTTATGACTCATCCAAAGCAAACTATGACACAACAGTAGCTTATTATGGTGCGTACCTCGCTTTTTATGGCACATATCTTCTAAATTTCAATTCATCAATTGTTTTTTTTGCCACACAAGTAGCCAGGTTCAGATTGTAAGTAAGCAACATACGATCGTAAAAAAGCTATCAGTAACCCATAATTGGCTACTTACCTCATAAAGTTTGCTACTGACGAGTCATAAAAGGCTATCGAAAAAATAGGATTCTGAAAGGGATTTACTAAAAAAGGCGAGTGATAATGCATTATTCGCTTCGGTTCATGTATAAGTGCGCACGGAAGATCTATAAAAAGCTACTGATGGTGCGTAAAAGGTAAGATTATACGCCGATACAAATTACTTCAGCCATTTCCTTCCTTTTTGATGCCCTTTCAAACTTTTTTAAAAATTCTTCTCCTTCATAATCATTGAGTTAAAAGGGGTGGTTCCATGGTTACCATCTTTTTTAGGCTATTTCATAACGTTTATTTGCATTGTCAAACGGCGAGAAGGTAATAACCAGCCGATGGTACTGAAAAAGGGGATGGCAGGTATTCAGCTCGTTTTTTTGATTGTATTATTGGCCAATAAAATGTTTAAGGTTTCAGGTTGTAGCAGGTATTTTAATTTTCTAATTTTTAAAAATTACTAAAATGGAAGATGTAATCTTAACCTCGTACAAATACTTAAGCGATGGCGACACCGTACTAACCGGCTATCGCGTGGTGGAAAAAATGGAAGACAGTCCTAATTTTTCCGACGCACCGCCCGCATTTGCGGAAACAAAAAAACTGTTGCCTGAAGTGCTGACTGCGGTAAATAATGCCAAAGGCCGCGACGTAGAAGCTGTTCAACTTAAAAACAACCTGAAAGCGGAACTGGTTGGCTTATTGACCGGGCTGGCGGAGTATGTTACACTTAAGTGTAAAGGCGACCGGTTGATGCTGTTAAGCAGTGGTTTCCCCATCTCAGGGGCAAGTAGCACCCAGGTAGAGCAGGTTATTGAGAAACTGGAAGTAGACTTAGGGGCACCTGGTCAGGCAACTACTACCATAAAGCGTTTACGGGGTGCAAGGGCATATCTGCATCAGTATACTACCGAGCCGCCTACTACCGAAACGGTATGGAACAACGAAGCGGGCAAGCATGCGTCTCATACGTTTAACGGACTTAAATCGATGGAGAAGTACTGGTTTCAGGTAGTAGCTGTAGCTGCTGATGGAACGAACATAACTTCTCCGATCGTGTGGCGGGTTATACAGTAAGTGTGCTATGCTGTAACTGATCAGTATCTGGCAACCATGAACGGCTTAACTCCTCTAAGGGAACGTCCCGCTAAGCGGGACATACAATTGAAGCCCGCATTCATCTGTTGCCAAACCTCCTTATCCTATGCAACCTTATCTTATGCGCTTGTTTGCCCAATGCAGGTATGCATATATAGAAGCTTCCATACCTGCAGTAGGCAAACCTTACCAGCCAGGGCCCTGTGCGCAGGGGCGCCGGCACGGTAAGTTGCGCAGGTGCGGTTATGGCGACTGGTTAGTGGACGTGTTGTTTATTGTTAATCAGTCAACTTTTCACTATGAGCAATATCACCAACCGGATGCAGGGTCCCACGCCGAAGTTTTTCAAAACACTTCGTAACATTGGTGTGGTGCTGGCAGCAGTAAGCGCTGCGGTCTTTGAAGTACCTGTTGAGTTGCCAACGATCATTACCGACTTGGCAGGTTATCTGGCAGTGGCCGGTAGCGTCATGGGCGCCGTAAGCCAGGCGGCGGTACTCAATGAAGGGAAATAAGGTATGGGTATTGTTTACAAGAGGGTCCCGTCCCGGCTCAGCCGGGAGCGGGACTCTTTTTTGTAGCGATTTTAAGAAAGAAGGTGTTTGATTATATAATTATGATGGCAGAGTTATGCCAAGAACTGTAGCGCTATTTTAGGAAGACAGCTTATTCTATCCAGCTGCTAAAATTGGCACAGGTTAATTTTTAGAACTGTTTAAACGCTTTTTTAGGGCCGCATGCTTTTCCCTTGTTTTTTGAATAAAAAAGTGCCATTCTGCGTGGGGACGGATGAAAATATCTTTATTCGCATAACCATGTTTGGGTTCTCCCGCTTCAACATAGGCTTCCTTCGTTGCCCATAAAGCTTTGTAATCACGATCATAAAAAGTTTCTGTTGCTGCTTTTGGCCATTCATGTTCCCTAATCTTTATTTTAAAGTGTGGATCGTGCGATTGGACAAAGGCTTTCCAAAAAACGCCCGCTAAAAGCCAGTTATTATAGGTTCTCCATGGCCCGGTTCCCAATCCTTTGCGGAGCTTTCCCTCTAGCTTTTTATTGTAGGCTTTCCGGACGCCGGTAGGTATCAATTTCTTATCGGATATAAGTTCAAAAATAGTGGTGCCATCCACCCCATTTTGATTCAGCATGCCGCAAATTTCAGCAACAGATTCATCAAAAGCCTGGGCGATCAATCTATCCATGTAGGGGATTACATTTCTTCTTTTGGGGGCTCGTTCCAAAATGTGGGCGAAAAAGTCAATAAAATCCGTCTCAATAACAAATACAGGTAATTTAAAACGTGGTTTTTTTCCTAAAATCAGCAGAAATTCGAGTTCTTCTAAAGCCTCGTTAGTGCTTAAAGAGATCTGCATAGAAATTCGGTTAATGGTTAAGAATCGTTCTTTCACTGCTTTCAAATTAGGACGATTAATTTATCGCATTTGCACGATTTTGCCCTCAAAAAGCAGTTTTCGTATTTGCACGATATATCCCCTCCAAAGGGTGGGGGGATTAAACTCAACCACATCCGGTATTTCATCGGATATTTTTAAGTTCCATTTTGATATATATTGAAAAAAGCATAAATTATGAAAAATTCTCTGTTGTTGTATTCCTCGTTTTAATGGGTTTCATCATTGAAAACCAGGCCTTTATTTTAATTCGTGGGTAATAAAGTTTGCTTTCAAAGCATTTGACTTATATCTTAGCGATACCGTAACCCCATTTTTCCTTTCCTATACTAGTTTCTTTTTACTGCCTTTCCTATAAATACAAGGGATATTGTTCTTTTGCTTGCACTAATGAAAATGTCAGGACCTTTTCCATAACTCAGTAAGTGTTCGTTTTTTTTTAATAATTCAATTTGTGATCCGCTCTATAAAGAAAAGGAACTGTCTCATGGATGATGCGCAAATTTTTATTGGTATTAAGGCTGGTGATAAACAGGCATTCGATAGGCTGTTTCATCAATTATATCCACAGGTTCGTTTTTATATTGAGAAAATTATAAAAGATGAATCGGAATCTGAGGACATTACCCAGCAATCGCTCCTGAAGTTTTGGGAGAAGGGCGCAGGCGATTTTGACTCCTTTTCACAGGTAAAATCATTTATATTTACAACCGCGAAGAATGCTGCATTCAATTATCTGAAAAGATCTAAACTACAACATACACACCACCAGCACATCGTTTACCTCACATCACAAGCCGAGGAAACATTTTCAGAAACGCTGTTATATAAGGTAGAAATGCTCCAGGTGCTTCTTGAGGAAATCGAGCATTTACCCGAACAATGCAAACAGACGTTCAAACTGGTATTCCTTGACAACATGTCAAGGCCGGATGTAGCTGCAAAATTGGACATTTCACTCAATACAGTCCATGCCCACTGTGCCAATGCCAAGAAAAGATTAAGACAAATATTCACTGAAAGAGAGCTGATTATATTATTACTGCTCATTAATTCATGTCCTAATTAAGGGAATTCTTAAAAATATTTTCAAAGCATTTAAAGTTTTCTTCACCTCAGTTGTTATATAAGTAGATGTTAAGTAATTGTTACCTAATTATCGGGTAATTACTACGCATTGATCGATTAGCAATTGTCATGGTTTAGGCTGATATAGTAAAACTGGGCGCACATGCGCTCCATTGTTTACTTATTAGAATTTGTCAAATGAACGAATCGTACAACGAAACATACCAGGTTATAGGAGCAATCATGGCCAAATATCCTACGCTTACTGCGGAGGAAGAAACGATGTTGAACGAATGGATGGCGAAAGACGGAAACAAAGAGATCTTTGAATCTATAATTGATAATGAAACGAGGGTACAGGACTTCAAAAGATATCTTGAAATAAAACAACAGTCAGTTGCAGCCAAAGAAAGATTTGATGTATTGGTTGCAGGGCAACCTGTACAACCCGCAAAATTAATCGGGTGGCATAAATGGCAAACTTATGTAGCCGCAGCTTCAGTCATCGTATTAATTAGTTTGATCGGTTATAAATGGTTTGGGGAAAAGAAAACAATACCGGAAGCAACAGTGCCTGTTGTTGTTCAAAACAATGATGTACAACCGGGTACATATAAAGCACGGTTAACCCTCGACGATGGCTCGTTTTTAATCCTGGACAGTTTTTCCAATGGTAAACTAGTACAAGAGGGCAATACGTCCGTATATAATAAGGATGGCCAGCTGGTTTATCAAAAACAAGGGAAAGCACAAAAAACTTTATACAACACCTTGAGTACAGCAAAGGGTCAAATGTATGGGACTGTTCTAAGCGATGGAACAAAAGTTTGGTTAAACAGTCAGTCTTCACTTCGATATCCTGTTTCGTTTAATGGAGATATACGTTCGGTTGAAATAAACGGTGAGGCCTATTTTGAAGTAGCACCCATTCAACTACGCTCAGGAGGAAAGGCGCCCTTTGTTGTAAAGATGCCGCATGATATAGAAGTACAGGTGTTGGGCACGCATTTCAATGTAAACAGTTATAGCGACGAAGAAGCAGTAAGGACCACCTTACTGGAAGGAAAAGTGAAAGTGCATACTACCGGTAATACGACTACGGTCCTTCAACCCGGACAACAGGCAAGTTTAAATAAGCAAACACAGGAACTCAAAAAGATTGATGATATAGATGTGGATCAAGTGGTAGCATGGCGATTTGGGTATTTTCAATTCAAGAATGCCGATTTAAAAACGGTGTTACGACAAATAGCCAGGTGGTATGATGTAGAAGTGGAATATGCCGGCAAGGTGCCAACCATGGATTTTGTAGGAAAGCTACCGCGGAACAGTAATTTGTCGCAGGTATTGGCCACACTGGAAACGAATGAAGTACATTTTACGATACAAGGAAAAAAGATCATTGTCTCTCCCTGAAGAGTACAGATCAACTTCTAAACAATAAACGACTGCATTATGAGGAACACTGAAGCAATACCTGCTGCCTGTTCTCATATAGATGGGCTTGATTTTGAAAAAAGGCATGACCGGTTAAGAGGAATCATTGTACGGTATGCTTTTTATTTAACCGGCACTACGGAAAATACGGAGGATATAGCACAGGAAATGTTCATCAGGCTGTGGCTGCAATGGAATCGGTTGAAGCATTTAGCAGCAGGAGAGTTGGAGGACTATGTGTATGTAATGGTGAAGAATTTCATTATAGACACGGGGAAAAGAAAATCAAAAGCCAAAAAGTACACCCAATATTTTTTAAAGAATGGTTCCGATCGATATATGCATGATGAAGTGTTGTTGTGGGAAGGATTTAAAATATATCGTGAAGCTATAAACCTGCTACCACCAAGGGAAAGACTTGTTTATCAATTTCATGCAGCGGATTATAACCGGTACGAAATAGCCGCTACAGTAGGCCGATCAGAGAACACGATCAATAACCAACTGAGTGCAGCATCCAGGTCAGTCAAGCAACATTTAAATAAAAATTTAGGACTTAATATACGAAAGAACGGAAGCAAAAAAGACTGGAAGATTGAGACTTTGAATTAGAGTGGGGGTGTTTCCATTTTATTCTAAAAGATCTTTAAAAGGCTATAATCAGCACCAATACCAATTATTGGGAAGCTTGTTGGTACCAGGCTTCCCATTTTCCGAACCGATGATTGGCGCTCAGAGAAATCAATACTTGATTAAATATATTCATTGAATAAGTAATCCGTCCCTTGTAAAACCATTTGGTAACTGTTAAAAAACCTTATAGAGGGAAAGGCCCAGGGTTTAGCTTCGAATAGTATGATATAGTGTATATGCTTTGATGCAGTAATGCTATCGTGGCAACCGCCATAATCCTCTTCTTATCCCAGTTATCTTCATTAGCGTTTTAAACGCTACCACTAATCTCACCATACTTGCCATTATCACTGACCATTGAACCTCCATCTGAAATGGTTAGGAATCTTTTGCTTTTACAGCAAAAAACCGGAGTGCAACCTCCGGTCACAGGTTAACCTAATTAAACAACGCGAATCGTCAATTTTTTAACCTTAAATCAAAGGTATGCAAGTATTTGCTACTCGCAAAACACCTGTACTGGGCGGGGTTTTGAACCAACAACTAACATGCTTTACTAAAATCCGCATGGCGGTAAGAATTATGAAACTCATTGCAATACTATTACTGGGAGGCTGCCTTCAATTAAGCGCCAGGGGAATAGGCCAAACGATCACCATTTCGGTGACCGATGCCCCCCTGGAAAAAGTCTTCCAGGTAATTGAGAAGCAAACCGATTATGTATTTTTTGTAAAAACGGAGTTGTTGAAGTTGGCCAAAAGCGTGACCCTTAAGGTTGCCAATTTGCCATTGCAGCAGGTGCTTGATCTTTGTTTTAAGGATCAGCCGTTGAAGTATTCTATTAACGGGAAGATAATAACGATTGCGCCTAAAAATATTAAGACTGACAAAGATGGAAAAACTACAAAAGTTGAAGAGTCAAATTTTTTAATTAATGTAACGGGTGAAGTGACCGATCCAAACGGAAATCCACTTGAAGGAGCAACAGTAAGAGTCAAGGAGAGTTCTTTGGTGACTATCACCAATACAAGTGGGATTTTTATTTTGAAAGGAATAAATGAAAACGCAATACTGGAAATTTCATTTGTCGGTTATGAAATGATTGTTGTACCGGTTAGCAATAGAACGGCTATTAGGGTTTCCCTTAAACAGGATGTTGCTTCCTTAAATGAAGTAGTTATTAATAAAGGGTATTATACAGAAACAAAAAGGTTTTCTACAAGTAATGTTGGAAGAATTACTTCAAAAGAAATAGAACAGCAACCTGTTCAAAACCCGTTACTTGCCTTACAAGGAAGAGTACCTGGTCTGCTTATTACACAAGTAAACGGAATTCCTGGAGGGGGAGTAATAGTACGAATACAAGGTATAAGCGCCATATCAGCTTCAAGTGGAAATGATCCATTTTACGTTGTTGATGGAGTACCATTTGTTTCCCAAATGTTAAATACCACTACGGGTTCTGTAGGTGGGGCATCTACTGGTGTTTTGAAAGGCTCAGGGGGGCCTACAGGAAGTGGTAATGGGAATCCTCTTAGTTATATTAACCCGTCCGATATTGAAAGTATTGAAATTTTAAAGGATGCAGATGCCACAGCAATCTATGGCAGTCGTGCTGCGAATGGTGCAATATTAATTACAACAAAAAAGGGTAAAGCCGGCCCAACGAAAATTGATATTAATTTGCAACAAGGGTGGGGAAAAGTTTCACGAACACTTGATATATTAAATACAGAGCAATACGTAATGATGCGCCGTGAAGCGTTTAAAAATGATAATCTTGCTATACCTTCAATATTGACTACTCCTAATGATGGCAATTATGATATTAATGGGTTGTGGGATACAACAAGAAACACTGATTGGCAGAAAGTTTTAATCGGAGGAGTATCAAAATATAGTAATATAAACTTAACTGTTTCGGGCGGAACAGGGAACACTCAATATTTAGTTGGAGGCACATATAATCGAAGCACTTCCGTTTTTCCTGGAAATTTTGCAGACCAAAGGGGCGCAATCCATTTTAATATTAAAAGCGCGTCAAACAATCAAAAATTTAATTTCCAATTTTCAGGGAATTATTTGACCGATAATAATGCATTGCCCGCTAATGATTTTACTAGCCAAGCAATAAAACTTGCTCCAAACGCTCCTGAAATTTATAATTCTGATGGAACTCTAAATTGGCAACCTAATCCCTCAGGAACTTCAAGTTGGGACAATCCGTTAGCCAATATGTATTATACATATACTAATAAAACAACCAATCTCATAAGCAATGCAATTGTAAGTTATCGTATTCTAAAGGGACTTGAAATTAAAGGCAGTTTCGGTTTTAATAATTTGCAAACTAATGAATTCAAAGCACTCCCTAGTACTGTAATCCGTCCAGAAAATAGGCTAAATTTTACAAGAGAAGCTGATTATACTTCAAGTAATATGAATAGCTGGATTATTGAACCACAAGCTAATTTCAATAAAGTAATTGGAAAAGGAAAAATTGACATCTTGGTTGGAAGTTCAATTCAACAAAAAAATGATAAAGGCGAATATACGCAGGGTACTGGTTATAATAATGATTTAGTAATGAAAGATCCTAGAGCCGCAGCCTCGATTCGAATATTGAGATCAGCACAATCTGTTTATAAATACAATGCCCTGTATGGAAGGTTGAATTATATCTTGAAGGAGAAATATATAGTTAACCTGACAGCAAGAAGAGATGGAAGTAGCCGTTTTGGACCAGAGAATCAGTTCCATAATTTCGGATCAGTTGGTGTAGGGTGGATATTTAGTGATGAACAGTTTGTTAAAAAAAATGTAGGCTTTTTAAGTTTTGGTAAACTAAGAGGGAGTTATGGAACAACAGGCAATGACCAAATTGGCGATTATAGATTTATGAATTTATATAATACCTATTCGGCAGGTGTACCTTATCAGGGAGCAGTAGGGGTGTTACCAAATAGATTATATAATCCCTACTTGCAATGGGAGGAAACAAAAAAACTACAAGTAGGGCTTGATTTTGGTTTCTTGGATAATAGGGTAAGTGTAACAGCAAATTACGTTCATAACCAATCTTCGAATCAATTGTTAGGGTATGAGTTACCAATTATAACAGGATATTTAAATGTAGATGATAATTTTCCTGCGACTGTCAAGAATACTGCTTGGGAATTTTCATTGAATTCGAATAATATAAACCATGCAAAATTTGTTTGGAAGACAAGCTTAAACATTACTTTTCCCAAAAATGAATTAGTTTCATTTCCTAATTTAGCCACTTCTACATATTCTTCAAGCCTAATTATCGGAAAGCCATTAGGTATTGTCCAAACCTATCACTTTTTAGGTGTAAATCCATTAACTGGGCGGTATCAAATTTCAGATCAACATGGTAATCCAACAACGTCACCTAATTTCTTAACAGATAGAATTGTATTACTCAATCTCTTACCAAAGTATTATGGAGGAATTCAAAATAGTTTCGAATTTAAAAGATTTCAATTAGATTTTCTTTTTCAGTTTATTAACCAATTGGGAACAGGTTATAGTTTTAATGGGACGCCTGGTAGATTTTTAAATGGTGCGGGTAATCAACCTGTATCAGTACTGGAAAGATGGCAGAAACCAGGTGACATAAAAGAAATTGAGGGTTTCTCACAAATAAATACAAATCCGTTTACAGGAGATGCATCTTATGTTGATGCTTCATTTATTCGATTAAAAAATATTTCGTTGTCTTATCAGCTTCCGCTTTTATTAAAACAAAAGTTGCGTTTGTCTAATTGCCGATTTTATGCACATGGGCAAAATCTTCTGACAATTACTAATTATAAAGGACTGGATCCGGAAACTCAGAGTACAAATGCCTTACCTCCTTTAAGGATTTTGACAATAGGATTGCAGGTAACACTATAGTTTCATCACTAACAATATGATTTAATATGAAACAAATAAAAAATAATTCAATTTGTAAAGGGGGTGCAATATTGAGCTTGCTATTCATTTCCCTAAATCAAATAAGTTGTAAAAAACTAGTTGAAGTTGAATCGCCACCTACAAGTATTACTGTAACGAATGCATTCGATAATGATGCTACTTCGGCCGCAGTATTGACCGGTGTTTATGCAAGATTAAGTGCAAATTCATACACTTCACTTACCGGGCTGACAAGTTTATCAAGGTTAGCAGGATTATCATCTGATGAATTAACACTTTGGAGTGGTACAACTAGCCCTACATTGATGGCCTATTATATTAACGGGCTTTATGCTACACCCACCGCTTCTGCGGGCTCCGAATTTTGGTCTTTCAATGATACATATGTATGTAACAGCGTAATAGAAGGTATTACATCATCTTCAAGTCTAACACCTTCAGTAAAAAGCCAACTGCTTGGCGAGGCTAAGTTTATGAGGGCGTTTTTAAATTTCCATTTAGTTAATCTTTTTGGTGATTTGCCGCTTGTGGTAAGTACAAATTATCAAATAAATCGTTTATTACCTCGTGCATCCAAAAATGAGATTTATCAGCAAATTATTTCTGACTTGATAGAAGCAAAAGATTTGTTAAGTTCCGGCTTTCTTGATGCTACACTGTTAAAATCAACGGCAGAAAGGGTTCGACCTACAAAATGGGCTGCCACTGCTTTGTTAGCAAGAACGTATTTATATATAGGTGATTGGGCAAATGCCGAAACCGAATCATCAATTGTAATTAATAATACTAATTTGTTTGACACCTTATCCTTAAATAAAGTATTTCTAAAGAACAGTAAAGAAGCTATCTGGCAACTGCAGCCTGTAAATGCGAATTGGAATACAGAAGACGCTAGAGCCTTTAATATTCCGTCTACTGGATTTGGTCAAAATAATCCGTACAGCCTTAGTAAAGCTCTTTTAAGCAGTTTTGAAGCTAACGATCAAAGACGATCTGATGGGAATTGGGTTAAAAGTATCGATCTCGGCGGTGTAAAATATTACTACCCATATAAATACAAAGTCGCTAGCTTGGGATCTCCGGTTTCTGAATATTTAATGGTGTTTCGACTTGCAGAACAATACTTAATAAGATCAGAAGCGAGAGTCCAACAAGGAAATATAGCCAATTCCCAATCAGATTTGAATATAATTAGAAAGAGAGCAGGCCTTTCTAATTCCACTGCAAATGATAAAAATTCTTTGTTATCTGCAATCCTTCATGAACGTCAAGTAGAATTATTTACCGAATGGGGCCATCGATGGTTTGATTTGAAAAGGACAGGAAATGCAGATGTTGTAATGAATGCAGAGACACCAATAAAAGGTGGTACATGGGAATTTACAGATCAGCTGTATCCAATTAGAATAAATGATATCCTTCAAAATCAAAATCTGACTCAAAATTCAGGGTATTGAAGTTTTTGAAAATTAAAAATGCTAAATTATTATGTTAATGAAACATCACATCGTGTTGTTGATTATCAGTTTGCCGTTTTTTGTGAATGCTCAAAATAAAGCTACTAATATTTTCTTTAAACCTAGTTTAACATGGGAACAAGTAAAGATCAAAGCACAAGCAGAAAATAAATACATATTTGTTGATTGCTATGCCACTTGGTGTAAACCTTGCAAGGAAATGGACAAAGAAGTTTATATTAATGATAGTGTGGAAAAATATATGAGTGATAATTTTGTTTCTATCAAAGTCCAAATGGACAGCACTAAGAATGACAATGAATCGGTAAAAAAAGTATATTCAATCGCACGTCAATTTGAAAAAAAGTATAAAATTAAAGCATTACCTACTTTTTTATTTTTTTCACCTGAAGGAAGGATTGTGCATAAAGACGAAGGAAGGAAAACAGTAAACCAATTCATTGCATTGGTTTCAGAAGTAAAAAATCCTGAAAACCAATTGTATTCTTTAATTGATAATTGGAAGCAAGGTAAAGTTCAATACTCTGCTTTACCTGAGTTGGTAAAAAAACTTAAAAGATATGCAGAAGACTCGTTTGCTTTGGAAGTAGGAAGGGACTATTTGCATCATTACCTTGAGAAGCTGTCAGAGTCAGATTATTTAAAAAAAGAAAACCTGTTTTTTATAAAGCAAAATCGTGGTATTTTAAATTCCAAGGATCGCATATTTGAGTTCTTCTACAAATTTTCCAGTAAAGTAGATTCAGCCATTGCAGAAAAAGGGTTTAGTACTAGTATGATTAATTCAATTATTTATACAGAACAAGTTTTGCCTCACATAAAAAATGCTATAGAAAAAAACTCACAGCCTGATTGGAAAAAAATAACTGCTAATATAAGTGGAAAATATACTAAGACTCATGCTTATATAAATGTATTAAAAGGTAAAACTTATTGGTTTAAATACAAGAACGATTGGGAAAATTATACAAAGTGCTTAACTAGGACTATGAAAAATGAGAATTTAAGTGATTTTTCTACACAAGAAATAGGGACTGTTTTGTATTTAAATAGTGTTGCGTTTGATGTGTTTATTTACAGCAATAGCAAATCTGAACTAAATGAAGCATTGAGGTGGAGTAATTATGCTGTTTCATTAAACAAGAAAGCTTTTACTCTTGATACAAAGGCAAATCTTTTGTATAAATTAGGCAAGAGGAGAGAAGCTCTAAATCTATATCGTGACGTTATTAAGCTTTCCCCTGGCTATTTGCCGATATATAAATGTATGGAAGCTGGACTTCCTACTTGGTTAAATGCTATTTGGCCACGAAAAATGGCTAGAAAAATCGCAATTGCAACCAATTTACAAGATCAGGTGAAAAAGCAGAATTTAAAGGAATCATCAATAGAAAAGGTAAAGGTGAAGTTTGCATCTTTTATGAAGCAGCCGGATTTCTCTGGATCATGGGCAATAAACATTAATAAAAGTGAGTTTGGGGCTCTTCCTGAATTTGCAGCAGCTAAAATGTTCATTATTCTACAAGAAAAAGATAGCATGCAGGTAGAACGCTTTAATATTGATCAAGAAAATAAGCAAACTCATAGTAAAGAAATATTTAGTTTGGATGGCAAACCAAATACTTATCTCACTGAAACAAATCAAAAAAAGACTGTGGTAGCTAATTGGTCTGAAGGTGGAAAAGTTCTTTCAACATTTTCAGTATTTAGCATCATAGATAAGCCTAATGAAATAGAAGTCAGTCGAACACAAAAATGGGGCTTATCAGAGGATGGAAAAACCTTAATCGTCGAACAGGTAACGGAACCTTCTGGGAATTACAGACCGTATACAATTATAGCTGTTTATGATAAACAAAAAAAATGAGCATTATGAGAAATTTATTTCAAAAACGTTTTTTGATCATTTCACTCATGACGATAACCGCATGTAAAAAAAATGAGATATCTCTAACTCCTCTTGCGTCGCTGAATGTGGTTAATGCCGTTATTGGAGGCGGTGATGTCAAGTTAAATGATAATGTACAAGATAGTGCTAAGGCTTTTAATTCAAAAACATTTGGCATTATTGCAGGAACTAATAACCTTTCAATTTATTCTACGAACAATCCCTCTAAACCTTATTATAATAATACTTTGGAAACGGAGAACGGAGGTAATTATTCAATATTCCTTTCAGGCCAGAGTACTGGAATTGAAGCTTTATTTATACAAGAGAATATTCCTCCTAGCTATGCAGACAGTATTATTGGGATAAGAGTGGTTAATTTATCTCCCAATAGTACATCATTAAATATAACTTTAGCGTCTGCCCCTAATAATAATTTTATCGGTGGACTTGCTTATAAGCAAATGACTGATTTTATACAACTTCCATTACGTTCCTTAATAACTACTGGTTCAATGAGTTTTCAAGTAAGAAACGGAGGAAATAACTTACTAGCTACTTATACATTACCAACAGTAGTAAATTCCACTTATCCTGGTATATCAGTTCAGTTATCGCGATTCAAAAATATATCGCTTGTTGTAAAGGGGCTAATAGGAACGAATTCTGGAAATGACGCTTTTGGAATTTTTCCTGTTGCTAATTATTAATGTGTTGGTGGACAAATTAGAAACTAAGGAACAAACTGGAGCCAATTGTACTGCTGAGTAAAACCGGTGTAAAGACAATCGATCTGGAGCCAAATGAGAATTCTTCGCATGGAGTGTAATGGTTGCCGCATGGCAAGAGTGGGGGACATCAAAACAAAATTGGAACCGATATAGAAACTTGAAAAATATTTAATCAAATTTATTTAGTAAAATTATCTAATAATTAAAAGATTGAAGTTTGTACAGTAGGGCTGCATAAAAGCAGTTTTGCACAACTCCCGGATAATTACAGATATAGATTAACTATCATGAATGGTTAGACTTTAGGTATTTGACATGAAGCAGGAAAAAGAAAAGGTATTTTTTTCTAAAGTAGGTCTGTTATAAATTAATAGGAATACTAACCCGGGTTTTTGTTGAGCCCCAAAAAGACGCAATGAAAAATTAAGTAGAAATATTATTTTTTCTTCGAGTCCATTAAGCGATTTTTTGTAACTTAATTGCATTCTTATTATTGAATAATTTATAAAGGTGTGCCATCCTGAACCTGCTAATCTCGTTTTTAATGAGATTGGATGCAAAGGAAAACCTAGTATGTTGCGGTATTTGGTTTGATTATAGTTTATTTCTTAAGCAAAATATAAAAACTATAGTTAGACATGAAACAATTATTTTTGTTCATTTTATGTTTATTATTTGATAAGTTCGCATCTTCTCAATTTTCTTCAAAGTATAATAGTAAACCTCCAATTGATACTTCGATACTTGGTAAATGGCCAATGATATTAGGAGGAAAGCCTGTAATTAGTAATGATGGTAGTTATGTTGCTTATATCGTATTTAATATGCCGGTTGAAAGCAAAACTCTTATTGTACATGAAATAAATGGAGTTTGGAAAAAAGAGTTAGAAGTAAAGCAAATTGATGGGAAATTTTATTTCAGTGCTAACAATAAAAAAATGGTTTGGAAAAATGCGGACACATTATTTTTTTTGGCAGTGAAAACAGGAGAGATATCAAAGATATTTCCAATAAGCACATGTCAAATTCCTGAGAAAGCAGAAGGTGAATGGCTTGCATATAAGTTTAAAAATGCTCCAACTGAAGTTGTATTATTTAACCTATTAACAGATGAAGAAAAATATTTTTCAAATGTTTTGGATTTTAAATTCGACAAATTGGGTAAAACAATGATTGTAACAGAAGCAACATTGGATTCTAATACTACTGTTTTATTAAAATGGATTAGGCTTACTGATTATAAGAGTACCGTAATATGGTCTCCGACTTTATCAAAGAAAAAAACTAGTGTTAGTTTTTATTCTTTTGATTATACAGGAGATCAACTAACTTTTGTAGTAAAGGAAAATGAAGGCGACGGTTTTTATAGCAGCATTTGGTATTATAAAAATGGAATGTCGAACGCTACCGAGATAGTTAACAAAAATTCTAAAGGAATTCCGGAAAATTTTAAAATTGCTCCTTTGCCTGCTAAGTTCAATCAAAACGGCAAATGGATATTTATTCGACTAATGGAATCTAGTTCTATAAAAAAAATTAAGCCAGGTTCAGTAATGGTCGATTTATGGAGTTATAGAGATGTGCTTATACAGCCCGAACAAATGCGGCTGGTAAAAGAAGGTTCAACCTTTACTGCTGCAGTATCGACTTCTGGTGGCCAAGTAATTGCTTTGGAAAATAATGATAGTAAACTTCAAACTTCTCCTGAATATGTAACAGGTGATTATGTAGTAGTCCGAGAGAATAATTCTGTACCGTATTGGTGGATGCATGACCAAACAAAAAAGGTTTATCTAGTTTCATTGAAAGATAATATAAAGAAAGCTATAAACAAAGATGGCAATGATCTATATTGTTTTTCGTGTTCACCTGAGGGACGTTATATATTATTTTGGGATGCAAAAGTTGCATCATATTACAGTTATGACGTGCAGCAAGATAAACTAATGAATATAACAAAAACGATTTCCACCCAAGTGAATAATGAATTTCAAAAAAAACAAAATGAAGATCAGCTCTTTCCAGTTACTAACTATCCAGTAGCTTGGTACAGCGAAGATTCTGCATTATTGTTGTATGACAATTATGATATATGGAAGATTTATCCAAGTAATAACAAACTGCCTATTAACCTTACAAATGGGTTTGGTTATAAGCATCATATAAAATTGAGACTTGTGGATGCAGGAGAAAATAATAGTTTAGTTGAAAAGAAAGTCACGGATGCCGAAACGTTATTGATTACAGGCTTTAATGTGGTAAACAAACATAACGGTTTTTTAAAAATGCATTTAGATAAAAAGGGTAACCCTGAACTATTAACTATGGCCCCATTTACTTATTACCGGACAGAATCTCAAAAACCACATTACTATTCATTTGGAAATGGTACAATGCGACCTGTTAAGGCTGCAGACGCTGATGCCTGGGTTCTAATGCGTAGTTCAGCAACAGAAGCTCCTAATTTTATTTTTACTAATGATTTTAAGAAGTTTACTCCTTTGTCCAACCTTCACCCACAAAGTGATTATAACTGGCTTAAAACTGAACTAATTACTTGGAAACAACCCGATGGAAATATTAATCAGGGTATTTTATACAAACCGGAAAATTTTGATGCAAACAAAAAATATCCTGTAATTTTTAATTATTATGAACAGTTAACACATAGAGTATATGAATTTGCGTATCCAGCATTTACATATACTAATATTAATATTCCTTGGTTTGTCAGTAATGGTTATTTAGTCTTTACTCCTGACATTCAATATAAGGTGGCTGCAAAATCTGGTATATCAGTAGGCAAATGGGCTTATAATTCGGTAGTTTCTGCAGCAGAAGTCCTTTCGAAACTTCCTTATGTGAATAAAGAAAAACTGGGAATTCAAGGCCATAGTTTCGGTGGAATGGAAACTAATTATTTGGTAACAAATACTAATCGCTTTGCAGCAGCAGCAGAAGCTGCAGGAATCACTGATCCTGTAAGTGCTTACCTAACTCTAGTTAAGTTTTGGACTTCGGTAGAACATTATAGTAGGCAAGAAGTAATGGAAAGAGGCCATGAGCTATATGGTACTACACTTTGGAAAAGACCTGATCTCTTTCTCGAAAATTCAGCAGTTTTAAACGCTCATAAGACAACGACACCAATATTAATTTATCACAACGAAAAAGATCATCAAATAAATTCGCGACAAGGGGTAGAATTTTATATGGCTCTTCGCCGCTTAGGAAAAAAATGCTGGATGTTACAATATGATGACAGTGACCATGGTCTTGCAGAAAATGATGGAAAAGATTATACTATTCGGTTAACACAATTTTTTGATCATTATCTAAAAGATGCCCCCCCTCCAAAATGGATGACTAAAGGGATCGGCGCATCTATGAAAGGAATTGAAACTGGTTACGACCTTGACCCCAGTGGAAACTGTGGTAAAGCTTGCAAAGTTTGCCAGAAATGGAACTCGATCCAAAAGGCCTTGAAATAAACCAGGCATATAGATAAAGTTTGACAATTAGTGTTATAGATAATGCTATTTTTTATAAACCTGAAAGCTTAAAAATTCTTTAAAGTCCCTTTTAAAATCATGGAATGTAGGATGTCTGTTTGCATCAGCTGCCTGTAAATAAGCCATCTTTCTTTTCGGATGAATTTGTACTTCAGTTGTCTTTTGTATCCAGACAATGAGCGCCTTCAAAGGGTTTAGGAACATGAAAAGGCTATTTTGCAGCACCGTTGGGATGTTTAGAAGGTTTAGTCAGATCCTCTGGAGCTTTTTGTCAACAAATTTACAATAGTTCCGATCCAGTGATGAATATTGTAAAGAGCTGTTTTTTAAATTTTAACAATTACAAGAATGTCCCCCTTATCTATCATCACATTCATTGCAATTTTGGCTTTCATGGGATTAGAGAATTGGGGTTTAGCTCTTTAAGAATTTAATTTAATAAGAATTGGGTATCATTTTTAAAAGTATAAATAGCAACCCATTTGACAAGACATTTTGAATACAGGAAGAGAATATACTAAATACGAGAATCGCTTAAACGAATACCTGTTTCCTCAGTTACTTATATAAAAAGAGGCTGCATCACCGTTGATACAGCCTCTTTTAATCTCATAAAATTAAATGCGCAAGTACAAGAGCGCTGATTAAATATTAATGAGATTATTTAGTTTAAATCGGCTAAATTATTATTCTATTACTGGTTTCAACGGTGTGTCACAATCCGCTACTGTTGTAGTTGCGGGAGCTTGCGCACAAGAACCCTGAATAGGATCAATAAAAGTTCCTGTAATTTCATCTGCATTATTATTAAAATCCCTAAGTCCAATTAAAGGGCATTCTGTTCCAGTTCCATTAAGAGAGTAAACGCAAGCTGCGCTATATGATTTTGCCTTAAAAGCTAGAGCTCCGCCTACAACGGCTAAAACTGTAATGGCAGTCAGCATTATTTTTACTTTTTTCATAATTGCTTTTGCTTTTTAGAATCAAAAAGCTAAAATTTATTATTTTTTAATTTGCCTACACTTTTTTAAAACCTCAATAAAAGGCGGTAGGCATTAACCTTTTACTAAGCATCCGGATTCATTTAACCTTATCAGACAGGTAATATTTTTAATATGATTATTTTTGAAAGATAGATATTCAATGTATGTTGCAAATTTTCTGATTATAATTGGGCAACTGTTTACTTATAATCTAACGCTGCTTCTTCTAATTCGCTTATATCTATTTTGCCTCTAAATGCTTTAACTAATTTCTTATCCTTAGCATAAATGGCTATGTAAGGCACTGCTCTTACTTCCATATAATTTCCAAAGAAATTATATGGATCAATACCAGTTATAATATTGGAGTAATCTTTTAAATTATAAGTTTCATAGAATTCTTTCATTTGATGGAATGGAAATGGCGTTATTGCATAAAATTGTATAGATTTTAATTTCCCAGCATTATCAATAATATCTTGCATTTGCGCCTTTGAAAAAGAGCAGTGTGGACCAAAAAAAAGGAACACCATTGGTTTACCGGGCTTTATAGTATTAGTGTTAATCCATGTCATGCTATCAGGTAATAATATACTAAATGATGGTAGTAATAAACCCTCTTTACCGGTGTGCTCCGGTTTTTTGCCATAACAGGCTACAAATAAAACTGTTCCCAATATCCAGGATATATTTTTCATATGTAATGTTTGTTTTATGAAACAGACAATTTGCTAAGGAACCCAAGCTCAAAACTAATTAGCATCCAATCTTGAAAAAATAGATATTGCAACTCATTGACAATATTTAGGTCGCGTCTGCTAAGGAGCCAATTCTTGAAGTATCCTGGTCTTTTAACTTATTGTTCAATAAAATTGCCAATAAAGCCAGTATGATAAAGAAAGCATTAAATATTAAATGTTGCGTCCAAGAAAGCTGTTGTAAAATTCCTCCGCAACTGCAAGGAAGCTCTTTGCTAAAAGATAAAATAGCCAGAATATAAATTGTAAATACAGTCATCAACACCATTGAAAGATAAAGCCCTTTCAAACGCCAGCGAGGAATTATAAGCAATAGGACTACTAAAAACTCAACGATCGGTAATCCAGCAGCTACTAGTTTAGCAATGGGTTGAAGGAGTGACGAATTTGCAATCTGTTCTTTGAATATATCATAGTCCATTAGTTTACTTATGCCCGTGTATAAAAATAAGATGATATATAAAACAGTAATTATTTCCACTAATTTTATTCTTATCGTCATTTTTATTTATTTTATGCTGATTGGCAATACTTCTTTTGATAATCCTGCTGTAAAATTTTCGCTACATGTTATTGAATTTTCTGTTTCATGTTTCATTTTTCGTAACAATTGCACCATCCAATCCAGAAGAAAGCCCACATAGATAATCGTAAGCATCATTGGAAAAGATTGAAAGCGTAGCGCTACCGAGGAAGCAACGATTGTAAAACAGGCATTTAACAACCAAAAGATTCCACCCAGAAACACTCCTTTATTGAAGACAGCATTATCCTTCCATCCCTTCAATACAAAATAGCAGACTAACGTACATAACATTACTACATTGACGATTCCTGATAAAATGGGATAAAAGTTCAAAATCCATACATTTTTATCCGTCATTCGTGTTTTCACTTTACTGCTTTTATAACCAAACCATGCTTTTGCAGCCGGTCGTACGTTCTCTTTACCACCGTTATACGATTCTAGAAATTCGACAGGTGGGGCATAATATTTATTTGCATTAGGCCAAATAAAATATTGAGCAAAATGCCGGGGATACTGCTTTATAATATACGTTCCATATGCTTTATAGAGAGGTCCCATTGAAGCCCATTTTTTAAACTCTGTAGCAGTTGAATCTGTTTTAAATAAACTTTCTCTGAATTTCATTAAAGGCATACCTTTTGACCACATGTAGTAGGTGCTTGCCATTGCTGCTTCATGAGGGTATTTATTTTCATCCTGAGTACTGTCAAAATGTTCTGTTATCATTTTGTCTAATGCTTGAAAAATTTTTGGAACCGGTTTGCGACTTGTACTATGTACATAGCGATAGGCATACATGGCATTATTTGCTAGTTGCCAACCACTGAAAGGCGAGTATTGCCAGTACCCTGTAAGCATTTTATATTGGTAAGAGGTAAAGCCAACAAATAACCCACAGAATAAAAAGCTCGCGCAAATGCCTGCTATTTTTTGCCGAACTGAAAAATTTGAAAGTCCGAAAGCAACAGCTGATAGAAAAGGATAGATAATAGCATTATGGCGTACAGTAAAAGAAAGTAATAGTACTGCAACATGCCAAAGAATGATTCGCTTTGAGGGTCGATGTATAATCCACAACAAAGAAGAAATCCAAAGCATACTTAGAGCAAGGAAAAAGCAATCACTTGATACCAGATTAGCTAAGTGTAAAAACAATGGATTAAAAATCATAAAGCACAACAAAATAATCTGAATCGGTTTACCCGGCTTATAGAAATAGAAAAAGGTAAACAACAAAAACAAAACACTAAATTGAACCAGGAGGTATTGAAAAACAACTAAGGCAAAATCTGACTTGAAAAAAACACTGAAAAGACGTAAGAATTTAGAATAACCTATCAAATAGGTATTTATATCTAGATTTTGATCAGCAGCTTTAATATAAGAGAATGAATCATCATGTATATAACTAGCATAAGGGTATAAATATTTAAAAACTGCAAACTGAATAACAATCGCAATGCCAGCAAGAATTAGAATAGTCTTGTTCCTTTTATCCTTTAAAAGAAAATCCTTGAACGACATGTTATTAGCCGGTATGGTGGTAGAATCCATCATAAATTGTTGTTTACTTTCGTAAATAAAGGAACAATAGAAATTTTATGCGGTGGTAGCCTTGCTTGCTATCTGTTGACTGGATTTTTTAATCACCCTATTATTAAACAACCCATACTTCACAATACAATAAATCGCCCTGAACCCATCCTTCCACCCAATCTTCTTCCCTTCGGCAAACGTTCTTCCATAATAACTGATACCAACCTCATAAATCCGTATCCCAGGAACCATAGCTATTTTCGCGGTTACCTCCGGTTCAAAACCAAAGCGTTTTTCGTGCAAGTAAATGCGTTGTATTATAGAGGTACGGAATAACTTGTATCCGGTTTCCATATCGGTCAGGTTCAGATTACTGAACATGTTTGAGAGAAATGTAAGGACCCGGTTGCCGATAGAATGCCAGAAGAACAGGATGCGGTGTGGATTGCCGCCTATAAATCTTGAGCCGTATACCACATCTGCCGAGCCAAGCACTATTGGTTTTAACAACGTGTTGTATTCGCCCGGATCGTATTCCAGATCGGCATCCTGTACCAACAAATAATCGCCGGTTGCCTGGGCAATTCCTGTATGGATGGCCGCACCCTTTCCCTGGTTTATTTCGTGCTTAACGTATTTGAAATAGCTTATGGTGAGGTTAGTATTACTGGATATATAGCCTTGTATTACAGCTTCTGTGTTGTCCCTGGAACAATCATTTACTATAATAACTTCCTTTTCTATGTTCCGTATAAGTTTTACCTCATTGATCCGGTCGAGGATCTTCGCAATCGTGTTTTCTTCGTTATACGCAGGTATAATGATGGATAGCCTTTTTATAGATTGATTAGAAGATATACTTCCTTCTTCTATATAATTAGTGGTATCGTTATTTACATCTGGTTGTATTTTCGGCGCCGCAATATGCGGATTCACCTGGCCTTCTGTGCTGCGCATAGAATTAGGTTTGTGATCAGTAAATATGATTCACGCTGTGATGGTATCACAGTAATCTGCTTAGCTGGCAAGCGAATGCTATTGCCAATGCAGATTGATGTCAAGGCTTGGGGATCTGATACGTCAAATGGCGTATCAATAAAAATTAGACTGTCGTAAATGAATGTTGGGTAAAATGCCCGTTTGTAAGTTGTTTGGCGGGCTCGAATCTTTGTAGATGATGATAAGTGCAATCATGTTGAATAAGGTTTCCTGGTGAACAATATAACGAAGGGTTTTGGATCATGTAAGAGATGTTATCGTTAAACCCTGATGCAAGATAACACGTGAAATGTCGCGATTTGGTATAAAGTAGTAGCGATTCGGTATTTTTTTAATCAAGAGGCTTTCTTCTCTTTGTTGTGCGAATTTATTTCAAAACAAGGGTATGGATCCTTACGCCATTGGGAGGGTGTCTTGCCCGTGATCTTTTTAAACTGGATATTCAAATTGCTTTTATCAAGTCCAACTTTGTAAGCTATATATTCAATGGTATGATCTGTTGTTTCAAGTAGCTCTTTGGCGTGTTCTATTCTTACTTTAGTAATAAACGAATGAACATTATAGCTTGTCACCGCTTTAAAAGCAAGTTTCAATTTGAACTTGTTCATTCCGAACTTGTGAACAAGGTACTCGTAGTCGTAATGTTCACTGTAGTGTTTTTCGAGAAAATCTTTTATTTCCCGGACCCTGGCAAGGTCTTCATTCTTCACTCGCATGATGGATAAGGTTTCACGTAAATAAATGATGATCGCGGCCGTTCAGGGAGATGTTGTCACCTCCTGGTTTTTCTAAGAATGTATGGAGCAGTTGTCCCTGTTCATAGGGTAAGGCCTTTCTTAACAGTGTGGGTTTATTATGATCTATGGGGGAGGGAGTCGGGGTTTACACTTGATATTTTTTTCATAACATAGGTTAAGGTATGAACAAATGTGATTATAGCAATTCCATGTCAACAGAGGTGTGTAAGCCTGCAGTTGATCCTTGGTTCTTTCCTGGCCATGCAAGGTCAGGATGTCTATTCCAAAAAGTTAAGGTTGTATCATGGTGCTGCAATGAAACCAAAAGAAAAAATATAACCGTTAGAGACCACGCCGATTTGTATTTGTCAGGCCCTTTCTATGATGTAAATGTAACGTACAATCATACTTGGCTTTAATATTTATATTGTCTCTATGTATTTTCCTGTAAATTAATTATGTGCATTTTTGAATTTTGCCAAAACGGCGAAACTCATGTGCAAAGGGTTATGGAGGACGGAAAAGTATTACGTCAACTAGGTTTGGATAACTGAATACAAATTTCTTTCCGATCCCAAAAGTACTCGCTTTATTCAGCGTATTAAAAGCTCCCAAACGGTATTCCTGGTTTGATAAGACCCATGTAATGCGGACACTATCCTCAGTT
>CBIHOL010000059.1:0-30739 GCA_966211905.1 uncultured bacterium
AAATGTCGAAAAAATTCGACCCCCTTACCGATTTTCTAATGCATGATTTGGGTACTTCGTACCTCGTACTTCAAACGGAATGCAGGACACGCTACCAACCAACCGCACTGGCCCGCTCGTCCACCCACGCTTCGATAGACTCAGCGTAACGCTGGGTGGCCGCCGTGTACATCGTAAATTTGCTGTGTCGCTGTGAATTGAATGCATGACATTTCACACTGTGTCTCTGTGGTTAAACATAACGGAATGCAGGACGGACTAAATCGTAATTCGTAAATCGTACATCGTACTTCGTACCTCGTACTTCAAACGGAATGCAGTACACACTACCAACCAGCCGCACGAGCCCGCTCGTCCACCCACTGGGTGGCCGCCGTGTACATCGTAATTCGTAATTACATCAGTCCTTCACAATCTTAGTTCTTATCAACATCTCCCCATCCCTCATCACACTTATAAAATAGATCCCTCCCGCCAGATCCTCCAATGATAGGACGCTGGTCGAGGCCTGCTGTATACTTTTTGAAAATACACTTACTCCCAGTAAACCATAAATCCCAATCTCAAGATTTGAAATAGTAGCAGTTTCAATGATCAACTGCGTTGTTACAGAAGTGGGATAAACCAGTATCTGTTGGTCCGCACTGATCTTTCTTACATTCCCTGGCAGGGGAGTCTTCATTACTAAAATACTATGCGTGCCCGGCTCTGTATTCCACGCTTCCGGACCGTTCGTAGCCAGGTATATTTCCCCCTTTTTTCCATAACATACATCTCGCAAACGACCGAACATATTTTCAAGATACGAAGCCTGCGACACCGAAGCAGTTCCTGCCGCATTAAGTTTAATGGCCACTAGCTTTTTGGTTTTTAAGGTAGTAAGCAAAAAACTATTGTCAAGCTCCGGAAAATTATTGTTCGTATAAAAGATCATTCCTGCCGGAGCTATCGTCGGGGTCCAGTCAACAATCGGCTCCTTTACATTATTAGCCGCGCAAAAAGTACTTTCTGCCGGAAGATCGCAGTACCCTTGTACATTGGGCCAGCCGTAATTTCTGCCGGATTCCAGTTTCTGAAATTCATCGTCCGTTGTGGTGCCATGTTCTGAAATATAAATTTTGCCATCCGGACCGTAACACATGCCCTGGGCGTTCCTGTGACCAAAAGTGTAAACGTACTTTCCCGGAAAAGGATTGTCAGCTGGGATGCTTCCATCTGTATTAAGCCTTAGAACTTTTCCGTTTAAAACATCTTTATTTTGCGGAACACCCGCTACATCACCATCACCGGTAGTCATTAATAACGTTTTATCAGGTAAAAAAAGAAGTCTCGATCCGTTATGTGCGTTCCCGCCCACCAGGCCATCAATAAGTACAACTTCGTTTTTTAAAAGACCTTCAGTATAATCGAAACGAACGAGTCGCACTTTTACATCGGTGCCTGCTTGATAATCATAAACCAGGAATACCTGCGGGGTGGCTGCAAAATCCGGGTGCAGTGCCATTCCAAGCATGCCTGACTCAGCAACTGCACGCACAGTATCAGTCAGATCCAGGATAACAGTTTTTGTTTTTAAAACCGGGTCTATTCTGCTGACAATCCCTTTCCGTTCTGTTATCCATAAATGATCATCCGGACCGTAAATGAGCTGCCACGGCACATCCAGACCTTTCATCACGGTGTCAATTGTAACAGCAGTAGATCCAATGTTAACGATGTTCTGAGCCGAAATAATTCCGGCAAATGAAAAGATGATCAGAACTAACCTTTTCATGACATTAGATTTGGTTACAATTAAGGTACGAATTTTCGGATCACACCGTAAGTTTAAACACTAAGGACACGACGGGTTCACTACGGACACAACGAAGAGGCACCTCGACACGCTCAGGTACCTCAAAGACAGACCGCGCTCAGCTTGTGCGGTTGGCGTAGTGCCCTTTGTGGAGGCGTGTGTTATCTAACTCTCTTTGTGTCCTACACACATGCCCGCTCAAGCAGCATCCAGCTGCTTGCCGTGTGTTTAAGCACCATAGTTGCAGGACAAGCCGCCTGGCAATCGTACATTGTAAATCGTATATCGTCAATCAGGTCTGTGTCTCTGTGAGTCGAATCCAGGACGATGCAAACTGTGTCTCTGTGGATAAGCAGACCGCAATGCAGCACCTAAGCTGGATGAGATAATCACTGTTTAATAAATTTCACCGCAGGCCCTTCATAGCTACTAAACACCCGGATCAAGGTGCGAGATTTTGAGCTGTTTCGGTACGTGTATTAGTATTTCTTCAACCAGAACGCATTTACCATAAATATCAGTCACCATTAACTGCGAGCACTTTTCAAAAGAAGGATCTTCAAGATACAGAATATCGGATGCCGGCACTGGCCATATCTTTAACTTTGCCGCAGATATTTCTTCCAGTGACGTTTCGATATGAGGAATTGTTGTGCGCAATAATCTGCCGCTATCATTCATATAATCAGCGCCGCCCCATAAAAAAGTTCCCTGATGATATATCAACGAAAGCGGATACATCCCTGATTGTAATCCGTTCGTTCCTGTGGTTTCCTGCCAGGTTTTGCCTCCATCCATCGATCTTGCAATGCGGGGTGTATTATTATTGTCGCAGTTGGCATACATATCCTGTAATGGGCCTCCTGTGACGTTATTCACTACATATGACGCTGGGAAAACACTATTCAGGTTTGTCCATTTTGTGCCATCATCAGTGGAGCTGTATAGTTGTTGAACGCTGTCAGAATAAATACTGAATAGCAATTTTCCGTGCACAAAGTCAATTCCAAACATTTCGTTTTTTGGATTGATCTGGCTAAGATCCTGCTGTATCCAGGTACTTCCCTGATCGTCAGATTTATAAAGCCTCGATGCATAATTTAGATTTTGAGGCATTACCGCTGTCAAAAAGATGGCCCCACTGTTTGTAGTCACCAGCTTTCCCAGTTCCCATTCACCAATGCCGGTGTTTACGCCTTGCCAGGTTTTGCCATCATCCGAACTCGAGAGAAGTCTGTTGAGCCCGAATATGGGTCCGCAAATAAATATTTTATTTTGAACAAATGCCAGTCCGTTTATACTACCAGAACATCCTATGTTTTGCAGGTCTATTTCAGTCCAGGTTAATCCGTCGTCGTAGGATTTATATAAGGCAAGATAGTCCGGCCCACTCTCAGGCAGTGCGCCGCCCATGTAAATCACACTGTTTTGATTTACTGCAAAAATACACGGCATAAATGGTTTCGCTTCGCCATTCCAGTTTAATTGTCCTGTCAACTGAGTTATCGCGAAGAGGCAACAGGCGACTACATGTTTCATGTGCTTTTTATATTGTGGTCCACCGAAATGCCGTCAAATCTGATACCACCTCTTTGATGCAATTTTTTCCCCTGATTAGCTGATCATTGTTTTTGAATTACCGCGTTAGTTTAAACACTAAGGACACGACGGGTTCACTACGGATACAACGAAGAGGCACCTCGACACGCTCAGGTACCTCAAAGACAGACCGCGCTCAGCTTGTGCGGTTGGCGTAGTGCTCTTCGTGGAGGCGTGTGTTACCTAACTCTCTTTGTGTCCTTAGTGTTTAAGCACCATAGTTGCAGGACAAGCCGCCTGGCAATTGTACATTGTAAATCGTCTATCGTCAATCAGGTCTGTGTCTCTGTGAGCCGAATGCAGGACGGTTTATGCTGTGTCGCTGTGGTTAAGCGTACGGAATGCAAGACACTTTTAATTGTAACTCGTAAATCGTAAATCGTAAATTAGATAGAGTGTCCGAGCTTATCCTTCTTCGTCTGCAGATACTTTTCGTTATGCGGATTCGAATCTATAATGATTGGAATATTATCTACGATCTCCAGACCGTACCCAATGAGTCCGGCGCGCTTTTTAGGATTGTTCGTCATTAACCTGATCTTTCTCACACCAAGATCCCGAAGGATCTGCGCACCCACGCCATAATCACGCTCATCAACTTTAAATCCAAGTTCTACGTTCGCTTCAACAGTATCAAGACCTTCTTCCTGGAGCTTATAAGCTTTAAGTTTATTTAAAAGTCCAATACCCCGGCCTTCCTGGTTCAGGTAAACTACAACGCCTTTTCCTGCTTTTTCTATCATCTCCATCGAGGTATGCAGCTGAGCACCGCAATCACAACGGCAGCTTCCGAAAATATCTCCCGTCACACACGAGGAATGCATACGCACAAGCACAGCTTCATCTTTCGACCATTCACCCTTTACAAGTGCAAGATGTTCCTGCCCATTTGTTTCAACTTTATAATCTATCAGTTTAAAATGTCCCCAATCCGTTGGCATATTCACCTCTACCTGCCTGCTCACAATACTTTCTTTTGCCAGACGGTACGAAATAAGGTCTTCAATACTGATGATCTTAAGATCAAAACGTTCTGCGATCTTCATCAACTGCGGTAAACGCGCCATGGTGCCATCCTCATTCAGGATCTCAACCAACACACCACAGGGCTCAAATCCTGCAAGCACCGAAATATCTACCGTAGCTTCAGTATGCCCGGTGCGACGCAATACGCCACCTGGCTTAGATTTTAAAGGAAAAATATGTCCCGGCCTTCCAAAATCGGAAGGACGCATGTTTGGATCTATAAGAGCTTTTACAGTTTTTGAACGATCAGAAGCGGAAATGCCGGTTGTACAGCCGTGTTCCAGCAAGTCAACTGAAACGGTAAAAGGAGTTTCATGCAGGGAGGTATTTGCAGGCACCATCATGTCCAGCTTTAATTCATGCGCACGTTCTTCGGTCAAAGGCGCACAGATCAGTCCACGACCATGGGTCGCCATAAAGTTGATCACTTCGGGAGTCGCGTTCCTGGCAGCTGTAATAAAATCGCCTTCGTTCTCACGATCTTCATCGTCCACCACAATAATTACCTTGCCTTTGCGGATGTCCTCAAGGGCTTCCTCTATAGTATTTAACTTAAATTCGCTCATAATGATGGCGCAAATTTACCAATTTTAAGCCTCTTTTCGAGGCTATTGTGGTGTCAGATATTGTACTCAGGTTAAAAAACGCTTTAAACAAGCCTCTTCCGGGCATTGAAGCCCAGTATCTGATGGCGCCGTCAAACAGGGGGCGGTTCCCGGTTGAAACGCTTGATGCCTCGTCTGTGACGCATGGCGCGGTGCTGATCCTTTTATTTGTCAATGAAAAAGAAGTCTTTTTCCCGCTGATCGAACGGGTTTCCTACGAAGGTCCTCACGGCGGACAAATCAGTCTGCCCGGCGGCAAAAAGGATCCGCAGGACGCATCTCTCGAAGACACAGCCATTCGCGAATGTTACGAAGAGATTGGAATAGGGGAGGAGATCGAGATTCTGGGCAAATTGACCAACCTTTATATTCCTGTAAGTAAATTTCTGGTAGAACCGTACGTCGCGGCGTGTTATATCAGGGATCCGAAATTTATCCCACACGAGCGTGAAGTAAAGCAGGTGATCACGATGTCACTCGATGATTTGCTTTCTGATACCTCCGGTACTGTTGGTTCTGTAACTTATGGTAATGGATTGTCTTTAAAATGTCCCTATTATCTTGTAAAAGAAAAACAAGTCTGGGGCGCAACAGCAATGATCTTAAGCGAATTAAGGGAAGTTTTGAAACCTACTTCTTAATTTCCGTCACCTCGTTATCGTAACAGAGGTAATATTTACCTTTTTTGATATTATCAATGGTGATCAGCTTTCCAAAGCCGGTCTTTACCACCATTCCGTAGATGTCATAGATCTCGAACGAAGTATTCTTGCTAAACGTGATGCGGTTCTTCTGCATCGTGTAAGTTGGTTTTTCGAGCTCTGATTTCACCACCATTTCAGGAGAAACCTTTGTGGCAGAGTTAAAGCCGCGCTGGCGGACACGGATCTTATTTTCTCCGCTATGCATGATCACTTTAAAAGCGTAGGTATGTTTACCAGGTGTTCCAACTCCTTCAACCTCCCCAACCGGCACCCATTTATTCCACTTAAAATGTTCAATGATGTATGGAAGTGATCCCATCTCGTTTTTTGCAGTCCACTCAAACGTGCCGTCCCCGGTAATATTCATGGTAAGGACCTCAAACGTTGGCTTTGGTTTAAGATCCTCTGGATTTAATATTTTGGGAACACAACCATCATTGTGTGTGATCTCGATGATGACAGATTCACCAAATTTTAGTCCCAGCGATATAAGGTCAATTTCAAACGCAGTTGAATTGGTTTCGTCCGTGGTCACTAAACCGTTAACCTTTACTTCTTTGGCACAAAAACCCACGCCTCCCTGTGCAACTGCATTATGCACAAACAGGTTTTTGTTCTGGAACTTACCTTCAATAATAAGTTTCGCGGCCTGTATTGGCAGAAATGAAAGAAGAAATAAAATGAATACTGTAATTTTCATAAACGCTGTGTGTCAGCTTTAAAGAGGGGTGGCTAAGATATTAAAAATTAACAAAAACGCGAAATTTCTTACATCAGCTGTCTCATTTTAACAATCAGGAATTGTACCACAAGGAAGGCCAGCAGGGCGATTATGACAAGATAAGCTCTCCTGAAATGAATTTTATTGAGCCGGGCCTCTTTGCGGTAACTCCAGATCAGCATAATGATGAACGCCACCACAAAGATCGCCACAAACCATATTCTGCCAGGAGTAAACATCGGCGCAAAGATACGACAACACGGTTAATTTTTACATTAATTACACGAATTACGCGATAAGAAGTACAGGGCCAAGGTTGAGGGGTCCAGTATCGGCTTGGTGCTGCAGGCTGGAAACGATTCACGGGTTCAGGGATTTCACTGATTGTGCCTGGAAATTTTGCTCCTACTTATGCTATAATTGTAACTGACGCGCCGTGTAACTTTATAGTCTTCTGCGAAATTTTTTGACGTCGGCTTACACACAGTTCTGTGCAATCGGTGCAATCTGCGTCTTAATCTCTGCTTCTATGCGCTGCCAGTTCTATAAAAAACACTAATCTTGTTGCACTCCCCCAAATATTTCCTAATCTTCGCCTCCTTGAAACTCTGCTATCATAAACAGTTCTGTTTTCTCCTGCTGATCTTTTTCGTGTCAGCCTCTTCTTTACGGGCTGGTAAACCGGAAAAAGCCTTCGCGGCATTACATGAATACGATTATTTCAAAGCCCGTAAATTATTTTATTCCATTCAGAAAAAGCAACCAGATCCTTTTGCCAGCTTCGGTTTAGCTACCATCTTCAGTCGCCGTGATAACCCGTTTCATAACTACGATAGCGCACGCAAATACATTAACCTCAGTCATAATACGTTTTTGATAAAACAAAAACCATTTGTCTCGCCCACTCATACCATCGATCTGCCGGCCATTACCGCACTTGCTGCCACTATCGGCGCAGAAAAATTACAGCTGGTAAAAAAAGAAAATTCCGTGGCTGCACTCGACAATTTTCTGAGGGATTATTATTTATCAGATGAGGGTACACTTCACCAGGCTGTGCTATTGCGCGACGAACTTGAGTTTGACCACCTGGTACAGGTGCACAACAGCGACAGTACTGCTTTTTTTATTCTCACACATCCTCAAAGCCAATTCCTGGAAGATGCGAAAATGTTCAGGGAACGACAGCTGTATGAAGAGAATACTCTTGATCACAGTGCCGCCTCTTACAACTCATTTCTCTCCAAATATCCGCAGAGTCCTCTCGCCAACACAGCATACGAACGTCTGTTCTTCATCTACAAACAAAATAAGGATGTAAAAGGACTTGCGCACTTTGTTTCGGCCTATCCCCAGGCTCCCCAGAACCTGGAGGCCTGGAAACTACTCTTTTCGCTCAGTGTAAAAGCATATTCTTATACTGAATTAAAGAAGTTCCTGGAATCCTATCCCGCGTTCCCTCTCAAGAATTCAATCCTGCATGAGCTTGAATTGAACAAGCTGGTGTTGTATCCTTTCGAGAAAGATGATCTTTTTGGATTTACCGACGAGCAGGGTGATATTCACATTAAAGCAGAATACGAAGCGGCCTCTGAGTTTCGCGAAGGACTGTCGCTGGTGGTAAAAGGTGACTCTGTTTATTTTATCAATAAGGAGAATCAAAATCCTTTCGGTAAAATATTTGAGGAAGCATCTGTGTTTAACAATGGAAGTGCCCCGGTAAAGCAAAAAGGTAAATGGGTTTTTATCAACCGCCAGGGACAGGTCATTTCAAAGGAATACGACGAGATCAGCGAGTTGTCGGATGATTCATATGTTGTAAAATTGAACGGTAAATACGGTGCACTCGATAACTACGGGCAGGTGATCCTCGAGCCACGATTCATTAAGCTCGGAGATTTTAAAAATGGATATGCTTATTATACTGATGGTCATCTCTATGGATTTTCTTCAAAGAACGGGCCGGTTATTAGCGCACAGTACGAATGGATCTCCGATTTTGATGCCGATGGACTGGCATCGGTACGGCAAAATGGCAAATATGGTCTGATCTCAGCCAGTGGCCGCTTGCAAATGGAACCTTCGTACGACCTGGTATTGAAAACGAATTATCCCATATATCTTTTAGTAGCAGATAATCAATACGGCTTTTATAGTTCGCGTAATCGCTGTTTTGTAGCAGCGGTTACCTATGACTATGCCCGCGAAAAACCGGTAACGTATTACACCGACGGACAAACATTTAAGCTTCTTAAAAAGAAACAGCAGGCCCTGATCGATCAGAATGGGCACCAGCTTATTCCTTACGGGCAGTATGACGAAGTTAATTTTGTTTCCGGTGGAATGATGCTGGTAAAAAAGCGCGGTAAGTATGGTTATCTTGATTCCAAAATGCAACAACGCATCCCCTTTAAATATTCTGAGGCTGATGACTTTGCCGGTGGTACCGCAATCGTAAGTTTAAAGGACAAATATTACCTCATTAATTCTGAAGGCAAGGAAGTTTATTCCACCACTGCTGAGATTGAACGCCTGACACAATCTTTTTTTATGCTAGATGATGATCAAAAAACCATCATTAATAGTGCAGGGGATACCGTTGCCAGCGGGGTTGCGGGCGTGCAGAAGCTGAAGGATTCGACGCTTATTGTTACTTTGAATTCCGGGGATCTGTTATTATTTGAACCATGACAGTGGCGCGCAGAGACGCAGAGATCGCAAAGTTTAAACGGTTTTTCCAGGTTGGAAATGAGATATTGGACGTTAGAAATTGACTGTTCCATCTGATCCAGAGTTTAGGCCTTGAACCGCTGCGAATTAGAATTTAGAATTTAGATTTTAGAATTTATATAAATGTTAACTTTACCAATCAAAAACCACTCTATGACTAAAATACACAACTTCAGCGCCGGCCCGGGAATCCTGCCTGCCGAAGTTCTTAAAGGCGCAGCAGACGCCTGCATAAATTTTGACAATCTAAATCTTTCCTTGCTCGAGATCTCACACCGTAGCAAGAACTATGAGAAAGTGATGGACGAAGCCCGTTCTATCATAAAAGAACTTTTTGGAGTAGGTGACGACTATGAAGTAATGTATCTGGGCGGAGGTGCAAGCCTTCAGTTTGCAATGGTGCCTTACAATCTTCTTCGTGAAAACGGGTATGCTGCGTATGTTAACACTGGCGTATGGGCAAGCAAGGCCATTAAAGAAGCAAAGCTTATTGGGAATACAAAAGTGATAGCTTCTTCTGAAGATAAAAAATTCACTTACATTCCTAAAGGGTATGAAGTTCCTGGAGATGCAGACTACCTGCACCTTACAAGCAATAATACTATTTATGGAACCCAGATGAAGGAGTATCCGAATACATCTGTTCCGGTTGTAGTTGACATGAGTTCCGATATTTTTAGCCGTCCGGTGGATGCAAAACAATTTACACTGGTGTATGCCGGCGCTCAGAAAAATATGGGGCCTGCCGGAAGCACAATGGTAATGGTGAAGAAAGACGCGCTTGGCAAGACAGGCCGTAAAATGCTTTCAATGATGGACTACAACGTTCATATAAAAAGCGGAAGTATGTATAATACTCCTCCTGTATTTCCAATTTATGTTACACTCCTCACTCTTCAGTGGTTAAAGAAAAATGGCGGTATCAGCTGGATCTCAGCCCTGAACAGGAAAAAAGCGGACCTCATTTATAATGAGATTGACAGAAATTCAATGTTTGTGGGTACCACCGCAAAAGAAGATCGCAGCGATATGAACGTCTGCTTTCTTCTAAATAAACCTGAACTTGAGCCCGAATTCGATAAATTCTGGAAAGACGCAAATATCAGCGGTCTCCGTGGACATCGTGATGTAGGAGGATACCGCGCTTCGCTTTACAATGCACTGCCTGTTGAAAGTGTGCAGGTATTGGTGGATTGTATGAAAGAGTTCGAGAAGAAATTCGCGTAAGAAAGACGCAGATTTCGCTGATTACGCAGATGAAAAGAATCTGTGAAATTTATTCTTTTAATTAATTTATAAAAAAGGCTTCCGAACGGAAGCCTTTTTTATTTCGGGTTAATCACAGAAAAAGTCAAGCATTATGCTCTGTGAAATCTGTGTAATCTGCGTCTGCTGTTTCTCAATTTGGAAGGAACGTATTGTAACGCACATACACCGCATTTTTGATCGCATTGTTATATAACCCGGCCTGGCTCACACTGCTCATCTGGAAAACACCTGGTTGTCCCAGTACCCGCGTGTTATTTGGCTTGATAGTGTCTCTGGTCGCCGCAAAATCATTGATCCATACGGTTGCAGTCTGAGGAAAACCTGGTGTACCCATCTCAACTGTAGTCAGATCAAACGTGTACTGTCCGTTTATATCCGTTGAAGTTTCGTAAACTTTTGGACTCAACGACACAGGATCATTATTTAACCTCAGGTAAACCTTATGTCCTTCGTGAACCGGAGCATTAATAAAGCTCAGGCTTACAACTGTACCTGTCATTGTTTGTTTGATGAGACTTACACTGACCGAACCGGTTAATGTAGCTTTTCCGGTTTGGATCCCGTTGGGGTTAGTGGAGATCTGGTTGGAATTAAAGCTGTAATCAATTTGTGCCGTTTGTCCAATCACAAGGGTTTTCGTAAAGTTGGTTCCCTGGAACGAGGTGCTTAGTCCCTTGCGTGTTTCACCGTTTGCGATGGTATCAAGCGTACCGGTAAATCCTTCAATGGTCACAAGCGCTTCAACGCCTTGCGCGTTGGTTTTTACATTCATGCTGTAATTTCCATCGGCATCTGTAGTGGCGCGATATACATCCGCACCCTGCGCACTGGAATTCGGGTAGAGGGATTTTTTCGCTACCGTTATCGACACGTGAACGTCTTTTGCGGCGATCCTTGCAGTTGATGAATTTGTCCATCCTCCGCTTCCATCGGGAGTGATCACATTTTTGCTGATATTACCTTTCACTGTGGTAGTGCCTGTTACATCGGTAGGTGTAAAAGTGTTTTCCGGATCGTCCTTCTTGCAGGAAACTAAAATGGCTGTCAATGACAGTGCTAAAATCGTATTTTTCATATTGGGATTAATTTTTTTAAGTGTTTAAAAATGGAACATTAGTGTTAAAGCCCCTGCGCCACCACTGAGCGCGGTATTACCATTGAGCGTGTTGTTCATGGAAAAGATCGCCCCGTTGTTGTTGTCTACAGAAAAACCGCGGTTGGAGGCTTTTGAATCAGAGTTCACTTCCTCCGTAATAACGCTCGGACCGTTCTGACCGTTAACATAAACTTCACGCGATTGTGTTGCTGCACCTCGTGTTGCGATCGACCAACCCCATCCGTATTCTGCTCCTATAGAGATCTTCGTAAAAATAAAATACTCTATTCCTATAAATCCTCTTAAACCAAATCTGAATCCTCCCTGGTATTTTGTTTCAAGTTCCCTGGCGCTCCGGCCAGGATCAGTAGGGTTAACGGTGGCGGTGGCCATGGTATTAAAATCGCTGGTGTAGTATGTCGGAAATTGATCTGAAAATGCGTTGCCGTAGGTAACACGTTCAATTGACCCGGTTTTACCTACCCCGAACTCCGCGCCATAAAAGCCCTGCAGTCGACGATAGCCCCTTCTTTTTTCAAGCCCCAGAGATAACAGCATATTTGTTTTTCTGAAAGTCAGTTTGTCCTCAACAGTGAGCAACGAAGCTGCGGCAATATCGTCAGCTGTTCCCTGGCTGGCGGAATTCATTGCAGCTGCATCCTGCAGAAAATTAGTTGCAGTGCCCGCAATATTATTAATTCCGAATCTAACCCGGATGGCGGTTCTGGCATCCAGGAAATATTTTCCCACGATCTGGTTGTTCGACGTGCTTTGAACAATGCTTCCCGCACCGGTTGCACCCGGCTGAAAGGAAGTAAGAAACATGTCGATGATGGGGATTGCATTAAATCCAAGACCTATATCGCCTTTTTTGGGCAGGATCTCGTTGCCCTTTTTGTTTTTCGGTATACTGTCGGTGCCCATGTCCTGCGCTAAACACAGGCCGGATGACAACAAAGCCGAAAAAAACAGTATTCTTTTTTTCATGGTGTGTGATTTTATCTGCCGTGAAAATAACTGGTTTTGTTTTGCTGAACAGCAATAGTAATTAACCGTATCCTCAAGGTAATTAACAAATCAGGTCCGTAGAGCAAACTTGTTTGGAACTTAAATGAATAGTAATTCAATTTATTTCTTAGGCAGAATATCGGGTATTGCAGTTAAAGGAATGTGTGTTAACCCCTGAAAAAGCCTGGAATATTTGACAGGTGAAAGCTTATGTGTAGTTTTCAAAAAATTACAGGTATGACTGCTAATATTGTTATAGCCCCTACTGATTTTTCACCGGTTGCGCATAACGCGCTTTTGTTTGCTGCCCAGATATGCAGGCGCACTACTGCTCTTCTAATTATTGTAAATGTTTGTAAGAAAGGCGACGAGGCGGCAGGCGCAACTAAACAGCTCGAAGGCATACTGTCGGATCTTAAACGGGCTGGCGGTAAGGACTTCCGCTGTGAGTACCAGTTGGCACACGGAAACATTATTTCTGCTTTAAAAAAAATAGCGGGGATTCATCAGCCAAAGTTGATTGTAATGGGAACCCGCGGCGCAAGTGGTTTAAAAAAGATCCTGATTGGAAGCAACACGGTGAATGTTCTTTCCAAAATTAAAATACCTGTGCTGGTTATTCCGGAGTCAGTCACTTTTAAGGATTTCAACAAAATGAACAGGAACAGGGTGGTGTTCGCGACCGATCTTTATGAGCTGAAAACTATGGATGTTCTTGCTATCCTGAAAGAGATTGCTTTGCTGATCATTAAACCGAAGGTCAGGGTTCTGAATGTGAGACCAAAACACACAGCGCTGCACGATCTCACTAAACTTGAGCGAAGCGCTCTCATGCATTATTTTAATCCTGAGATTGAAAGTGAACGAGTAACAGTTTTTGGAACTAATGTTATGAAGTCTATCAGGTATTACCTTGATGATCACAGGGACATAGGCCTGGTGGCCATGGTAGCCCGTAATTCAGGATCTGTTATTGAAAAACACTACACCCGCGAGATGGCTTCACATGCAGATTATCCATTACTCGTGCTCCACGACGTAAAATAAGTTCTTTATAAATAAGTGTTCATTAAAGCGGAGTTCTATTCAACCACCAGCTTTTTTGTGATCTGCTGTTCATCACTTTTAATTTGCAGCAGGTATACACCCTTGGCCTGACCTCTCAGGTCAATGCAAAATTCAGAAGTGCAGTCGGGCTTGAGGCTTTTTAGCGGACTTGAATCGAGTACACATTTACCCAGTGCATCATACACGCATACAGAGGCAGCATCCGAGATATGTTGAACTTCAACAGTGAATTTTCCATTGCCGGGGTTTGGATAGATCGCCACTTCAGGTGACGAGGTGTTATCCGCAATATACGTCGGCGAAGCCGGCAGCGTGACCCGTAAAAGTCGTCCTGTACCACTGTCATTATATTCGATCACATATAGATTGTTTCCATCAAGCTCTGTGTCTACCGGGTTGCTGAAATCTTTTATAAGCGTTGTTGTGCTTATCCTGTATCCTTCCTCGCTGTGAGGGATCAATTTAATGTGAAGCAGGTCCTGACCGTGATCGACTATGGTTCCGGGATATCCATACTGGTCAAGCCCTGTGGAGTCGCCTCCTCTTGTGTAGGATACAGCGAAACCATCTCCTACAAATTCATTGTCCAGTATCCGGTTTCGGTCAAACGAAAGGCCTAGCGGTGAGCGGTGCGGTGTAAAACTTCCAAGGAATTTTCCCGTGATGCTTCCATCCTTCACGTATCCTGAAATTTCACGATAGTTATCTCCATCGGGTCCGATATTAACCAGGGATGGAACAAAAGCCTGAGATCCTTTTGGCGGGAATGTTGGATCATCACCATAATAACCCTGGATATAACAATGCGATTGCACATTCAGCAGGGGATCTTTGTTTTTGTCATATCCGGGAAACTGCTGGGGATTGTCATTACCGCCCATGATCCACGGAAATCCATAATGTTTTCCCTGCCTGATCCAGTTCATTTCATCAGGATCGTCGCGGTCGCCTGAATTTTCAGTGCCAAAAAGTTCGCCATCAGAATTGAACGCAAGATCAAATGTATTTCGTAATCCATCAGCATATAAGTAAGGGATTAAACCGGTTTCATCATTAGGCAGCGTCAGATTTTCTGAATTAGCAGGGATCCGGAATAGGGCAGAGGTAAGCGGAACCTCTCTCAGGCCAGGGTAAAGTCCTTTATTGGTTTGAATTTCTCCGTGATCCGTCCGTGAGCCGCTGGTAAAGAGCAGGTAATTTTTATCCATACTTGCTACAAGTCCGCTGAAGCCGTGATCATACCACGTGTAGCTCTGCGGATATGGAGCCGTAGTCATCACATCAACCCATTTTCGTTTGCCGTCTGGTTGCAGTACTGCTTTTTTTATCAGACCATGCGTAATAGTGGAGTCGATCATTTTATTGCCGATCACAAACAGCGAACTGTCAATAAACGTCATACCCTGTAAATACGCAATACCGTGATCGGCTTCCGTATAAAGCAGCGAATCATGCGGTTTGGTATTAATGTTCTTTATTTCATAAACTTTCCCTACTGAGGTAATGTAAAAGAGATTCCCGCTTACCGGGTCTTTCGCCATGCGCGAACATTTTTCTTTAACATCCATGATGTGTTTTACTTTAATGTCTGGTCGCAGGGAAACAGGTGGCGTTTGTGCAAAATAAACTCCTGTCACTAGCAGGAGCTGGAGAGAAAAGATCTTTTTCATTTTCGGGCGGTGTTAGGAACGATTAAACAGGACTGAAGTGCCCAGCCCCGTACAAATAGTTTCAAGCAAATTTTATACCGCTCATTTTAACAAGCTGGGACTTTTTGGCAAACCCGTTTTCTACATTTGAGCTCTATGCCTCTTTAATTGGTGTAATTTGAAATAATTGGCGAATAAGTGTAATTGGTGTAATTAGTGTTAAGAAAGCCCCGATGCTACCGCACTATGACGATGGAATCTCCGCTACTTCCTGAAACAAAATAAACTCCTTCCGGTAGATGATTTAGATTAACCCGGTGTCGGTTTTGCTCGTCAAGTGTTAGCTTTTTTATTTCCTGTCCAATTATATTAATGATTCGAATTTCGACATCAGATTCCGACTGTATCGTAAAATCGCCGTTGTTTGGATTTGGAAAGATCCGGATGTCATTATTTAGAGATGACACCTCTGAAACACCTGTACATGGCAAGACGCCCAGTGCAATAGTAGCATTACTCACGCAGCCGTTGCTTCCGCTTCCTGTCACTTTGTAAATACTATTATTAGCGGCGGTCACTGTAATTGCGTTTCCGCTTCCCGGTACGTTCCATGTATACGTTATACCTCCTTCTGCAGTAATTGTTGAACTTTCACCTTCACAGAGTAGAGTGGGTGAGGCGGCCACAGTGATTACAGGTGTGGGAAGACCAGTTACTGAGACGGTATCAGAATCATAACAGCTTACATAATTGCCAGCCGACCATTGATACCCTGACAAAGTATAATGGGTGGTTCCTGGTAACGCGGTAAGGCTTGGACCCGGCGGTGGAGCGATGCTATAGTTTGTTGCTGGTAATCCATTAATGCTGAAACTGAGCGGACTTCCCACGCAGGCCGTGCCGGTACCAACCAGGGAAACAATAGGATCAAAAACATTCACCTGTATACTTCGGGATGCGCTACAACCTGTTGAATTATTGGTGACGGTAACTTGATAAACCGTTGCGATTGTCGGTGTAACTACGACCGTATTAGTTTGAGCTCCTCCCGCATTGCTGCTCCATTGAAAACTATGAAGTGTGCCGCCAGGCCCGGCAATCAAAGTTGACGGCGCACCCACACACACAAGTGTTTTATTGGCAGCGGTTGTCACGTTTGGCATTGGGTTCACAACAACAACCACCTGTGCACTATCCTTGCAGCCTTGTCCGTCGTCGCCAATAACTTTGTACAATGTACTTGAAGTCGGAGTTACTGCAATAACCGGTGTATACTGGGGAGCGGGACCACCCGGGCTTTTGGTCCACGTGTAATTTACCGCACCGCTCGCACTTAGCGTCACACTTTTTCCTGCGCATACTGTAGCTTGAACCGGCGATACTACGATCGTAGGACATCCGGCCGCGACCGCACATGATATATTTGCTTTTGAACTTATGCAAAACATTGCGAAGAAAACCAGTAATGCCTTATGGGAATTAATTGCACGTTTCATTTAGTTGGGATTTGATAACCAAATATATAATTTTTTTTGAGGTGGGCAACAAGTCAAAATAGGCTTTCAAGGAATGAATAGCCGGACCGATTTAAACAGTTTTTCAAATCAATTTTTAGCCACTACCCAGGCTTTTTATTTTTATGTTTTCCGATTACAATTCGTCAATCATAAATAAAACGAAATGCAGGACGCGCTACCAACCCACCGCACTGGCTCGTCCATCCTCCGGCTCTATGCCTCTTTAATTGGTGTAATTTTAATAATTAGTGTATTAGAGTAATTAGTGTAATTGGTGTTAAGAAAGCCGCCGTGTACCTCGTACTTCGTACCTCGTACTTCGAACGGAATGCAGGAACAATTCCTTCGTACTTCGTACCTCGTACTTCGTACTTCGTACCTTCATTTGGTTTAAACAAAAAACCCCGGGCAAATACCCAGGGTTTTTAATCTTATACTTTCCGTTAACTCTTTACAATCGTAAATCGTAAATCGTAAATCGTCAATCGTAAATTGAGAGTTATGCCTCTTCTCCAACTTCTTCTTTCGAAGCCATCAGGCGCTCGTACTCTTCGCGGCTGCCTACTACCAGTTTTTCGTACTGGCGTAAACCTGTTCCCGCTGGAATTAAATGTCCAACAATTACGTTTTCTTTTAATCCTAAGAGAGTATCCACCTTTCCGTTCACTGCAGCTTCGTTCAGTACTTTTGTAGTTTCCTGGAACGATGCAGCTGAGATCCAGCTGTTGGTTTGCAACGACGCACGGGTAATACCTTGAAGGATCGGGTTAGCGGTTGCAGGAACTGCATCACGCGCTTCGATCAGCTTCTTGTCCTTACGTTTCAACACAGAGTTCTCATCACGCAGCTTGCGCGCTGTAATGATCTGTCCACGCTTAAGGTCTGAACTATCACCTGGTTCGATCACGACTTTCTTACCGAAAATCTCATCGTTCTGAGTCATGAAGTCACCTTTATTGATCAGTTGCTGTTCGAGGAACATAGTGTCGCCCGGATCAACGATCTCAACCTTACGCATCATCTGACGCACAATGGTTTCGAAGTGTTTATCATTCAGTTTCTGACCTTGTAAACGGTAAACCTCCTGGATCTCATTCACCAGGTACTCCTGCACTGCAGTTGGACCTTTAATGGCTAAGATATCGCCAGGACTTACAGCTCCGTCTGATAAGGCATCGCCTGCACGTACGAAGTCATTTTCCTGAACAAGGATGTGTTTACTTAAGTTAACCAGGTAACGACGTTGCTCTCCGGTTTTAGCTTCAATGATCACTTCGCGGTTACCACGTTTGATCTTACCGAAGCTTACAATACCATCGATCTCACTTACCACGGCAGGGTTGCTCGGGTTACGCGCTTCGAAAAGCTCAGTAACACGTGGAAGACCACCGGTGATGTCACCTGTTTTTCCTGTTACACGTGGGATCTTAACAAGCACCTGGCCTGGTTCGATCTTCGCAGCTTCGTTCACAATGATGTGAGCGCTTACAGGAATGTTATATGATTTTAATGTTTCTCCTTTTTTGTCCACGATGCGGATCAACGGGCTCATGGTCTTATCACGGCTTTCGATGATCACTTTTTCGCGGAATCCTGTTTGCTCGTCGCTTTCTTCACGGAAGGTTACGTTTTCTTTGATATGCTCAAATTCAACGCTTCCACCAAATTCAGAAACGATAACCGCGTTATACGGATCCCAGTCGCAGATGAGTTCACCTTTTTTCACCTTAGCACCTGGCTTCACGTACAGGCTTGAACCGTAAGGTACGTTACCTGTAGTTAATGTGATTCCTGTGTTAACGTCGATGATACGCATCTCTGTTGAACGTCCGATAACGATGTTGGCTTTAACACCTTCCTGGTTCAAACGTTCTACTGTACGTAGTTCGTCGATCTCGAGGATACCATCATATTTCGCAACTAAGCTTGATGAAGCGGCAATGTTAGAAGCTGTACCACCCACGTGGAAGGTACGAAGCGTTAACTGTGTACCTGGCTCACCGATAGACTGTGCTGCAATAACACCAACAGCTTCACCTAACTGCACCAGACGACCATTTGCAAGGTTACGTCCGTAACATTTAGCGCAAACACCGCTGCGGCTTTCGCAGGTTAATACGGAACGGATATCGATAGTCTCAATAGGAGATTTTTCAACGATCATTGCGATATCTTCAGTGATCACGTCACCACCTGCAATGATCAGTTCGCCCGAAGTTGGGTGGAACACATCAGTTACAGCAGTACGTCCAAGAACGCGGTCATATAATGTCTCAACAACATCATCATTGTTTTTAAGTGCCGTCATGCTTAATCCGCGAAGGGTTCCGCAATCGAACTCATTAATGATAACGTCTTGTGCAACGTCAACCAAACGACGGGTCAGGTAACCGGCATCAGCCGTTTTAAGGGCCGTATCCGCCAGACCCTTACGGGCACCGTGGGTTGAAATGAAGTACTCGAGGATGGACAGACCTTCACGGAAGTTCGATAATACAGGGTTCTCGATAATTGAGGTCGTTGTATCACCGGCTTTCTGAGGTTTAGCCATCAGACCACGCATACCACTAAGCTGTTTAATCTGCTCTTTAGATCCACGTGCACCTGAGTCAAGCATCATAAACACAGGATTAAATCCTTGTCTGTCCGCATTCAGGCTGTCAAGTACCTTTTTAGTAACTTTTGAGTTGGTATGTGTCCAGATGTCGATGATCTGGTTGTAACGCTCGTTGTTAGTGATAAAGCCCATGTTGTAGTTGCCGATAACTTCGTCAACCTGTACCTGTGCTTCGTCAATGATCTTCATTTTTTCTGCAGGCGTTTGGATATCGCCAAGGTTAAATGAAAGACCACCTTTAAACGCGGTGCGGAAACCTAATTCCTTAATATCATCAAGGAACTTGGCTGTTTTAGCCATACCTGTTTTCTTAACCACCATTCCGATGATATCACGGAGTGATTTTTTGGTTAGCAATTCATTGATATAACCAACTTCATGCGGAACCACTACGTTAAAGATAACGCGACCTACAGTGGTGTCGATCAGCTTGGTCACTAATTTCTCTCCTTCAAGAGCGTTAGTGATCTTTATCTTGATCTGAGCGTGCATGTCAACTGCTTTCTCGTTAAGAGCAACAATTACTTCTTCTGCACTGTAGAATATTTTTCCTTCACCTTTAACTTTATCGTTAGGCAGGTTTTTCTTAGACTTGGTCAGGTAGTACAGACCAAGCACCATGTCCTGCGATGGCACCGCTACCGGTGCACCGTTAGATGGGTTAAGGATGTTGTGGGAAGCAAGCATTAAGATCTGAGCTTCCAGGATCGCAGCATGTCCCAATGGAACGTGTACCGCCATCTGGTCACCGTCGAAGTCAGCGTTAAAGGCTGTACAAACGAGTGGGTGAAGCTGGATCGCTTTTCCTTCGATTAATTTTGGCTGGAATGCCTGGATACCTAACCTGTGGAGGGTCGGGGCGCGGTTAAGCATCACCGGGTGTCCCTTCAGGGCGTTCTCAAGAATATCCCAGACAATTGGTTCTTTTTTATCAACGATCTTCTTGGCCGATTTTACTGTCTTAACAATACCACGCTCGATCATCTTGCGGATGATAAACGGTTTGAATAATTCAGCAGCCATTTCTTTTGGAAGACCGCACTCGTGTAATTTTAATTCAGGTCCTACAACAATTACCGAACGTGCAGAGTAGTCAACACGTTTACCGAGTAAGTTCTGACGGAAACGACCTTGTTTACCTTTCAATGAATCAGAAAGTGATTTTAAAGGACGGTTGCTGTCAGTTTTTACTGCGTTTGATTTACGGGAGTTGTCGAACAATGAGTCAACTGATTCCTGTAACATACGTTTTTCGTTACGTAAGATCACATCAGGAGCTTTGATCTCGATGAGACGCTTCAGACGGTTATTACGGATAATAACACGACGGTAGAGGTCATTAAGATCGGAAGTCGCGAAACGGCCACCATCCAGTGGAACGAGTGGACGAAGTTCTGGCGGAATAACAGGGACAACTTTCACGATCATCCACTCAGGTTTGTTAACCACATTCTGGTTAGCCTGGCGGAATGCTTCGATAACCTGAAGACGTTTTAACGCTTCATTTTTACGTTGCTGTGAAGTTTCTGTATTTGCTTTGTGACGAAGGTCGTAAGAAAGTTCATCAAGGTTCAGACGCGATAACAATTCCTGCACCGCTTCAGCACCCATTTTCGCTACGAACTTATTAGGATCGCTGTCGTCAAGCATTGAGTTTTCTTTCGGAAGGCTGTCAACTACATTAAGATACTCTTCTTCTGTTAGGAAGTCAAGATAGCTCACGCCATTTTCAGCAGCATTTCCGGCATTGATTACTACGTAACGCTCGTAGTAAATGATCATGTCTAATTTTTTTGTCGGAAGTCCAAGCAGGTAACCAATTTTATTTGGTAACGAGCGGAAATACCAGATATGAGCAACAGGCACCACTAAATTGATGTGACCCATACGCTCACGACGTACTTTCTTTTCAGTTACTTCAACACCACAACGGTCGCAAACAATCCCTTTGTAACGGATACGCTTGTACTTACCGCAATGACATTCGTAATCTTTTACCGGCCCGAAAATACGCTCGCAGAACAAACCATCTCTTTCAGGCTTGTACGTACGGTAGTTGATCGTTTCCGGTTTCAAAACCTCACCACTTGAGCGGCGCAGGATAGTTTCCGGCGAAGCAAGGCTGATGGTGATCTTTGAGAAATTTGATTTTTGTTTATTATCTCTTCTTAACGCCATTTTTTGATTTACAATTTTGTTATTTACGATTTACAATTTAACTGGCTGACTTATTCGCCGGTCGCTGAGCTTGTCGAAGCGCCGGTGAATAATCGTCAATTAGTCCATAGTGATATCTAACGCCAGACCTCTTAGTTCATGCAACAATACGTTGAATGATTCAGGGATGCCCGGGGTAGGGATGTTCTCACCTTTTACGATCGCTTCATAAGCTTTCGCACGGCCAGTCACATCATCCGACTTCACAGTTAATAATTCCTGGAGAACATTGGCTGCACCGTATGCTTCGAGTGCCCAAACCTCCATCTCACCAAAACGCTGACCACCGAACTGTGCTTTACCACCGAGAGGTTGTTGAGTAATGAGAGAGTAAGGTCCGATAGAACGCGCGTGCATCTTGTCGTCAACCATGTGTCCGAGTTTCAGCATGTAAATGATACCTACTGTTGCAGGCTGATCAAAACGCTCACCGGTTCCGCCATCGTACAGGTACGTACGGCCAAACTGTGGTAAGCCTGCTTTCTTGGTGTATTCGTCGATCTGGTCAACTGTTGCACCGTCGAAGATAGGAGTAGAGAACTTCATTCCAAGTTTCTCACCTGCCCATGCAAGAACAGTTTCATAGATCTGTCCAAGGTTCATACGCGATGGTACACCCAGTGGATTCAGAACGATGTCAACAGGTGTTCCATCTTCAAGGAACGGCATGTCTTCTTCTTTCACGATACGGGCTACGATACCTTTGTTACCGTGGCGGCCCGCCATCTTATCACCAACTTTTAATTTACGTTTCTGAGCGATGTAAACTTTAGCTAACTGAACAATTCCATTTGGTAGTTCGTCACCAACAGTGATCTGGAATTTCTCACGCTTGTATTTTCCTAAATAATCGTTGTACTGGATCAGGAAGTTATGTAACAAACGTTCGATCTGTTCGTTCTTGTCTTTATCTGTTGTCCAGTTGCTTGGATTAACCTCGCTGTAATCGATACGCTCAAGTAACTTCTGAGTGAATTTGGTACCGCGTGGCACAACTTCTTCTCCAAGGATGTTTGTAACACCTTGTGAAGTGCGGCCATTTACAAGAACGAATAACTTGTCAACGAGTTTTAATTTCAGGTTGTAGTTATTTTTTTCGTAGTCGGTATCCAGTTTCTCAACCAGAGGTTTTTCTTCAGCTTTCGCTTTTTTATCTTTAATAACGCGTGAGAACAATTTCTTGTCAACGATCACACCTTTAATAGATGGAGATACGCGTAAAGAAGCGTCTTTTACGTCACCGGCTTTGTCACCGAAGATCGCACGAAGGAGTTTCTCTTCCGGTGAAGGATCAGTTTCTCCTTTAGGAGTGATCTTACCGATGAGGATATCACCTTCTTTAACTTCAGCACCAATGCGGATAATTCCTTTTTCGTCCAGGTCCTTGGTTGCATCTTCACTTACGTTAGGGATGTCCGGAGTTAATTCCTCCATACCACGTTTTGTGTCGCGCACTTCAAGTGTATACTCATCAATGTGGATCGAAGTAAAGATGTCTTCACGAACGATCTTCTCATTGATAACGATAGCATCCTCAAAGTTGTAACCTTTCCATGGCATGAACGCCACTTTAAGATTCCTTCCAAGAGCTAACTCACCGTCTTGCGTTGCATAACCTTCGCAAAGAACTTGTCCTCTTGATACCTTGTCACCTTTCTTAACGATAGGTTTCAGGTTGATACAGGTGCTCTGGTTGGTTTTCTGGAACTTGGTTAATTTGTATGTCTTAACGTCGCCTTCAAAGCTGATAAGCTTCTCTTCTTCGTTACGGTTGTACCTGATTGTGATTGACTGAGCATCTACATACTCAACAATTCCATCACCTTCTGAGTTGATCAGTACGCGGGAGTCTTCAGCCACACGCGCTTCGATACCGGTTCCAACAATTGGAGCCTGTGGACGAAGAAGGGGTACAGCCTGACGTTGCATGTTTGATCCCATGAGCGCACGGTTAGCGTCATCATGCTCAAGGAACGGAATTAATGAAGCAGCGATAGAAGCAATCTGGTTTGGAGCAATGTCCATCAGATGCACTTTGTCTGGCTCAATAATAGGGAAATCACCTTCGTAACGTGCTGTTACTTTTTTGGTTTTGATATTTCCTTTTTCATCAAGATCAACGTTTGCCTGAGCAATGTTCTTTTGATCTTCTTCTTCTGCAGTTAAATAAATGATTGGTTTATTTACGTCCAGTTTCCCGTTAGCAACGTTACGATAAGGAGTTTCAATAAATCCAAGTTTGTTCACTTTTGCGTAAACACAAAGTGAAGAGATCAGACCGATATTTGGTCCCTCTGGTGTTTCAATGGTACAAAGACGTCCGTAGTGCGTGTAGTGAACGTCACGAACCTCGAAACCTGCACGCTCACGGCTAAGACCACCTGGCCCGAGTGCCGACAAACGACGCTTGTGAGTGATCTCAGATAACGGATTGGTTTGATCCATGAACTGTGATAACTGGTTTGTTCCGAAGAACGAGTTGATCACAGACGATAAAGTTTTTGCATTGATAAGGTCGGTAGGAGTGAACACCTCGTTATCACGAACGTTCATACGCTCGCGGATGGTGCGCGCCATACGTGCCAGACCAACACCGAACTGTGAATACAATTGTTCTCCAACTGTACGTACACGACGGTTTGAAAGGTGATCGATATCATCCACATCTGTTTTCGAGTTAATAAGCTCGATCAGGTATTTAATGATGAGGATCATGTCCTCTTTGGTAAGAACGCGGATCTCGGCAGGGATGTTTAATCCAAGCTTTTTGTTGATCCTGTAACGACCTACTTCTCCTAAATCGTAACGTTTGTCAGAGAAGAATAATTTATCAATTACACCGCGTGCTGTTTCCTCATCAGGTGGCTCAGCGTTACGGAGTAAACGGTAGATAAATTCAATTGCTTCTTTTTCAGAGTTGGTTGAATCTTTCTGTAATGTGTTATAGATAATTGCGAAGTCAGCTGTATTAACGTCCTGTTTGTGAAGGATGATGGATTTAACGCCAGCATCAACGATCAGGTCAATATGCTCATCTTCAAGAGTAGTTTCGCGGTCGAGGATCACCTCGTTACGCTCAATTGAAACAACTTCTCCGGTATCTTCGTCAACGAAGTCTTCTAACCAGGTTTTAAGAACACGTGCAGCAAGACGACGTCCAACTTCACGTTTTAAACCAGCTTTAGATACTTTAATTTCATCGGCAAGACCGAAGATCTCGAGGATCTGCTTGTCGCTTTCGAAACCGATCGCACGTAACAGGGTAGTAACAGGTAACTTTTTCTTACGGTCGATGTAAGCGTACATTACGTTGTTGATATCTGTTGCGAATTCGATCCAGCTTCCTTTAAATGGAATTACGCGCGCGCTGTATAATTTGGTTCCGTTAGCGTGACGGCTTTGACCAAAAAATACGCCTGGTGAACGGTGTAACTGGGAAACAATTACGCGCTCAGCGCCGTTTATAATAAATGAACCTTTTGGGGTCATGTATGGGATAGTTCCCAGGTACACGTCCTGCATAATCGGCTCAAAATCTTCGTGTTCAGGGTCTGTACAGTAAAGGTATAACTTGGCCTTTAGCGGAACAGAGTAGGTGAGACCGCGTTCGATACACTCATCAAGGGCGTAGCGTGGCGGATCGATATAATAATCCTTGAACTCAAGCACGAAATTATTTCGGGCATCGGAGATCGGGAAATTCTCAGCAAACACCTTAAAAAGGCCTTCTTTCTTACGGTTTTCTGGTGTGGTTTCTAACTGAAAAAAATCCTGGAAGGATTTTATCTGAATATCTAAGAAATCCGGATATTCGATCGGAAATTTATTAGACGAGAAATTAACTCGTTTTGGTGTTTTAGTGTTCGCAGCCAATGTTAATTTGATATTACGTTAATACAATTTTGACTTCTAAAGATCGGTGTTTTTTTCCATTTAAAAAAGGGTTTGAAAACCGATCATTGAAGGCGGGACAGGTTATATGCATTTTTAACAGCATTCCCCTTTTTCCCTACTAAAATGACCGGTTTTTCAGTTTTCACCCTAAAAAATTCGGTGAAATCAATTACTTGATCTCAGCCTTGGCACCAGCGTCTTCTAAAGCTTTTTTAATTGCTTCAGCTTCTTCTTTACCAATACCTTCTTTAATAGCCTTAGGAGCTCCGTCTACCAGGTCCTTAGCTTCTTTCAGGCCTAAACCTGTAAGGTCTTTTACAACTTTTACTACACCTAATTTCGCTCCGCCTGCTTCAAGAAGCATTACGTCGAAAGATGTTTTAGCAGCAGGAGCATCAGCACCTGCACCAGCTCCACCGCCAGCAGCAACAGCTACAGCAGCAGGCTCGATACCATGCTCGTCTTTTAATACTTTTGCTAATTCCTGTACTTCTTTTACTGTTAAGGCAACTAATGTGTCTGCCAGTGATTTGATATCAGCCATTTTATTGGTTTGTTTGTGGTCGAGATTTGATCCTCTCCCGGTGTTAATTATTTATTTATTTGTTTGTTTTTCTGAAGCGATCTTCGACCTCTTTCAGAGTGTTTGGTGAAACGATTTCCTTTCGGTTTCACCGGATTGTTTTTTCTTAAGCTGCAGCTTCGTCGCTTCCGCCTTTGTTTTCCAAAGCACCCATAACGCGCTGGATAGGTGACTGAAGTAATGCTATCACTTCGCCTATCAGTTCGTTTTTAGATTTCAGACCAGCAAGCGAGTCTAATTGCTCATCGCCGATGAAGATCATCTCTTCAACGTACGCGGCTTTTAAAGCAGGCTTTTTCTCCTTTTTACGGAAATCCTTAATGATCTTTGCAGGAGCATTAGAGGTATCGGTAAACATCAGGGCGGTTTCGCCCTTCAGCGCCGGGATAAGTTCAGCCAGTTTGCTGTCGTTTGCTCTTTCGAGCGCTTTTTTAAGCAAGGTGTTCTTTACAACTGTTACCGAGATTTTTTTCTCGAAACACTTTTTACGGAACGCGTTTACTTTCTCAACTGTAAGAGTTGAACAATCTGCTAAATAGATCTTGTTGTTAGAGTTTAATTTCTCTACCAACTGCTCTATTACCTGTGTTTTTTCGGTTTTATTCATTTTTTAGCAGTGATTTAGGAAAATATTTTAGTGTCGATGGTTACACCTGGGCTCATTGTGCTGCTAAGGGTTACCGACTTTACGTAGGTTCCTTTTGCGCTCGATGGCTTCAGCTTCATGATGGTTTGCATAAGTTCGTTAGCGTTTTCAGCGAGCTTGTTGGCATCAAAAGATGCTTTTCCAATACCTGCGTGAACGATCCCTGCCTTATCAACCTTGAAGTCGATCTTACCACCCTTTGAATCAGTTACTGCTTTGCCCACTTCCATGGTTACAGTTCCTGTTTTAGGGTTTGGCATCAAACCACGGGGTCCAAGTACACGTCCTAATGCACCTACTTTACCCATTACGGATGGCATTGTGATAATTACATCCACATCTGTCCACCCACCTTTGATCTTCTCGATGTATTCGTCTAATCCTACGAAATCAGCACCTGCAGCTTTAGCTTCGGCTTCCTTATCAGGAGTTACCAGGGCTAAAACGCGCAGAGTTTTACCAGTACCGTGAGGTAAGGTAACAGTGCCGCGTACCATTTGATTAGCTTTACGAGGATCAACTCCTAAACGGATCGCGAGATCCACGGATGCATCAAATTTTGTGGTGGTAATATCCTTCACAATTTTCGAAGCTTCCGCAACTGAATAAGACTTGCTAGCGTCGAATTTCGCGATAGCTGCCTTTCTTTTTTTAGTCAACGTTGCCATGTTAAGCTTTGTTTTTGATTGGTTAATAAATTAATTAATGAGGGCGGTTACCAGTTACAGTAACTCCCATGCTGCGAGCTGTTCCCGCTACCATGTTCATAGCCGACTCAATAGTGAAACAGTTCATGTCCACAATTTTATCTTCAGCAATTTTGCGAACCTGTTCCCATGATAATGAGCCCACTTTCTTACGATTGCTGGTTGCCGAACCGGCTTTGATCTTGGCTGTCTCCATGATCTGAACCGCTACAGGAGGACGCTTGATAACAAAATCAAACGACTTGTCGGTATAAACATTGATGATAACTGGTAATATCTTACCAGCATTTTCCTGGGTTCTTGCATTAAATTGCTTGCAGAACTCCATAATGTTTACACCTTTGGCTCCTAAAGCAGGACCAATGGGAGGCGAGGGGTTAGCAGCTCCACCTTTGATTTGCAATTTTACAATTGCCGATAACTCTTTTGCCATTGTTTGTTTTTTATTTATTTGTTGTACCAGTGCCTTTCTCTTGAGAAATCCGTTTACTTTGAGTTGGAAGCAGCAAAGCGCTCATTTCAATCTTAAGTATCCAGGCACCAATTTTATTTTCTATTTCGCGTTTCTTATTTCGGGTTCTGAACACGAAATAAATAACGCGTAATAATTAACTATTCTAATTCAACCTCACCAAAGTTCAGTTCCACCGGAGTCTTACGTCCGAAGATCTTCACTGTAACCTTGATCTTACGTTTATCATCCATCACTTCTTCGATCACACCATTAAAGCCGTTGAAAGGACCATTGATCACTTTCACTGAATCTCCTACAGTATATCTTGTAGCAACAGTACCTTCGCTTTCAACCAGCTCATCCACTTTTCCTAGGATCCTGTTTACTTCGCTGATACGCATAGGCACCGGGTTTCCGCCTTTGGTTTCACCTAAAAAGCCGATAACACCTGTAATATTTTTAATTACGTGTGGAACTTCGCCTGCAAGGTTCGCCTCAATCAAAACATAACCAGGATAAAATGAACGCTCCTTGGTGGTTTTCTTTCCATTGCGGATCTGTATCACTTTTTCCGTGGGGATCAATACCTGAGAAACATAATCGTTAAGCTTCAGGCGGGTGATCTCCATCTCAATATATTGTTTCACCTTTTTTTCCTGACCGCTGATGGCGCGTACTACGTACCATTTTTTGGTTGAGGAATTGTCGGTTTTAACTGCGTCGGTCATTTGTATCTCTTTTGAACTCACTTAAAATTATTTTAACATGTCGTAAGCCTGACTCATCAGGATATCGAAGATCCTGTCCATTCCAAACACAACCAACGCGATAATTACCGAAGAGATCATTACCACGATAGCGCTGTTTTGCAGTTCAGGCCAGGTTGGCCAGCTTACTTTGTTCACCAGCTCATTCCTGGTTTCTGAAAAATACGTTCCTATTTTGCTCATTTTCCTTTTAATTATTTGAGATTTAATCCAGGTTAAGAATGTCTGTGTATTCCTAATTCTGAATCTAACTTCTCGTTAGCACGGGCGGAGAGATTCGAACTCCCATCTGCGGTTTTGGAGACCGTAATTCTACCCTTGAACTACGCCCGTATGTTGGTTTTTTCTGACTTTAAAACTGCCTTGATAAAAATGGCAAAATGGCTTCCCGGTTATGGGAGCCATTTTGCCTGTATTTATGACTATGGCTTAGTCTAAAATTTCAGTAACCTGTCCTGCACCAACTGTACGTCCACCTTCACGGATCGCGAAACGAAGACCTTTGTCCATCGCGATTTTGTTAATTAGGTTTACAGTGATAGTAACGTTATCTCCAGGGAGAACCATCTCACGACCTGCTTCCAGTTCAATTTCTCCTGTCACGTCAGTTGTACGGAAGTAGAACTGTGGACGGTATTTGTTTTGGAATGGAGTGTGACGTCCACCTTCTTCTTTTTTCAGAATGTACACTTCAGCTTTGAACTTAGTGTGTGGTTTTACTGAACCTGGTTTGCAGATTACCATTCCACGTTTGATGTCTTTTTTCTCAACACCACGAAGAAGTAAACCTACGTTATCTCCAGCCTCACCGTAGTCAAGGATCTTACGGAACATCTCAACACCAGTTACAGTAGATACTAATTTCTCAGCACCCATACCAATGATCTCAACACCATCAGCAGAGTTGATCACACCTGTTTCGATACGACCAGTTGCAACAGTACCACGACCAGTGATCGTGAACACGTCTTCAACAGGCATCAAAAACGGCTTGTCTTTCTCACGCGGAGGAAGTGGAATGAAGCTGTCAACAGCATCCATTAATTCCATGATCTTATCAACCCATTTTGGATCTTTGTTTAATCCGCCTAAAGCAGAACCACGGATGATAGGAGTGTTGTCGCCATCAAACTTGTAGAAGCTTAACAGTTCGCGGATCTCCATTTCAACCAGGTCAAGAAGCTCAGCGTCTTCAACCATGTCAACTTTGTTCATGAACACAACGATCTTAGGCACACCTACCTGACGTGCAAGAAGGATATGCTCGCGTGTTTGTGGCATAGGACCATCAGTTGCAGCTACAACCAGGATAGCACCATCCATCTGCGCAGCTCCGGTAACCATGTTCTTTACATAGTCAGCGTGACCAGGGCAGTCAACGTGTGCATAGTGACGGTTAACCGTCGCGTATTCAACGTGTGAAGTGTTAATTGTGATACCACGCTCTTTTTCTTCAGGCGCGTTATCAATTGAAGAGAAATCACGAACTTCTGCAAGACCTTTGGAAGCTAATACTGTGGTAATAGCAGCGGTTAAAGTAGTTTTACCGTGATCTACGTGACCAATAGTTCCAATATTAACGTGAGGTTTGGAACGGTCGAATTTTTCTTTTGCCATAGTTGTTTATTTTACTTTTGTTTATATTTAATTAATTAGGTTTTTTAACACTAATTGAGCTGTTGAGCAGGATTGAACTGCCGACCTCTTCCTTACCAAGGAAGTGCTCTACCACTGAGCTACAACAGCTTGTTTTAAGTAAATCCCCACCTAAAAAGGTGAAAATCTGCTTAATTCATTCAATACCTTAAAGAACAGTCTCCCCCACATGCCAAAAGTCCCGCAATTTGGGACTTTCAAAAACCAAAAGACCGATTAGCCAGGACTTTTGCATTTTTGTCGCCTCTGGTCTCCGGTTTTTAAACCGGACAGGCGTATTTCCAACTTCACAACTTCTTCATTAATGACCGACTTGTCATTTTATGTGCCTTTAGCACTAAGAGCGGAAGACGGGTCTCGAACCCGCAACCTCCAGCTTGGAAGGCTGGAGCTCTACCAATTGAGCTACTT
>CBIHOL010000060.1:0-30168 GCA_966211905.1 uncultured bacterium
GAGCAAGGCGTCCATTCTTCTCGAACTGGTATTCTTCAATTGATTTTGAAACTACTTCTACGGTTTCAAGGTTCAGACTGATCCCGTATAGAGTATTCGCAGTTTCCTCTTTTAATTCAGGCGTAATATCAGTTCTGAAAAGAAGTTTTTCGTTAACCACCTTACCAATGGTCTGGTGCCAGTTCTTTACATTCTTTTCAAGGAAACCGTAAAACGCATCATGCTGTACGTTCAGCTTACCTTCAATTTCCTTTATCTCATTCTTTATACGAATGATCTCGTTATTGGTCTGGTTGATCCTGTTGGTAAGCGATGCTTTTAATTTTGTCTCCAGTGCCTCCCATTCGCGCTGAATGGTTTGAACCATGTTTTGTTTAATGGCGCGCTCACTTTTGTTCTTATAACTAACCGCTCTCAGTTCTGCAAGTTCCGACTCAAGTGTGCGGATCTCATGCTCGTAAAAACGGGTGTTGCGGATTACTTTCTCTTCGCTCTTTAATTCGTTGAATTCAATCTGTTTCGAAGTTACTTCGGCATTAAGATCAGAAAGACTTTCTTCACGTTTTGACTTTAATTCAGCATCGCGTTTGTTGAATTCGTTCTTCTGCAATAGCTGCAGCTCGTTGTAATGATTGAAGATCTCGCTGGTACGTGAATTTATTTTATTGATATAAGCAGTCTTATCATTCCTTAGCTGCTCTATGAGGGAACTATACTTCAACTCAATATTCGCAACGTTTGAGGTTAAGCTCTCATACTCACGGCGTGCTATATTGAGTTCTACCTGCAGCTTTTCACGCTCTGAGTTTTTTTCAACCGCTTCCTCAATGTTCTTTTCCTTGTACTCTTTTAATTTTTTATTGGCATCGCGGATGGTGCGGTCATAATAACCGATCTCCTCGCGGATATCATTTTGTTTTGAATCAACTCCGTCTTTAAAAGCTTCGTGCTCGTTCGCCAGAGTTTCCAGCTCTTCCTCTTTTTTCTTAGCTGCTTCACGAATGGCCTCATTCTGAGACTCTGCAAAACGCAGACTGCTTCCCAGCTTATCGGCCATCTCCATTTGCGCGCCTTTCAGCATATGCACCTGGTCGTATTTCTTATCAATGAATTCCAGCAGCTGCTGACTTTCTTTCTTCAGATAAGTTTCAATATCAGTGTACTTTTCGTTGAACTGACGAAGCTGACGTTCTACCTGCTCCAGTTTAATGGAACTGTTTTCGGTAGTTAAGGAGTTGGCAATAAAATCCTTTATAAACCGCGAGTCAATGCTGCTTTTCGAAGAAAGGAACACGTTGGTAATTGACTTCGGAATATTCTGATACTTCTCGTTCCCTTTAAGAAGATGGAATTTCGAAAGTTGTTTATCCGTTTCAGTTCCAAAAATGATATTACGGTATCTTTCAAACGTATCGATCTGGTTAGAGATATAGATCCCGCGTTTTTCAAGATTCGCGATGATCTCCTTTATCTTCATGGCCTCATCGTTTGCTGTAAAGAAAAAGTCAGGATTGTATGGCGCGTCCACAAAACGGAACACGAGTTTATTATGACGATATACAATTACAAAGAATGGTTTGTCTTCTGTGGCTATCTCATATATAAGATACGAATTCTCATACCTGAAGTAATGCTCCTCAAAAGGTTTCTGCGAAGCGGAGATCCCAAGACCACGGCTGTTGGCGCTGTAAAAGAACAGGATGGCGCGTTGCAGCGACGTTTTCCCGAAATTATTGGTTCCCACAAAACAGGTGTTCCCGCTTAATTCAATATCGGCGTATTTTACGTTGGAGATATTGATCTCTACAATTCTGTTTAATATTCTGCAGTTTTCCATTCGATGTTGCTATGCTGGTTGTGTGATTATTGCTTGTGTTTTTGACGTCTTAATTAATTATAGATCAGTCCCTGGGCGTCGTCAGTGTTCCCTGTATCTTCGTAAATGGCAATGGAATTGATCACATCCAAAAGGTAAGTGTACGAATCCAGGACCTTATACGATTCTGTTTTTTCATCTTCCAGCTCCAGGTACGAATCCCTGCTCATCAGGTCGCAGATCTCGCGCACCTTATTGTGCAAAGTCTCCGAACGGTAAAGCGGAATTTTTTGCAGCTTCTGCTTTAAACGAACGTTGGCATTGCACTCTTCTGCAATTTCACCCGGACGAAAACGGCTTCCGATCGTGATCTTATTGTCCATACTCGCAAACAGGTCAATAATATCAATGTACCTTTCAAAACGTTCGAGTTTTTTCTCCAGCTCGCTGTTTGGTTCATTCAGCTTGGCGAAATAGAAAAAATTATTCCCGCGCTCAATGTTGTAACGTATCACATTAAAATACGCCTGGAGGCGGTCAAAATTTTCCGGGTTGTTAATGATGTCGTACAACCGGTTCATCCCGTCCCTGGTGCCATTGCTTGAAATAAAATTTCCCCTCGCCATTACAGCGAAGATCTCGTGGGTTTGTTTTGGTAGTGATATGTCTTCCATAACTTTATTAAATTCTAAATTCTAATCTCTTCCGCCTCCCGGTGCCTCCGTAGGCGGATCCGCCTATGGCGGAAAATTCTAATCTCGTACACTACGCTCGTCTTTCAATTTAATCCCTTAGGTCGCTGGCGCATCAGCTGTTCTTCCTTCGTCCTTCGTCCTTCGTACCTCGTACTTCGTACTTCGTACCTCGTACTTTAGTTCTTGGATGTCTTTTCAGCCTTTGCCTTCTTCGCCGGTTCCTTCATCGGCAAAATCAATGTGTACCCCAACCTCTTTTTATTTTTATCCTTATCCTCATAATCCCAATACTGCAACCGGTATTTAAAATCAAGTGCATTCTGGTACTCCATCGCTATTTCCACAAACAATGAAAGACGTTCTTCAAAAGTCACCGTCCCGATCGCTTTTGGAAATTTGTAATCCATCAGGTACTCAAATAAATTTTGTTTGGTCTGAGCCAGGAAACGTTCAACCAGCTTTTCAGTATCGAGCTTTATTTGCTGCTCAAGACCTTTTTCCTTGAAGTTGAGGGTCATCCTGTCGGCCAGACCCCGCACCATCAGTCTTGTGAGCTTGTATTTTTCGGAGATCCTCTTGCATAACACATGACCATCGTCGGTGTAAAGGAAATCGACCGCAATTTTTGTTTTCGGGGTCTTAACGCCGTTGTACCTTATGGTATTGACGTTGCTTACTATTTCGCGGAAATTGGATTTGAAATGCAGGGAACCGTGATCCTTGATCTCCTTTAAACGCTGAGCTTTCTTATAGACATCCAGCTGGAACTGGATCTTATTGATAAAGTCCGTGATGTCCGTCTGGATCTCGATCAGGTAATCGAGGTTTTCAATAAGACTTCCTTTCAGGGCCTGTACAATTCCGTACAATTCACTGTCGTTGGCAAGAGAAAACAAACTTCGCGTTTCCTCCACTACATCGGTGGTTTGTTTGATGAAGTCTATAATGGTATCGCGCTTTTCCCTGTAATCCTCCAGTTTCTGGAGTTTGATACGGTAATTGCTCTCGTTCTTGTACGTATCATCCACATTCTTCTGGAGCTTGATGATCTCCCTTGTCAGCGTGGAATTAATGCGTTTTAAGTATTTTTTTATGCTCCTGAGGAAACGCATTTCCCGCGCCTCCTGGTAAAAACGGATGTGACGTTTTAGTTCGTTGATATAATCGTTTATGAATCCCGGTGTTACTTCACCGATTTCCATAAAGTCCTCGAACATCGCAACCACAGCGTCGTTCAGGCTCACCACGTTCTCGTATTCGTAAACAAGATCGAGCGATTTTAGCTTCTGGAACTGCTCGTGCGAAAGATCTTCCCGCGCAAGCAATTCGTTTACCGTGATATTTTCACGATGCGCGAACAAAAACTCTACTACGCCGCGATGCTGATATAGCTGGGAGAGGATATCATTTACGTTTACCTGTAATGCCATGTTGTGTGATAACAATTAAATATACGGAGCCTCGCCAACGCGGTAAAACGGGGTTATCAACAAAAGAAGAGGTAATTAACTATTTTGCCTGAATGCCTCTGATTATAAGCGCATTCAGGGTTTCAGGGCTTTTGTAAAAGTTTCAACAGTTGTTATAAAGATTCAACAGGGTGTTGATAAACTCTTTCCATTCGTATTTTTTTCTTTCTATGGCAACGTTTGCGGTAAACTCCGCTTCCCGCTGTCCGACAAAAAAATCCTGTATCCTCCGGGCAATAGCTTCTACCTTAGTGTCAACCACATACCCGCATTTTTCGTCCGGCACGATCTCGGCCAGACCTCCCACATTGGTCACCAGCATGGGCTTCTCGTAATAATAACCCACCATCGTCACTCCGCTGTTGGTAGCATTCCTGTAAGTTTGAGCCACCAGGTTGCAGGCACTGAAATAATACCGCACTTCTTCGTTGGATATGAACTGATCACGCATGATCACCATGTCTTGCAATCCAGTTCGTTCAATCAGGTCCAGGTACGGTTGTTTATTCTCATAAAATTCACCGGCTATCAGAAGCTTAATCCCAAGTGCTTTTACAGCAGGGTCAGCCATGGCTTCGAGCAAAATATCAAGTCCTTTGTAATGACGGATCAATCCAAAGAACAGGATCACCGGCACCTCTTGCGGAATATTTAATTTCCTGCGGGCTTCTTCCATGCTTACTGCCGGCCCATAGGTCTCGTACATGGGATGCGGCGAGTAAGCTTTGTTTTTGGTGTCACTGAATTTCGAAATGTCGTTTAAAACCGTTTTGCTCATGGCAATAAAACCATGACAGCCTTTTACAAAATAGCTGGTGAAAGGTTTATCCCCAACCCGTTTTTCATGGGGAATAACATTATCTGTAAGTGCCAGCACTTTTGTTTTTTTACGCACCAGCCTTGCAATCGTTCCCAGCGACGGGCCAAAGAATGGCAGCCAGTAACGAAACAAAATAAAATCTGGTTTTTCTTTGCGGATAAAACGTGCCACGCTCATCCAGTTAAACGGATTAACGGTGTTTATCAGCGTGTGGATCTTTATTCCCGCGGGCGCAGTGCCACTCGTTTCAAACTGGCTTGATCCTGGAAATAAAAAGTTCGGATACTGCAGCGAATATGAGATGATCTGCGCATCATGACCTTCCTTTATCAGCTCAGCGCAAAGGTTTTCATTAAATTGCGCAGGTCCGCCGCGTAACGGGAATGCCGGTCCTATAATAAAGATCTTAAGCTTGTTTTGCACCCTGCGAATTTAATCAGTTATTCTTAATACTTTAGTTGATATTATTTTATGATACAGCAAGATTTTAAACCGGTTTCGTATTCCGAAACAACCGTGAGTGAATTGATGATACCGGCTTATGCCAATTTTGGGGGGAAGATCCACGGAGGTATATTATTGTCTTTGATGGACAAGGTGGCCTACGCCTGCGCATCCAAGCATGCGGGTAATTACTGCGTTACCGTTTCGGTCGATAATGTTGATTTCCTTGAGCCTGTTGACGTGGGCGATATGCTCACCATGTTTGCACGGATCCATTATGTAGGAAAAACGTCCATGGTTGTGGGAATTAAAGTGATTGCAGAGAATTTTAAATCCGGCACGGTTAAACATACCAACACTTCTTATTTTACTATGGTGGCTAAAGAGAACGGCCTTCCCGTCCCGGTGCCGGGAGTGGTTCTCGAAACCCGCGACGACATTAATAGATTTCTTGAAGCTAAAAAACGGAAAGAGATCAAAGCTTCATACAAGGAAGAGCTCCGTAGTGCGCGTGCAAGTTTACTTGAAAACGAAGAGCTGAGCCTTCTGAAAAACGAGAGGTGTGTGATTAAGGAATAATTTTTTTTGGGCGCCGGCCGGGCTGCTACAGGCTTCGCTTCACTCCGGCTTTTTGCCCGCCGTTCCGCGCCGGGATGCCCAATTTGGGCATCCCGCCAAGTCGGCGGGCAAAAGAGCTAAACCTATCGCATCCCTGGCGCTTTCAGTTCTATAGCCATCGTGTAACTCCCGATAAATAAAAAGTTCGTTCACCACATTCAACCCCTCCGGGGTTGAGGGCCTCTTTTTGGTTTTTTCGGTTATTCACATTGAACTGCTCTGCAGTTCAATGCAGCATAGCAGTTTTCAATCCCGGAGGGATTTGAATGTGAATAACCGAAAAATCATAACGTAAACGAACTCCGGAGGAGTTCAATGTGAAACGAGTCCTTCTTGCCTCTCCTTAGTGGAATCTTAGTGATCTAAGTGCTCTTAGTGGTTTAATCAAACCCTACTGCTTACCGTAAAGCTTCTTGATCAACTCAGGCAATTGTTTTAACGCAAACAACTCCCTCATTTTATGTTTAGCCTCACCTGCAGGTGTACCAAAGAATGAAGCCCCAGCCGGAACATTTTCTCCCACACCACTCTGAGCCATGATCACCGCATTATCTCCTATGGTTAGTCCGCTGCTTAATCCAACCTGTCCCCACACGGTAACTTTATTACCTATGGTACATGCACCGGCTATTCCTACCTGCGCTGCAAATAAACACATCTCGCCTATCAGCACGTCGTGACCGATATGTACCTGGTTATCGATGATAGTGCCCTTGCCGATGCTGGTGACAGCAGTTACGCCTTTATCGATACTGCAATTAGAGCCTATCACTACGTTATCTTCGATCTTTACAGTGCCGCAGGTATATAGTGGTTCAAAGTTCGCTGCTCTCTTTTTAAAATAAAATGCATCGCTCCCAATGGTGGTGTTGGCATGAATGGTCACGTTATTCCCTATCTCGCAGCCATCGTAAATGATCACATTGGGATGCAGAATGCAATTGTTCCCTATCCTCACATCATTACCTATAAAACAGCCTGGCATTACCACCGTGTTTTGGCCAACCTGCGCAGTTTTGCTGATGCCGAACTGCGAATAGTTCTTTGGATTAAAATGGGAGGTGAGAAAATTAAAGGCTGTGAATGGTTCCTCGTGAATGATCAACGCCTTGCCTGGCGGACATTCCACTTCCTTATTGATGATGATGGTGGAAGCTGCGCTGTGAAGCGCTTTGTCATAGTATTTTGGATGGTCAACAAAAACACAGTCGCCGTTCTCTACTCTGTGGATCTCGTTAAAACCGGAAACAGGATGATCGTCCTTGCCGATATATTTCGATCTTAAAAGCGCTGCAATGTCTTTAAGAGTGCTTGTGGGAATTTTCATCAGGTTTTATTTCCTGTTATCGCAAAAAGAAATATTATAAATGAGTTTCGTCGTCAATAAAACTATCGCCTTCCTTCGAACCTGTATATCCGAGTCGTTTACCGGTGCGAAGCGCGCTGCTGCTTGATTTTTCCTGCATCTCGGCCACAGTAACCTGGCGCACGCTGTCGAACGGTGGAGTGAAAAGATCGAAGCTGATAGAGTATATGATGAGCTCGTTGATGATATCGATCATCTGCTCACGTGAAATAGGCTCCTTACTGAAGTTCGCATATTTATAGCCGATCTGCGTGCGGGTCTCAACGAAAAAACGATTTTCACGGTTCACAAAGATCCGTGCAATGAGATAACCCAGGTCATTCAGACGATTGTATTTATAGGAGTCAGCAAGAAAATTGTACACGCTGATGATCCCGCAGTACGAGTTCATCTCGTTCTTTTTTACATAGCTGCTTTTAAACATGGGGTGTGAGCGGTCGAATTCAAAAACATTCGAATGCATCTGGAAATCCAGCACGTCGCCGGCCACCTTGAGCTGAACTGACTGAAGGCTGATCTCCTTAAAATAAAGGTTCACCCGTTTGTCAACTTTAAGGATCTCGTCGCTTAGCTCTTCGGCTTTTTCTTTTACAATGTCTTTTAATGCATGAAAAACACCGATGGTATTTGAATACACATCCTGTTTCATTACCGACTTTTGAGTCAATAACTGCATTATGATCTCCTTTTGTTTCTTCTCCTGCTCCGTCATACGCTGAATTTTAATATGCTCTTGCAAATATTACCCGCTGTGTGCTTGGCTTACCGGAATAAATGCATTTTCCTGCTTCCTGTTTATTATTTAAAGGTATACACCGTATGGTGGCCTTGGTCTCTTCCTTAATTTTTTCTTCTGTTTCAGGTGTCCCATCCCAGTGTGCAAAAATGAAGCCTGTTTTTTCGTCCAGCACTTTTTTAAACTCCTCGTAGGAATTTACCTCATGCGTCATTTCGCTTGTACGTTTTTTAGCCTTTTCAAAGAGATTATTCTGTATGTCAGACAGTAACTGCTTGATATGTTGAGACGCTCCGTCAATGCTGATCGTTTCCTTGGTCAGATTATCACGCCTGGCCACTTCAATAGTGCCTGCACCAAGATCGCGCTCACCAAGAGCCACCCTTACAGGAATTCCTTTTAATTCGTAATCTGCAAATTTCCAGCCTGGACGTTGGGTATCCCTGTCATCATATTTTACAGTGATCCCCAGATCCTGTAGTTGTTTTTTTAGTTCATTAGCCACTGCACTCACTTTTTGCAGACCTTCCTCTCCTTTATAGATCGGAACGATTACCACCTGCGTAGGTGCCAGCATTGGTGGGATCACCAGTCCGTGATCGTCGCTATGGCTCATTACCAGCGCACCCATCAGGCGTGTACTCACGCCCCAGCTTGTAGCCCATACATAATCGAGCTTGCCATCCTTCCCGGCAAATTTTACATCAAATGCTTTGGCAAAGTTCTGTCCCAGGAAATGGGATGTGCCAGCCTGCAGGGCTTTCCCATCCTGCATGAGCGCTTCAATACAATAAGTGTCATCTGCTCCGGCAAATCGCTCGCTGGCAGTTTTAACTCCTTTTATCACAGGTACTGCCATCCACTTTTCTGCAAATTCGGCGTATACGTCGAGCATCTTTTTTGTCTCCTCCAGTGCTTCCTCTTTGGTGGCATGAGCGGTATGTCCTTCCTGCCATAAGAATTCGGCAGTCCGTAAAAAAAGCCTTGTCCTCATTTCCCAGCGAACCACATTGGCCCATTGGTTTATAAGAAGAGGAAGGTCCCTGTAACTCTGGATCCATCCCTTGTAAGTGTTCCAGATAATAGCCTCGCTGGTTGGGCGCACAATCAGTTCTTCTTCAAGCTTTGCATCAGGATCAACCATCAGCTTTCCAGGTGCTGCGGGATTATTCTTCAACCTGTAATGTGTTACTATGGCACACTCCTTGGCAAAACCTTCGGCATTCTTTTCTTCAGCCTCAAATAAACTTTTCGGTATAAACAGTGGGAAATACGCATTCACATGTCCCGTATCCTTGAACATTTTATCAAGGGCCTGCTGCATTTTTTCCCATATCGCATAACCATGCGGTTTAATCACCATGCATCCCCTTACCGCGCTGTGATCGGCCAGGTCAGCCTCCACCACAATATCATTGTACCATTTACTATAATCAGCCTCTCTCGAGGTAATAACTTTGCTCATAATTTGTGTTAAATATAAAATACAAAACCGCCTGCTTCCCGTTATATCAGCTTAAACCATAAATATTGTAAAAGCAAAAAGTCAGGCACGGCATTTGCGTAAATTTACTTAAAATCTCCACTACGTAACTATATAACTTGGGATTTACACTATGAAAAATTTTCTCTTGATCTCTGCTTTTGCAACTCTTGTACTTGGTGGTTGTAAAAGTTCTCAGATGGTCACCACCACCGACGATGTATACGCTGACCCTGTCGAAGAACGCGCAATAGCTAAAGCAGCGGCCGAGCAAAAAGCAAAAGAACAGGCCATGCAGCGTGAACGCGAAGAGCAGGACCGGGCAAAGCAGGCCGCTATTGATAAAGAAAAGGAACAGGCCGCGAGCAAATACTATAAAGATCCGGAATACACTTCCGATGATTATTATGATTACGCTTATTCCGCAAGGATAAATCGTTTCCACCGTCCTATTTATGGCGCAGGATTTTACGATCCTTTTTACACAAATATTTACACCTATAATCCTAATCCTGCATTGTATGGCACCAGCATCTACAGTTCTTACAGCTGGGGTATGCCCTCCAGCCAGTTTAGTTATTATAGTTTCGGGGTAAGCTCGGGCTGGGGCTACGGCAGCGGATTTAATAATTGCGGTTATAACTATTACGATCCGTTCTGTCCCTATCCATCATACTATGGCGGCTGGGGCGGAGGTTATAATTCCTGGGGCTATAATAACTACATGTATAATAGTGGATTTTACAGCGGTTATAACCAGGGATTTTACAACGGTCTCAACAGCGGCTATTACGGCTACTATAATAAAATGGATCCTAACAGTAATTACAGCATGCCAACCTATGCTCCGCGCGGAAGCAGCGTCGGGAGCAATACCGGTGGCAACCGCCGTAATGAGGATGCTGAGCGCCAGTCAATGAACAGTGAACGTCAGCGCTATATACAAAGCGTTTCTGAGGAACAAAATAAACAACCGCGGTTTACAGGCGACAGGCGTCTTGATAAAGGTGAACGCAGGACCGAAAATGTTGAGTCAGGAAGATCTTCCGGTAACACTACTTATCCAAACACCAATTCTGCTCCAGTTAATAACAATCCCGGCGACCGCAGATCAAACTCACAACGCGTGAACGAGCAGCAGCCGGGTCGTCGCGAAAGCCCGTCGCATAATTCAGAACGCAACAGCGGAACAGTTAGTCCCGCACCTGCAAATAACGGGGGCGGAAGAAGTAACAGCGGAGGCGGCGGCAGCAGTCCACGCGGAAGTAACACTGGCGGCAACAGCAGGCCCCGTTAATGTTCAGACCATGACCCGTACTAAATTTCAGTGGCTTTTTATTATCGTTCTTACGATCACATCATCTTTGCACGCACAAACCGACCAGGATGCCATCCGTTATGCGCGGGGTGGCACCGGTGGCAGCGCCCGTTTCGCAGCAATGGGTGGAGCTTTCGGTGCGGTAGGTGCCGATCTGAGCACAGCCTCCACCAATCCCGCAGGCCTCGGGCTTTTCAGAAGAGGGGAGATTGCGTTTTCTGCAGGCTTATTATTCACGGCCAATAAAGCAACCATCTACAATCATCCGAATACTACAAATGACCTGAAGTTTGTATTCAATAATTTTGGTATCGCACTCAGCTGGGCCTCAAAGCTCGATCCTGAAAGCCGTCACCTCTTTGCATTTGTAAATAACCAGCAGCAGAATTATTTCAGCTCCACACGAATGACGGGGTACACCAATAATAGTTCCATCGCAAAAAATATGGTGGATATTGCCAATACACGCAAAGGGGCGTCAGACCTGAACCCTTCCTACGAAGGACTGGCATTCAGCACTTATCTTTTAGACACCATTGACGGAAAATTTATTTCGCTGCTCGATGTGAACCGCACTGTAAAACAAACCCGCGATCTTGTGACATCAGGTAAGTTGAACGATCTTAATTTGTCGTACGCCTACACTTATAAGGATAAATATTATGTTGGCGCCAGCTTTGGCATTCCTCAGCTCGATTATATTTCTACAACAACGCATTCTGAAGCTGACGACAAAGACAGTATCCGCCTGCAGTTCAATGAAGACGGCAGTTATACGCACACCTTTAAAGAAGGTCTGCCAGCCGTTCATGATTATTATGCCGACATGGGAGCTTTCAACACCCTCACCTACGAAGAATATTTTAAAACAACCGGTAGCGGCATAAATCTGAAGCTTGGAGCTGTGGCCCGCGTCAATGAAATGCTTCGATTGGGTTTCTATTATCATACACCAACAGTTTTTCGTTTGCGCGACAGTTATATCAACGATATGAGCGTAACATTCGATAAGGCGCCAAAAACGGAAGAGTATGCTTCGTACCCGTCAGATGGTGGTACTTTTAATTACCGTCTGGTTACCCCATCGCGGGTGGGCCTGAACATGGCCTGGTTGTTTGGCAAAAGAGCGGTTGTTGGACTTGATTACGAATCCATCAATTATACCCGCTCTCATTTTTCAAGCGAGAATCTTTCCGATTTTGAAAATACCAATTCACTTATTGTATCAAAATATACCCGTGGACATAACGTGAGGGCAGGGGTGGAATACAACCTGAACCCTTTTATGATCAGGGCAGGTTACAATATGAACGGAAGTCCTTTTGGTGATGTTTTTAGCGGCGCATTTGTACGCAACAGCCTTAGCCTCGGATTTGGTATCAGGACCAGCAATAATTTTTATTTCGACGTAGCCTGGGTGCAGACAGTGAGCGCCGACGATTATTATCTGTTCAGCGATCTGCCTGTAAAATCAAAGATCAATTATAGCAACTCTCTTATCTCGTTCACAGGCGGTATTAAGTTCTGATGAACACGGTCAGGCTTTCACGCGAACTGCGCCCTGCTTTGCTCCGGTAGGACTAACTGCCAGTGGCAGTTAGGGCCAGCTGGTGCGCAAGCAAAGAGCGGGTCCGCGTGGCAGGTAGAAAAGTGGAGTCGATAGCGGCCGTGTGCGGCTTAGTGTTTATTGAGTCGTTTAACTTATATGACGCGCCCTTCTTTAGCACGCAGGAGATAATTCGTGTAATTCCAATTAAATTTTCAACGTAATTAGTGGTATTAGTGTAATTCGTGTCAAAAAGAACCCTGGTTTACCGGTTAATAATTAAATTTGGCTCCTCAATTTATTTATGATGAGCACTACCATATTAGCTAACGACGGAATAGACGAGGCCGGAAAAAAATTGCTTGAAAAAGCAGGTTTTAAGATAGTCACCGAAAAAGTTGCCCAGGAAAAGCTGGCCGAAGAGATCAACAACAAAAATTACGCCTGCTTAACCGTGAGAAGCGCCACAAAGGTGCGCAAAGAAGTTATCGACGCTTGTCCCAACCTGAAAGTGATTGGAAGAGGCGGGGTTGGTATGGATAATATTGACGTTGATTATGCGCGTTCAAAAGGTTTGCAGGTCATCAATACACCCGCGGCATCCAGTAATTCTGTTGCGGAGCTGGTTCTTGCGCATGCTTTTAATGCTTCACGTTTTCTTTATGACAGTAATCGTCAGATGCCTGAATCGGGTTTAGAAAAATTTGAGGAGCTGAAAAAAAAATATGCCAAAGGGGTTGAACTGCGTGGAAAGACTTTTGGGATCGTTGGTTTTGGACGAATAGGGCAGGGTGTGGCTAAAATGGCGCTGGGATTGGGAATGAAAGTGCTCGCTTCCGATCCATATGTGCACGAAGCTGATATTACCATTGAAATTGAAGGCGCGAATGTTAGTCCGACTGTAAAGATCAAAACTGTACCAATGCAGGAAGTATTAAAAGGTTCTGATTATATTACCTTTCATGTACCAGGCGGAGAGATCATAGGCGAAAAAGAAATTGCAGGCTTAAAACCTGGTGTGGTTTTAATAAATACGGCCCGCGGAGGTGTGATCAATGAAGAAGCGTTGGTGAAAGGATTGAATGAAGGCAAAATTGCTCATGCCTGTCTCGACGTTTATAACAACGAACCAAAACCAGCTGAAGCGCTTTTAAAACATGCTAAGATCTCGCTTACCCCGCATATTGGTGCGGCTACTAACGAAGCGCAGGAACGCATTGGGGTTGAATTAGCGGAAAAATTGATTGCAGCTTTGTCCTAAACCCTTTGTGTCCTTAGTGCCTTCTTTGTGCCTTTGTGGTTAAGCTGACGGAGATTACCGAAATTAGAAATTAAGACATTATAAATTATAAATTGGCCAAAGTTCTCCCCTTCAAAGCAATACGTCCCACCAGCGACAAGGTGCATCTCGTTGCATCGCGCAGTGTTGACGGTTATAACACATCTGAGCTAAAAGATAAGCTCGCAGGCAACCCATTCACGTTCCTGCATGTGATCAACCCTGATTTTGAGGACGGCAAGCGTACGCGTCCCGGTTCACGAGAGCGCCTGAGCAAAGTGAAACGCCGCTTCAAAAGTTTTATCCGCGAAAAAGTGTTCAGGCACGAAGAAAAACCTGCCTATTATATCTACAGGCAGATAAAGGAAGATCATGAGTATATCGGCATTATCGCCTGTATCAGCATCGACGATTATCTTAATGGTGTCATAAAAGTTCACGAGCAAACTATCACGCAGCGGGAGGAGAAATTAAAGGAATATCTTGAAGTATGCGAATTCAACGCAGAGCCAGTTTTGTTCTGTTATCCTAACGATAAAAAAATTGATGAGCTTATCGTATCCATTTCCAAAAGTGCACCTGAATACGATTTTACAACCACCGATCGGGTAAGGCATACGTTATGGACAGTAAGCGATTCCAACAACGTTACCACAGTTGAACAACGTTTTGCCGGCATCCCGGCAATTTATATTGCCGATGGTCACCACCGGTCTGCCTCTTCGGCCCTGCTTGGAACAGTCCGTCGGAAACAGAAAAAAGATTACACGGGTACCGAAGCTTTTAATTATTACCTCGGTGTGTTTTTTGCCGAGACACAGCTAAAGATCTACGACTACAACCGTCTTGTGAAAGATATGAATGATCTTAGTCCTGAAGAGCTGCTGCAAAAACTAGGTTCCAAATTTGAAGTAAAGAAACAAGCCGTCGAAATTTTTAAACCTACCAGGAAGCACGAACTGAGTATGTACCTGGCGGGACAATGGTATTCGCTCATTGCTAAGGAAGGTACCTATAACAGCAGCGATCCTGTGGGAAGTCTTGATGCATCTATATTGACCGAACATATCCTGTCACCTCTTTTTGGCATTACAGATCTGAAGATCGACAAACGTATTGCTTTTGTTCCTGGTGTAAAAGGACCGGAAGCGTTGAAAAAAAATGTGGATGACGGAAAAGCGGAAGTGGCGTTCGGATTATATCCTGTTACCATGGAGCATCTGAAATGGATCGCTGATACCAATAATATCATGCCCCCAAAATCAACATGGGTGGAACCTAAGATGCGCAGCGGACTGGTGATCTATAGTTTTGAAGAGGAAGTGGTATAAAAATGTCCGTAGCTGAAAATCTCATAACCCTTCGCAACCATCTTCCCTCACATGTATCCCTGGTGGCAGTTTCAAAAACCAAGCCTGCAGAGGTGGTGCGAGAAGCATACGAGGCGGGGCAGCGCGACTTTGGTGAAAATTATGTGCAGGAGCTGGTCGATAAGCAGGAAGCTCTGCCGCATGATATCCGCTGGCACTTTATTGGTCACCTGCAAAGCAACAAGGTAAAATACATAGCTCCCTTTGTACACCTGGTTCATGGCGTAGATAGTTTTAAGTTATTGCAGGAAATAAATAAACAGGCGGCAAAAAATAACCGCATCATCGATTGCCTCTTACAGATCTTTATTGCAAGAGAAGAAACCAAGTTCGGCCTTTATTTCCAGGAATGTGATGAAGTGCTTGAAAAGTCCAGACAGCTCTCCAATGTAAAGGTCCGTGGTTTTATGGCCATGGCAAGTAATACTGATGATGTGGTCACAGTCCGGAACGAATTCCGTTCTCTCAGGGATTATCACAACAAGGTAAAATCTTCGTTTCCTGATCTTATGATTCTCAGTTTTGGAATGAGCGCTGATTATAAATTAGCCATTGAGGAAGGAAGCACTATGGTGAGGATCGGTAGCACCATTTTTGGAGCCAGGTAAAATGTTTGCCACATGGATATTCGTGCGGCATTAACCGCTGAGCATAGCAGGACATTAACTACGAAGATCGTCAGCTTTATCGGCGACGATAAAGAGCGGTTCAGGGTCCTCATGAACATTTTTCTGGGAGATGATCTTCGCCTTCAGCAGCGCTCGGCCTGGGCCATGAGCGAAATAGCACTGGAGCATCCTGAGCTGATAAGACCTTATCTCAAAAAGATCCTGCCACGATTGCACGAAAACGGACATCCGGCCATCGGAAGAAATATTCTGAGGATCCTTCAGTTTATCGACATTCCCGAAAAATATGAATCGCAGGTCTTTGATGATTGTTTCAGGATGATCCGCAGTTCTTCCAGTCCTGTTGCTATCCGTGCTTTTGCAGTTACTGTTGCTGCCAACATCTGTAACAGGTATCCCGAATTAAAAGGTGAGCTTCGTCCCGTACTAAAGGAGTTGATAGCGCTGCCACAGCTGCCGGCCATCACGCATCGTATTAAATTGACCTTAAAAGCTTGGGAGCGCGGCACTGCGGATTAAATTCTTTACTTTTGCACGGGTCATACTATGCAATTCGAACTTACATCAGAAGTATTAGACAAGCTCAAGCACGCAATTGAGGAGAAGGACATTCCTTTTCTCAAGACCCAGTTGCAGAACCTCTATGCTCCTGATATTGCCATTATCATCAATAATCTCAACCTTACCCATGCGGCCTTCATTTATGAATTGCTCGATGAGGAAACGGCCCCTGAGGTTCTTCTTGAACTGGATGATGACAAACGTGAAGACCTTCTCGCCACTTTCAGCAGTAAGCAGATCGCCGAGCAGGTCGACAACATGGACAGCGACGACGCTGCCGACCTTATAGCTGAGCTTCCTGCACAGATCCAGGAAGAAGTTCTTTCGCATATGGAAAATATTGAGCAGGCAAGTGATATTGCCGAGCTCATAAATTACAGCGAAGGAACGGCAGGCTCCCTCATGGCAAAGGAGCTTGTAAGTGTTTATTCTTTCGAAACAGTTTCCCAGTGTATTGAGCAGATCCGCAAGCAGGCAGATGATGTTGATCTTATGTACGCGGTGTATGTTCTTGATAATAATGAAAGGCTCATTGGAATTGTTTCTCTGAAGAAGCTCATCATCTCGCATCCTCTTGCACGCATCGAAGAGATCTACGAACCCGATGTACAATTTGTAAAGACAAATACTCCAAGTGAGGAAGTGGCTGAATTTATGCAAAAGTACGACCTCGTGGTATTACCCGTTGTTGATCAGCTCGGCAGGCTTGTCGGAAGGATCACTATCGACGACGTGGTGGATGTGATGAGAGAGACCGCTGAAGAGAATATCCAGAGGATGAGCGGTATCTCCGACGACGTTGACAGTAATGATACTTTGTGGAGATTATCCCGCGCAAGAATTCCATGGCTGCTTGTCGGTATGTGTGGCGGAATCGTCGGCTCTCGCATCATCGGTACTTATGAAACACAGATCCGCATTCATCCCGAAATGGCATATTTTATTCCTCTCATTGGTGCCATGGGCGGAAATGTGGGTGTGCAAAGCAGCGCCATCATCGTGCAGGGACTTGCCAACAACACACTTCTTGGAGATAATATTTCTCCAAAACTAATGAAGGAATTAAGCGTAGGGCTGGTGAACGGTCTCATCTGTTCGGGACTCATTTGGGGATACGCATTTTTAATTGAAGACTGGAAGCTGGCGGCAACAGTGAGCGCAGCACTTATGACCGTAATTCTTTGCGCATCCTTTCTTGGAACTTTTGTACCACTCACCATGAACAGGTTCAAGATCAATCCCGCATTGGCTACCGGCCCTTTTGTAACTACTCTCAATGATATCATCGGTATCACCATTTATTTCCTGATGGGCAGATTGTTGTATTCTTTTTTCTGATTTTTATTTTGCCACCTGATCTTTCAGACCCGGCACTACGACATCTCTTAAATAAAAAAGGGAACCAGTCTGGTCCCCTTTTAATTTTTGCAAGTGCTGTTGATCTTATTCTATAAATATTTTTTTAGTCGCCGTATTATTACCATTAGTGGATATAGTAGTGTAATACAGACCCGGCTTTAGCTGTTCGCAATTCAGTTTGTAGGAGTGTGTTGACAATCCTGTAATTTCTGAAACTACTCTTCCTGTTACATCATAGATGGTAATATTTTTGATCTCCTGTTCATCAGCAACAACATAATTTATTTCTGATGTACCAGGATTAGGATAGATGCTCAGGTCTACGTTATTGCTTAATTCATTCAATCCCACCGAAACGCAGCCGGGAAGATTCAATGCGCAAATGATCCGCGGATTTAAAAATCCTACTATGGTATCAAGGTAAGCTTTGCCTTTTGTTCCAGACATGTCTGGATTCTCACGTTTATTCATGCAGTTTATTGCAGTGCCATCAGTACAACCGCAGTAGGCGTTATACGTTCCAATAAAAGTTGGTTCATTCCACCAGTCCCATGGTGCGCTTTGTTCTGTCTGTGCATTTGCATTGGCGCCTGTGCACGATAAATTGGCACCGGGAGCGGGAGTTATATGTGTATACAATCCGGCAAGACCGGGACTGTTGGCGTTCGCCTTCGTGGTGTACACATCGTTGATGATTGCGTTTTTAATAACAGTTTGGTTTCCCAGTCTTTGTGATCTTCTTATTACATCACGGCCTCCGCTTGCTTCCACAACAAATTGTCCGGTGGCTGCTACAATTACCGGTCCTGTAGTGTACGGCGCAAACGGATCTTTATAACAATGCATGCTGATAATAGGTATTTCACCTGGTTCTATCCATGACGTGTCGCCCACGCAACCTGCAAGGCTAAACACAACATTTACAGAAGAGCTGTAAGAGGCGTAATTCGGAGTATTGAGAGGTGTTGCATCGGTTCCGTCGAAATTTCCGGAAACACTCTGGTCAACATAGGGAGTTCCTGTATCCAGGTCGGCGAATTTTGTAAGTTGTATTTCCGCTGGTTTATTCAGGCTGCCATATGCTAAGGCAACATAACCGCCCGCGCTCATACCACCTACACAGATCCGGTTAACATCTATTTTAAAAGTGTTAGTGGTGGCTGCATCATTCCTGAAAAAGCGCACACAGTTCTTTGCATCCTGCAAGGCACGATATACAGCGTTAAGAATTGTACCGGTTCTTGTATCCTGGTCACCCAGCGGATTCCAGCCCAGCCGGTAATCCATCGCCACTGCTACATATCCTCTTTTTGCGAACCTCATACAGGTATTCACTATTGCACTGTCGGTCTTTTTTCCAACTGCGAGCCGATTGGCAATTGCAGGTAAAAAACTTCCGGCATGCAGGATAATGATCAGCGGTCGTGCGGTGAGAACATCACCTGCAGGTTCGTAAACGTCCATTAATAGCGGTATTGATGCAGGTGTACCCGTTAATACCGAAATGTTATTCCCGTAGGTAACATTGGTGGTGGTGTTAACCGACGTAAAGATCTCAGACTGATATCGTGTTTGCGAAAGGCAATCAAACGAAACCGACAGGCAAAACAGGACTGCTAGTAGTGTGTATTGTTTTTTCATGATTTATTTATTTTTGGTTAAATTTTATTTGTAAGTAAACCTTTATTACTTGATCATTTAGACGCCGGTATCAGCTCATAGTCATGGATCATTCCAAATATGGCAGGTCGTTATTTGCATCTGGTCATCCCTTATTCATATCATAAAAGTTCTAGTCCCTGTTTAATTCAAGCAGTGCAGAAAAATAGATCATTCGTCCTATCCTCGGACCACCATATACCTGGAACTTCTGATTGTTCAGAGCGTTTGAGGCTCCCAGCTTAAATGTTGTCCTGATCTTTGGCAGATATTTGCTCACCTGCACATCCAGCATATCGTAGGTAGGCACCTGCCCTGTAAACTGGGGCGAACCTGTAAAATCAAATCCTTCGATCCACTTATAATTAATGCTGAATCCGAAATCTTTTAGAGTTATATATTTAGGATCTTCCGCTGTACCTGACACTCTGATCCTGGTTTTCACGTCCCGTCCGCCAAAGCCTACGTTGAATTTATTTTTCGGTGTATTAAATGCAGGAATGATGGGATCATCTGTCCCCTTTTTATTTAATTCATTGTAGCTGTAGTTGCCCGAAAAAGTGAGGTATTTTCCAAGGTAGTACGTTGCCCCAACCGACAACCCTTGAGTGGTTACCGCACTGCTCGCATTTGCTGCAACCCTGTAAATAGTGATCCTTGAAATATCATTGGGATTACCGGGATTAAATCCTACATCCCCGCCAATCTGGTATCCCAGGAAATCCTGGTAATAACTATAGTACACGCTGCCGTCAATAAACAACCTGTTAAACAGGGTTGTTCTGTATCCGAATTCAACAGACTTTACTTTTTCAGGTCTTATTTTCGGCACGTTAAAGTATACGAGCTTGGTCCGGTCCACAAAAGTTCCGCTGTAATAATCGCGGATAGATTCTATCGTTACCAGCGAATCAAAACCATTTAAGTTCCCTAACAGGATTGCGTTCCCGACATTATAATAGAGATACTGATCCTGCAACGTTGGATTCCGGATGCCCGACGAAAAAGAGACGCGGATCACATCGTTCTTTGATAGATTATAAACCGCCGAAGCCGCCGGGGACACAATAGGCTCGAAATTTATATTTTTATCTACTCTCACGGTTAAATTAAGCTTCAGCTTGTTGGTGAGCATTCTTTTTTCAATTCCTACATATGAACCGGCTTCCGAGTTGGTTATAATAACGTTCCCGGTATCGCTGAAAATAGTGCCTTGCGAATTGGGCTTGTATAATCTGAAATTTGCTCCCGCGGTTATATCGATGATCTTTAAATGAAATTTGTATTCACCATGAGCGTGATACAGAGCCGACTTATCGATGAACCTGGAACCATTCTGTCCGAGGGGTTTGGATGTGATCTCATTAAATGCGTCCTGGAACTCTTGTGTGCCAGGAACTAAAAATGGAACACCTCCCGTATTATCTGCAGCGTTTCGCGACTGGTTATGCCACTCCTGCATGAGTTCAGAATTTGCGTACATAACCGCGTCAGCCTTCGCATAATCGTAATAATAATTATTCGGATTACCTGGCCCGATATATGGTCCCACTGTCGGGAATCCTGGCAACTTTTTCACCTGTGGCACTACCGTACTCGCATAATAGTTCCTGTATGCCTTATCGCCCCACTCAGCATTGCTTCTCGACAGGTTCTGGAGCATAAGAGCTGTTGTAACAGCATCGTACGAATTGCCGGCATCTTCATTGGTGGCGTATACCCTGATAAAAAATTTATCCTGTTGTTTCAGTTCTATCCGGTTCTGAAAGAATTGTATGTCTTTTAAGCTATAGCGATTATCCCCCTGGTAAACGGTGGTACCGGTACCATAATTAAATGAATAAACAAGTTCAGTACTCGGTTTCAGGCGGTAATGCAACGCGGCGGAGAGTTTCAGATTTTTGGTATCATAGTTCACCAGGTCCTTTTCTTCATAACCAGTCCTGTAGAAATTTTTTAAGCCTGGAAAATTAACCTGCTGTCCTTTGGAATTGGCATGATACACAATTTCGTCCCCATACCTGTTTACAGCATTATATCCTCCCCAGTTGTCTCTTCCGTCGTCCGACCCGCTTACTGCATCCATATTTGTTGCCTGCCAGTCATTCGCCTGCAGGTAAAAGAAATTCACCTTGTACGCGAACTTCTCCACACCTTTTTTATTTTTGAAAACTTCCGCATACCTCAGTGCCGTTTCAAGCAGCTGACGTTCACCAATCTTTACTGAAACACTTAATCCCGGCTTAATGAAAGGACTTTTGGTTGTCATGCTGATAACTCCATTAAAGGCGTTGGGACCATAAAATGCGGAGCTGGCTCCCACAATGATCTCAGCCTTCTGCACATCTAGTTCTGAAGCTCCCAGAAAATTACCCAGTGAAAAGTTCAGTCCGGGTGATTGATTATCAACGGCGTCGATGATCTGCAGTGACCGCACCGGCGAAGTACTATTGAAACCGCGGGTATTAATTATGCGAAAACCAATACTGGCCGAAGTGAGGTCAACTCCTTTTAGCTGTCCAAGACCCTCGTAAAAATTGGCCGCTGATGTTGCTTTAATAGCAGCTGCATCGAGCGATTCGACGGTGAGCGGCGATTCTTTTTGTTTGTCAGTGAGCCCTCTTGCCGTTACTTCTACTTCTTCCAGAGATTCTTCTTCGGGTTTCATTTTAATGGAGACTGGTTTTTCAACAGAGTTCACAGTGAATTCCAGTTTTGTATAACCAAGATTGGTAATTACCAGCGTGAATGGGGTAGAAGGAGCCGAAAGGGAAAAATTTCCTTTTTCGTCTGTGGACGTACCCTCGCTTGTGCCTTTGATATTTATGATTGCTCCGATAACGGGTTGATGTGATACCTGGTCAGTGAGTGTTCCTGTGAATTTTTGCGCCTTGGTTTGAATTGAAATAAATATAAAATGCGCTAACACTGCCAGATAAGCAACCGGGTACTCTGTTTTCATAAACATCATCTGCGGGCGGTTGCTGGGCTTCTTCATGACAATTTAAACTGGGCGTGTTAGGTGTACAGTGCAGCAGTACTAAACGAGGTAACGAAACAGGACAAAAAAATAAAAGGTATTCGTGAGGACGAAAAACGGTACTGAAAAAAAAGGAAGTTCTAAAGGAAAGGTTGGGTCCAAATGGATCAAAACCTGCTTAAATGTAACAATTCTAAGTTAAACAAGAAATTGATGACAAACATCCTGTATGTATTCAACAATACTTACACATTGATCAGAACTATTTTTAAAACTATCTTTTCACCCGGTCGAAGTATGCAGCGATTGTTTATATCAAAGAATGCTGTGGATTTCTTAAGATTTCTTAAAATTCCCCGATGCTCACGGTAACTTTACATTTTTTAAATCTGCTGAAAAATCCCTTTTAATATCTTGCATAAATAATAAACCTCTTTTATGAAGCACCTTTTTATTGTAGCATTTACAGTCCTTACAGCAAACATTACGCTTGCCCAGACCTGGAAAAAAGAACAGATAATGCCGGCAGCTGAACTGGCCGCTAAGATCAATGCCCCTTCCGGCGACAAGCCTATGATCTTTAATGTTGGTCCAATGGACAATATTAAAACAGCAAGGTTTGTTGGCAAAGGCACCAGTGTAACCGCCATCGATAAAATGAAGCAGGAGCTGAGCATGGAAGCCAAAACCAAGGCTGTGGTTATTTATTGCGGTTGCTGTTCATTCGCCAGTTGTCCCAATATTAAACCAGCTTACGATGCGCTGGTAGCAGCGGGTTTTAAGAATACCAAAGTGCTTGAGATTCCTGAAGGCATAAAACCTGACTGGGTTGCCAAAGGATACCCGATGGAATGATCTGTGCTTTGTCGCTTATCAGTGGTGGAAACGCTTTTCCGGACTAAAAATAATTTCTATAGGTCAGGCCCCAGGTGAGGAGCAGGGTTTCTTTTTCTGTGCTTGTTAGCAGGTTGTATTGAAGTTTGCCTGTTAGGGTCAGTACCTTGTGGACTCTTAGTTGTAGTTCCGTTTCTTCCCTTATAATAGCATCACGCGCATCCGCCAGTGAGTTTTGTAAAAAGAATGTGGATGTGAGTGAAACAACATCATTTAAATTTCCTTTTAATTGTAGTCTGAGCGAATTTCTGATTGCCTGATCGCGGAGGTTGCTGATCTTTTCATCCCTCAACTGCCGATATTCGTAAATGATCCCATCGCTTATATTAAATGATACATATTGTTTTTGCAGGATGGTATATGCCAGCCCGGGCCCTGTCTGAAACTGGTGCCTGATGCCAAGAGAATAGATCTGTGCATAAGAAGCGAGTACCCAGGCGTAAAATCTCTGAGTGCGGATATACTTATTGAGTTCCTGCAATCCATAAAAGTCATTATTTGCTACTTCCCCGTTTTGTTTTCCGAAAATGTAACGTAAGCTTGTGTTTGCAGCCAGTTTTGCGCTCCGTCGTTTGAACTCAAAGGTATTGCTCGACAGTGAGCTCCTAATCTCATTGGTCCTGTTAAAGTTGCCGGTGGCACTTAGTGAAATATAGCTATGGATAGTGTCGTTAAACTGCGCATTGCAAGTTGCGCCGAAGCAAAAGACCAGGACGAAATATAAATTTGTTTTCAAGTAGCAAATTTAATCTCATCGAAGCAAATTCGTTAATCGTGAATATTAAAAAAACAAAATCCGGCCTTTCTGCATTTCATCTGAGCCGTTTTCCCTTTTTCTGTTCATGCGTACCTACCGAACCTCTCAGGGTCGTGTGTCATCAGCTGTATCCAAAAAAAAGAGGCAGACTTTCGCCTGCCTCTTCAATTTTAATGGTGATCAGATTACATTTTGATCACGCGGATGGTTTCAGTATTTGTTTTAATAAAGTACATACCGCCAGGAAGTGAAGTCAGATCAAGGGAATTTTTTCCAGCTTCAAGTGTCTTCACCAGCACGGTTTCACCAATCATGTTCAGTACGGTTACGTGCATTACGTTTGTACTTTCAACAGTAAAATGACCGTTACCCGGATTAGGATATACGCTTAGAGAGTTGTTTGTGCCTGCATTTTTTGCAAGACCTACGCACTCAGTAACTGACTGGGTAACTACCGCTGTGGCTGAGCAGCCATTTGCGCCAGTACCTGTAACTGTGTAGGATGTTTGAGCGTTAGCAATAACACCCAGCGTTGCAGATGCTGCACCTGTATTCCATTGGTACGAGTTTGCACCAGATGCTGTTAATACAACCGCTTCTCCGATACAAGCCATCGACGATCCGGAAACGGCTGTAACTGCAGGATTGGAGTTCACAGTTACTGTTACCTGTTTGCTTGAAGTACATGCGCTGCCATCGGAACCAGTAACAACATATACAGAGGTTGTTGCCGGTGAAACAGTATTTGTTCCGCCCGAATAAGTGTAAGATGTTGCGCCGGATGGAGTTATAACAAAGGATGATCCTGAGCATATGGTGCCGTTGGCAACAGTGATGGCAGGTCCCGCGTTAACACTTACTGTAGCTACTGCAGTGTTTCCAGTACAACCCTGTGCACTTGTTCCTGTAACAGAATACGAAGTGGTAGTGGTTGGAGAAACAGTGAAGTTATTGCCGGTGATAGAGTAGGTGGAAGCTCCATTTGGCACGATGGTGAACGATGATCCGCTGCAGATAGCACCGCTGTTTACAGAAATTACTGGTGCTGAATAAACAACTACTGACGATGTTGCCATTCCCTGACCAACGCAGCCTGCTGTGCTGGTACCTGTTACTGTATAAATAGTGGTAGTCACAGGATTTACGGTAAAGGTGTTACCTGAAATTGTATAAGTAGATGCGCCTGATGGTACGATCACAAATGATGAACCCGGGCAGATGCTTCCGCTGTTAACTGTTATAACAGGCAGGGTGCTGATTGAAACGTTAGCAACCGCTGTATTTGAGCTGAGACATCCTGCTGAGCTTGTACCGGTCACTGAGTATGATGTGTTTGTTGTTGGTGACACAGTGAAGGTATTTCCAGTGATCGTATATGTAGATGCGCCTGAAGGAACAATTACAAATGATGAACCTGAACAAATTGATCCGCTGTTCACAGTGATTACAGGTAAACTGTTAACTGTTACACTTGCTACAGCAGTGGTTGTGCCTACGCAGCCAGCTGCGCTTGTGCCGGTCACTGAATAAGTAGTGTTAGTGGTCGGAGAAACAGTAAAGTTGTTTCCTGTTACAGTATAAGTAGATCCTCCTGAAGGGGTAATTACAAATGACGAACCTGAGCAGATGGCACCGCTGTTTACGGTGATCACAGGAAGGCTGTTAACAGTTACAGTTGACACTGCGGTGTTGGTAGAAACACAGCCGTTTGCTGCAGTTCCGGTAACTGAGTACGCAGTAGTGCTGGTTGGCGACACAGTAAAGTTATTTCCGGTAACTGTGTAAGTTGATGCTCCTGAAGGAACAATTGTAAATGATGAACCTGCACAGATGCTTCCGTTGTTAACTGAAATTACAGGCGAAGCGTTTACTGTTACGCTGGATACAGCTGTGTTAGAGCTTACACAACCCTGAGCGCTTGTACCTGTTACTGAATAAGAAGTATTGGCAGTAGGTGAAACGCTGAAGTTGTTTCCTGTTACAGAGTATGTTGATGCTCCCGATGGAGTGATCACAAATTGTGAACCGGAGCAGATGCTTCCGCTGTTTACACTTATCACTGGTCTTGCATTAACAGTAACGTTAGAAACCGCAGTATTGGATGATACGCATCCTGCTGCGCTGGTACCTGTTACTGAATAAGCAGTAGTGCTGGTTGGCGATACGGTGAAGTTATTTCCTGATACGGTGTAGGTTGAAGCTCCTGAAGGAACAATAGTAAATGATGCTCCTGAGCAGATACTGCCGCTGTTAACTGTGATTACTGGTAAAGCGTTAACAGTTACTCCTGATACTGCAGTGTTCGATGACACACAGCCTTGTGCACTTGTTCCTGTAACGGAGTAAGATGTGGTTGTAGTTGGAGAAACTGTAAAATTGTTTCCTGACACTGTATAAGTTGAAGCACCTGAAGGAACAATGGTAAACGATCCTCCGGAGCAGATGCTACCGCTGTTTACCGAAATTACCGGCGAAGCATTAACAGTTACACCTGATACTGCAGTGTTGGATGAAACGCAGCCTTGTGCGCTTGTTCCGGTCACTGAGTAAGACGTGGTGGTAGTTGGAGAAACGGTGAAATTGTTTCCTGACACTGTATAGGTTGAAGCGCCTGAAGGAACAATAACAAAAGACGAACCTGAACAAATTGAACCGCTGTTAACTGAAACAACAGGCAGTGCGTTAACTGTTACATCTGATACTGCAGTGTTAGACGAAAGACAGCCTTGTGCGCTTGTTCCGGTCACTGAGTAAGAGGTGGTCGTGGTTGGAGATACAGTGAAATTATTTCCTGAAACAGTGTAGGTTGATGCACCTGACGGCACAATAACAAACGAAGAGCCTGCACATATAGAGCCGCTGTTCACTGAAACTACTGGCAGAGCGTTAACGGTAACATTTGATACCGCAGTGTTTGATGAAACACAACCTTCAGCGCTGGTTCCTGTTACAGAGTACGCGGTAGTTGTTGTTGGAGAAACTGTGAAATTATTTCCGGTGATTGTATATGTAGAAGCACCTGATGGAACGATCGCGAAAGAAGAACCGTTACAGATACTGCCGCTGTTAACTGATATAACAGGTAATGCATTAACTGTTACTGACGAAACCGCAGTATTGGATGAAAGACATCCGTCAGTGCTGGTGCCTGTTACCGAGTAAGAAGTGGTGGTAGTAGGCGACACGGTAAAAGTGTTACCGGTGATAGTATATGTATTTGCGCCTGATGGTGTGATCACAAAGGATGACCCTGAACAGATGGATCCGCTGGTTGCAGAAACAACAGGACGTGGGTAAACAGTAAGTGAGAAGGTCGCAGTATTGCTGCACCCTGTTGCGGCATCAGTGCCTGTAACAGTATAGTTGGTGGTGGTAGCAGGAGTTACTGAAATAACTGAGGTGTTTGCACCTGTATTCCACGTAAAGGTATCTGCCCCCGAAGCTGTTAAGCTCACCGGACTTCCTTCGCAGGTTGCACTTGTCCCGGTGATGGCTACGGCAGGTAAGCCGTTTACTGTAACAGCAACTTTTGCTGAATCCAGGTTGGTGCCGTCAGTAACATACTGGGTAATAGTATAACTGCCTGCAACAGAAAAAGTAAATACAGGATTTGCATTATTTGTGGTCATCGGATCGCTGCCCGTGACCATATACGTGTATCCCGTTGCGCCGGTCGACATGTCAGTCACCTGGGTTGTTTGCCCCTGACATACGGGGTTTGGATTAACTGCGAGGCCGGGTACAACCTGGCCCTTCATTAGTGTGCCTGAAAGACAACACAGTACAATTAGTACACTTAGTAACTTTTTTTTCATATATTTTTTTTTGGTTTTCGGCGCAAATGTAGCCCCTTTTGTGAGCGACTTTTATGACTTGAACTCCGTTTTAGCACATTTTAACGAGTTCATGCAATAGAGTTTTCCACCGCTTGAAAAAGTTTTAATTAAAAATTTAGAATTTGTTTAGTGATGAGTTCGCTGTGAAAAATTTTAATAAATGAGCCCAGCTCTTAGTGTGCCAGCATCTGCCAGGATTACGCAAATATTATTTTTATGCGCTAATTAAAAATTTCTTAGCACGATTGTTCCGTTAAAGTGGCTATTAGTGGAAAACCGCAAGTATTCGTAACTATCACATTTTTGCGGGAGATAAATCGGTTCTGCTTTGGCTTTCATTTTGTGATTCCCGATCCAAGAATCAAAAACAGTACAAGCGAATACCGATTACTCAGTAACGGCAATATGCAGGTCGATCTCCTTCTTTTTGTCCTTTTTGCTCACTGATGCCGGATAGCCACCTTTTACGTTTTGCATAATAGTGCTGTCGAAACCAACAGCGTACAGGTAATAGTTGCCGGGAAGAAGATCTTCGATATGAACATGATCTTCGTTGGCCTCGCCCTGGATCTTTAGATCATAATTATTTGTTGGATCAGGAGGCAGATCCTTTGCATTGAATTTTACGAACATGGTCGAACCTTTAATAGCGCGGCCATGGTGTTCAGGAAACGCAACAATTGTTGCATCTCCACCGGTGCCATTTTTTTTGCAGGAAGTTAAAACGCATAGAAGCGCAACGGTCAAAAGAAGAGTTCTGCTCACGATTTAAATTTTTTGTAAAGATAAACTGTTTATTTCAAAGTGTCTTAATAGATGCTTAGCAAGAGAACTTGAGCGGGGGCTTTCGCCGCACTCTAACCCGGAACACGAAACCCGCCCGCCATCCTATGATACCGAAGGCGGGTCCGCCTATGGCGGAAAACCCGGAATAAAGAAACATTTGTTAGCAACAGCATATTATCATAAAGTATGTGGTTTTTCGCTACACCACAGATATAATGACGATATTCACCCTACCAGAAACATTTATCTTGAACATTTATAACACAAAATTAGCCAGGTGGCTGCATAAACACCATTTTTCTGTCCGCGTCGTGATCGCTGTAGCCGCAGGGATCGCCTTTTCAAAGGTTCTAACAGTTATCACTCATGAGATCCTACATGCTGCTGGCGTATTCCCCAAGCTTTCAGAGCCTATGTTTGATCGTGATAAGCTGATGATCGAGCTTGCATTTCACACGGTTTACACCATAGCGGGTGCATTTCTTGTGGCACATGTGGCCCGTGAAAAAGCTAAACGCGCCGTTTTTATTTTCGGGACAAAGGAAGCCATTCTCTGGCTGGTGGGAATTATTTTGTTGTGGAAGCAGATGCCAGGCTGGTTTAATTTAACCAAGGCAGTTATTGGAATTCCCCTGTCCATTTTTGGGGGATGGCTTTATAGTATATATAAAGAGAGGAATGCGAAAACGATCGCGTAAACTTCTGAACGTGGACGTGCCGGTGTTTATAATTTCCTTGCTCTGAAAACAGACACAAGAATTAAAATACCAGCCAGCACGCTCATCCATGCAGCCAGTGGAAAAAAATACCTGAATTCGAGAATCGCAAAAACAAAATAGCCGAGTCCCATCGGAACAAGCAGGCGTTTGGCAATCGGAGGATGAGTTGTATAAAGGTCCGACATGAACCAGATCATCACGCAGGTGATAGCGTATACAAAAAGGATCATCAGGCTATACCCGGTATAATATTCAGCCATATTATAATCAGCACCCATAAACTGACCGGTATACCCTTTCATAGCCGAAACGATCTCCGCCAGGCGAGGGTCTGCAGGTGAATCCCATTTTGAATGACCCATTGAATGCCCCACTATTTTAAAAAGGATGGGGAGAAGCGCCAGTTTTGCGATGGTATTTGCTTTCATATATATAAATAAGATGACAAAATAAGGGAAAGTTCGGGATTTCAGGAGCTTTGCTTAAAAAGTCAAAATCTTGCTAAAAATTTCTTTTATTTTGAATAAAGTTGTATTTTTGCAATCCCAAAACCAACCTTTGCTCCGGCAAAATGGTAAATGGCCCGTTCGTCTAGGGGTTAGGACACGTCCCTTTCACGGATGAAACACGGGTTCGATTCCCGTACGGGCTACCAACGACAACAAAAAAGACCCACGCTTTTGCGTGGGTCTTTTGTTTTTGCACCAATGCGAAGCAAAGCTCGCTTTGCTGCAGGATAGGTGCAAAAACAAATGCCTTCTGAAAGAAGGCATTTTTGTTTTCTCAGGCTGAGACCGGAGGGAACAGCGCCTGCAAGGCGCTGAATCCCGCATCGCACTGCTTTCCGAAGGGCAGTTGCTATTTCAAGTCTAGACCGAGGGAACTTTACCGCAGGCAAAAATCCCGTAATTGTAATATACGATTAGCCCGTACGGGAATCGACCTGCTTAGAACTTTTAAGTTAACCACTTCTTTCGGATCAATCTCAAAAGTTGTGGAGTAAGGGGAAAATTTTGACTTTTGAGGTC
>CBIHOL010000061.1:0-29619 GCA_966211905.1 uncultured bacterium
TGTTTTGCCATGAGCGCACTTACATGTCGCTTAATAAAGAAGTCTGCACCTTCGGTATCAATTTCATGATTCTCAATCAGGGGTACCCACATAGGGCAGGCCTCCTGGTAAACCTTAAGCCCTGGAAAAAATTTATTCACCTCCACCAGGTACGACCCGGAGTTCACGGTGCCGCTGGTGCCAAGGATTCCAACGTGCCCTGTATTGCTGTATTGTCCGATCACTTCGGTGGTAGGCCGTATAACGCCGAGTACTCTTTTATGAGGTGCAAGTAATGGAAGATCTTTTTGCTGAATGGTCCGCAGTGCTTTAGCAGAAGCCGTGTTGCAGGCAAGCACCACCAGGTGACAACCTTTATCGAACAATAATTTTACGCACTGCAGCGTGTATTCGTAAACGGTTTCAAAGCTTCGTGAACCATATGGCGCGCGGGCGTTGTCGCCCAGGTAGATGTAGTCGTATTCGGGTAGTACGGCAGTTATCTCTTTAAGAACTGTGAGGCCGCCGTAGCCGCTGTCGAATATGCCAATAGGCTGATATGATGAATTGCTTGCGATGGCTGCAAAGCTATATATTAAAATTGTTTTTTTAAGGCTTCCGGCATCTTCTGAATTCAACCAGATGGCGGAACACGATCCAGGCGGGCAAGGTATTTTTTGACCATTTTTATTCCCAGATTTTCCATGAAAATGTGAAAAAAGCCTTGGTTTTCAGGTTGTAATACTTCTCACGGCAATAAATGGCCTAACTTTACGTTTTAACCTGACGTGCTTAAAAGAACGCTGATACTGATGTTTTTACTTGCTGCCGTGATTGGATCTTCCCAATCGCGAAAGCGTAATTTCAGGCAACGGGAGCTGGGTTTTTTCGGGGGCGGATCCTATTATATCGGTGATATAAATACCAGGCGCCATTTTATGGCAACGCATCCTGCAGGTGGAGTTTTTTTCAGATATTCTACCAACTACCGTTATGCATTCAGGTTTGGTTTAAACTACGGTTCTATAAGCGGCAATGATGCAGCCAGCGGTGAACCCGACCAGATAGAACGTAATCTTAATTTCAAGTCGAAGCTCTATGAGTTTTACTCTATCGCTGAATTTAATTTTGTAGAATACCGGATCGGACACGATCGTTTTCGTTTTACCTTTTTTATTTTCGGAGGCCTTGGAGGATTTATGTTTAATCCTACAAGCAACACAGGGCATGGAGAACAGGAGGTTTATCAGCTCAAGAATGAAGGCACAGGTTATTCACGATACCAGATCTGCATCCCTTTTGGAGTAGGCACCAAATGGACCCTCGCTGACAAAGTGGGCATGGGAATAGAATGGGGACCCCGACGCACCTTTACTGACTTCCTTGATGATGTTAGTGGCACCTATCCCGAAACATCAACGGGCGCTGACGGAGTTCAGAATCCCACATCAACACCAGGGTCAATGCGCGGAAATCCCAGGACACGTGACTGGTATTTTTATTTCGGAGTTACGCTCAGCTTTGCACTCCCTGACCCGCACCGCCAATGTCATTCGGGCGATTAGTCAAAGTATCATTCTTTGATGATCCGCACTTTTGTGGAAACATTCCCGTCAACTTCCAGCTGCAAAAAGTAAACTCCGGCAGAATTTTGTCCGAGGTCTATGGAATGTGACCTGTGCTGTTCTGTAAACCGGATCTGCTCATCTCTCACGACTTTTCCATTAATATCTGTTACACGAATGGTGACAGAAGATACGTTGACATCACCAGGCACGAGACGCAGTATACCTTTAGTAGGATTAGGATAAAGTGAAAATTCATGACTGCCTATTTTTAGTTGTTCCTGTACTGAAGTACACTCATCGACAATTACAACAAACTGCGCTGAATTTTCGCAACCGTTGAGGTCACTACCGGTTACCACAAATGTGGTGGTTTCAAGAGGAGCAAACAGGTTCCAGTCTCCTTCAATATTGTCAGGAAACCACGTGTAGGTTAAAGCACCGCTCGCAAATGCGTTGAACTGGTTACCTGCGCAGATCATCGAGTCACTGTGCGTTTCAGTGATAAGTGGTTTCTGGAACAGGGCTATTTGTTTTAATGCGGTGGCATAACAACCCCCGCTGGTGATGCCTGTAACAGAATAATTTTGCACCGACGTTGGTGTTACTGTTGTTACCGGACCCTGCACCTTATTGCTCCAGGTGTAAGATAGGGCGCCACTGGCGTTAATCGTGACGGGAACACCAGGACAAACGAAGTCCGGAGCTATTATAGACATACTTGCTGCAGGACCACTGTAAATCGTATATGTCTGGCTTGCCACACAACTGTTTAAGGTACCCGACACGCTGTATACAGTAGTCGCCATTGGCGTAAATGAAACAACCGGGGCATTTGATGCGTTAGCCCATGTATATGAACCAGCGCCGGAAGCAGTAAAGCTAACCAGGGAGCCGGCACAAATGGTGGGAGCGCTTGCAGCAATACTAATTTGCGGAGTGGCTGAGATCAAAATAGTTTGCGAAAAAATGCTACCTGGTCCCACATTATTTGATGCCAGCAGACTTACGGTATAAACGCCAGGAGAATTAAATGTAACAGTGGGAGTGCTTACTGAACTTGAATTGATGGCAACGCCATTAGATGGGTTAACCGACCAGCTGAATGCAGTTGGTCCGTTGCTGGATTGATCGTTGTAAACAACCGTTGCCGGTGTGCACCTGATGCCGGAAGTCAGGGTATAACTTGTAAGTGGAGCTGAGGTAGGCAGCACCAGGCTCGCTACCCACACACCGCGGCCATAAGTGGCAGCGTGAAGCAACGTGGGTGAGGCTGGTGAAATTTCCAGTTCTGATACAGGTACGTTCGGTAATCCTGCATTGTACAAAGACCAGTTTGAAGAACTATTGTCGCGCACATAGATCCCAATGTCCATACCAACATAGATCCGGTCGTTGGTTGACGGTTGGTACACAATACAATTTGCCGGGATGTTTGGAAGATTCCCGCTGATGTTTGTCCAGCTGCTTCCGCCATTGGTGGTTACAAATACTTTATTGCCGGACGAAAAGCTGCTAAGCACTACCCAGGCATTATTTTCATCTGTAGGATCAATTGCTACGTATGCAGGCTGTGCAAAACTGACGGGGATGCTTCCTGTAATATTAGACCAGCTGCTACCGCTGTTGGTAGTTTTATAAATACCACTTGGACGCAGCACATACATAACAGTGTTGTTTGATTTAGATATTGCAAATTCGATCACATCTCCTGAACCAGGGAGAGTGCCTAATTGCGACCATGCATTTCCGAGGTTGTTTGAAACGTACATATTGGTGAACCCACAAAATAATCGTGAAGAAACCACCGGATCCTGCTTCCATATTGTGACCCATGGTCCGGTTGACGGTAGCCCGTTGATACATGCCGACCACGATGAGCCGCCATTTCCGGATTTCATAAGATATCCGTTCTGGTATGAGCCAAACAAATTCTGATCGGTGGTACGGTCAATAAAACAGTCCATTCCATCACCACCAAGCAAGGCATTGTAAGTGGAACCATTAAATATACTTGTGCCGTTATCCTGGTGGCCGGTGATCCATTTGTTTGCTGTGTTGGAAGACAATCCGATCTTGTAGATCTGCGAAATATTCATTGTGCCGGAGATCTCTGACCATCCGAAAGACGTACGCCTGTAAACTGTTCCGTCGTTAGTCACAAAAAGTGTTCCTGAAGCGTCAAATTCAAGATCATGCTGATCGGCATGTGTGAACGGTGCGTTCTGGCCTACCCAGTGCCCGTATAGCAGCCAGCTGGCACCGCCGTTTAAAGATCTCCACACATTAACACCGCCAATTACTATCTCATCCGCATCAAGTGGAGAAGCAGCAATACACAGGTCGTACCAACCCTGACCGCCGGAATCGCTTCCGTCGTCGGCCCAGCCAAGCAGATTAGGAGTGTTTGTGCCTGACATGGTTGCAAAGGAAGTGCCGCTGGTTACAGAACGGTACACTGCACCGAATCCATTATCGTTGCCATTAGCTGAAAGAACATAAACATAACTGCTGTTGGCAGGTGTAACGGCAATAGCCATGCGGCTTGCGTTTGAAGCAGAGATGCCATTTGTAACAAGTGTGAAACTCGCGCCGCCGTTGTTGGAGATCCTGAAGGAGTTTCCGGCTGCATAAACAATGTTTGGGTTTGCAGGATTAAATTCAAGATCGTAAGTGTGAACGTTATTGATGCTGCTCCAGTTGGTGCCGCCATTAACTGTTCTGTACACACCGTTATTTGTTGCGGCAATCAGGATAAGCGGGTTTGAAGGATTAATGATAAGCCTGTGGATCTGCACATACGAACTTTTGCTGAAGACCAAACCTGTGGCACTCCATGTAGCTCCGCCGTCTGTTGATTTCAGCACTCCAATACTCGGTGTATCACTTCCGTCACCATCGCCTGTGGCCAGGTACATAGTTTGTGTTCCTGCAGGGTGAAGAGCAAGATCAGCGCAACCTATCACGGCAAGATTATCGGTGGAAGTGGACCATGTAACCCCGCCGTTGGTCGATGTCCACAATCCTCCGGCCGGTGTGCCCACCCAAAGATTATTTGAATTTGAAGGATCGATGGTAATAAAATTGATGCGCCCCGATTTTAAAAACTGGCCCTGCCCGTTTCCGCTGATAGCGCCAAACGGACCCATCGGAGTAAACGTGGAAGAAGCAAGCTGGTTGGTATTGCCGCCTTTGCCTTTGCCCTCAAGGACAAATTGTTTTTTATAAGACTCAAAATTTAGTGCGGTATTATTTAATTGCGACAGATCTCCTGAAGGGTAAACGCGTGGCGCGACAAAATGTTCCCAGCGTTTAAAGACCTTGTATCCTTTTCCCTTCGCGCTTCGGTCGTGCGTGGAGAAATATTGCTGGAATTCATTCTGGATATCGTAAAGATTTCCGTCAGTTGCATGCATTTTTTTTACCCATTCCTGCGCAATTATATTTTGGAATAAAAAAACAGATAAGGTGAGAACAAATAAAGATCTTTTCATTTTGAGATGAGTTGAAGGGAGAATAAAGATACTGAAAATTAAAGTTTATTCCGCTAAATTAAGCCCCTGCGGCCGGCTGAAGATCCGATTTGTTGAGCTTGAAGAACGCGGCCGCCGTGCCAAGCAGCACAATGCCCAATACGATGAACAGAACCGCAAAGCTGGTGAGGTCAACCAGGATCGCACACAGAAGAGGACCTATTGTTTGTGCAATTCCCCATGCCATTGTATAAAGCGCCGCGTACTGGCCCCTGTTGCTTTCAGTTGACCGCATGCTCCAGAAGGACGCCATAAACGGCATGGCGATCACTTCGCCAATTGTAATGAGCACGATCATAACAAGAGTAACTATAACCGCAGGTCCCGGCAGAAGCAACGCAAAGAAAGACAAGGCGCAGACAACAACTCCGGCGCTCACAAATGTGAGATTGCTTTTTTTCCCCTCGAGCTTATATACCAGCACCATTTCAACGGCCACGATAAGCAGGCCGTTAACCGCCATGATAAAACCGATAAAACTCTCGCTCATAAAAAGATGATCACGGAAGTATTTTGGGATTGTAGTGAACAACTGGAAAAAGCCTATCCCGAAAATGGTGGTGAGCGCGGTGAACCAGATATACGTTTTATCCCTGTAGGCCGATCGTACGGGGCCTGCAGGCTGTTGCCCGGCTGCCTGCTTCAGAGGATCCTGTGCAGCAGGTTTTAAAAAAAGCAATAATGCGATACCGGCACCGATGTTTGTAAAACCGTCGACCCAGAAAAGCAATTCATAATTATACGATGCGAGCAAACCTCCTATAGATGTACCTAAGGCCCATCCAAGATTAATAGACAGGCGGTTAAGTGAATAAGACCGGGTGCGGTTCTCTGATTTGCTGTAAGCTGCTATAGCGGAGGAGTTGGCCGGACGAAAGGCTTCGTTTACGAGGCTCAGGAAAAAAGTAAAAACGCAGATCAGCGGATAGGATTTGATCTGACCCAGGATAATGAACATTACACCGCCGCAAAAGAGAGTAAACGTTTGCACTTTGTGAAAGCCCAGACGGTCAGTGAATTTTCCCCCAAAATACGCGCCAACCACTGAACCCAGCCCAAACATTCCCATTACTATCCCGGCTTCGCTCAATGTGCGGTTCATATGTCCGCTTGTGAGATACAATGTCATGAACGGCACCACCATTGTTCCGCTCCTGTTTATGAGCATGATCAACGACAGTAACCATGTTTGCGGGGAAAGTCCGGAGAATGATGTTTTGTATAAACTGAAGGTGCGTGAGATCATTTATCTCATATGAGCTTTTACCAGGGTGATAAGTTCACCCTGCAGCGTGAGTGTTTTATCAGCATTGTACCATTGCTGTGTAAAGAGTCCTTTTTCCTCCTTTGAAACTTTGGCTTTTACCAGTTCCATCACCTTTTGCTGCAACGGGGCAGGTCGCGGACCCCAGGTGAATTTTTCCGCCAGGGTATCATCCTGCAAACAGATAAGTTTTGGAATAGACCTGGCACCATTTGTAAGATACTGATCCATCACATCGGGATTATCGTCGCGAAGAATAAGCCGCAGCCGGATGTTTGAACAGATCTCTTCAATGCGGTGAAGAACAGGAATATTCTGCGCCGTGTCGCCACACCAGCCTTCCGTGAGCACTACCCAGGTGTATTTATTCTTCACATCTTTGAGTGTCTGCTGCAATTCATCGGTCAATACCACGGTCTTATCCAGGCGCATCATCCGCTGGATATTGATCTTTGCGAAATCTATCTTATCTGCTCCCTGGTCGTGGCCGGTTGTTTTTCCCTGCTCCAGTAATTCAGAAAGCAGGTCCCTGTACTGCTTGTACGTTAAAGCTCTGTTGAGCTGTTGTTCATTGATCATTGTCTTCCTTTAATTATTTCTTCTACAAGTTCCGGATCGAGCAGGGTGGATGTATCGCCTAAATTATTTATTTCTCCTTCGGCCACTTTTCTCAGGATCCTTCTCATGATCTTACCGCTGCGTGTTTTTGGCAGACCGCTTACCAGCTGGATCTTATCGGGTTTAGCAATGGGACCGATTTTTTCTGAGACCTTTTTATTTATTTCAGATTTTATCTGCTCAGGTGTTTTTGAAGTGGCCGCTGTTATGCAGTACACGTAAATTCCCTGTCCTTTTATTTCATGAGGATAAGCAACCACTGCGCTTTCAACCACATCTTCCTGTTCGTTGATAGCATTTTCAACTTCTGCTGTTCCGATACGATGTCCGCTTATGTTCATCACATCATCGACGCGACCTGTGATCCTGTACATGCCCTGCTCGTCGCGGCGACATCCATCGCCCGTAAAATACAAACCCTTGTACGTGGAAAAATATGCCTGGCGGCAGCGTTCATGATCTCCGTAGGTTGTGCGGATAATTGAAGGCCAGGGAAAACGGATACACAGATTTCCTTCAACCCCGTTACCTGCAATCACCTCACCTTTTTCATCAACAAGAACAGGCTGGATACCAGGAAGCGGCAGGGTTGCAAAACCAGGTTTTTCAGGAGTAACACCGCCAAGGGAAGAGATCATGATGCCGCCTGTTTCAGTCTGCCACCACGTATCTACGATAGGACATTTTCCTTTCCCGATATTCTGATGAAACCATTTCCATGCTTCCACATTTATAGGCTCGCCTACACTGCCCAGCACTCTCAGGCTTTCGAGACTATATGGCTTGACATATTCAACACCGTGTGCCTGCAAAGAGCGGATGGCGGTTGGAGCAGTGTAAAATATGTTCACTTTGTATTTATCAATTACCTGCCAGAATCGGCCGGCGTCGGGATAAGTAGGGATTCCCTCAAAAAGAACAGAGGTCGCCCCGCACAACAGCGGACCGTAGGTAATGTAGCTATGACCTGTTATCCAGCCTACATCCGCGGTGCACCAAAACAGGTCGCCCTCATTGTATTGAAACACATTGAGGAAGGAATAGGCTGCATAAACCATATAACCGCCGCAGGTATGCACAACTCCTTTTGGTTTACCCGTGCTGCCGGAAGTGTACAGAATAAAAAGAGGATCTTCGCTATCCATTATTTCCGGCTCACAAAAATCAGGCTGAGTTTCTACTTCAGTTTCCCAGTCCCTGTCACGTCCTGGTTTCATATTTACGTGCGCGCCTGTCCTTTTAAAAACGATTACATTCTTAACGCCCGGGCATTGCATAAGAGCCTCATCTACCGTTGCTTTAAGAGGAACCTGTTTATTTCCACGATAACCTCCATCGCTTGTTATTACTACGGTGCAACGGCAATCGAGGATCCGGTCGGTGATTGAGCGCGCACTGAATCCACCAAACACAACGGAATGGATCGCACCTATACGTGCGCATGCCAGCATTGCAAAAACCGCTTCGGGCACCATCGGTAAATAAATGCATACCCTGTCGCCTTTTTTTACCCCATAACTGCGTAAAAGATTCGCGAGCTTGTTTACCTGTACAGAAAGCTCCTTATACGTGATCCTCCTTCCAGCGGAAGCGGGATCGTTGGGTTCCCAGAAAAAAGCTGTCTCATGCTCTTTTTCGGGAAGGTGCCTGTCGATACAATTTTCAGTGATATTGAGTTTACCGTTAAGGAACCATTTGATGTCGGGTGAGGTAAAATTCCAGTCAAGGATATTATTCCATTTTTTGCGCCATGTAAAATTTGCGGCAATATCTGCCCAGAATTCTTCGGGCGATTCAACGCTTTGTTTATAGGCTTTTTCATACTCTTCAAAATTGCTGATCCTCATAATAATGGAGTTTGATAAAGCAAAATTAGATTTAAAAGTGCGCCTGATCACTACCAGGGCAGGATATTTGATTAAAATTTCACAAATACGGGATAGTTAATTTCCCTGTTGATAAAGAATTTGAGGGGTAGAGGACACCCCCTCTCTATTTTCTAATTTTAGGGCATGACCAGATCCTCTTTCTTATTCCTGATTTGTTGCGCTGCAATGTTAACCTGTTGCGTCCCGGCGCGTTTACTCGACGAGTCCAAAGCCAAGCTCAGCAATTGCCAAAATGAATTGTCAGCATTAAAATCGAGCACGCAAAGCAGCCAGTCGCAGCTTGCTGAACTTAAAGAACAGACCACCAACGATAAAAGAAGCATTGAGGGATTGCGCCGTGATACAACGATCGTGGGAGCGAACCTTCGCAGCATGTCTTCCAAATATGACAAGCTGAATGTTTTAAATGAGCAGCTGATGGACAGGCTCAATAAGCTTATTGCCGGGAACGAAAAGGATAATGCGAAACTGAGCGGAGATCTTCAGATGACGACCGAGCAGCTCCTGAGAAAACAGGATGAACTCAAAGCTCTTGAAGCACGGTTAAATGCGCAGAAAATGTCGCTAGATACCCTGAGCTCAAAACTTGTTAAGCGTGAAGCAAGAGTAAAGGAACTTGAGGATCTTATTAAAAAGAAAGAAGAGTCCACCGCAGAACTTCGTAAAAAACTTAGTGATGCCCTGGTAGGATTTGAAAATAAAGGTTTAACCATCACCCAGAAGAACGGGCGGGTGTATGTGAGTATGGATGAAAGCCTGCTTTTTGCAAGCGGAAAGACCAACGTGGAGCCAAAGGGTGTTGAGGCACTAAAGCACGTTGCAAAGGTACTGGAACAGAATACTGATATTTCTGTGATGGTGGAAGGACATACCGATGATGTACCGATGAAAGGCGCGGGGGAAATTAAAGATAACTGGGACCTGAGTGTAATGCGCGCCACTTCGGTGACCAAGATCATGCTCAATAATGCCAGGATCTCTCCGGATCGCATAGTTTCTGCCGGTCGCGGTGAATTTGTGCCGCTCGATAACAGCAAAACCCCTGAAGCGAGGAAAAAGAATCGCCGTACAGAGATCATCCTCACTCCTCGTCTTGATGAGCTAATGAAAGCACTGGAAGTAAAATAAAAATAACTACATGAGTTTTTTCGGAGAATTTAAAACGTTTATCATGCGTGGAAACGTTATTGATCTAGCCGTGGGCGTGATCATTGGCGGCGCATTCAATAAAATAGTTTCTTCTCTGATCGAAGATGTGATCACTCCATTGATGTTACAGCCTTTGCTGGAGGCTGCTCACGTGGCAACCCTGCAGGAATACGTGTGGCATAAAGCAAAAGTCGGATTATTCCTGAGCTCGGTCATTACCTTCCTGCTCACGGCATTAGTGCTATTTGTTATCATAAAGGCCATTAACCGCGCGAAAACAAAACAGGAAGCTGCACCGATAAAACCCGCGGAGCTTACCAAGTCGGAACAATTGCTTATTGAGATCCGGGATTCTTTAAAAAAATAATCGCGTTCGTTTACCATCTTTTTCTGCATAAGGGTATAGCACTATATCGATAAAATTTCTATTTTACCGTTCTGCAAAAATCAGCAGATCAAATTATGCACAAGAAGAACTGGAACGTCGAAAGCATTCATGATTACTGGAAGATTACTGCTTCGGGAAAACACGTTTTGCAGATGTACGAATCACGCGAAGTGCTCATCGATTCACTCGAAGGCTTTTCAAGAAGCGGTTTAAATGCTGGCGAAAGTGTGATACTGATTGCAAGAGCCGAGGTACATTCTGCGGTGAGGGAAAGGCTGGAAAACCTTGGTTTCGACACCGGTGCCCTGCGTTTTGATTCGCGGCTCATTTGCCTTAATGCTTACGATGTGCTTTCCTCCTTTATGGTTGATGGACTTCCGAACAGAGATCTTTTTAATTCGAAGATCAGCGAAGTGATTGATCGCGCGCGATTAGCAGGAAACGGTAATGTAAGAGCGTTCGGTGAAATGGTAAGCCTTTTGTGGCAGGATAATAATAAAGCGGCTACGATGCTTCTTGAAGGACTGTGGAACGATTTCTGTGCTGAAAATCCTCTCACATTATTCTGTGCATATCCCACTTCTATTTTTGGCACGCCCGATACCGAACTTCAGAGCATATGCTTTTGTCACGAGCACCTGTTGAAAGGCGATGACAGCCTGCAATACAATGTGCGCTTTTCGCTGACCTGACCAAGTTCCTGACTGGAAGAAGCTGACGCCGGGAATACCGCTGTCGGAGATTTTATGTGTAATTTTGCATCTCCATGTTCAGCTTCTGCAAACCCGTCTCTTCCAAAAAGCGATTTTTACCTTTCAGGAAAATAAATGATTCATTTTCCTTTTCCCTTTATGCTAATGCTGCTTCCGTTCCGGCTGCAGACTGGGAGGTGGTTGCCGGCACTGATTCTTTGTTCCTGAACAGGGATTATCTAAAGATCATTGAAAAGAGCGAACATACCCGCCTGAGCTGTCGTTACGTGATTGTGTACACCAACGCAAAGCCATGCGGCATTATCTATTACCAGGTAGTTGATTTTAAAGCAGGGATCTTCGGCTCAGTACTCAGTTCACAGGTTGACAATCTTCGCAGCAGGAGGGTAAGTGTTTTTGAACGATACCTGAATTCAAACAGTGATGAAGTGCTGCTGCGCCTCTTTACCTGCGGAAATAATCTTGTAAGCGGGCAGTATGGTTTTAAATTCCTGCCTGAGATAAAAGAGGAAGTGCAGACCGAACTGGTTTTTACTATAACCGACCTGGAAGCGCGTGAAGAAAAATTAAGAGGAACCATAAGTGCTGTATTGATCAAAGATTTTTATGAGCCCTTGAGTCCTCAACGCGTTGTAGAGAATTCGGGTTACTCGGATTTTTTCGTGGAGCCAAATATGATCGTTGATCTTCCATCATCGGTACAGAGCCTATCGGACTACACGGCATTGTTTTCTAAAAAATATCGTAATCGCGCAAAGTCGGTTATGGCAAATCTTGCGGGACTTGAGATCCGGTACCTGGAACTGGATGAGATCAGGGCCAGGGAAAAAGAAATATACAGCTTATATGAGCAGATCTTTGAAAAAGCGAAATTCCGACTGATCAAACTTTCTTCGGATTATTTCAGCTCAGTGAAAGAATTGTTTCAGGACCTGTTTACCGTTAAAGCGTATTTTAAAGAAGGGGTAATGGTTGCATTTGCATCAAGCTTTGTGATGAAAGACGAACTGGAGGCTCATTATATCGGATTCAAATATGATGAGAACAGCGCTCATGATCTGTACCAGAATATTCTTTATTCAATGATCGAGGAAGGGTTAAAAAATAACTGTCCCCGGGTAAACCTTGGCAGAACCGCGTCTGAGATCAAGACCACGGTGGGCGCCAAGCCTCACAATCTACTTTGTTACATCAGGTCACAGAATACCATATCGCGACTGATACAGCGTCCATTTATTTCTTTTCTGCAGCCCGCGAAGTGGACACCAAGAAATCCTTTTAAAGAGGAAAGTGCAGCTGTAAAAAAATAGATTATTTTCCGCACTCTTCACAGACGATTATTTCACACTGATAACGCAGATTTCGCTGATACAAGATCACTGCTAATTTTTCAAATACGATCAAGCTAACATAAACTCTGTGTTATCTGTGTAATCTGCGTCCCACCGTTACGTATGTTAATCCATAATTCGCTGCCCGAAATTTATCCCAGGTCAAATTTGATACCCTGAGCCAGCGGCAATGTATTACCCCAGTTAATTGTATTTGTCTGGCGGCGCATGTAGGCTTTCCATGCATCTGATCCACTTTCGCGGCCTCCGCCGGTTTCCTTTTCTCCTCCAAAGGCACCACCTATTTCGGCTCCGCTGGTACCGATGTTTACATTGGCAATTCCGCAATCACTTCCCGCAGCGCTTAAAAACAGTTCAGCCTCCCGTATATTGAGTGTCATGATGGCGCTCGAAAGTCCCTGAGGAACTCCGTTATGCATGGCGATTGCCTCGTCCAGGGTTTTATATTTCAGCAAATAAAGGATCGGTGCAAATGTTTCCTGTTCAACGATCGGCATGGTGCCGCTTGCTTCAACAATTGCGGGGCGCACATAACAACCGCTCTCAAATCCTTTTCCGTCCAGAATACCACCTTCTACAAGCACCTTACCGCCTTCTTTCAGCGCCTGTTTCAGGGCTTTATCGTACGATTTAACGGCGTCCTTATCAATGAGCGGACCAACGTGATTTTTTTCATCAAGAGGAGGACCGATTTTTCACTGGGCATCTGCGGTCGACATCTTATCCTTCACTTTATCGTAAATGCTCTCGTGAATGATGAGGCGGCGGGTGGTTGTGCAGCGTTGACCTGCAGTTCCTACTGCTCCGAAAACGGCGCCTACCAGTGTGGTATCGAGATCCGCATTTTCGGTGATAATGATGGCATTATTTCCACCAAGTTCCAAAATGCTTTTTCCAAAACGCTCGGCCACTTTCACTCCGACGATCTTACCCATGCGGGTAGATCCTGTAGCGGAGATGAGGGCAACTGAATGATCCTCTACCATCATCTCTCCAACTTTGTAATCTCCGTTTATGAGGCAGGAGATCCCTTCGGGAAGACTGTTATCTCTTGCTACTTCGCTCCAGATAAGCTGGCAGGCTACAGAGCACAAAGGTGTTTTTTCAGAAGGTTTCCAGATGCATACATCGCCGCACACCCAGGCCAGGGCTGTATTCCAGCTCCACACGGCCACAGGAAAATTAAATGCGCTTATAATTCCGACAATTCCAAGAGGATGATATTGTTCCATCATCCGGTGACTTGAACGCTCACTCTGGATCTGTAAACCATATAGCTGACGGGAGATCCCGACGGCATAATCGCAGATGTCTATCATCTCCTGCACTTCGCCCATCCCTTCCTGCAGCGACTTTCCCATCTCATAGGATACCAGCATACCTAGCGCATTTTTTTTCTCGCGCAGCTTCTGGCCGAACTGTCTCACTATCTCCCCGCGTTTTGGCGAAGGAATATTACGCCAGTACTGGAAGGCTTCCTTTGCAGATTTAACCACACGCTGGTAATCTTCTTTAGTGGCAGTTGTCACTTTTCCGATGAGTGCGCCATCCACAGGACTAAAAGATTCCATTGAATTTCCGCCTGCAAACCACTGCAGACCTGTTGAACAACCCGTATTATTATCTGAGAGCCCTAAAGCTTTTAATGTGTCTTTCATAGGATAAAAAAAAGAAGATAAAGATAAATATTATTTAAGGTGGTGAAAGAGGTTAACGTTCTTTCACTTTGATGGAACCTGGTGTGAATGTTTGGAACAAATCGGTATTTTTGAAATTCTGCTATGTCGAGAAAGATCCTTTTTATAGTCAACCCCAATGCGGGTAAACGCATGTCAGGCAATATCATGGATATTATCCGCAAAGAAATGCCTGAAAACGTGTACTACCAGATCGCAGTGTGGAAAAGCCTGTATCATTTTGATGAAATACTTGGAATACTTAAGACACAGGATTATACCGATGCCATTGCGGTGGGCGGTGACGGCACGGTAAACCACATCGCGAAATCCCTCCTTGGAACCGGCATCAGGCTCGGGATTGTGCCTATTGGCTCAGGTAATGGCCTCGCAAGGTCGTTAGCCCTGTCGATGCAGATTGAGCAGGTGGTAAAACAAATTGTGGAAGGCCGCACTGCGGTGATCGACTCCGGCACAGTTAACGGCATTCCGTTCTTTTGCACCAGCGGCGTTGGTTTCGATGCTCATATCGGAAATTTATTTGCCGCATCTGCAAAACGCGGTTTGCAGCGGTATATCAAGATCATAGCCCGCGAACTTTTTATGTACAGGGCAAAAAACTACACGATCAGGATCAATGGTCAGGTTCTTCAGAAAAAGGCTTTTTTAATAACCGTTGCCAACGCCGGACAATATGGAAATAATTTTTATATAGCACCGCAGGCTAATATCCAGGATGGATTGTTTCACATGGTGATCCTTAAACCTTTTAATGTGCTGAAGGTAGTAGGTCTGCTGCACCGGATCCTCGGACGCAAGGCTTTTTTAAGCAGAAGTATTGAAACTTATACTGCAAGCAGGATAGAAATTGAAAGAGATTCGGAAGACACTATACACTTTGATGGTGAGCCGGCGATGTCAGGCAAAACCATTGTTTTCGAAAACCGGCCATCGTCGCTTACGGTGATCGTCGGAGAAAATTTCAGAGCTGGCCTATATAGTTAAGAAATAAGGCGAGCGCCTTCTGCTTTTTATCATCCAGTTTATAATCGATCCTGTCTTCAAGATAATGAATGATTTCGGAATTTGACAGAACCTGCCCGGTGTAGGCTTCCTTTACAGCCTGTGGAATATTGTCAACCCCATGTTTAAGAACGGTATTGAATTCATTGATGAAAGCAGGATCTAATTTTTCAGAGCTCACCCAGGCTGCAAAAACGAAGGGCAGGTAAGTGAATTTTTTCCACTCCTCTGCAAGATCATACTCATATTTGAATTTTCCATTAAGACTAAAGGTCCTGTCGCCAATTACAACGGCAGCCTTATTGGCGCCAATCTCTTTTTCAAAGCCGGGTTTACCTTCGCGGAATAAAACGTGGATCTTCCAGAAGAAGCGGGATAACACGCGGGTTAGTGTAATCGAGGATTTTGAATGATAGTCGAGAACAATTTCTGTTATTTCATTAAGCGGTACATCGCTATACAGTTTGACGCTGTCCACCATTCCATCGGCACCAATGCAATAACCGGTTTCAATAAAATATTTATCAAGCTCAGGCAACAATGCTACAGGCACCAGCGCCAGGTCCACCTGTTTGAACTTTAACTTCTGCGCGCAAATGCTGGGAATATCTTCTTCAAGAACGATCTTATCCATGATGGAATTGTTCTTCAGCGCCCATTTAAAAGGTAAGGTGTTGGTGTAGTTCACTATGGAGATCCTGATCTTATCTGACATTTGAAAAAGTAACAAAGGTAATATCTAATGGTGAGTTCACATGAGATTAAATTCTAAATTCTAATCTCGGATTTTCGGAACTAAATTCTAAGCGCGGGGATTAAGAATGACGGAACTGAAGAGGTTAAAATTTACAATCTGTATGGAATTTGTCCATAATACTTCGCTTACCAAATTTATTTTATATTTGAGAATGAAATCCCAAATTACTGCATCCATCCTGATAGTGCTGTGTCTTTTCGCAGTCTCATGTAAAAAAGAGCAACAGCCGGAACCAGCTGAAACAACTCCCTCTTCATCTTCCCCTCAAGTGTCCACCAGTCCCATAACGGGTGTTACTGATGTTTCGGCCATTGGCGGAGGTGCTGTAATTTCCAATGGAGGCAGTGAAGTAACCGAATCGGGAATAGTTTGGGACACCTTACCAGGGGCCGATCTAAGTAAAGGTTCTAAAACAGTGGGTGCTGGGAGTAATTACACGTGCTCAATCACAGGGTTGAAGTCATTCACGAGATATTATGTTAAAGCTTATGCGAAGAATTCTGTTGGAACCGCCTTTGGTAGCGAGATCAGTTTTCTAACAGGAGATGTATGGAATATACAATCTATTGGGACAACAACATTACCAGGTATTAATTGTTTGAAAAACATGGGCGACAAGATATACGCGGGAACCGGTAATGGCGTGTATTACTCCCCTGACGGTGGTGATAGCTGGCAAGCAATAGGCTTCTCCGGCAAGGAGGTACTTGCTATTGGGTTGAGTGAAAGTGTCATTTTTGCAGGTCTTTCAGATCATTCTGTTTATAGAACTGAGAATAACGGGCAAAGTTGGGTCTTATCGATTGCCGCAACTGCCGCTCCTATGATCCGTGATATAGCTGTTGCAGGTGATCATATTTTCAGGACTGAGTATAACGGGATTTTTGTTTCTTCAGATAAGGGTGACACATGGGTAAACGCTAATCCTTCTCCATCATACGCCCTCCAGTTTTCCAGGCTTATGTATTTCTCAAATGCAATATATACTCCTTCGGGTTCGTACACGTCATTATATAAAACAAAAAATAACGGCTTGAACTGGCAATTGACTACTGATCTGAATTTGGGCGTGTATGCACAATATCAACCCGAAATAGATCATGTTGGAAACACACTTTTATTCGGTATTGAAAAAGGTCTGTACCATTCCGAAGATGAAGGAACCACCTGGATCAAGTATTCTGAACTGCCAGGCTCTCAGTCGTCGATCTCTGCTTTTGGCCAGGATATATTTTATGCAAATCATGCGTCGAAAGATTTTTCCATTTCAAATGATGGGGGAAAAACCTGGTCAGGATTTACTAATAAGGGGATCATAAGTTTGCCTTATGGTATTGACGATGTTTTGATTTGTGCGAAGTCTATTTTCGTTTACTCTTCCGTGCACAAGGCAATTTACCGGTTCCGTCGATAAATTGGTGTTGTTGATGCGGCTGGCATCAGGAACGATGATAGCACAGCCGTTTTTGCCAACTCTGCTTCATTTGAAATCAAATCTTTATCTTTGCGCTTCATCATGAGCGACAATAAATACCAGTTAAGGGGAGTGTCAGCGGGCAAGGAGGATGTACATGCCGCGATATCTAAAATAGATAAAGGGTTGTACCCGAAAGCTTTTTGCAAGATAGTTCCCGACCTGCTTTCAGGAAGTGAGAATCATTGCCTGGTGATGCATGCCGACGGAGCAGGAACCAAGTCGTCACTTGCTTATATGTACTGGAAAGAAACCGGTGACCTGAGCGTGTGGAAAGGTATTGCACAGGACGCGGTGATCATGAACGTGGATGACCTTATCTGCGTTGGAGCTACAGAAAATATTTTATTATCATCAACCATAGGACGGAATAAAAACCTGATCCCTGGAGAGGTGATCTCTGCAATTATAAATGGTACTGAGACTGTGCTCGCCAATTTGCGCGAAAACGGGATCTCTATTCATTCAACAGGAGGAGAAACTGCTGATGTGGGTGATATAGTCCGCAGCATAATTGTGGATAGTACTGTTATCTGTCGCATGGAGCGAAATAAGGTGATCTCGAACGACAATATCAAAGCGGGAAATGTGATAGTTGGTTTGTGCAGCTATGGCAAGGCGACCTATGAAACGGAATATAACGGTGGAATGGGAAGTAATGGTCTTACGAGTGCCCGCCACGATGTGTTCAATAAAACACTGGCGAAAAAATATCCGCAGAGTTACGATGCTGCACTCCCTGAAGAAGTGGTGTATACGGGTGGACTAAACCTGACTGATAAGATTCAGGTCACGTATAACGACAGTAATGGCGCCACAATTACAGAGAAAATTGATGCAGGGAAGCTGGTTTTATCTCCCACTCGTACCTATGCACCTGTAATAAAAAAGATCCTTTCGCAAAAAGGATTAAACATCGATGGCATTGTGCACTGCAGCGGCGGGGCTCAAACGAAGGTATTGCATTTCATTAATGATGGATTACATGTGATAAAGGACAACCTGTTTGATGTGCCTCCTTTATTTAACACTATCAGGGAACAAAGCCATACCGATTATAAGGAAATGTACAAGGTATTCAATATGGGCCATCGCATGGAGCTTTATGTAGATGAAGCGTCGGCGGATGCGATCATTGCTATCAGCCAGAGCTTTAATATTGACGCTAAGATAATCGGGCGGGTAGAAAAGGGTAAGGGTAAAACAGTTACCATTGAATCAACGTTCGGGAGTTTCACTTATTAATTCAGGGGAAGACAGGTAAGCCTTCTTCCGTTTTCAACCAGCATATATTTTTTATTGTCCCTGAACAGATTTACCAGCAGTGGCAATTCTGTGGCCTGCAAAATTGTTGTTTTTTGAGTGGCCTGATCATTCATAAAAAGATTTTTTTGTTCGGATGCGAGTGCAAACAGAAATGAACGGTTCTCATCACTATAAAATGCGGCACGGTCAATTGCCGCCGGATAGTTCCTGTACAGCAGTTGCTGACCTGCGAGGTTATACGCGCTTACTGCACTGCCACTGGTAATCAATATGTCTGTCAGCCGGTTTTCATCAATAGGGGTGAATGCGGAATACGAGGCCTGAAATTCGGGATCCAGTTTTGCAATAAGTTTTTTATCGGCAAATGAGATCTTGTTCAGGATGGCACTTTTATCGTCGAAATATACTACATAGGAATTTGCAGTGTTACCCCCTGCATCTGCAAAAAAGGATCTGCATCCTGCAATAGCGCGATTCTTCAGGTTAATTTTAATTTCTCCGCGGCGGTTGAATATAATAATGGCGCCTTCGCTGTCGAGTGCAACGAGATAATCATTTGCGCCGATCCTGGTGTATTGCACGGGCAATTTTACAGGATGAACCGTTTTCACTGGTTTAAAACCGGTATGCAATGAGCCTGAGATGTCAAAATTATATATAGAATTTCCACATGGAAGAATGATCCGGTAATCTTTATTATTCTCATAGTCATAAAGGCTCAGGCCCGAAGTGGCTTGTGAGGGCAATTTTACAGGATAACCTTCCACATCATTTCCATTCCGGTCAACCAGGTAAAGATGTGTACTGGTGTTAAAAAGCATCTGGTATTTATTGTTTTTAAAAGCATCCACCATGTGGATCCCGGAAAGGATCTCTTCAGGTAATTTTTTCTTCCACAATTTATTTCCTTTGGCGTTGAGCAGGTATAGTGAATTTGCTGCATCCGTGCAGATCAGCTCGCGTTCTTTGGAATTGTGATTGATAAACATAGTAACACCCTTCTTAAGCAGAGTGTCTGCTACAAAGGTCCACAGCGATCCGTCGTTGTTATCTTCTCCGCCTGATTCATTTAAAAGGTGCAGGCGAAACCGCAGGCGCTCATCGTCGTTGGTTAAACTAAAAGAGAGATGTTTCAGATCTTCATAAGGATTTTGTTTTTTCAGGGGTTTGAACTTTATAACGGATCTGATCTGTTCCGGGTCGGATGAAGGTGAGTTGTACAAGAGCAGATTAAAATTATCTGCAATATGTTCGCTTTGATAGGACATAAAACTTGTCCTGGTTTTGAGAGTAGCATTCTCACCTAAAAAGGCCATGAGTGTCTGCAGCGGAACAGCTGATTCAGAGAAGTACAGGAAGTCTCCGCACCTGGCCGAATAATTAGTGGGCATCTGGTCAAAGATGCTGAATAAACTTATACTGGAAGAATCCCGGACTGTTATGCGGGACAGTCCTCTTGCGAGTGAAAAGCTGCTGTCGGCAAGTGCGGCGAGTACCTCGTCGGCCTTAACAGTATCTTTTACCTGCAGGGCAATAAAATCATGTCCGCCGGAGGCAAAGCGTACAAAATAGTTCGCCGCATTTTCGTAAAATTCTTTTTCCACGTTGAACAGTGCAAGCTCATTCTTTATTTTCCAGTAGCTGCGATTTTCTTCACCGGCATCCATGCTGGTAAGTATCGTTGCAAGATCATTGAGTCCCCAGGCTTTGAATGACACGGTTTCTGATGGAAGCTTGTGTAACAATGGTTCAACTGGCTGTGGTTGCTGATGAGCAAACAGCTTAAAAATTCCACCAGCCTCGGTGTCGTAATAACCGTTAATTGTAAAAGACGAGGGATCTGTTTCAATGGAAGATGCACTGAACCCGTTTCCCGTTAATAGTCCAAGCTTAATGCTATTGTTGGCGCCAGAAGTCGAATAAAGCGCATGGTTAACATACAGCGAAATTAAATTGCTCTCGCTGAATGTACTTTTATTATTAATGAAAGAAGGGTTGTCGGCAAACTTTGCTGACTGCGGATCTGCGCTCTTTTGCAGCAGCTGTTCAGAGTCTGAAAGAGTGATGACGCCGGAATTGACTGTATAAAATACCGGTTGTCCCGTAATGGCATCTGTCTGGTACACGAGGTCTTTTTTTACCGCCGACAAATGTGTTTCCATGGTGCTCAGGATCTTCTCCTGTCTTCCCAGCTCTTTAATATTAAAGGTTGCCAGCCAGAAGATCTTTTTTTGTCCGTACAACGCAAAGTGTAATTCGGCATCCTGCAGCTGTTCGAGCAATTGTTCGTTTCCGGCGAACAGAGAATCGGCTCTTTTAAGCACCCGGCAAAGGTCGTCAACCGCTTTAAATCCACGCATTTTGTCTGCGATAAGACTTCGTGAGTTGATCCTGCGGTTAAGCTCAAAAAAGTTATTCGTGCGAACGTAGATGATGCAACTGTCGGGCAATTGCGAAAATGCATCAAGGGCTGGTTTTTTAATGCTTCGCAGGTAAAAATACCCGTATCCCGCAGCGACTACGAATAACAGAACGACAAGAAAAAAACCGATCTTTTTAATAATGTTCACTACCCGGTAATTTATGGCTGGCAATGCCGCGAGCGACGGCGAAGATAATTAATTAAATTCGAGCTCCATCTGGTCGGCCTCGGGCAATAGCGTAAATGAAAGCCTGTGCAGGTCGGTTAGTCCATGTTCCCTGATGGCGTTACGATGCTCCTTAGTGGCATAACCCATGTTTGTGGACCAAGAGTAAAGCGGATATTTTTCCGCCATCTGCTTCATAAAATCATCACGGTAGGTCTTGGCAAGAATGCTGGCGGCAGCAATGCTTTTAAATTTAGCGTCACCGCCTATAATGCAGCGATGAGCGATGCCTGGATATTTATTAAAACGGTTGCCGTCGATGAGCAATAGTTCCGGTTTAATGGCAAGCTGGTCAATTGCCCTGTGCATCCCTAAAAAAGAAGCGTTAAGAATATTGATCTCGTCAATTTCTGTATGCGATACAATGCCAACAGCCCAGGCAATGGCTTTTGATTCGATCTCTGGTCTGAGCTCATACCTGTCCTGTTCGCTTAGCTTTTTACTGTCGTTAAGCCATTTATTGCGATAATTATTCGGAAGGATCACAGCAGCCGCGTAAACAGGACCGGCCAGGCAACCTCTCCCGGCTTCATCGCAACCGGCCTCAACACTTGTTTTATTTAAGAAGTACGACTTCAGCACTTAGTTAAGCTGTTGCAAAACGTTTTTAATTTTATTAAAATCTGGCTGCTCGCCGGCGTTTTCAAGTACTTAGGCATACCGGATGTCTCCTTTTTTATCAATAACAAAGGCAGCACGCTTACTAACGCCCTTCATGCCCAGGGAGAAGGTCTCATAAATACTATCGTAAGCTCGTGAAACATCTTTGTTGAAATCGCTCAGCAATTCGAAATTTAACTTTTGTTCCTCCCTGAACCTGTTGAGTGTTTGAGGGGAATCAACTGAAATACCATAAACCACAGCGTTCAGGTCGTTATACATTCCGTAATTATCGCGCACCCCGCATAACTCGGCCGTGCACACGCTTGTAAAGGCAAGCGGAAAAAAAAGTAACACCACGTTCCTGCCGCGCTGCTGCTCCAGGTCCACTTCTTTTTTATCTGAATTAAATAATTTAAAACCCGGTGCTTTCTGACCAACCTGAAGACCCATACTAATATTTGTTAAGGGGTTACCTATCACAAACTTAGCCTAAATTCCATTAAAAAGTAATTTATACTTTTACACATTCTATTAAAACAATTTAAACAAAATTCATATGTCAAGCTTAGTTGGAAAAAAAGCGCCGTCGTTCAAGGCTGGTGCGGTTATTAAAGGGGGTGAAATGGTTGAAGATTTTTCACTTGAACAATTTCTCGGAAAAAAATATGTAGTGTTTTTCTTTTACCCAAAAGATTTTACGTTCGTGTGCCCTACAGAATTGCATGCCTTCCAGGAAAAACTGAAAGATTTCGAAAGTCGTAATGTAGCGGTGGTGGCCTGCAGCACCGATACAGAAGAAAGCCACTGGGGATGGTTACAGATGGATAAAAAAGCCGGCGGTATCAAAGGAATAACTTATCCTATCGTTGCTGACACCACAAAAACGATCTCTCTTAATTATGGTACATTATCGGGCGACTACGATGTGGACGATGACGGGAACCTTATTGCAACAGGACCGATGATCGCTTTCCGCGGATTATACCTGATCGATAAAGAAGGTGTGGTGCGCCACCAGCTCATCAATGACCTTCCTTTAGGACGTAATGTGGACGAGACTTTACGAATGGTTGATGCTCTGCAGTTTTTTGAGGAGAACGGAGAAGTTTGCCCTGCCAACTGGACCAAAGGAGATGCCGGAATGAAAGCAGATCACAAGGGAGTTGCGGAGTACCTGAGCAATCACTAACCCCAATTTACGATTTACGAATTACGATTTTTAGAACAGCACGCACACAGGCTGCCTGGGGGTGAGCTGCGAATTACAATTTAGCCGGTGAAAGCCGGCTTTTTTATGCGTTGTAGCGTGGTTCGTGGTGTATAATATCATGTAGGTCGAAATTTTAAGCAATTAATGTGGTAGTGAAGGCAAAACTTTTATATTTGATGCGCTGGTAATGAGATCGTTCATCAATACGCTGATATTGCTTTTTATTTGTACCGCTGCATTCAGTCAGCGTTACGAGCTGCTTGGTAAGGACACCATCAACAGGATCGACGAGTACGGTAAGAAGCAAGGTCGCTGGATCTACCTCGGGATGCACAGGCCGGAAGGCTGCCACACATCTGGCCAGAAAGCAGAAGAAGGATTTTACACCGACAACAAAAAAACGGGGATCTGGATAGAGTATCACTGCAACGGAAATCCTAAATGCAAGAACAATTTTGTGAATGGGCGACCAGAAGGTCTCTGCCAGAGTTTTCATGAGAATGGCAACCTGATGGAGGAAGGTACCTGGAAGAACAATCGCTGGATGGGACCCTACAAGCTTTACCACGAGAATGGCAAAGTACAGCATGATTTTGTTTTCAATGACATGGGTAGGAGGGAAGGACCTCAAAAGTATTTTCACGAAAACGGGCAGCTTGCTATTGAAGGGAACTTTGACAACGGAAAAGAAAGCGGTGTTGTAAAAGAATATTATGAGAACGGCGATCTTAAAGCGGAAAAGAAATACGAAGGTGGTGAAGTGGATCTTGCTTCCGTAAAAGAATTTGAACCTAAGCAAGCTTTGCCAAAACAGCTCGAAGCTCCGGCAGAGAATGCGCCTGTTCTTAAAATTGCCCAAGACGAAAAACCGAACGAGGCCGTAACGCAGGCCAGTAAAGGTCCTGTAATCCTTAATGGCGAACATACCCTGTATAATAAGAACCGTCAGATCACAAAGTCCGGACTATTCAAGGACAACCGCTTCATAAGCGGTAAGGCTTATTTTTATGATGAAAACGGTATCCTTCAACGGATTGCGGTTTACAAGAATGGACAATACATAGGGGATACCCAGGCAGAAAAATAAATTTTACCTGACCTATAAAGTCCGGAACCTTCTAAAGATGATGGCGGTATTAATCTCTAAATTCTAAATTCTAAATTCTAATTTCTAATTCCGATAGCTTTCGGGACTAAATTCTGATCCCGGTAGCCACGTTAAATCGAAGACGAGTTTACGCTGAATCAAATTGTTATGTTTAAAATTTCATTTCTTACTCTTGTTATAGTACTTGGTTTAACTATTGTGTTTCATTTGCTGATGATCACGGGAGTTTTTCCAATGGACCTGGTATGGGGTGGAACGATGATTGACCGAAGGGATTTTTATATTATGGAATCCATTTCGATCTCAGTAAATATTCTCTTTATTTTAGTCATCCTGGGCAGGTCCGGTTTTCTTACCTGGACGTTGTCGACGCGTTTTTATATTGTAGCGGTGTGGATCATTGCTGCACTTTTTACCCTGAATACTGTGGGAAATATATTATCGCATAACAAAACGGAGAGCCTGATCTTTACCCCAGTTACCCTGCTTCTGACTGTAGCCTGTATTTTATTAAACGTGTCCGCGGGGCCAGAAAGCAAAGCTGCAACCTGATTCTAGTCAATACCCTTAATTGTGTTAGCCATTATCCCGCTGTGGCTGAAGAGTCTGCTAAAGGTGCCTGGGCCGGTAATTCCTTCTGGAAATTTTTGTCTGATAGTTCGCTGGTGTTAACATCGTTGGTAAATGTATACCTGCTGCGATCGGAATATAAAATGTACGGAACCCATATAAGTGTACCGATCAAAACTGTGACCATACCTTTGGTTTCAGCAGCAAGTGCGGCCCGCTCAGTTTCTGCAATACTATCCCGGTAAATGATATTGAGCACGATGACATTGGCGATCAGGAAAACGCAATTTGAAACTTTGTACAGCGTATAATACGGCCTAAAGGAACGTCTCTTCTGAAAGAACAGGATCACAATGTAGATGGAGAACACAAAATAGAATGCATTGCACAACGGTAAAAACAGGTTGTAATAACCTGTCATCGGCGCAAAGTAGGGCGACTTTTCATTGAGATAATACACGAGGTAGTCGACACCCATTTCAGTTTTGTATGCCTCGTAAAGAGTGTAAAATAGTTTGAGGGGACCAAAGATCATTGATATGCCCAGAACCGCGAGCCAGCCGCCAATGGAGTCATATCGCTTTTCGAAAGGGAAAGAAGGAAGTTTAAAACGCAGGTTAAAGATCATTACAATACAGGCCGCAGCTCCAAGCACAAGGCTGAACACAAGGGCCCAGTTAAAGCCTATGGTACCAGGTACCAAAAACTGTTCGGTAGTGCTGAAGACCATATTGGTATTTATGAAGTTCATTTTTTCTTTGTAATTGAGAAAATCTTCAGGAGCGATCACTTCGGTGTTTGATGTATAGTCGTAAATGAGGGAGACCTTTTCACTGTTCACTTTTCGTATGAAGCTATAATCAAAGAATTTGTTCTTGTCGGTTTTTTCCTGATCACTTACGTCCCAGCCGCCCGCTTTTGAAACGGTGAGCGTGTGTGAGTAATTAAGAGGATAAGATAGTTTTAAAGGGTCCTTCCTGCTTTCTTCTTCTCCAAAATTCAAACGTGCATATAATGAATATGGCATAAAGTCCTTTGAAATATTCTTGTTTACTGTCGAATCTTCAGGCTTCCAGTAAGCGGGCAGGATATATTTCTCGGTTATGGTAAACCTGTTGAGATCTTCATTATCAGTGTACTTTATCGTGTCAATAACTATCACTTTGGGATGCACCCGGGTATAGAATTTACGATAGGATTCCTGTATCTGGTCCATAGAATTTACAAGAAATTCGTAGCGTGAATCGTCGGCGCTGCTGCCAAAATAGTTTGACACAACAGATAATTCAGCATCGCCATTTTCACTGATCTTTATTTCTTCCAGTACTTCTGTCCTTCCGCTTTTGTCTGTAGGAATATGTGTAAATACTTCTCCCGGCCTGTTCAACACCAGGGCTGACTGATAATCGGGTGTGGGCCTGATAGTGAACGGACCGCGCTGATATGAAATGGTAGGGTCAATGAAGTAGAGTTGATTTTTATACTCAAAAGCAGAGATCACATGATTAAAGGAGCCGATAGCGGGTGCCGTAAGTTCTACCTTGCCCTTTAGATTTGTGTTGATCAAAGCCGGGTAACTCTCAATGCCGATCATTTTGAGCAGCTCGTTGAGAAGTACAGTTTTTTCCTTGCAATCGCCAAACCGGTTATTTAATACTGCTGCCGGGTTTCTTGGCACGTGGGAATAAATGCCGTTTTCATTTCCTGAATATCGCACCTGGCTTTGTACGAACTGCACGATAGAAGTGATCTGTTTTTCAGTATCATTTGTTTTCCCCCTGATGGAGTCAACTATAAAATTCAGTTCACTTTTGTCAAATTGTTTGAACTGGTAAAAATTTCCGCAGTGTTCTTTTACTTCTTCCCAGCTTTTAAAAGTGGAGATCCGCACGTTTCCAAAAGCGCTATACCAGATAGGCGGGCTGGGATCGGATGTGACGATCGCCGGCTGATCGTAGGTCCAGCTATATTCTGTGAGCTTATCTTTTTTTATCTCCGGTTGTTTATCGCTTTTGGTGTAGATGATTGTGGGCGTAACATCAGGTGGAAACAATAACCTATGGTAAATTTTGCCAACCGGCACTGAATAGCTCGTTTCCAGCTCACAGTCGAAATGGTTTTTCATGATGGGATTTTCGCCCTTTACCGAAAAGCTGTATTCCACGATATCTTCTTTCCTGATATCAGGAAGATTAACGAACAATGTTTTTTTTCCTGACAGGATACCCTCTTCCCGTTCCCGTTCTTCAGCCAGTTCCGTGAGCTTGATTTCTTTTGTCCTGTCAATTGTTTTGCCGCCACGGTGAATGAGCAGCTGATGAAATGCCGCACTCTGATACGCCGGATCGTACCTGAACTCAATTTGCGAAACGTTGGCAAGTGCCTCCTCTGTAATAGCACAAAGTGCGTAATGATAAAAGTTCTCTCGTTGAGGCACATGGTATTGTTCGTCGAGCAGCACATAATAATAACCATCCTGCACCTGGTTTTTTTTCACTCTTGCAACATCAGTTACACTAACGGGCTTTACCCACGAGGGCACGGGCCTGGTGTACTGGCAAAGCAGCGCAAAAGGCAGGAAGCTAAATACAAAAAACAGGATGAATCTTTGTGCTTGGGACATAGGGTGTGGGCTTAGACAATTAAAATACTAATTTTCTTTTAATTGTTTATTTCGGGAGCGAAATTTTAAAAACCTTCGTCACACCTGTTAAAAGAACAATGAAACTGGGGACCCCAATATGTTCTGACATCCAGAACATGAAACCTGAAACCCGGAACTGGAACGAACAACTAATTGTACTTATTCCGATAATCCACTGGCGATAATCCCGTGATCTTTTTAAATACATCCCTGAACGCTTTCAGGTCGGTGTAGCCAACATCGTACATGACCTCATTAACTGTTTTGCGACCGGTTTCAAGCATTTTTTTTGCTGCTTCTGTTTTTATGCGCTGGATGTATTCGATAACTGTATTGGAAGTTGATTTTTTGAAACGCCTTTCAAATGTCCTGCGCCCCATGTTAAACTTATCAGCAATTTCGTCAATGGTTATACGGCGCGCATAGTTTTTTTCAAGATATTCCTGCACGGCCAGGATCACTTCGTCGCCATGGTCCTTTTGTCCCTTGAAGATACTGAATGGCAGCTGACTGTTCTTTTCAATATCCAGCAAAAAGAATTTTGAGGCTGTGATGGCCATTTCGCGGCTGGTGTATTTTTCAACGAGATACAAAAGAAGATTCCAGTAGGCAGAAGCACCGCCGCTGGAATATAAACCGTTCTGATCGGTGATCACTTTATCGTCAGCCAGCGTTACATCGGGAAACATATTCCTGAAATCATTTGCAAATAACCAATGAGTAGAACAGGATTTTCCTTTTAATAGTCCTGTAGATGCCAGCAAAAATGCGCCGATGCAAAGACTTGCCACTTCTGCACCCTGCTGGTACTGAGAAACGATATAGGGAACAAATGCTTTATTTTCTTTCAGGGCCGACTGCATGTTTCCGCTTAAAGCAGGAATAATAACTAGATCTGCTTTATGTCCGTCCTTTACCAGCAGATCGGGATGCATGGTCATGAGTCCTTCATTTAACCTGACCTGCTTTGTAAGTCCGACGAGCTTTACTTTAAAAAACGGTTCATGTCCGGCGCTGCGGTAGAATTCGTTCACAGCCGTAAACATATAACGGGGATCGACGATAGCTGCAGGCACAGCAGTTTCAGGCACGAGGATGTGAACGTTTTTCATATTCCAAATGTAGAGAATTAGGTTGTCGTAATCAACCCGTTACTTTGTCGTTTTGGCATCTAACCACTAAGTCCCCGGCCGTTCTCTGACCGGCAACAAAAAAAAAGATAACTTTCTCTTGAGATTCCAATAGCACCTCAATAAGTGGCCAAATTTCTTAACCACATAGTTCATATAGTCTACATAGTTTTATTTTTTGGGTGCCATGAAGTTACACATAGGGTTTTCTTGTCCCGGCTTAGCCGGGACAAGAAACGAGCTATGTGTTTCTTCGAACTTCGGCGGCGAGTGAAAATTAAATCTTCTATGGATTCTATGTCTTTCTATGTGGTTAAGTACGGTCGGAATTGTTTGACGCCCACTAACAGGCTAATGAAGTGAAGAGGGCATTCAGGATTTTGATCTGACCGGACAAGTTGAATGTAACAAGCCGGGTATTATAAAACCTGCAATAAACCGTTGCTATAAGCTCCCACTGCGCCAGGGACACGGCGGGTTTAGCTCTTTTGCCCGCCGCCGCGCGGGATGCCCAAGTTGGGCATTCCGACCAGGAATGGCGGGCAAAAAGCCGGAGCGCTAGCGGAGCCCGGAGTGGCCCGCCCCGAAGCGAGGGCGTGTTAGGTAATTCGAATCGCCCTCTGCTTCGGGGGGCGCCCAAAAAAAAGAGCATTTCATTCACTAAAATTTAGTCGCTGAAAAAAATTCCTTTCCAAGATAGCGCCTTGCTTTATTTTATATTTGTTATGATGCAGTTCAAAGACAATTTTTCTGCCCAGGCTGATCTTTATGCAAGGTATCGGCCCATATACCCTGCGGAATTGTTCAGGTATATATCATCTTTGGCCGGTGCACATGACCTCGCCTGGGACTGCGGTACGGGCAATGGGCAGGCGGCACGCGATCTGAAAGCTTATTTTAAGAAAGTAATTGCTACAGACCCGAGTGAAAAACAAATTCTGAATTGTTTACCGCAGGAGGGGATTGATTATCGCATTGAAAAATCGGAAGAGAGTTCACTTGAAACGGGAAGTGCGGATCTTCTGACTATTGCCACGGCACTTCACTGGTTTGACTTTGA
>CBIHOL010000062.1:0-29223 GCA_966211905.1 uncultured bacterium
CTGAACTGTGATTAGCCCTGTAATTATAAGCGCGGAATCCAGAGGTAGAGTCCCTGATGCTCACTCCCGTCAGCCATTTATTGAGATTGTAAAAAAAACGGATCCCTACACGCCGCAGAAAAGTAGATTGAAAGCCGGTAAAAGACAAAAACCGTGAGCCTGTTGTAACATCTGCTTCTCCATTAATTATCGGCAACAGTATCTTACTTAATTCCGATGGTGGATGCTGTCCGTCGCCATCCATTTGAACGACTATATCGTAGTTATTTTCTGCAGCGTACAGAAAGCCAAGCTGCACCGTGCCTCCGATACCCAGGTTAACAACGTTCTCGAGGAATACGGCGCCCGATGATATGAGCCTTGCTCGGGTATCATCAGTGGAGGCATCGTTGATTGCAAGTGGCGTGATAGTGCATTGAGCGATCTGCACTTTCCTTAACTCTTCGAGTAGTGGGAGGATATTATCCTGTTCGTTGTAACAGGGAATTACCACCAATATTTTATTGTGTCCTGTCTTCACCACTTCTCAGCTTTTCATAGTCGGGCATTTTAAGATCGCCCCAGTACTGGTATTCGTAGTCATCCCTGAAATGATATTTTCTGAATACATCCCAGTAAACTTTTTTACTCATGGCATAAGGATGAATACGGTGATGAAGATATTGGTACGTCTGTCCTAAATTCAAACAAACACTCGAAAATATAAAGGCCACAACGAGTAAACTCAGTAATGACCGGGCAGCACTTTTTCCACTTTCGTAAAACACGGAATTAAGCAAGGCAGCCAGGGGAATGGAGAGATAAGCAATATGCTGGCAAAAACCCCGGGCTCCGAAGCAGCCACCAAAGAACCAATCCCACCAGCAGCTTAAAACGTAGATCATAACCACTGTCATGCCCGCAACCGTCCAGCGGCTCAAAGGGAAATCTTTTTTTATAAGGAATATTCCCGCAAATGAGAGAACTACCAGGGGAGTGTAGGTGATCCATCCTTTCCGGTAGCTGAACAGGATATTGAGGATCTGCGGATCTCCCCAAAAAAAACGTTCTCCGGGATATGAGAAATAAAAATACTGGCCTGCGTGATGCTTCCAGAAAATGAACTGTGGGATCCAGAACAGGACACCAATGACGAGCATTATTACCAGGTGCAGGAAATAACGTTTAAAAAAGAGAAATTTTTCTTTAAACTCCTGGCGGGTGCGAACATTCCATAAAAGGAACAAAAAGAAAATAAGGATATCGGTTGGACGAATAAGGGAAATAATTGCAAGTACGACACCGATAGCGACAGTGCGACCAAAACCAGGCTTGACATGCCAATGATGCGTAAGAAAAAGAAAAACAGAAAACAGGCAGAATAAATAGCCATGCGAAAGTTCGCCATGAGAATAGGTGTAAATGAAAAGCATGGTACCGAACAGAACCGCGAATAAGGTGAATGTAGTGACGACTTCGTTGAAATAATATAGCAGGAACTTTCTTAAAAAGAACAAGCCGGTTAAAACGTAAAATAATGATCCCCAGTAGATGCACGTGGCAAATGGCTCTGAGAAACCATTAAGAGGGCTTCCCTGGTTTAATGCGATCTTGTAGCCCAACGCAAAGAACGGAGAATACATAAGAGACATTCCGTAGGTTGTTTTGGGCAGGAATGTATTTTTTGGACCAACAGGAAGATAAAGGGAATCAGCGCCGAGGAAAAAGTCAAATGAATTGTGATTGCAGAATTTGGCTGGAAGATAACTGTAGTAGTTCATTATATCCCAGTTAAAGTTGTTTTCCTTTTTTTCCACATTATATGGCTTCCAGAAATCGGAAAACCAGAACGAAAAGCAGGCTACAAATACAAGAAATATCAGGCTTGGTTTTTTCACCAGTCCGCCAACAGGTAATTGGTCGTCGCTCAGCTTGTCATTTTGCGCCATGATTGGATAAAAATATCAATATTCTGCGAGCCACAAAGGAAAAAGATGGAATACATAATCACAGTAAGCGGTTCACAGTTATGCTACCCGGGTCAGTTTTTACTAGTACTAAATTTGTATTTTTATGATTTGTGAGTCCATCCCCAGGCGTTCTGAATAAGGCATGGAAAATAAAGCTCCTGCTTTTTTTTTCTGCGCTGGCTATTTACCTGTTTTATTTCCATTATGTTATTTTTAATGCAAATTCTGTCTTGTCGAGCATTACAGGTGATGCGCTGAAGAATTATTACACCTTTGCGTATCATATTGTGCAGGATCAGCACCTCCTGAACTTTACAGGCATGCATTATCCCTTTGGTGAACATATTGTGTACACCGATTGCCAGCCGGCGTTAACATTCCTTTTACGATGCCTTCCGTTTACCTATGACTACGTGATCGGTATCCTCCACATACTTATTTTCTTGTCATTTATAGTCACCCCCCTTTTTTTATATTCGACTCTGAGAGAATTGAACGTTAGCGTTCTGATTTCTTTTGTCTTTAGCCTGTGTATTGCTCTATTATCTCCGCAATTCGCCAAGATCAACCACGGGCATTTTGGACTTGCTTACGGCTGCGTAATTCCTATTACTATATTAATGGTGGTGCGGATGGGCAGCTGGAAGTTATGGCGGCATGCTGTTTACGCGGGTCTTTTCCACGCATTGCTTTTCCTGATGCATCCATACCTTGGATTCGGATCAAGCCTCTTTTCACTGCTGGCTCTATTATCCCTGGCCGTGTTTGCAAAAGAAAAGCCTGAAAAAAGGAGGATGTTAATTTTTGCATTGCTGACCGGAGTTTTACCTGTTATCTTTTTTAAATGCTTCATGTTTTTTACGGATACACACACAGGCCGAACTACCTCCCCATATGGCGGCGATGCGCTTGTTGAAAATGTCGGCAGCTTGCTGAATCCTGAATTCGGGCCTGTGCAAGGATTTCTCGAAAATATACTTCCCCTTCGTCCTGTGCATTTTGAAGGACATAGTTATCTGGGAATCACAACTATAATCCTTTTTGTCCTGTGGCTTATCTCCTTTCCGTTCTTTTACAAAAAGACGAAGACCAACAGGGTTGTGATTGCTCTTTTGGTTCCGGGAGTTATTTTATTGTTGTTTTCATTTGGGTGTCATTTGCAGGCGTTGAGGTTTCTTGGAATTGAAAGCTCTGCCATCAATCAGTTCCGGGCAGTTTGTCGCTTTGCATGGTATTTTTATTTCGTGTTCCCGCTGTTTCTCATCGTTTCGCTTCATGAAAAAATCCAGTTAATTGCAGGGAAAATTCAACATCACGCGGTAAGGTTATTTGTTTTTATTCTGCTTTTTGTGTCGGTGACGGAAGCTCATTATTATTTTATTCTGGATAAAGATGTCTTCTGGAGATCGGAAAACGTGTTTAACAGAGCAAAGGTGAGTGAGTCAACCAAAAAAATTATTTCAGCAATTAATAGAAAGAAAGTTCAAGCCATTCTTGCCCTGCCAATGTTTTGCAACGGCAGCGAAATGTATGACCGGATTGGAAAAGATGCTTCGATGATCCCGGCCATGATCTGTTCCTTTCATACAGGCCTTCCGATCATCGGATCATGGATGTCCAGGACTTCAATACCGGAAACAGAAGCGACAATCGGCATTTTGAATTCCTATAAAGACGATAATATTGCGCTTTTGAAAGATCAGAAAGATGACATTGCTGTTATAGTGAGCAGCGATGATCTGCTGCCCGACGAAGGACGTCTCATTTCCAACTGGAAGCCTGATTATATTCTCGACAGTCTGAAAATAGGTCATCTTAAAGTAGCAGAAATACGTTCGAGGAAAATTTCCGTCAGCAAGATTCTTGTGTCGGCTGACTCTGCCATAAAAACACCTGAACTTTTTTACATTCCTGGCGGTAACAACAAACCTTTTATAACTGCTGACCTGATGGACTACGAGAAGATAACAGTGCTTGATTCGAATGTCTTTAAGCCGGGTGAATACGTCCTAAGTCTGCATTATCACCTGCCGGTTATTGACAGGCAGGCCATAGGAAATCTCATTATAACGAGGGCGTCCGGAAACGAATACTCATGGATAGAAAATTATAGTCTGAGCGAGCTGAGTGGTTTTTACGGGGGTTTTAATGTGTTTGAGCGGAGCTTTAAAGTTGAAAGAGGTTGCAGGTATGAATTTATTATTAAGGGAAATTTTGAAAGAACTTATCGCGTTTCACATTTTATGCTGAGGCCACAAGACAGAACAGTTGTAGCTGTGACAAACGCGGCAGATTCACTGATCAATAATTTTCCCCTGCACCGATGAAAATGAACTTCTCACGAAAGCTGATCACGTACTTGTTGTTATTTCTGGCTGGGCTGATCATCTATATGTGTTATTTTCCCCAGGTGCTGCTTCATCCTAATTCTGTGATGTCCAATAACCAGGAGGATGCTTTAAAAAACTATTATACGTTCGTATATCATACCACGCACGATGCCACGATGCTGAATTTTGAAGGAATGAATTTTCCGTTTGGTGAGCATGTGGTATATACAGACAGCCAGCCGGTAATTTCATTTGTACTGCGTTTCATGCCTTTTACGCATCCTTACCTGGTTGGAATTTTACACTGGATGATTTTTCTCTCACTTATATGTACGCCTCTTATTTTATTCTCATTCCTGAGAAGACTCAATTTACCAGTAATCGCCTCTTTCTTTTCCGCGTTGGCTCTTGGAGTGCTGGCGCCGCAATTTTATAAATTAAACCTGGGACACTATGCACTGGCCTATACCATTATTATTCCGCTGGAGATCTTACTGATCTATGATCTTTTAATCTTAGGGAAACGGAAAACAGGATGGTGGTTGTGCGTTTATAACTGTGTTTTATTTTTCCTGCATCCCTATATAGGATTTAGTACCGCCTTATTTTGTTTCCTCACATTGCTGATATTTTTTACATTAAAATTTCGCCGGCAAAAAAATTATCAAGCCTTACTGTATGCCGGTATTTCAGGTGTTGTACCGGTGCTTTTTTTCCAGGTGTTTATGGCACTTACCGATCATCACCGGGGAAGGCCTACACTACCGTTCGGACTTGACAACTGGAATTCCAGCGCAGGCGGGATCCTGGTTCCTGGTTATGGCCCAATGAGCAAGATCATGAGCGGAATATTTCATGTTCACCCTGAAAATTTTGAAGCTTACGCATACCTCGGAGCGTTTCTAATTTTGTCAGGATTCGCAATGATGATCAGTCTTCCATTCATATGGAAAAGAATTAAAGTGAACGCTGTTATAACAGCATTGTTTATCGCTTCCTTATTATTACTTATGCTTTCTTTCGGATATCATAACACATTGATGGACCTGGTTGGTGTGCGTATATCAGCGCTGGACCAGTTTCGTGCGACAGGAAGGTTTGCATGGTTCTTTTATTATATGTTACCCATTCTGCTGATAACAATTTGTATAAGCATTCTACACATCAGACCCCACTATGAAAAGATCATGAATACCGCTGCGGTGATTTTTTTTGCATGTAATATGTTCGAAGCACATTTTTATTTCAATTTCGACATAGATGAGCACTGGAAGTTCAGGAACGTATTCAATGAATCACAATTAACAAAAGAGGAGCGCGACCAGGTAAGAAGCATCCGTGAAAGCCGTTACAAAGGTATTGTTCCTCTGCGGTTGTTTCATGGTGGCAGTGAAATGTACGAACGTCCGGGGATTTATTACGCTATGCCACCGGCTCTGCTGTATTCTTACCATTGCAAGCTCCCGGTCATCAGCACATTCCTGTCGAGAACTTCAATCACTGAAACAGAGGAACTGATAAATATCTTTAACCCGTACCTTAAAAGGTCTGTTGCCAAGGATCTGTTACCTGAAGGGGATTACCTGGTGGTAACAGCAGCAGAACCCCTGCTTGCGGATGAGGAAAGAGTATTGGAGAAAAGTCATTTCCTTGCGAATGTAGATTCCACGCAATTATTGAAGATCAGTAAGCGCGAGATCTTAGATCCTGGCATGAGATCCTTCAGCTTTTTCAAACCAGGTGAAAATTTTGAAGCCGGTACAGTGTATATTCCCTGGGAGAACAGGAAGCCTTTTTTAAGGTCGAATATAAATGACCTCGAACGATTTTATATCCTGGATTCGAATCTTGTGGCTCCGGGAGATTATATTGTGAGCCTGCATTTCCATTACGATGAAAAAGTGTATAAAGCCGTTTCGGGAAATTTGATCATATCGCGTGCCCGCGAATCTGAATATTCCTGGGAGTTTAACCCTTCGCTGAGAGTTCTGAACGGTTTTTATGAAGGCTTTGGTGTGCTCGAATTTAAGTTGCCGGTGGAGTCTGGATGCAGATATGAGTTTATGATAAAAGGTTATCACGACCAGTATTATCATATTTCCGATTTTTTATTGCGTCCGGCACAACTTGATGTAATCGCTGCCGACAAGAATAATGATACGTTACTGAATAACTTTCCCACTAAATACAATTGATCGGTGTCGCAGAAACTTGTAGTAACTTTAGAGAGCGACTCTTTCAGCGACGAAGTAATAACACTTTAAGCAGGTTGAGGGTTTCCTGTGCAAGGATCTTGCCCTTCATTTTGCTGAACACTACGTTATCTTTTAATTCTACCTGTACCGGTGCGATCTTTACTGATTTATCTTTTACCGAGGTGTAGATAAATTCAAAGTCGAACAGGTAACGATTAATTCTCGTAGAAAGAAATTTTTTTCTTCCTACCTGGTTAAAGCCTTTTAAGCCGCACTGCGTATCAGTTATTGGCATTCGTAATCCCTGCTTTATAAAGAAGCGAAAAGTTTTGGAAAGTCGTTTACGAAATGCGGAAATGGTTTTCTCGTAGTATTTTTCGTTACGGTAACCTGCTACTATATCAAAATTTCCTTGGGTCAGAGTTTTCAGCATCTCATCCATGCTCTGATTTGTAAAAGGAAAATCAATATCTGTGTAAAGTATGTAAGGTGCGGTAGCGGCTTCAACACCCTTACGCAAAGCGTATCCTTTACCCTGGTTGATGGCATAACTTACCTTAGTTACAGGGATGTTATTCTGAAGGAGACCGTTGATCTGCGCATCAATATCACCGCTCACGGAGCCATCATTTACAATGATGTACCTGATGTTGTACTTTGAGCCGGCGAAGGCATCAAACTTTTGTAACTCAAGTGGCCAGCTGTTATTGGGATTATAACAGGGTAAAACTATGTCTATTTGTTCCGTCACGGGGAGGAACTAAATCACCATTTCTTTCACGTCACCTTCCACGATCAGCTTGCCAGCTGTTGCTTTGCGAATGTCGTCGACACTTACTCCCGGTGCTCTTTCAAGAAGCCTGAATCCGCCGCCTGGAATGATGTCATATACGCCCAGCTCAGTGACCACTTTTTTTACACATGCCACGCCTGTAAGAGGAAGTTCACATTTTGCAAGAAGTTTTGATTGTCCTGCTTTATTTACCTGTTGCATTGCCACAATAATATTTTTAGCGCTTGCTACAAGATCCATAGCGCCTCCCATGCCCTTAACCATTTTGCCGGGGATCTTCCAGTTTGCTATATCGCCGTTCTCGCTCACTTCCATTGCTCCCAGAATAGTGAGGTCTACTTTCTGTGAACGGATCATTCCAAAACTCATTGCACTGTCGAAAATGCTGGATCCTTTTAGTAAGGTGATGGTTTGTTTTCCTGCGTTTATGAGATCAGGATCTTCATCTCCTTCAAAGGGGAACGGGCCCATTCCTAAAATTCCATTTTCCGATTGCAGTTCTACATTTAAGCCTTCGGGGATATAATTTGCCACAAGTGTGGGAATACCAATGCCAAGGTTTACAAACATGCCATCTTTTACTTCTCTTGCTATTCTTTTGGCAATGCCATTTTTATCTAACATACTTAATAAGCTTTAATATACTGTTCTTTAAATTGAGGCTGTAATACTTTTGAGAGGTTGGACGCTATTTTCATCCTTCCTTTGTAATCATAATGCTCGGTGGTCCAGGTTTTGTCGAGAAAACTCCCCGCGCTGACACTTTCAAGGTTGTCTATCACTCTGCAGGAATTTGTATTATATCTCTTCACCAGGTAGTCGCGGTTTTGCCTCATTAAAAATACTAATTCCTTTCCAACCAGCTCATTTGCGAATTCCATATTTTCTGCCATCAGGTTAAGGTACAGCGTAATGCCATTGTTACGGCAAAGCTGCACGATCTCGTCAAAATCTTTAATACGTGGATTGTTCTCATCTAGGTTAAAAGCATAACTCTTAATAAAGTGACAGGCGAGCGCGATCTTTTCTGTGTCCCAGCTGCCATCAGGCTTTTTATAGGTTCCCTGTGCCATGGCATAATCCCACTCTGCCACTGTAGTATACTGAAAGGGGAAGGGAAATCTGAGGGGAGTGTTTTTCCATTCGTCGAGCATATCTTTCTCTCGCTGCCCTGCAGTTTTATTGTCAAATGCCTGTAGCGACAATAAAAAACGGTTTATTATGTTGGGGTAAGGCTGCGACATCACCAGGGATTCCTGAAGCGAAGTTTCTAGGTCGGAATTACGCCACGCGGCATCAAAGGAACGCATATTAAGAGTAACGATGATAGCGGTGGGTAATCGCTGTCCGGAAATTATCTCCCTCACCCAATATTTGTAGATGCCGGAATGTGTTGCATACTTATTGATGTTAGTGAGCCGTAACCGCGGATAGTGCAGTGATACGAGCTCTGATATACTTTTTTTAGTAGAATCAGTTTCAGCAAATGTCACGTTTGATGATTCGCCAAAATAATAGATGTCAGTAGAATCTGCCGATGAACGTAATCGGATAATTTCAGGTGATTTCTCCAGGAGATCATGCTTGTAAAATGTGTGCGTATACACAGTGTTGAGCAAGCCTGCGATGCAAAAAACAGATAATATTTTGATCACTGCATTTCTCATCCTCAAAACTGGAAATAAATAAATGCAAATTTCTGGGTTCCTGACAGCGCCATGAGTCCAAACAAAATTATCGTGTAAACTGCCCAGCGTGGCAATGTTTTCCAGGCTGCCAGTTTCATGTCGAACCGATTGTTGTAAAGAAGCAGGTCGAAAATGATCATTACCACGGAAAAAATAAGCGGGATACTAAGATCTGCCTGCAAATCTTTACCAGCATTATACAAAAACAGATTCCCAATGATCTGTTTTGCTTTCTCAAAACTCTCAGCGCGGAAAAAGATCCAGATGAGTGAAGTAACAGTGAAGGTTTTGAGTATCATCAGTGGTTTCAGGATGCCGTGCTTTTGCCTGGTAAATGGCAGCTTGTCGCCAAAATACCTTTCCATCAGCATCACCACACCATGCAGGCCTCCCCATACTACAAACGTCCAGCTGGCTCCGTGCCAGAGGCCGCTCACCATAAAAACGATCATAATGTTGAGGCACCACCTCGGAAACTTCACCCTGTTGCCGCCCAGTGGAATGTACAGGTAGTCGCGAAACCAGGTGCTGAGCGAAATATGCCAGCGGCTCCAGAACTCCCCTATACTTTGCGAAAGATAAGGTGTCTTAAAATTATCCATGATGGTTATTCCCAACAGCCTGGCCGATCCCAGCGCAATTGTCGAATACCCGAAAAAATCCGCATAGATCTGAAATGAAAAAAGAAACACAGCGGCCCATGTTTGTGCGGTACTATAATCGGAAGGGTTCGCGTACACTTCGTTCACATATGGCGCAATATTATCAGCGATGGTCATTTTAATAAAAAGTCCGAATAAAATTAACCTGAAGCCATGCGCAAAATTGCTGTAGAGGGGAGGGCGGTCTTTTTTAAGCTCGTTCCCCAGGCCCTCATATCGCTCGATGGGACCTGCCACCATTTGCGGAAAGAAAAGCACGTAATTTGAGAAATACCCGAAATGTCTTTCAGCTTTTTGTCTTCCGCGATACACTTCGATAGTGTAGCTCATAGACTGGAAAGTGTGGAACGATAGTCCGATAGGCAGAAGAATGGCGAGATTAAAGGGATGCACGTCCGCCCCTGCAAAATTCAATAATGAAGCAAGGTTCTCGTTAAGAAAATTAAAATATTTAAAGAATCCCAGTAACAGAAGATTCGAGAGGAGGCTCAGCACCAGGAAAGCTCTTTTTCTTTTAGGCGATTCACTGTTTTCAATTAAGATGGCCGAAAAATAATCGATAATAATAATGATAAAGAGAATGAGGATGTACTTTGGAACAAACGCCATGTAAAAATAACAGCTGGCAATGAAGATCAGTATCCACCGGAAGCGGAATGGAAGCAGGTAATATAATGCGACCACCACAGGAAGAAATAAAAGAAAATGCAGTGAGTTGAATAACATCTTAACTACCCGGATTAACTTTATAAACGGCTACCGCCTGGTTTGTGAAATAAAGCTGCATTTGAGGAAGCATTCTTTTAAAAGCAGTTGTTTTCTGAAGTGTGGTGTCACTTAAGATCACATACTTTACCTTGGGCATGAAGCGGTCCATCACCGTTGAGTCATTCATAATATGATCGCGGGCAACTGTAAATCCTTTCTGATCCATGAGGTACAAAGAAATATCAAAGCTATGATCGGGAATGCTGAGTACGTTGTCGGTCCTTTTTATACCGGCGTTCCTTAATACCGGTTCAAAATGCTCAAGGTGCTTAATAGAATTGCCGTAATCCCAGAAATAATACTTGGCGAGGTTTTTTTCCTCTTCCGAAATAAATGGGAACCAATAAACCATTTTATCGTCCTCTACTGTTCTTAACCGATAGATAGCGGCGCAGTGTAGTGAATTGAAAAGGAGCGAGGCGAACAGGAAGGCGCGGATAAATCTTGTGTTTTCAACATAAAATTGAGAGGTATGGATCAGGGAAATGAAGGATATTATTATCACGACAGGGAAGATCATAATGTTTATGAGGTAATAATCGTGCACGCCAAATACCTGGAAAAAGAACAGCAGGTAAGAAATAAAGAACAGGGCTGAAAAGATGAACGCATACTTTAAAAAGTTGCTGAGCTTTTTAAAGTTGGCCATAACATAAACAGCAAATGCCATCACCAGGAAAAAAACAGGCCTGTTAAGGAAAATGGGGAACAGTGAATTGAACAGGATCTTAAGATTATGGATGAGTTCTTTTTCGTCCATTTCCCAGATGGGCAATACAGTGAGCAGGAAGATATTATTGTTGTTATTGTTATTGTAAAAAAGAGCAAACCGGTACCAGGCTATCACTAGTCCTGCCGAAACAAGGATCAGCAAGGCAGGCAGCATTTTTTTCGAAAACAAAGATCTTAACCCGAGGTGACGATTCAGACCAAGGAGATCAACAACCGAAATAAATAACAGAAGACTTAATCCCACCATTGCGCTTGCTTTGATGAGCACGGCTAGCGTTCCGGTAAAGAGGGCCATGTAAAAATTTGACATTTTACCGGTTTCATAAAAACGGAATGTAAGACAAAAACAAATCACACCAAGAGAAAAGGCGGGGACATCGGCAATGAAGCTTACGCCATAGTAGGTAAGCAGGGGTGATGTTAAAAGAATGCTCACAGCAAATAATGCCAGCAGGATCGATCGAAAAAAAACCAGCAGTGTATTGAACAGCACAAATATGGAGCAGAGAAAAATAAAGTATTCCAGGAAGCGATATATATACTCGTGCTCCCCAAAGATCTTCCATAAAGCTGCCGCAGAATAATTAAGAATGGGAAATTCACTTACTGCTTTACCGTCCTTAACTCCCTGGTAATGGAGCTTTGGTGTAAAGAAGTTCATTCCTTCCTCATAGTAATTTTTGGCTATTGAGAGGCAATCGGTTTGTCGCCACTGGTGGATCGATCCGGGACGATAAAATAAGGTCTTAGAATAAAAATTGAGAAAAAAGAGCGCAATTATAATAAGAACGAGATAGAGATTACCGTTCCTTTTCTGCGATCTGTTAATTGTTCCCACGTCCATTTACACCGGATTAATCTTCCAAAAATAGGTTATTTTTTTGTTTTATGTCCTTCCTCCGCTTGTGATTCCGCTACTTGCCCGGCTCTGATCGTTTTAAAAAAATCAGGTCGTTCGAATCATAAACAATAGTCCAGTTTTTGGTTTTAATATGATTTTCAAGTTCAAGTGCAGCTTGCTCTGGTGACAAAGGGTAAGCATCTTCACGTTTAAAAAGCAGCATGTATTGCGCATCGTCGATCCGCGGAAACAGGTAGATGTTTTTCCTGAAAGCCATGTGTGGTGTAATGTGGCCGGAGGTAGTAACCGCGGCATCACGCGGGATCTGAGATATGAGTTTATTCGCTTTTTCAACGTCGCGTTCAGCCCTGTAAAAGGGAGCACACACAAAATTGTATTTGTTATCCTCGGAAAGAATAGGCAGATCAGGAGGAGTAATGATCCGGTAGATCGTTGCACACAGGGCACAGAAACAGATCAGTAATGCCAGCGGAGTTCTAACATTATCGCGCCTCAGGTAGACCAATACCAAAAAGATCATCAGCGGCAGAATAGAAACGATCTCCACGGAATAGTAGGTCTCAACACTCCAGCGGATGGGACTATCGTTGAACATTTTTTTTGCGATCAGGGGTACGAATGGCAACAGGTACAAGGGACGCAATAAAAGGATAATTCCACCTGATACAAGATACAGGAAATAAAAATCGGCCTTAGTGTTATTGTAATAATTGTCGGGCAGGTGATTCTGGTAGAGGATCGAGAACGAGTTAATAGGGTGCGCAAATATATGCAGCAAGGCCTCCATCGGACCTTTCCCCAGGGACTTATAATCGAACAGGGAATATTTTTTATAGTCATCTTCCAGAAAAGCCGGAATGAGAACCTTAAAGCATAAAACAAAATAGATCACCGAAATGCAGGTGTACACAAGGGCAAAACGCATCGACCTTTTGTCGGACCTGTGACGGTAGAGTAGGAACAGTCCGGTAAAAAAAAGCCAAAGGGCAAAGTCTTCCCGTGTGAGCAGCAGGATAGCAAACAGCAACGAGGAGGCAATAAATTTTTTGCGGTCAAAAAAGTATATAAAAACCGGCATAAGCGCTCCGCCCATAATAGCGAGGTTTACATCTGCCCTGTAGGCAGCAAAGCGACCAAATAATATAAAGTAAAGAATCATTGCTAGTGTCCCCTGCAGCTGATCCTGCGATTTAGAAGCAATAAGCCGGTTGGTATACCATCCACCTGCAATAATAAAGAGCCACTGTATAATGATAAGAGAATACGTACCTGCAACGGGGCTCAGGAGCCAGTAAAGAGGAGATAGGATCTGCAGAAGGAAAGAGAAATGGTCCTGGAAAAATGATACGGGGTAAGGGGCCAGGTACACGGGGCAGGGGCTGATCCGGAAATGCGCATAATCGTAAAACGCAAAATTGTACGCGGCGAAATCGAAAGCAACGCTGCGAAAATAGTAGTGATTAAGGACAGGGATAAAAAGATGGAGAAGCGAGAGTGCTATAAAAGCAGAGTAACAGAAAGTGCGGGAACGATACCAGGGAAGCTCCTTATTTTCAATACTCATGTGTGGCGCATTGTTCTCGCTGCGTAAATAAAAAGTAAGTCATTTAATTCCACTGTCCGGAACCGCTACTATAATCTTTTCCGTACGGTGCGCTGTTCTATGCGTTTTTCGTAATTTGATCCCTGGAAAATGCGGTGAACATATATTCCGGGTGTATGAACAAAATTCGGATCTAACTCGCCTGCTGGCACCAGTTCTTCCACCTCAGCAATTGTAATTTTGCCGGCCATTGCCATAAGGGGGTTGAAATTGCGTGCCGTACTTCTGAAAATTAGATTTCCGGCAGTATCACCTTTCCACGCTTTTACAAGAGCGAAATCTGATTCAAAGGCCATTTCCATCAGGTAATTTTTTTCCTGCCCGTTAAATGTAAATTTGCGCACTTCTTTTCCTTTTGCGATTTCAGTTCCAACTCCTGCTGGTGTAAAGATGGCAGGCATGCCGTAACCGGCCGCCATACAACGTGTGGCGAGTGTACCCTGTGGTACCAGGTCAACTTCCAGTTCGCCACTCAGCATCTGACGTTCAAATTCGTCGTTTTCACCAACGTAACTCGCGACCATTTTTTTGATCTGTCGCGTCTTTAAAAGGAGACCCAGTCCGAAGTCATCAACCCCTGCATTGTTACTGATACAGGTGAGGTTCTTAGTACCTTTGCGCACGAGTTCTGCAATGCAATTCTCAGGGATCCCGCATAAGCCAAAACCTCCGACCAGCAAGGTCATTCCGTCCTGCACATCCTTTAAAGCCTCTGAGGCATTTTTTACTACCCTGTTGATCATAGTTTCATTATTGTTGTGGCACAAATATATTCAATTTATCTTTTTTTGACGCCTTACCGTCACAAAGTACTTCATTCTGAGTTGTGTATCCGCTGTGTTGTAATTCACCCTCACCAGAACTTCTGTAATTTTTTATTTTACTTCAGTTTCGTTCACAATTCCCTGTCGCTGGTAAATCGCTATGGTATCTTTGCTAAAAGGGAACATGCGGCGAAAGGGAAATGCGCTCATACGTTTGAAGCCGGGTTCCCCGCGATACTGCACCAGGTAATCATAATTATCCGTGGTTAAAATGTTGACCCACCACCCATAGTTACCTTCGTCCCAGCAATTAACTTCAAAACCAGCATTGATCTTCCTGGGTGATATTGCCTGCTCTCTGAGAAGATCATATGCCTGCCAGCGGATCCTGTTTACTGTAAAATAATCATGAGTACCCGCTACCGACACATATGCAAATAGTATGATGGGTATCACTGCTGTCTTCCATGAAAATGTTATACGTGCATAAAGCATACTGATGACTATAAGCGCCAGTGTGATTGCCGGAATAGTGTAGCGGTCGAAAAAACTTTCAGTCACAAATAAAGTAATTATGTAAATAGCCATCAGCACGCTAATGAAGATATTGAACGAGGAAAGATGATTTTTTAAGGAACGGTAGTTTTCGCTTAGCAGTGCGCAGCTGACAAAGAAAAGAACTGCGATTGCAGCGTGTTTGGTGATATCCAGCATTAGCAGGAATGTTGGAGACCAGGTATGTGTATTACCAGAGGTGACATAGATAAGACTTTGATAAAAGGTCTCAGCGCCAACAGACATGTCGCGGAAAACATTCCCGATCTGGGTGGGAACTTTATAAAAAACGAGGAGAGAAAATGCAATTGAAAGCATTATAATAAGTACAGACTTCTTCCACGACATTTTCCTGATGTAATGCGGCACGCCAGCCACCGTAAGCGGAAGCAGGTAAACAGCGATGGTGGCAAATACCTGTTTCCACCGATCTGCCATTTTAAATAGCACAGAATTGTAAAACTCAGGGTCAGTGATCTTGATAGTGCCTGAAAACTTGTAAGATGCTGTAGTGGGTAGCAGCTCTTTCAGAAAGGATTCATACGCGTGAAAAACAAAATATACCATTGCGAGGCAGATTGCTGAAAGCAATAGTGAAAAAGGTCTTTTACGCTGCAGGAAAAGGCAACCCGTGAGAAAACAGACAGGTGCGATAATTCCGAACTGCCGTATCAATACGAGTGCGCAGGATGAGACAGTAAATGCGATTATCCACCCCGCTTTTAGTGTCTGGAAATAGCGCAGGGAAAAGTAACAACATAAGATCAGAAGTGTATTAAAATTCACATCTGTCATATAGGTATTAGTCAGATTGAAATACAGGGGGCAAATAAGCAGCGTAAGCGAGGCGAAAAAGGATATTTGTCTGTTTGCTGTGAGGTTCACCAGCATTTTAAAAAAAACAATTAGCCCTATGAGGGAAGCAACAAAGGTGGAGCATCTCAGGATAAAAAAAGAAAACCCCGCGGTTTTAATAAACAAAGAGCCCCATACAAGATGAGCAACAAGAGTCATTGCAGGCCATTCGCCAATGTCGAGGCGGCCCTCGTTTGACAGGATGAGCACAGATTTGGTGTAGGACCAGTCGTCGTTAAGGGGAAACTCACCGAGTGGATTTACAAGAACCTCCGCCAGGATAAAAATGGCGATCAATAAAAACGGGTGGCGATTTTTATTTATGAAGGATCTCATCGCTTGATAAGATTCTATTAGAAGCGGTCGAATTCATTTCCGCTGTCGTCGGTCTGCATGTTGTTGTCGTTGTCGTATTTGCTGCAGTCCATCTGGAGATTCGGGTTCAAGTTCTTTGGACGGACAAAGTCTTCCCTGCTCACTTTCAGATTAGGGTCTGCATATACTTTATTAAAGAATTTGGCCCAGATCGGTAATGCCAGTGAGGCACCTTGCCCTTCTTTCATAGAGTCAAAATGGATGCTGCGGTCCTCGCCTCCTACCCAGGCACCTGCAACAAGATCAGGTGTCAGCCCCATAAACCAGCCATCTGCATTCTGCTGCGTGGTACCGGTTTTTCCGGCTATTTGATTTCTGAGATTGTACTTAAAACGGAGCCTGCTGCCTGTTCCACCATCAACCACACCCATCATCAGCTGGATCATGGCGTAAGCTTTTTCTTCGCTGAAAACCTCATCGCTTGTTGGAATAAATTCTTCAAGCACCTTCCCATTCTTGTCTTCGATGCGTGTTACAAAAGTGGGTTGTATATATGTTCCTTTATTGGCGAAGGTAGAATTGGCTGCTACCATTTCATAAACACTTATATCGGGTGTTCCCAGGCAGATTGAAGGCACTTCTGGTATGTCGGAAGTTATTCCGAGTCTTCGCACAAGGGTAACTACTGCATGCGGACCGTATTGTTTCATGACCCAGGCGGTGATGTAATTAATAGAATTAGCAAGCGCTTTTTTCAGCGTGATCATTTTCCCGGCGTATTTATCATTTGGTCCGTCTGAATTGTTCGGACACCATTTGGTGCCATCGGGCAGATCTATACAGGTAGGTACATTTGCCACCTGGTGGCATGGACTCATTCCTTCCTGGATCGCCAGTGCATACACGAAAGGCTTGAATGTTGAACCTACCTGGCGCTTACTTACTTTAACGTGATCGTATTTAAAATGTTTGTGGTTAATTCCTCCCACCCAGGCTTTCACATAACCGGTTTGCGGCTCCATTGCCATAAATCCTGTTTGCAGGAATGTTTTATAATATTTGATACTGTCGTACGGCGTCATTACAGTATCGATCTCCCCGCGCAGGCTGTATACCTTCATCGGTGAACGTTTTTTAAACGTTTTGAGGATGTCTCCCTGCGACAATCCCTGTGCTTTCAACCCACGGTAGCGGTCGCTTCTTTTGATAGAGGCCTCCATAATGCCGTCAATTTCTTTTTTAGTAAGGTTCCATGAGAAAGGAGCGTTTCGTTTGTTGGCACATTCTTTACTGAACAGGATCTGCAGATCATGCATGTGCTCGCTGACGGCGGCTTCGGCGTGCTGCTGCATACGCGAGTCGAGGGTTGTGTAGATCTTTAATCCGTCACGATAAATATTATAGGGCTGATTAGTTTCCGGGTTAATGTGTTTTTTGCACCAACTCGCCATAAAATTATCGCGGAGATACTCCCTGAAATAAGTGGCAAGACCTTCGTTATGATCTTCCGGATGGAAAAAAATTCCAAGTGGTAGTTTTTTGAGGCTGTCGTATTCATTCTTTTTAAGGTAACCATATTTCACCATCTGGTTAAGAACTACATTTCTCCTGTGCAGCGTGGTATCAGGTTTCCTGATCGGGTTAAACACCGAAGGGTTCTTGGCCATGCCGATAAGCATAGCTGCCTGTTCTACTTTTAAGCTGTCCTGGGTCTGACCAAAATAAATATGCGCTGCGGATTTTACGCCTACCGCAAGATTCAGAAAGTCAAATTTGTTTAGATAGAGTGCGAGGATCTCTTCTTTGGTGTAAAGTTTTTCGAGTCGCGTGGCGATCACCCATTCCTTTATTTTGCGGATGATCAGTTCGACCTTATTTAATTTCTGGCGAGGGAACATCATTTTGGCCAGCTGCTGTGAGATGGTGCTTCCCCCTCCTTTACCGCCTACAAAAATTCCGGAAACCGATCTGCCAATAGCCTTTACATCAACACCGCTGTGTGAAAAGAATCGTGCATCTTCAGTAGCTATCAGGGCGTTTACCAGGTCTTTATCAAGCTGGTAAAAATCAACGTTCATCCTGTTCTCACTGTAATACTTACCGAGGATCTTCATATCCCCGCTATAAACGATCGTTGCCAGGTTATTTTTTGGGTTCAGCAATTCATCCACTTTTGGCAATTCGCCAAACACGCCACCCGCCACCAGCGAAATCATTAAGAAGATAAGAACAACAGGGCTCAGAAAAAGGATCCATAACCATTTGCTATGCCTGTTCAGTTTGTTTGATTTAGTCACAAAAGCGGGGATTAATAAGGGATAAAAATAGCAAAAACACCCGCTTTTTAATGTGAAATATTCAAAATTTACCACCAGCTAACCGTGTGAAATTGGCTATAATTGCCCAATGGAACAGATCATTCTCCTTCATGGTGCGCTGGGATCATCGGCTGATCTTTTGCCACTCGCCGAATCGCTGCAGAATAATGGCATACAAGCACACTTATTGGATTTTTCAGGCCATGGAAAAAATGCATTGCCAGATGAGTTACGTATTCAGGTTTTTGTTGATGATATAAAACACTATATCAGCGCTCGCGGACTCAAAAACCCTGCACTATTCGGATATAGCATGGGTGGTTACGCTGCGCTGCTGATGGCCGGCTTATCACAATACGAAGGCACTATCATAACGCTGGGAACCAGGCTGAGCTGGTCGCAGGAATTTGCTGCTGCCGAGATGCAGAAGCTGGATCCCTTTAAAATGGAAGAGAAGATCCCTGCATTTACCGCCAGGCTTTTGCAGTTACACGGAGAAAAATGGAAAGATGTGGTGAGAAAAACGGCCGGTGTTTTAAATGATCTCGGAAACAATAATTATCTGAGTGACGAATTTCTGGTGAAAATAAAAAGCAGGGTGGTTCTTGGTGTGGGCGACAGGGATAATATGGCAGATGCTGCTGACACGCTGAGAATTTCAAAAGTTATTTCAAAGGGAGATATGTACATGCTTCCGCGTACTAAACATCAGATTGAATCGGTAGACACGGATCTGTTGTCTCACATCATCTCCGCGATAGTAAGGAAGTAGAACTATCTCAGGATGAGCAGGCGGTTGGCGTCGAGCTTTATGAAAATGAATAGCAGGATGGTAAACGACCACAATGAAGATCCCCCATAACTGAAGAACGGGAGAGGGATCCCTATCACCGGCATCAGTCCTATAGTCATTCCAATGTTTACTGCCAGGTGAAAAAATAAGATGGCCGCTACCCCGTAACCATATATCCTGCTATAATCTGATCGCTGGCGTTCAGATAAAAGCACTACACGCAGGATCAAAAAAAGCTGGAGAAAGATGACAATCGTGCTTCCGAGGAATCCCCATTCTTCTCCTACCGTACAGAAAATAAAATCAGTGTCCTGTTCAGGCACAAAATCATATTTGGTTTGTGTGCCCTGCAGGTATCCTTTGCCAAAAAAACCTCCGCTGCCAATGGCGATCTTTGCCTGGTTAACATTGTAGCCTTCTTTTTTCATGTCAACATCACCTCTTCCCAGGAGTACGTCAATACGGATCTTCTGGTGAGGCTCGAGGTGATCATAAACATAATTTGTACCAAGCACTACTCCCGCTGATGCAATATAAACGAGCAGCACCACAAGCAGGTTTCTTTTGTTGCGCCTGATAAAAATAAATGCACCCGCGGCAATAACCGCAAGGCTTATTAGCACGCTCGTGGCAGGCGATACAAGCGAAACCACGAACAGGATGGCGGCAAGAAGTCCGAAAATGAGAAAATTCACGCTCAGACCTTCGCGGTACAACACGATTATGAAAGCAATAAATACGATTGCGAGCCCGGTCTCATCCTGCATTTTTTTTATGATTACCAGCGGCGTAACGATCATTATAAGTGCAATGATGGTATTTTTATAATGTTTAAATATTTCACCTAGCTTGAATTTAAGTTTCTGATTTACCAGGATATTGCTGCTGCTTAAAAACTTTGCGATGGCCAGGTTGGTGGCGAACTTCATAAACTCAGCGGGCTGTATCCCAAAATCGCCAAAGCGGAACCATGACCGGCTTCCTTTTACTTCCCTTCCAAGAAATACTACAAGGATATTTGCAAGAATAAAAAAGCCGTAAAATCCGTATGAAAAGGCAGTATAAAAGTTAGCGTCAATAAGTAAAATGCTGAATGCAATGATCGCGGCCCCCGAGATCCAGATCAGCTGTTTACCGTATTTCTGCGTGGTATCGAAAATGTTCTGGTGCTCTTCATTATAAACAGCGGCATAAATATTGAGCCAGCCCATTATGACAAGAAGAACATACACCAGCACCATGCCCCTGTCTACTCCATAAAATATGTTCTTCTGACTTCTTACCATTAATGGTGTGCCTCAGCAAGTATTTTCTTAGGATCGATCAGGTTCGCTTCCATCATTTTCTTTTCCAGCTCAGGCCTGTCGGTTTTTCCTTTCAAATATTTTTCGATCATTAACGTAACGATAGGTGCGCTCCATGTACCACCAAACCCCGCGTTCTCAACCAGGCAGGCAATGGCTATTTGTGGATTATCGCGAGGAGCAAATGCGAGGAATACAGCGTGGTCTTTTCCATGAGGATTTTGAGCAGTACCTGTTTTCCCGCAAATAACAATGTCGGGAACACGTGAGTAATATGCAGTTCCACCTTGAAGGCAGTATTCCATTCCGTCTATTACGTTCAAATAACATTCCGGATTTTGCACTCCCACATAATGCCGTAACTTGAATTTACTGTGGATCTGTTTATTGTTTCCTATTCCCTTTATACAATGTGGTGTATAAAAGAAACCCCTGTTGGCGATGGCTGCCACCACGTTGGCCATCTGCAATGGCACCAGCGTAAGTTCAGCCTGTCCTATACCTAAAGAAACAATGGTATTGCTTCTCCACGATCCCTTGCCAAAGATCTTGTCGTAATATTGCACCGAAGGCACATTCCCCGGCTTGTCAAATGGCAGGTCGGTTCCCAGCCTGGTGCCGGGACCAAATGTTACCACTTTGTTTCTCCAGTGCGTATAACCATCCACGAAATGCGGGAATTTTTTCTGATCAACTATTTCCCTGAAAACGTAGCTGTAATAGGAGTTGCAAGATTGAGCCACACTTCCTACAAGATCAACAGGTCCATGGGGATGGCATTTTGGTTTGCCTCCCATTGGCGGATAACCGCGATGGCAGGGGAACATGGTGTGGCGGTTGATCAGCCCGTCGTCCTGGGCAATCAGCGCATCAATTAATTTAAATATCGAGCCGGGAGGATACATGGCCTGCAGGGCGCGGTTGAAAAGAGGTTTATTTAAGCTGTCGAAATAAAGTTTTGTAAAGTTCCTAGATCGTTCTTTACCACCTACCAGCAAATTAGGATCGTAAGAAGGCGCAGATACGAGGCAGAGGATCTCGCCCGTTGAAGGCTCTATGGCAACAATGGCCCCGCGCTTTCCGTGCATGAGCTGCTCTCCGTATTCCTGAAGATCCATGTCGATGGTGCAGTGTAAAGGTTTTCCGGGAACTGCCAGTGTATCATACTTTCCTTCCATGTACCGGCCAATGATCTTATTATGCACATCGGTGATCACATTCTGTACACCTTTTTTGCCCCTTAATGCCTCTTCATATCCGCGTTCAATTCCGGTGATGCCTATGTAATCACCCTCGCTGTAATAAGGATCGTTGGCTGCTTTTTCCTTCGTTACCTCCCCAACATAACCAAGCAAGTGTGCTGCAATAGGACGCGGGTATTTACGTACGGTACGTTTCTGGACGAAAAATCCTTTGAAGCGATAAAGTTTTTCCTGTAGCAAGGCGTACGTTTTCGCCGACATCTGCTTTTCAAAAATACTTTGTTTGCGGGGAGAGTTAGGGGCCTGGCTGGCCTTTTTGATCCTCTTAAGATATTCTGCCCTGTTTATCTGAAGCACTTCACATAACGAGGCGGTGTCACATCCTTTGGTTTCGCGGGGGATCACCATCAGGTCGTACGAAGGTTCATTGTATACAATGAGTTTGCCATTGCGGTCAAAAATGAATCCCCTTACAGCATATTCCGTAAGGCTTCGCACGGCATTGTTCTGCGCATCGAATTTGTACCGGTCATCTATTATCTGGATGTAAAAGAGGCGGCAGATATAGATCAGCACGATCAGACAGAAAAATCCTGCTATGATCATTTTCCTGTTACCCAGTTGCGCGCTGTTGCTCATGATCTCCTTCTGCCGTTATAAAATAAGAACTGAATGATATATATAAACCCGAAAGTTCCGGCACTGCTTAGTATTACTCTGATCAGCGTTAGGAAGAACTCTGAAAAACGGAAGATCTCAAGATAAAAAAGTGCGAAATGATGTATTACGATAAGAGTGCCGGCGTAACGAACAAACCAGCCAAGACCCATATCCTCAATGGTGGGTTTTACACCGCTGTCATATCCATCGCGGGGAGCAACATATTTTAAAACATAATGTCTTGAAAAACCCATAAGCGTGCAGGCGCAGGCATGTAATCCCGAAGAGTCATAAAAATAATCGATACATACGCCGATGCCAAACGCACTTAACATCACAAGCTGCTTGTTTGTTTCGAAGGGGAGCAACAGGATCCACATCACGTAAGGTAACAATATGATGTAACTGCCCAGGTTCACATTCTGGATCACCAGAACCTGCACGAGCACCAGCAATAAAAAGCTGAGAATATTTTTTACTACATCAGTCGTCAATTTGTACCTGGGCTTTGGTTTCCAGCGAATCTCTTTCGCCTTTCAAACGTTTTTTAATAATGTAAACGTGATTTACTTTCTTAAGATCAGCAGCGAGCTTCACGGTTGCTGTGATAAATGATTCGTTCCGCTTTCTTTCAAAATTTACGATCGTGCCCACCATCAGTCCTTCGGGAAAGATGCCGGAAAGCTCGCTGGTAATAACGGTATCGCCTGGCTTAATGCGTGCATGTGTCGGAATATCTGTGAGGTGACAATAACGATAATCTTTTCCGTGCCATACCAGGGGACCATAGCTGCCATCTCTTTTTAGCTGGCAGTTTACCCGCAGGTCTTTATGAAGCAGGCTCATTACGCTCGCAAAATTAGGAGATACATCCGTAACGATGCCTACAATTCCTTCACTGCTCATCACGCCCATGTCTTGCTTAATTCCTTGCAGCGAGCCATTATCGAGAGTGAGATAATTCCTTCTTTTATTAACGGTTGAGTTCACCACTTTTGCGCTCCTGTATGTGTACTGCTGCTTGTAGATGGTGTCGTTTATCACATATTCCTTTTGTGGAAAAAGAGAGTAGTTCGATTTCAGAAAATTTCGCAGAACGGCATTTTCCCTCGACAGTTTTTCATTCTCCACCTTTAGTGAAAAATACTCCCTGGTATTTGCTGCTGTTTCGTAAACTGCGCCCACTGTGCGGTTAGAGGAGTTGAGAACATGTGATCCCTGGAATCCTTTGTTGCGGACCATAAGCCATACACAAACCACCTGCAACAGTAAAAAGATAAAAATAAAATTATGCTTTAATACAAACGCAAATAGGTTCTTCATGTATTTTCTAATCTACCAGGCGAAACTGAAGATATTGTCGAAGATTTAGCCTGATAATAAATCTACGCGACAGTGAAGGGCTTATTTGATCAGGAACGGGAATTTGTGAACATTTTTAAGTGCAATTCCGGTTCCCCTTGCCACAGCTCTGAGTGGATCTTCGCAAACGTGAACGGGCAGTTTTGTTTTCAGAGAGATCCGCTTATCGAGTCCCCTGAGTAAAGATCCCCCACCAGCCATATAGATCCCTTTACGATAGATATCTGCCGCGAGTTCCGGAGGTGTCATTTCTAAAGCGTTAAGGATAGCTTCCTCGATCTTTGAAATCGATTTATCGAGGCAATGCGCAATTTCCACGTAGCTGATATAAACTTCTTTTGGGATACCACTCATAAGGTCACGTCCCTGCACCGCGTAATCAGGCGGAGGATTTTCGATTTCGGTCATAGCCGCACCTACTTCAATTTTCACGCGCTCTGCACTTCGCTCACCAATAAGGATGTTGTGCTGACGGCGCATATACTCTTCAATGTTGGCATTAAAATCATCGCCGGCGATCCGTGTCGACTTATCACACACAATACCTCCGAGTGCAATAACCGCGATCTCTGATGTACCACCACCAATATCGATGATCATATTGCCCATCGGTTCTTCAACGTCTATTCCCATACCAATGGCTGCTGCCATAGGTTCGTGGATCATGTAAACTTCTTTTGCACCGGCATGTTCAGCGCTGTCGCGAACCGCACGTTTTTCTACTTCTGTAATACCGCTTGGAATACAAATAACCATACGAAGCGATGGTTTAAAGAACCTGCTCCCCGGGTTGATCATCTTGATCATGCCTTTGATCATTTCTTCCGCAGCCTGAAAATCCGCAATCACCCCGTCCTTCAGAGGACGAATGGTTTTAATGTTCTCATGCGTCTTTCCATGCATCATTTGCGCTGAGCGGCCCACGGCAATGATACGACCGGTAGTCCTGTCCATTGCAACTATGCTTGGCTCGTCCACCACCACTTTATCGTTGTGGATAATGATCGTGTTGGCGGTCCCAAGATCTATCGCTATATCCTGGGTTAAAAAATCGAATAATGCCATAAGGTAAATGGGGTTATAAGGTTGTAAAGATAGAAAAAGGAGCCATTAATTGCAGGCGCTGACGCGGTGTTTGGAGAAAGATTTCAACGAAGTATTCAACATGTTTCGTGTACGGCTCTTCTTTTTTTTAAACTAATATCCCAGGATCTTAAGCATGCTTTTATAACTCTGCTCTTTTGCAAAAAGGCGAGTTGAAATTTCTCCATCCTCGTCCCTGTCGATCAATACGTGTTTCGGCGCAGGGATCAGGCAGTGTTGTGTTCCACCATATCCGCTCAGCGCTTCCTGGTATGCACCGGTATGAAAAAAACCAATGTACTGAGGCGTTTTCTGATTTTTCTCCACTTTAGGCAGGAACACCTGGTTGGTATGCGCTTCTGTATTATAGTAGTCCATCGAATCGCAGGTCATGCCACCAAGGTTCACAGGAATGTAAGGTTTGTTCCAGTTGTTGATGGCCAGAAGAATAAAACGTTGGTTGATGCCCCATGTATCAGGAAGTGTTGTAATAAATGAACTGTCGATCATATACCACGTTTCGCGGTCATTCTGCTGCTTCTGATCGACAATGCTGTACAAAGTTGCTCCGCTTTCTCCTACAGTGAAAGAGCCGAACTCGGTAAAAATATGAGGTTCCTCAATATCGTTCTGGTCGCAAAAAACCTTTATCTGCGCCACGATCTCTTCTATCATGTATTCGTATTCATACTCAAAACCAAGTGAGGTGCGGATAGGCATGCCTCCGCCAATGTTCAGACTGTCGAGCTCCGGGCAAACGGCCTTCAGCTCTTTGTAGATGTTAAGGCATTTATTGAGTTCTGTCCAGTAATAGATGGTGTCTTTAATCCCGGTATTAATAAAGAAATGAAGAAGCTTCAGGTTGAATTTGGGATTCGGCTTTATTTTTTCGTTGTATAGGTTCATGATCTCGCTGCTTCGGATGCCGAGCCGTGAGGTATAAAAAGTAAAAGATGGCTCTTCCTCGGTGCTGATCCTGATGCCAAGATTCACCTTATCTACCTTTGCGTATTTTTTGTAATAATCTATCTCTTCAAGATGATCGAGCACTGGTATCACGTTAAATCCGTCGTTAATAAGATCCGTTACGTTCTGCTTGTACACGGTGCGCTTATACCCGTTACAAATAATATACGTATCTTTGCCCATTGCCTTTTTTTGGTATTGTTCTTTGATAATCTGGAGGTCAAAAGCTGATGAAGTTTCAATATGGACTTCATTTTTTAGTACCTCATCCAGCACAAAGCTGAAATGTGAACTCTTTGTGCAGTAACAATATATATACTTGCCTTTATAATCCACCTTTGCCATTGCCACGTTAAATAACCTGCGGGCCTTCTGGATCTGCGATGTTATTTTCGGGAGATAAGTGATGCGTAACGGCGTCCCATACTGCTTGATGATCTCCATAAGCGGGATTTCGTTAAAATACAATTCGTCGTCTTTCACTTCAAAGTTTTCCTGTGGAAAATTGAAAGTCTGATGAATCAGGGTAGAGTATAGGTTATCCATTTGTTATATCCGGGTGAGTTAGTTTATTAGGTTTTATGTAATCCAGGTGAGTTAAGTTATACAAAATTACGGTTAATCTGCATACACAGTATGCTAAACTATATGAATACTAGATCAAATATATGATCAAACCAATTAAAATTATTGAAGTTAAGAGTGAGATCGGCGCCGGTACCCGGGGTTCCAGCATGGGTGTGGACGCGATCAAAATAGCGGCCCTGGATTTCGGGAGCAACTTTTTTAAACGATTTAAGTCAGTTGAGGTTCCAAATGAGAACAATCTGCTACTGGAACCGGTAGTCCACGACTACGCCAAACGGATCAAGGGTGTGTTTAATCTCAACGACAGGATCTCCAAGGAAATTGCCAAAACGATCAAGGCGGATCAGATACCTATTGTACTTGCTGGAGATCATAGTTCTGCCATCGGGACTATTAGCGGCATCCGCATGGCCCACCCTGAAAAGAGGCTTGGAGTGATCTGGATCGATGCCCATTCTGATCTTCATAGTCCGTACACCACCCCCAGCGGTAATATGCACGGGATGCCTATTTGCTGTGTTTTGGGGGAAGATAACCGCGACAAACAGCAGAATAAGCCCGATGATGAAACCATCGAGTACTGGGAAAAGCTCAAGAACCTGGGTGGAATCATGCCAAAGATCAACTACGATGACCTCGTATTTATTGCTTTGCGGGATTTTGAGAACCAGGAAGAATTCCTGATCAAAAAACATAAAGTGCGTGTTTTCAATTTACAGGAGATCCGCAAAAAAGCTGTTGAAAGGGTGGCCATTGACTCTTTAAATTACCTCGATCATTGTGATATTATTTATGTAAGCTTCGATGTTGATTCGATGGATTCAAGGATCTCCAGTGGTACAGGGACTCCCGTTCCAAATGGAATTACCGAAAAGGAAGCCGGGAATCTTATCTATTACATTATGAGAAGCAAGAAGATCGTCTGCTTCGAAATGGTGGAGATCAATCCAACCCTGGACAGGGAAAATAAAATGGCTGAAAATGCTTTTGAAATTCTGCAAAAAGCCACAAACCAGTTAAGTAACGATTTTTAGAAATTATGTCAACCATTATTTCAGAGAAAAAAGGCGCGGTACTATTGCTGACGCTTAACCGGCCGGACAAGTTCAACAGCTTTAACCGGGAAATGTCCTTATCATTTATTGAACATCTTGAAGATGCAGGCTCTGACAAGTCTATACGGGCCATTGTTATTACCGGCTCGGGCAAAGCATTTTGCGCAGGGCAGGATCTTGGAGAAGCTACGGATCCTAACGGTCCTGGAATAAAACGCATTGTAGAGGAACATTATAATCCGATCATTTTAAAGATCAGGGCAATGCCTAAACCTGTTATAGCTGCCGTGAATGGCGTGGCGGCAGGCGCGGGAGCTAACATTGCACTGGCCTGCGATATTGTTTTCGCAGCATCATCCTCCTCTTTTATACAGGCGTTTTCTAAAATTGGTCTTGTGCCAGATAGCGGTGGTACTTACACGTTACCACGGTTAGTTGGGCTCAACCTTGCAAGTGCTCTGATGATCACGGGCGATAAATTGTCAGCGCAGGATGCACGATCTTTTGGCCTTGTTTACAAAGTTTTTGAAGATCCCCAGTTACTTGAGCAGTCGCTGCACCAGGCCGAACAGCTGGCAGCAATGCCCACAATGGCTATAGCGCGTACCAAAGAACTTCTCAACCAGACTTTCTCCAATACACTCGAGCAGCAACTATACGCAGAACGCGATATGCAGGTGAAAAGCGCACAGGGTTACGATTATAAGGAAGGTGTAAAAGCGTTTCTCGAAAAAAGAAAACCGGAGTTCCGCGGGGAATAACGGTATCATCAAGGTTCAAGGGTTCAAGGGTTCAAGCTTCAAGGGATCAAGGTTCAATGGTTCAATGGTCGATGTATAGGTTTGAACTCTTGAACAATTGAACCTTCAACTACCGCTATTAAGATTTCAGAAAGATAACGAGGATCTAATTATTTGAACCACCCGCTATACATCAGATAATTTTCGGCGATGCGGTTAATTTCCCCGCTGATCAGCTCCTGTGAAATGTCCTTTACTTTTTTTGCGGGAACACCCGCGTAAATACAACCGGGCGGAACAATTGTTCCTTCTGTTACCACCGCACCTGCGGCGATGATCGTATTGCTGCCGATCTCACAGTTATCCATCACAATAGCGCCCATGCCTATCAACACATTGTCTGCTACCTTGCAGCCATGTACGATGGCATTATGACCCACGCTTACATTATTGCCAAGAACCACTGTTGTTTTTTTATAGGTGCAGTGGATCACTGCCCCATCCTGGATGTTAACCTTGTTGCCGATACGGATGCTGTTAACATCACCTCTGACCACTGCGTTGAACCAGAAACTGCAATCGTCGCCCGATTCAACGTCTCCAACAATAGTAGCATTGGGAGCAATAAAACAATTTTTGCCAAGTTTTGGAGTGATGCCGTTTACTGGTAATATAACTGCCATTACATTCCCGGTAAAAGGCCACTGGCTGCCGATTTCATTTCCTGCTCGTTCACTTTATCTGCCTCCCCAATTGCCCTGTTGATCGCCACCATCAGCTGCTCTTCGAGTTCCTGTTTATCGCCATGCTGCAGGGCAGGAGAGATCTGCAAATTCAGGATCTTCCTATTGCCGCTGATCTCAATATTAATATCTCCGCCTGCGCCAGTGCTTTTAATGACGGTATCGTCCAACCTGCTTTTTATTTCGTCGGCCTTCTGCTTCATCTCCTGAAGCTTGCCCATCATGTCTCCTAATTTTCCGAACATATGTTTTGAGTTTAATTAATTTTTTATTGCTGCAGGGATCTCACATACCGGGATGGGGATCAGTTTATGCCTGTTAGCACCGTGTCGTGAGCG
>CBIHOL010000063.1:0-28157 GCA_966211905.1 uncultured bacterium
ACTTTAAAATTGTCCGTAGCTAAAATGCCGGACTATATGAGAAATAAGATCAGTTTTGAGGAAGAATAGAATGCAGTCGGTAGAAAACAACACCGTTTGAAAGCACAGCGCACCGACGTGCAATTGACTGTTGAAAAGGCATGCGCACCACCTAATGGGGCTTAGAGGTTGCGCAGGGCACTAGGCCGCTAGTCCGTATGGAGGCAACGGGTTACCGTATGGGGAATCCAGTTCAATAGGACAAAGGTCCTGAACCCTGTAAGAAATTAAACGTGATCCTGCCAGGAGCCATTTGTTGGACACCGGGCATTTAAAAATTGGCACGGCGAGGATCTCTTTCTGGTTGATGTCTCTCTTTTTCGCCGCCACATAGATCCGCTTCCATGTATTGTAAAATACGGTCTGCTCTTTTAAATCTATCTCTTTCATGTCTTCTTTATTTACGCTAATATAAAGTTAAGGAGAGGAGGAGGGGTTTCGGCTAGAATTACGATTAACGCGTGAAAAACGTGGTTGGGCGGGCGGTGCGGGGCGGTAGCAGTGCGGTCTTTTTTAACACTAATTACACTCGGCAAGCAGCCAGTGGCTGCTTGAGCGAGCAGGTGCGGTAGGTTGGTGGCAAATCAGCCTTAACACACGGCATCGAGCCACCCTTCGGCAAGCTCAGGGAGCAGTGGCTCGATGAGCGAGCAGGTGCGGCAGGTTGGTAGCGACATTAATCCACCAATTATTATAAATTACACAAATTAGAACAGGTGCTGGCGGTGCAGTGCGGCAGGTTGGTAGCGACACAAACGCAGAGCTAAAAAACCGAAATGAAACCGTCACCCGATAGCTATCGGGTCCGAAGGCTTCCACGACAAGTTTAGCCGAGGAGTCCCCTATATAGACGTGATTTTACCCACGCTTATAGCGGACTCATCGGCGCTTTGCTATCACACGTTAAGCGCCTCTGCCCCGATAGTTATTGGCGGTCGGCATCACCCGGACCGATAACCATATAATCATCTCCCTCGGCTACCTGTTCGCCAGCACATCGGCCATTTCGGCGAGACGGATAAACTCGGCGCGATAATTTTCTGCATCTTCTCCTTTTGCCTCGCGCGCGATCCGAATCACGTCCGGAATACTCGCTTTGCCTTTAAATTGACTTTGCCTCAGCATCAACCCAAACTCTGCTACCGCTGAACAAAAACGAAAATTATCACTTGCCTTTTCAAAACTGATCTGTTCGTCGTTCACTACGCGCATTATTTCTTTACTGTGTTTTTCTACCGGCTCCTTGTAACGGAGTTTAATGGTGCATACCTCATTGCTCATGGCTGCTCCTGTCATTTCGTTCTTCTGATACTTGTAGCTATCACCAGGTACTTTTTGTCCATCGGCAGGAACAATTTCATATAACGCAGTGACCGAATGCCCTGAGCCCACGTCACCGGCATCTTTTTTATCATCTTTAAAATCCTCGTGTGCAAGCATACGATTGTCGTATCCGATCAATCGATATGACTTAACATATTTCGGATTAAATTCTACCTGGATCTTTACATCCTTTGCAACTGTCACCAGCGTACCGCCCATTTCTTTAACCAGGACTTTTTTTGCTTCCAGCAGGTTGTCGATATACGCGTAGTTACCATTTCCTTTATCTGCAAGCTTTTCCATTTTTGCATCCTGGTAGTTGCCTGTGCCAAATCCGAGTACAGAAAGAAAGATACCCTGGTCGCGTTTTTCTTCAATAAGTTTCACCAATGATGCATCGTCGCTCACACCAACATTAAAATCGCCGTCGGTAGCAAGAATAACCCTGTTGTTGGCTTTTGCGGAATATTGCTCCAGTGCCATTTTGTAGGCCAGAAGAATTCCTTCGCCGCCTGCTGTGCTGCCCCCTGCTTCCAGATGACTAATGGCCTGCAGAATTTCCGGCATGTGGCTACCCGAAGTAGGAGGGAGCACTAATCCTGCACTGCCCGCGTACACAACGATAGCTACACGGTCTTTATCCCGCATCTGTCTTACAAGCATCGACAAGGCGTCGCGAAGGAGAGGCAACTTGTCGCTACTGGACATTGAGCCTGATACATCGATCAAAAAGGTAAGGTGGTTTGGAACTGCGTCATCCATCTTTATTGACCTTGCCTGAATACCAACCTGGAGCAGGCGATGGTCATTATTCCATGGACAAGATGAGATCTCCGGGTGAATGGCAAACACATCCTGCGCCACAGGTTCGGGATATTTGTAACGGAAATAATTTATCATTTCCTCGATCCTTACAGACTCTTTGGGTGGATTATACCCCTGGGTGAGCATCCGGCGAATATTGGCGTATGAAGCCACGTCCACGTCGGAAGAAAAAGTGGAAAGCGGGTCGTTTGTACAAAACTTAAAAATACTTTCAGCGCTTTCTTCGTAGCGTTCTCCCTGGAGAGGATAACCTTCTCTTTGGCGCACTGAAAGTTCTTTCCCTTCATCAGCCTGGTAAACGCCGGCGCTTGTAGCCATCACCGAATTAATGTCTTTAGTTGCCATATTATGATAATCCTGTCTTGTGATCTTTTGACCTGGCATATTCATAGATTCATCACCCTGACTCGTAGGCACTCCGCCAGTGACAACGTTTATTTGTTCAACAGATTGCTGAGGTACATTGGGCGAGCCAATTACTTTTACGCCATCAACAAAATAGGTAGTAGAAGCACTTCGTTGACCTTTGATATTCAGAGACCGGGCACCAGCATTTGAATTATTATTTCCCGGCGCCACGTTTTGATACTCCTCGCGTGATATAGTCTGGCTTGACAGGCTTGCAGGTTCTACGAGCGGCACCTCGTATGTGATCACCTCCACTGACTGAAGGTGATTCCCCAGGTTGCTCAAAGGGAGAATGACATAGGTGGTCTTACCACTGGAAACCAAAACGTTCTTCATTTCCGAAAGATGGTAACCGATATACAGACCTTTTAGATTATAACGGCCGGGTACCAGGTCTTTAAAGTTTGCCTCTCCGTCCATGTCAGTAGTACTTACTCCTAACTGTTTTCCCTGGGGAGAGTAGAGTACAACATTAGCGAATGGGATTTTTTCCTTGGTAGTGCTATCCTGCAATGTCACCCGGATTGCCCCGGTGGTAATTGTTTGCGCGGATAACGAAAGAGAGAAAAATAAAAATATAATGAATAGTGGGATAAAGCAGGCTACCTGCTGCGCCCGGGCGGAAAAAGTTTTCATAGTAAATACATTTTAAGGGTTAATACTTGAGTGCCAGGTTCAGAGCGGCATGCAAGCCCGGAACATAGAAGTCTTAATGTAAAGATTGCTCATGCCGTTGCGAAAACAATCGCGTTTTTGGCAAGTGGTATGAACAACGAGGTATGAGGTACAAAGCAGGTGGCACGCGGCTGGAAGAGCGCGCAGTTTGGAAGGCCAGATAATCTTTTAAGAATCCAGATCAGTGAACACTTCATTTTTTTCTATATTAGCGCACTTCTCATCCATGAAAAAAGAACTATTCCTGCTGCACTCATTAAACTTTAAAACCGTTTTCATCTGCCTTTTTTATTTTTTGATTGGGTGTTTAGTGGCTCAGCAACCTCTAGCAATCGGAACGCCTGATTCTGTCACTAAAAAATTCGAGAAACTGGCAATAGAAGCATATAACGAAGGACTTGAGTTTTATAAAAACAAACTGTATAAAGAGGCGGAAAGCAAGTTCATGATATCTCTTCTGAATCAGCCGCACAAGGACACTTATTTTGCACGCGCGGCAGCCCGACAAAAATTAAACGACCTAAAAGGGTATTGCTCCGACCTGGCGCACGCGGCCGTTTATGGCGATAAAGAAGCGACCGAAATATTTTTGCGCCCCCGTATGAGGCTTCACCCCCTCCGATCTTTTTTCGCGCCAGGGATGCGGCGGGTTTAGCTCCTCCAAAGCAGAAGGCGCACCAACATTTTTCTCGCGCGCCTTCGCTTTGGAGAGCAAACGGCAAATGTCAGTGGACATTTGAGCCAGACCGTGCGGTGGGTTGGTAGCCATTCACCGAATTTCCGCGTTAGGGATTGAAGCGGCATCCTTTTTTGCTTCCAGGTTTTTCAACTTGCAAAAGAGATAAAGCCGAAAGCCCGACCTGCCGCTCCTGCGTTTTCCCGGCGGCAGGGAACGCCCAAAAAATTATTCTAACCTTCCTCCGAATATTTAAATCCCAAGAAGCACTGTCTTGACATCCTCTCATTCTCTAAGAAAATATATTCACAACGGCAGCCCACTCTTCAGGGCGTTATTTGCAATACTTGTGTGTAGACGCTTTCTTTTCTAAAAATTAGTTCCTTGCCGTTTATATTTTTAGTTACTGCGTTCTCGATCTTCAGACTAATAGACCCGGAATCAGCGCCGGCTAAAAAGTCCATGAAATCTGGTGTGACTTCGAGGGTGCTATGGCCACCAATAAATGCTAAACCGGTTTCAATTGTGATGGTTCCGGATGTGGCGTTTCCGGATGTGACATTAAGCAACAAGCTTCCCGAAATAACGCTTGAAAGGTTGAGGGTGATGGTAGTGCCGGTACTTCTGCTGATGCTGTGAGGCAACACCTCCGGATTATGCCATACAGGTGCTGCAAAAGTGGCATCGAAGATAAACTCAGGAATTGTGTTGCCATCGGCCACACTCCATTTTGATTCCGGATTTGATTTAACAGAACCCAGGGAATATGTATTAGAGGTTTGATAAAACATAAGCGGAGTTCCGTTAAAAAGAACCTGCCCGACGTTTACTCCCAGGCTATCGGCGAATTCGACAATAGGTTTCCGGGCAAAAAAAGCATCAGCTTCTGTTAAAATTTTTATCTGCGGTGTTGTGGCGTCTGTTAACGTGCGTATGGTGAGCATCCCATTATAATGCTGACCGAAAGTTGGAACGGTGGTGCCTCCGGATGTTCCCCCGGTGGTAGACCCGTTTGTGGTGGATCCACCTGTAGCTCCATTTGTGGTTCCCGTGGTGGAACCTGTAGTAGCGGGTTGATTATTGTTAGCGCTAGTGTTGTTAGCGGGAACAGGGTCTTCCTTTTTCTTGCAGCTGAAAACAATGAGGATAATAAAAAACAAAAAGCTCAAAAAATATTTCATGGCGGTTGTATTAATTGATATCTGAAGCACCAGGGACAACTTCTTTCCCACAAACCGATTTTATTCCCCCGTTCCGTTTTTTGAAGCAATTCACGTACCTGGCATAATGGCGGGAAAAAACCTCATATTTTAGGCGTCCCGCTTGCAGCACACACAATCATTAGTTCGGGTGGGCCGGTTACGCGCCGCTAAAATATTGGAGGATCGCATAAAACCACAATATCCTGATTCCCAATCATAATTTTAAACGGGATTATTCGCCTACCAATCGCACTCAAAAAAAATCATATATTAGTTGCTTTAAAGCCTACACCCAATGACTCACACGCACTCTTTTCGCTTCCATTATCTTGTTTTTATTTTTGCGCTTTGCTGCTTTTTCTCCAACGCGCAACAAACCCGTGACCTGAAAAAAGAGCAGGGTTTTGAAGAAAAGCTCCGGCTTATTGATCCTACTCTGCCCGCTCGATTCAAGGAGGCAACTACTGCTATGGACGCGGGAAATTATACCCTGGCGGCCACCGCATATGGAGAAGTAAACGCAAAAGCCCCGCAGTTTACGCCCGCATTGAGAAGGCTGGGCATGTGTAAATTTTATTCCTCAGAGGAAACCGCCGGCATTGAGCTATGCGAGAAAGCCGTGGCCCTGGAAAGAAATTCCGACAACATGATCACACTTGCCCAGTTGTATCTTCAAAAAAAATCGAAAAGCGTTGAGGAAACGCGTAGGAATTCCACTACTGCCATAGACCTTCTCATCGAAGGGCGCAGCTTGGAGGGGGCCGTCGATTCGGATTATCTTTCTTTGCTGGCACAGACGTATTTACAAAGGGAAAACCAGGAACAATTTACGCTGCATACAAATGAGCTCCTGCTTAAATATCCGGACTTGTTAGCGTCACAATATTACGGAGCGCTATTGGCGGCAAATAGTGAAGAGTGGATACAGGCCGAAGACCATATCCTGGCAGCACAGTCGCTCGGTTTGTCTCCAGAGGTGGTTCAAAATTTCAGGAATTCCGTCATCGGAAATCAGGCCATGTTCAGCCGTTCTAAAATGTGGTTCCTTTATTTGATTATTACGTGGCTTGCCGGATTTGGTATTTTATACCTTCTGGGTGTGGTGTTATCTAATTACACGCTCCGCACCATCGAAAAAAAACCAGCCACAGAGAAACTAAACGCGGTGTCGTTAACGCTGAGAAAATTTTATGCGTTCCTTATTAATTCAGCGGGCGTGTATTATTATTTTTCGCTTCCTGTACTAACGGTGATCATTGTGGCCACGGTGGGAGGTTTGTTTTACCTGTTCTGGGTAGCGGGACACATTCCAATTAAACTTGCTGTGTTGCTCTTGATTGGCGGAGTGATCACTATTTATGGTATGATCAGGTCTTTACTAACCAAAGTACAAACTGTAGAACCGGGAGAGATCCTTAAAAAGGAAGACGCACCAGCTCTTTACGCTCTCACTACGGAGGTGGCCAATACCATGGGTACCCGTCCTATTGATATGATCAGGATCACGTCTGAAGCTGATCTCGCTGTGTATGAAAATGGAAACTGGAAAGATAAGCTGCAGGACAAGAGCCATAGAGTGCTGATACTCGGCACTGGTGTGCTGAAAGATTTTAAATTAAATGATTTTCGCGCTGTGCTGGCTCACGAGTACGGGCACTTCTCCAACCGCGACACTGCAGGTGGCGCCGTTGCCATGCGTGTAAGGAACGACCTGCATAAATTTTACAACGCCCTGGTAGTAGAAGGTCAGGCCAGCGCCTGGAACGTGGGTTTTCAATTCATCCGTTTGTATGATTTTATTTTCCGGAGGATCAGCAATGGCGCAACCCGTTTGCAGGAAGTGATGGCTGATCGCGTTGCCGCCGAAACGTATGGTGCACAGGCGTTTCAGAACGGTCTCACTTACGTGGTAAAACGAAATATTGAATTTGTGCACCTGGCTCACGCTGAAATTACAGACGCGCGTAATACCAAACGTGCGTTCAACAACCTTTACGAGCTCGTTCCCGCAGATTCAAAAACCATTGACGAAGAAGTGCAGCAATCACTCAATCGCAAAACCACCCAGGACGATACCCATCCAAGTCCGGTCGACCGCTTTAGATACATTAAAGGGCTCGGTGACAACAAACAACCTGACAATGATACCTATGTGCGGGATTTATTTAATGATTGGGCCGCGCTAACACAACATCACACGAAGGTTATTGAAAAAAGCTGGGAAGGGCAATAGGCGCGGAAAGTACGATGTACGATGTACGAGGTACGAAGTACACTGTCATGCATTCCGTTTGAATGTACTCCTAACCGGCGCGCGGGCAGATTACGGTGCCGGCGGGGCTACTAGCTGCGGCCTAGAGGACTCACATATTACGTCAACGTGTATTACCGTCACTCAGAGGCGCATAACGTACGATAAAGAAGCGCCGAAGAGTCCTCTATAAGCGTTGGTAAAATCACGTCCATATAGTGGACTCCTCGGCTAAACTTTTCGTGGAAGCCTTCGGACCCGATAGCTATCCGCCCAGCCCACCGCCGGATCGCTGCCGGCGTAAGCGCCGCAGGCAGACCCGCTAAATGTTAATTTCCAAAAAAACTAAAATAGCCAGCACTCTTATTTTAGTTTTTTGCAATTTTCTAAAATAACGATTATCTTTATTTTAGACAGCTAAAATAAGCCATTGTGAAAGGTTACAGATCAGGTACATACATCAGCCAGGGAACTTATAAAAGTTTCCAGCCAAGTCATATTAACCAGGCCTGGCAACTAGAGGACATGGAGCTCCTAAAACTGTTGGGCCAGGCCGACAGGGAGCTGGGGAGACTGGATATGTATTCGGACTACATTCCAAATATTGACCTTTTCATCCGTATGCACGTGATGAAGGAAGCGACCCAAAGTTCCAAAATCGAAGGCACACAAACCAATATGGAGGAGGCGTTACTCGATAAAGCAAATGTGCCTCCCGCCAAACGAGACGATTGGGAAGAAGTTCAGAATTACATTTCCGCGATGCGTTACGCTGAGAAAAAACTGACCGACATTCCATTTTCCTCCCGCCTCATAAAAGAAGCTCATCGCTTGCTTTTAAAAGGTGTAAGAGGAAAATACAAGCTCCCAGGTGAATTCAGAAGAAGTCAAAACTGGATCGGCGGGGCAAGTATTAATGATTCAGGTTTTATCCCCCCGGTGCATACCTCTATTGACGCCTATATGAGCGACCTGGAAAAATTCGCACACAATGACGCAAATTATTTTCCTGAACTTCTCAAAGTGGCATTGATCCATTATCAATTCGAGACAATACATCCTTTCCTGGATGGTAATGGCCGTGTAGGTCGGCTCATGATCACCCTTTACCTGGTAAGCAAGGGGATTTTAAAACGTCCGATCTTGTACCTGTCTGATTTTTTTGAACGTAACCGGTCATTGTACTATGACAACCTCACGAGAGTCAGGGATAGTCATGACATCCTTCAATGGTATAAATTTTTCCTCGTTGGAATAATCGAAACCGCGCAAAACGGGATCAAGACATTTGACAAGATCCTGAAACTTCAAAAAGATTGTGAAGCTAAGATTCATGCCCTTGGATCGCGGGCAAATAATGGACAAAAGTTATTGTATCATTTGTATAAGTATCCAATGATTGACGCGTCGGAGGTCGGTTCATTACTCAAATTGTCTCCTGCCTCCGCTTATAAATTGGTAGCTGATTTTGAGCGGATGCAGATATTAAAAGAAGTAACCGGAGGCAAAAGAGGAAAGCTGTATATCTTTAGTAAATACGTAAACCTGTTTAAGTAGGGGGAGAAAAGAACAAAAAACACAACACACAGCCTTGTTAAACTGTTTTTTAATGCCTGGTGTTGTTTCCCGCTGTTTCAATGCCACTCTCACCGGCTTTTTGTCATTTTAAATTTAACCGGAAAATTATAGTACACACGTGTCGGTTGCCCGTCAAGCAGGCCGGGATAAAACCTCGGGTCGTTATTATCAATCGCTGTCAAACAGTCTGATATTATGTTTCCTGCCCTTTCAAGGTTTCCCATCCTACCCATCAGTTCAAAGCAGTATCCATGGAACGTTGCGATTTTTATTAGAGGGGCTACACCCATACCAAAAGCAGAAGTCGCGACAATAATGTCAACTCTTCCTTCCATAAAATTAGTCTGGTTAGCAGCTTTCTCTTCTTTATTCTCAATTTGGCCATGAAAAAATGTGGCTGAAAATCCTTCTTTTACCAGAAACAAACAGATCTCTTCAACTGTTTTAGTACGGGAAGCATAGATGATAGTTGGCTTTTCACAAACCTCCATCAATTTCTTCAGAAGCCTTCTTTTATGGTTTTCATCATCTGCCTCAATAACTTCGTAGCTCAGGTTAGTTCTTTCCGCGCGAGTAACGAACTCGTGCATATCCAAATCCAATCGGGTTTTAAAATAGTCTTTTATGTCTGAAATTACTTCGGGCTTGGCTGTAGCGGTAAAACATGAAACGGGAATTGTTCCAGGAATAGATTTTGCTTTATTGAGCTGTTTGATGAATTCGGCGATGTAAAGATAATCCACTCTAAAGTCTTGCCCCCAGGAACTAAAACAATGGGCTTCGTCAATCACAAACCGACCGATGGATCTGTCCTGCAAGATTTTTAGAATTGTTGGAGACCTTAATGACTCAGGCGCTAAATAAAGTAAATGCGCACTGCCATCCTGAACTCTTTCGATTGCCTCTTGTCGCTCTAGTGGACTGAGAAGACCATTAATAGCCACTGCTTTTACAATATCAAAGCGCCCCAGGAGGTTATCTACCTGATCCTTCATTAAACTCACTAAAGGCGAAATAATTACTGTTAACTGTCTTGTAAGTCTTCCTTTCATCAACGCGGGAAGTTGGAAGGTGAGCGATTTTCCCCCACCAGTCGGGAATACAGCAACGAAAGAAAGATTAGCTATTCCCGCACGCACTGTCTTTTCCTGGAGGCTTATGTCTTCATCATATTGGAATCGACGAAACTCTTCGTAACCAAAGAACTCAAACAATGCTTTAGTTGGATCCAGATGAGTAGTACAATATTTGCAAGTTTTAGATCCACAATTCGTAAAGCGCATCTTTTCAAGAAAGAGCTGAGCTTTTGGCCTATGTTTTACAACCCACGGAGCACAGACAGAGTCCGCATCCGCAGCCATTAATAGCGACAATACGTATGCAAAAGCTACTGGATCTTCCCGAATAAGATCGACTACAATTACATCATCACATATTTTATTATGTAACAGCGACGCAAGGTCAAAACTTTCCTCAGAAACAAAACCTAATAATTTGAAAAGTCCATTGTATTGTTCATTCGAAGCCAAAAGTGAAAAAAGAGCGTGTTTTAATTCCTTTTGCAGCCCTTCAAACTGCGTACAGATCTCAATTAAAAGTTTTTTTGCAAGTTTAGCATCTGAAAGAGGATTCGACTTTTCCTCTTCATTAACGATCTTGTAGCCTTTGACCAGCTTATGGTAAGGTTTATTTGCAAAAACTATCGGAGACCATAACAGAGTGTCAAGATATTTCTTATTTAAAAATACCTGATCGCCAAAACGCTTTTTAAGTACAGGGATGTCATGAGCGATAATATTATGCCCGCAGATATATTCGGACATTGGAATGAGCTGCTCCAACCGTGTAGTGCTGGAATCATGAATCTCCGTGTTATTAAATAACGCACCAACCTTCCTGATTTTGAGGTCCTTTTTTGTGGTTTCAAGGTCAAGATATAAAATCTGGGAATTCAAAGGCTGTGAGGTAGTTTGTTCCCAGAATAAAGTGTACCGGGCTAATACAAGATTATAATATTTTAGTAAAAATCCAAATTTAGCTAAGTGATATATTACCGCACCGCCACTGCCATTGATTAAGCGGATGATTACTTTGTAAATATTTTATCATGGAAGTTCGTACGCTTAAGGTTAAAGCCTTTCTGGATACTCCTTAAATCTGTCCAACAATTACGACTTCCAAAGATTAATTTACAGACTCAATGCTCGTGATTATTTGCTGATCTTCCATTAGCAGTTGAGGGATTGGAAAATAATGGGTTAAGCTAGAAGTTCTCATGTGGAGAATGAGATTAAAAACTGGTAGGCTTCGGTCCGCTGTGAAACTTTGAAATACGGGCATTTTATTTTAATTTAATAGTCAAAACTAACCCATGAACCAAATTTTAGAATTCGATGACCAAAATGCCACCATTTTGATTCAGGCCGCTGAGGCGGACAGCTCTCTTGTTAAAGCAACGTCTAAAATAGACGATGCCATTTCAAAAATTCAGGCTTCGTTCGCCGACAAAATTGCAGTGATCAGTGACATTTCAAATGCTGTGCAGCAAGTTATGAAAAAAGCCGCCGACGGTATCGAAAGCGTTGAAGTAGAATTCGGTGTTTCGTTTACTGCAAAAGGTTCAATCTACGTAGCGCAAGCAGAAACCGAGGCGACAATTAAGGTTAAGCTTGTCATAAAGAAGCCAATCTAGTAACCTTGCACACAAAAATTTCTGAAAACAGGATCATTGGCGTCCATTACACTTTAAATAGCGTCGCCGGAACAGGCTTCTACATTAGTGAAGACGGTGTCGCACTTACCTGCTTTCATGCCATTGACGGACTCAGAATATTAAAAGTTTTAGACTACAAAGGTACGGTACACGATGCCATTGTCGAGTCGCACCTATGCATTCCACATTTGGACATTGGTGTAATTAGAGTCACCGGGATGAAAAATACGCCATTTTTTTCCTTAGATACAAATTACGAAATCGGTGCGCAGATATGGAGTTCGGGTTACCATTACTTCGGTAATGCCATTAAAACCGCATTACCTGTGCTTGGGCAGATTGAGGGCCGCACCCATATAAATTATACACAATCACGAAACTATTCTATTAGTGGTGTTTTAAAACTTACAGCGAGTATAAATGAGGGCATCAGCGGCGCACCGCTTGTTTTAGTTGGCAATGAAAAGGTGGTTGGTATTGTTAATACTGCCTTCAATAATAATAAGGGAAGTTTTGCCGTGCCTCTTAGTTTAATTCCTTCTGGAACTCTTCTAGGGGAATTATTAGATAACCGCGGGGCAGAACTAAAAAAAGCTGAGGAACATAACCGTGCGCAACGCGCTGAAGACATCCTGAAAATGTACAGTGTAAATGTCATTAGACAGCTGCAGGAGAAAGGTTTGTTCCTTCCAGATAAATTCTGCAATCGGTCTGATTTCAGTGCCATTTGCCAGGACTTTCTTTCTTCTGAATCTAAGATACTACCAGTTTTGGGTAGTGCCGGAGTTGGGAAGACTAATGCGATGGCGAACCTCACTACTCAATTACTGGAAAAGGAAACAGTAGTCTTTTTTCCCGCCTACAGGGGAGGATTATCCGAAAATGGTCTCAAAGATGACCTGATTTATGACATCATCTTTCAACTTGCTGATAAAATGGAGGGTAATGATCGTCAATCATTCAACACCTGTTTTGAAACTTTAAATAGACGTTTCGTTATTATTCTCGATGGCTTCAATGAGATCCAGCAGGAGAATGGCGATCGTCTCAAGTTATGGATTGAAAGATCAATGACTTGGATCTCCAAAGCGGATGTCAAATTGTTAGTATCATGCAAACCTGAATTTTGGGAACTTTACAAAGAAGATTTTTCTTCCAAACTTTTATACGTTGCAAAGAACAACGAGCCCTCTGCAGCCTCTCTCACCGATTTCAATTCTGCTGAGTTAAGCGAGGCTCTTCATAAGTATGGTCTTCAATCCTCACTCGAAAAAGATAAAAATCTCGCTCATCCTTTATTGCTCAGGTTTTTCTCCGAAAGCAGGGAGGAAGAAGGCGATTCAATGACATATGTGAGCGTTTTTGAGAAATTCGCTCAAAAGAAGTGTCAAAGAATCGCTAAGACCTACGGTTTCGACAATCAATTTGTATACAACTGTCTTTTGGATATCTCACAAGCATCTGTAGATGGATACGTTATATCAGAAAGAGAGTTTTACAAGATGTTCAGGATGCGCGAGCATCTTTCAAAAGGAATCTTAAGTGAACAAATTCTGATAAACACCGGTGGAGGATATAGGTTCTGTTTTGATCAGTTCGCCGATTACCTTTCAAGTGAAGCTGCACCTACTGATTGGCCGCACTTTTCATGGGAAGAAACGCTTGCATATGCGGCAGGTGCAAGTAGGCGTAAACTACCATGGAGTTTTGTAAAACTCGAAAGCGGGAGCGCGAATAGATTGCTTTGGGAACTTGTTAAGGATCTCGATCTTGTGATAGATCTTCCGGAAGTGTTCTTGTTCAATGACATAATCGTATTACAGCCAGCAACAGTTGAACGTTATAAAATTATTCATTCTTTATATACCAGGATTTTTATAAACACAAGGGGGATGCTTTTGGCCGGCGCGCTTGCTGATCTGATCTCTAAAATAAAATTATCATTCGCAGAAAAGCTTAACCTAATTCAGGTTGGCATGTGCTGTGAGCATTATTACGAATGGGAGCCAAAACATTGGCGGGAACTTTCGCGAGGCAGCTTCGTGCATCAAAACTTCTCAAAGTTTTTTGGAGGTTCCTGTGCTCCTCTCCTTCTAGACATGCTGCAAGATCAACCAATGACAGTAGTAAAGCACTTAGTACCTTGGCTGCGCGACAAAACTAAACTTTCAGATGGATATGATACAAGCTTTGTTGCACATCTCTTTGATGTTGCAAAGGGTGTTATTTTTCATTTTGGAGGTTCCGATCTTGCCACCACTCTTCAGTGGATCACCGATGAATATGAAGAATATAAAACCGATCCTGCTCTAGACTTGCTGTGGATGTTCGCTAGAGAAAGGCCTTCAGAGGTCACGCCAATATTAACCGAATGGCTTCAATTGAACAAAAGTACTGAAGTGATAGCCGAGCTTGCTCCGGAAATTCTGAGTGCAACAAAGGACGATGCGTTTGCCTCGATTTTGAAAAGAACGGTAACAAATTGCAGTGATGATACCATTCACCTTAATTTACAGATCGCTCTAACCAAAACATCTTCAACACGCAAAGATGCTATAAAAGGGTTGTTTCGATTTGCTGAAAAAGGTGACAGTGCCGCAACAATAACAGTCGCTGGAAATGTGCCCGAATATTTCGAAATAATATTCCAATGGCTTAAAAATTTTGTAAACAACGAAGTAAACACTTATGCCAAAGGTCAGGCGCTTCGGTTCGTTTGGGAGAACACATCTGGTGATTCCCAAATGCTTCGGATGGCGGAATACGCATCCGCCATGTTTACTGAAAACGACTTTTATGCGCAGCATATCTTGTACGCTATCGAGATTGCCCTGCCGAAAGCAGATGTTGGATCTGTCTCCGAAAAAGTGATACTTGCTCTCACGAAAAAGAGCATCCGGGAACTTTCTTCAAAATACCACACACCTGTTATTCATTGCCTTTCAGTACTTGTACGCAGTAAGAACAAGCAGGCAATATGGACAGAGCTATTAAATTGGCTAATCGATGAGCCGAAATTCCGGAAAACAATATATACTTGTGTGAGCAAGTTAATAAATAACGGTTTACATGTCCTTGACGTAGACGGGTTTCTGCCCTTTATTGAAAAGGTTGCTTCCCGTTATCCTGATAGCGAAGGTTTCCGTGAGCTGCTCTCGGGCATAATGTTGTCGGACAGTCCGAAAGCGTACCATCTTTTTATTAAGATGAATTATGATCCAGCTTTTAACACTAGTAAGTATTTCCGGGCGGTGGAAGAGCGGGTTAACGCAGGAAATTCCTTGCCCGATGCTATTCGTGAAACCATTTACAGCGGCTTATAGCGAAACATTATTATTCCATGCAAAGTGTACAATATTTTTGAATTAGCAGTTTAAGTATTCCGAATTACTCAGCGCTCCTGATTAAATTCTACTGGTCAATAAGAACATGCAGAAATTATGAGATATTTAGGAGAGAGGGAACCCGGCTTTCAACCGCTTATTTTTTAGACAACCCCGCTATCACCGCCCTAAAATTCTCTAACCCCGCTTCCAGGTTTTCTACTATTTCCAAAGCCAATACATCCGGATCAGGAAGGTTATCCAAATCCGCAAGCGACTTATCTTTTAACCAGGTAATATCAAGACTTGTCTTGTCTCTCGCTATGATCTCGTCGTAAGTAAACTTCCTCCATTTTCCTTCAGGGTTCGACTCGCTCCAGGTTTCTTTTCTTTTAATTCGGTTTTTTGGATTGTAGCATTTAATAAAATCATCCAGGTCACTGAGCTTAAGAGGATTTTTCTTTTGGGTGTGATGCACATTGGTCCTGTAATCATAAAACCAGATCTCTTTTGTCCAAGGGTTTTTGCTGGCGGGTTTGCCGTCGAAGAACAATACATTGGCTTTTACGCCATTGGCATAAAAGATGCCGGTTGGCAAACGCAAAATGGTATGAAGATCGGTAGTTTCTAACAATTTCTTGCGGACAGTTTCTCCGGCGCCTCCTTCAAACAATACGTTGTCTGGTAATACTACTGCAGCCTGACCGGTTGTTTTGAGCATGGTTTTAATATGCTGCACAAAGTTGAGTTGCTTGTTACTTGTGGTGACCCAAAAATCCTGGCGGTTATACGTGAGATCCTCTTTTTCCTGTTCTCCGTCTTCATTGGTGAATGTCATACTGGACTTCTTTCCGAAAGGTGGATTGGCCAGAATATAATCGTAACGCTTCCCGTCATCAGCGATCAGGGAATCATTTGGAGAGATAAAATTGTTCGAATCGATGTCGCCGATATTATGCAGAAATAAATTCATTAGTGCCAGGCGGCGGGTACCAGCTACAATTTCATTACCATAAAAAGTTCTAAACTTCAGGAATTCTTTGTCAGACTTATCGAGTTCTCGGTTTTCGGTGATCCAGTCATAAGCAGCCAGGAAAAAGCCTCCGGTCCCGCATGCAGGATCGGCGATTGTTTTTTTAGGTTCAGGACGAATACATTCAACCATGGCTTTAATTAAAGCACGTGGGGTAAAATACTGGCCAGCGCCGCTCTTGGTATCTTCTGCATTTTTTTCGAGTAGACCTTCGTAAATGTCGCCCTTGTCTTTTACACCCATCATGACCCATTCTTCGGCATTGATTAGCGCAATGAGTTTGTATAGTTTTGCAGGATCCTGGATCTTATTCTGGCTCTTCGTAAAGATCTGGCCCAGAATTCCTTTTTCCTTGCTAAGGTTTCTTAGTAGTTTGCTGTAATGCCGTTCAAGTTCATCTCCACTTCTATCGGTAAGAGTACTCCAGGCATACTCTTTCGGAATAGGCATCTTTCGGTTATGCGGTGGCTTACTATACTCATGAGCCATTTTGAGAAACAGCAGGTAAGTGAGTTGTTCGAGGTAGTCGCCGTAACCAACGCCATCATCGCGAAGGGTATTGCAAAACGACCAAATTTTGGAGACGATCGAGGAGTTATTGTTGCTCATTTGAACGATATAAATTGCTTTTTTAAAAGAAAGACCTAATAAAATAATTCAAGTTGCTTGCAAACGGATTCTTGAATCGACTATTTTTTTACTGCAGAGCTTTAAAATCGAATATTCTGTTTAATTTATGTTTAAACCACTCTGTTTGCACGAGATCCTCATGCCGTAAATTGTATTTGGCTAGACATTCTTTATTAAAATAATCTTTCATACTATATGATTTGTAAAATATTTCGATATCATCTGAATCTAGGTACTTATAAATATTTCCTTCATTTTCTTTATCACGGATTTTTTCCTCTTGGATTTTGAATTCTTGGTAGGTACTGCGAGAAGTACGGAAAATAGAGATAATGTGGTTTTTACTTTGGTTTTTTTGTCTACAAATTTCTTTTGTATAGATTGACTTATTAAAGTCGTCAAGCTTCAGTTCTGAGATGTTATCAGGATGATACAAGTAGTTTTCAAAACAATAGTAATCTAATATAAAATAATTAGGATACTTCAGTTTTATCCGCTCGATTTCTGAATCTAAAAGAAAGTCTCTGTCTCTGAGTCCAAATCGGTCACCTCTGGTTTTTATTTGCATAAAAACAGAACTACTGTCCTTTTCGGGAAAATAGAAGATATTTTCAAAACCCACTAATTTTAGTAAATCCGCATTTTTATTTTCACAAATAATAAGTCTTTCAGTTACATTTACTGATTTTATGATGTCACTCGTCAAATCGAATACATCAACTTCTTCGAGACTGTTAGTACAACGGGCATTTCGGATGTTAGCATACGCAAGACGCTGGAGGTAATTATAGTCGAAAAAAATCGGATCACCGGAATTTTTGCAATCTTTACAATTACAAGGCACCATTTCTTTTACTTCTAACCGGTTAAAATCCTTGTGGATTTCCTTGATCGCCTTTCTTATAGTAAATAAGTATTCACGTTTACTTTTCCCAATTAGTTCTATTGTAATTTTGCTTTCAAAATATTTCTCTTTAACTATTGCTCTCGTGTCGTCGTATTGCAAAAGTACTCCATAGCGCCAATACATATTGTTAAAGATATCGGAGCTTAATTTTACAATTAGTCTCGCCAGGATGCCTTTAGGCATAAATTTATATTGAAATTCGAATTTTAGTGCGTCGGAGGAGGATTCCCAATTGTGATCGATTTCATCAACAGGAAGTAAACGTGGCACCAAATATTCGCCATTTCCTATTTCGAAACACAGATCGAATTTCTTATTTTTCATCAGGGAAATTAGCTCACGAATTTTCAATTTATAATCTTCGTTTGCCCATATTCGCTTTAAGTCCTCATTCTTAAATCTGCCTTTATTTTCAATTACGATCCGGTCATCCAAAATCTTGTAAACACCAGAGGTAATCCACTCATGATTTAATATGACAGTATCTTTTAAATCAATATCATCTTTAAAATGTAATAAAACACCCAAATCATGAAAGTATTCGCTTAAAAAAAGTGCGCTTTCTACATTACGATAATGTTTCTTACATATTTCTAAATATTCGATTTCAGTAATATAATTTTTACCCGAAAGTTTTAATACTTCGATTTCCCGGCGAATGTCAACCCATTTCTTCGGCAGAGGGGTTCCAATATGAGGCAAATTTGAGGCAATTTGTTTGAGTTTTTCGCGAAACTGAAAAATGCTTTTTTCGAATCCTTCTTGCAAAGACACTTTTTGAAAGTCAATAATATTTGCAAAGCTTTCTTTGTACTCTTTGATCGGCAACTCCTTAGTCGGTTGGTCACATTTATTAAGAACCATCACAACAGGACTCCTGTCGCCTAAAAGCTTGATTATATTTAGCCAATAAAAAAAATCATCGTGACTATCTTCTTTTCTTGACTCTGTTACAAGCATATACATTGACCGTTTTGTCAAAAAGAACTGGTGCGTAGAATGATAGATTTCCTGCCCACCAAAATCCCAAATGTTTATCTGAAAATCGCGTTGAATTTTTGGATTAATTTTGGCAATCTCTTGTTGTGGGATTATCCAACTATTAATATTGATACCCTCGGTACTTGCTTGCGTTCCCAATCTGAAATTAGGATTTAATAGCGCTTGCGATAAGCATGTTTTTCCTACCCTTCCTTCACCAACTATAATTAACTTAACTTCATAGAGAAAATCTTTTTCTTCCAATTCTTTATAAAAATTCCGAATACTATCTACTCCGCGGGCTACTATCTCTGGAGGTAACATTTCAAACGGATTGTCTTCGATATGAAGTTGTTTTAGACCATCCATATTGGCTACATCAAATGCAAGGTCAGTCAGCTGATTTGATTTTAGATTTAGATAATGGAGCTTTGATAATTTTGAAAGTTCTTCGCTTACTTTATTAACTTTATTATTGGCCAAATTTAATCGAACTAAATTCGTAAGCTTCTTTATGTCACTCGGTATTTCACGAATTACATTCTTGGATTTAACATCACAAAAATCATCATTGCTCAGATCAATTGAAATTAGGTGCGGATATGAAAAAAGTTCATGCGGTATTTCTGTCAAGCCACAGTTTTTCAAGTCGAGCACTTGCCAACCATTATTCTTTACATATGCAATACGTTCTCTAACCTTTTGTATCTGTTCCATCATATACATGCTAATTTAAATCTCCCTCAAACGCCTTTTTCAAAATACTCTGTCGCAGTGCCTCAGACCTTTGCAGGCTTTCATTTATACTTTCTTCCATCTTCTCAGCGACGCTAAATCGAGAATCAATTTCGGAAACAATTAACTTTTGTTCTTCCAACGACAGGAGAGGGACTGAGACTTCCCTTATGTTTGCCATTGAAATTGAGCCTTGTGCGGTAGCTTTTGACATTCCGGTGACATTAGAAAAACCAAGCTTCGAACTCAGAAAATGACAAACAAATTTGTTGTCGAATTGTTCTTCCAACGCAATTTTCGCAACATTTGGGCCGAGGAAATATTCCTTATTTTCAGGAACAATGCCAACGTTACCTAATCCTGCCCCGACAAAAACCATCAAAATTTCACCGCCGTGGACCCTCGATCGAGGAAGCTTTTCCATAATTTCTTTGTCTACGTATAAAAAATTTCTTGGGATGAATTTAGTTTTAGAAACATTTTGAGCACGTATTACCGGCACCTCACCTGAGTCCTTATATTTTACATACTTAGTAAATTCAAATCCTGCGAGCTTAGTTACAAACGCGTGATCACCAAGTTTCGCCCACGACCATTCTTTCGGTAGAGCAGGTAGTAAATCTCTTGCCTCAATGGTTATTTGTGCTAGTGATTTTAATTTCTTGCCTGTCATTTTAGCTATTTTCTCCTTTTCCGCTTTAATTTCATTATTGAGATTTGAGGTCGACAGGCCCTTGTTCTGTTTTCTGCGCCAAAGTTCGGTCAACCTCCCCTCAAAAGCCCATTTTAGAACACTTTGGCGGTAGATTTTTAGTTGTTTTTGAGCGGCTTTTAAATCTTCAATACCTTTATCCAGTTCGCTGAAGAGTTTTTCAACTTTGGAAACAATTCGTTCTTGTTCAGTAATGGTAAACACGGGAATTGAAACCTTTTCTATAAAAGCAGAACTAATCCCTCCCTGCGCTGCACCACGAAAGTCTTTAAGGATTTCCTTCCGTCCTGCCTCGGAGAATAGTTTATAAAAAAGAAATTTAGGTAATAAATCCTCTTTTACTCTAACTATAAAGACATGTTCATTGATTACGGAAAAATCGAAAGGAAAGTCATTGCCTACAAAAGACACTTTCCCCGTGGTTGCGCCATCTTTTACAACAATTACGTCTCCTTTCTCAACGACTCCTCTTTTCATTTGTTTCGCAAACTCTTTTGGAACAAATTTTATCTTTTCTAGTTTGAAACCACCAGCCGAATTTAAATGCTCAGCCCCTAAACTTGGTATTCCACTAAGAACATTTTGCACTCCGCCTTTTGGACGTTTACCGCTTTGCAATTCAATAGAAAATTCACTTAGTTTTTTCAATTCCATATATTATCCTCTATTCACAATTTCAATTTTTATCACTAAGCTGCTAAAACCTCATTTAATTCATTAATGATGACTTCATATTTATTGCCAAACAACTGGTAAAATTTCCCTAATCCGCCATTCTTATTAAATGGATCAAGCTCAAAATCTTCTGCATCCAGATGAAAACTATTTGTTACATAATTTTTAACCATACGCAGCCAGATCATTTGTTCCTCTGTAAACTTTGTTTTTCCTGCCTGCTTTTTAAAAGCCCAGTCTTGGAAATTCTTGTCCACTGTTTTATCGTAGGCGGTGATCTGCTGATCAATACCAATTGCTTTGCGGATAGTGGACACCAGAAGAATTAATTCATGCTTCGGTTTTTCTGTCCGTTTATTTTGGTTCACTTTTGTTGATTGATCTTCAACTTCTGCATAAGCGTCCCAGACTCTGCTGAGACTAAACGCCGGTGGTCCAATAATTATTTTCTCGTACAATTCGCGGATCATTTCATAACTCAGCTCCCGTCTGCGGTATGGCTGCGAATAAAAGATCTGTAAAGCAGTGATTTCATCCTTATGTTGTTCGATCCAGTTTTTAAAGTCTTGGGTGATTTGCAACGCGGCCTGTTTATTGTCCTTTACCCAACCCTGTTTCGTGATCTGATCTATATTGACAGTATCCAATACCTGGTCGTATTTGCGGCGAACCTCAATTACAAAGTTGCGGAGGTTAGGATTATTAAATACATCAACCGCGGCGTCCCAAAGCTTTTCTTTTTCTTTATTAACCGCTAATGAAACATCAGCCGGAGATTTCCCTGCCAGTTCTTTATTTATATTTTGTTCTATTTTATCCAGCGTGTCTGGGTCATGAGCATTTAGCAATTGCTTTACCACCTGGGATATCAGCGCACCTTGTGCAAGTGCTGCAAATCCTTGTTTTTCTTTCTCATTGATTTGTTTATCGAGCCTAATTAGCCGGTTAGCAAGAGTGCTGAGCATTTCTTCGCTCCGGTCACCCATGGCAATCCGCTCAAGCACTTCTTTCAGGGATACGCCAGGAGATTTTTCTAAAGGTCGACTATCTGTCTTTTGTGATTTCTCAACGCCAATGGCATCAATGATGACAAAATGATCTTTAGTGAATTTTGCGCTTGGTGTTCCAGTGGCTTTTAACTGTTCGAGAGAGCATGTGCGTGTACCCCGCCCTTTCATTTGCTCATAATAACTGCGGCTTTTTACATCGCGCATAAATACCAGCACTTCTAGCGGGCGGATATCAGTGCCCGTGGCGATCATATCAACAGTCACAGCAATACGTGGATAATAGTCGTTTCTAAACTGGCCGAGAACACTTTTCGGATCTTCCTCGCTACGATAGGTGATCTTTTTGCAGAATCGGTTCTCTTCGCCAAACTCTTCACGTACAATATCAATGATATCTTCCGCATGTGAGTCTGTTTTAGCAAAGATCAATGTTTTCGGCACTTCAAATTTTCCATCGGGATCAATTCGATCTGGAAACATTGAAGGTATATTGTCTTTAATCGCTTTTACGATCAAACGGATCTGGCTTGGGTTCACAACATCTTTGTCCAGTTGCTTGCCAGTGTATTCTACATCCTCATCAACTGTTTCCCAGAATTTTTTCCGTGTCAGGCGTTCGCGTTTGTCAACCCGCTCGCCCATGTTGATCTTACTACCTTCCTTGGTAATCTTTGTTTCAATCTCATAAATGTTGTATGGGACAAGTACTCCATCAATGACAGCTTTCTCATAACCATAGTCAGAAACCAGATTCTGATTAAAATAACCGAATGTCCGGTTATCAGGTGTAGCGGTCAATCCCACCTGAAAGGCATCGAAATAATCCAACACCTGTTTCCAGAGATTATAAATGCTTCGGTGACATTCATCAATTACTACAAAATCAAAAAATTCAAGTGGCACTTTTTCATTGTATACCACCGGGATTGGTTCTTTTGATTCAAAACGCAATTCATTTGGATTATTCTCTTCTGCGCTCTCGTCCAATTCCTTGCCTTGAAGAATAGAATACATACGCTGAATGGTGCTGATGTAAACCTGGTTATCAGGTGGAATAAAACTGCTTTTTAAACGGGTGACTCCGTATAGCTCAGTAAACTTGCGGTTATCATCGTTGGGCACAAAAGCCTTGAATTCCTGTTCGGCCTGTTCTCCCAAATTTTTAGTATCAACCAAAAACAAAATACGTTTGGCCTTGGCATATTTAAGGAGACGATATATAAAAGTAATAGCCGTAAATGTTTTACCCGAACCCGTCGCCATTTGGATCAGCGCTTTCGGACGGTGTTCCTTAAATGACTTTTCAAGATTCCGGATCGCATCGATCTGGCAATCCCGCAGTCCTTCGGTTGGAAGTGCGGGCAAGTCCTGTAAACGTGCCCTTAAAGATTTTTCCTGGCTTTGCCATTCAGCAAACGTCCCTGGCCGGTAAAATCCGAACAATTGCCGCGACCTAGGTTTCGGATCCCTGTAATCGGTAAAACGCGTTATCTCTCCGGTACTTTCGTACACAAAAGGCAGACTGGCCGTGGTGGAATATTTCAGCTTGCTTTTGGCATATTCTGATGATTGGTCCTCAACGGTTGTAAGCTTATGACCTTCTTCAACTCGTTTAGCCTCAATAACCCCCAAAGGCTTTTTGTCCACGAACAATACATAATCTGCAGGTCCAACCTCAGTCTGGTATTCCTTAACAGCAACTCCAGGTCCAGCCGTAAGATTGATCTTACTCTTGTCCTGAATAACCCAGCCGCTGGCAATCAACTGACTGTCGATATTATCCCTTGCTATCTGTTCAGGGTTCTGGTTCATTGAGCTGTGTGTGCGTCTATTCGGATGCACAAGATAATATTTTTCCCCATATCAGGAGGGAGGGGAAAAGTACCGGAGTACTGTAAGATTTTGAGAAAATTTGCTAGTCTTTTTTTGCTGGTTACAGTGAGCGACCTTGTCAACCTTCTCACCTTGAAAAACCGTATTCAAGGCGTTCTGATCCGTTGGTATTTTATTTATATTTGATAAAAACACCCTCATGAGAACTCTTTTCTTTCTCTGCCAGTTGATCCCTTTTCTCCTGCTGGCGCAACCATCCTTTAACTGGGCTAAATCTATGGGCGGTATCGACATTGATCATGCAAACGCAATAACGGTTGATTCGTCGGGAAATGTTTATGTGGCAGGGGAATTCGGATATACAGTTGATTTTGACCCTGGACCAGGCGTATACACTGTCACTGCATCGGGTGCGATGGATGTGTACATAGCAAAATACACTCCCGCAGGTACACTTAGCTGGGTAAAGACCTTAGGTGGAACGGGCTACTGCCAAAAAATAAAGATCGACACAGCGGGCAATATTATCGCAGCGGGCTATTTCACTTTTCTGGATTTTGACCCGGGTGTAGGAACGTACACTTTAGCTACAGGAAGCGGGTGGGTGGATGCGTTTGTGTGCAAGCTCGACAAGCAAGGTAACTTTGTGTGGGCCAAAAGAATAGGAAGTACGCTCGACGATGGGGCGTACGCCCTGGCGGTTGATCTTTCGGGGAGCGTGTATTTTGGAGGGGGTTACGAGGGTTCAGTGGATCTTGATCCAGGCGCAGGTACTTATACTACATTTTCAGCAGGAAGCACCGCCAATTCCTACATCTGTAAACTGGATGCTTCAGGAAATTTTGTGTGGGGACGCACATTTGCATCGGGTAACCACGACTATATAACTGATATGAGCGTCTCAGTTACTGGAGCGCTGTTCTTCACAGGGGTGTACAATAACACCCTGGCATACCACCTCAATACTACTTTCTCTGTTACATCGATGGGACCAAATGCAGGTTATTTCGGCAAGATGGATCAAAGCGGAAATTTATTATTTCTAAAATCGTGTTACGGTACAGCGAATGCTGGTTGCTACTCAGTGGTGCCTGACCGATTCGGTTACCTCCAGATCGGAGGTACTTTTTCCGGCACGCTCGATGTCGATCCTTCCTCAACATCGTACACTCTCGCGGATGTAAACGGTCAGTCATACGTAGCGCGATACGATACCCTCGGAAACTTAAAGTGGGGGATTAACTATGCTGGCAATTCGTCGTTTGGCTCTCAAAGCGCGATAGCTGTTGATCTGTCAGGCAATATTTATTGTACTGGCAATTTTGGCGGCATAGCGGACTTTGAACCTGGAGTCGGTACGACTACTTTATCAATAACGACTGGTGAGGATTATATTTGCAAATTCGACTCGGCAGGAAATTTTAAATGGGTCAAGAATTTTGGTTCCGGTCAACCCACCGCCTTAACAATAGATAAACACCTGAACATTTATCATTGCGGATATTATAAGGTAGCCTTCGACTTTGACCCATACGCACCTGTTACATACCTGCAGCCTGTAAGTCAATTCGACGCCTACTTTTGCAAATGGAATGGAAACTGTGCACCGATCAATCAGTTAAGTATCACCACTCCCTCGCCTTTATGTTCAGCAACAGGAAACACACTGTATCTACCATCCGCAACCAATTATACCTGGTTCGCCAATGCCACCACTACCACCGTATTGCAGACTGGAACTAGTTTCACAGTCCCCGCAATGAGCAGCGGCACCTATAGTTATTATGTATTTGCAGAAAATTGTACCGTGTCTGCAGGCAGATTGCCGGTACAGATTACAGTTCATTCCACTCCAACTATTAGCATGGCCAGTGGCAGTATCTGCGTCGGTCAACAATTTACTCTGACGCCACTGGGAGCTGATTCTTTTACAATTAGCGGAAGTAATACTACTGTGAGTCCTTCTGTCACTTCGTCCTATTCCGCAACCGGAATAAGCTCTGTTGGCTGTATTGCATCAAATACTGCAGTTGCTCTGGTAACAGTTTACAGCAATCCCACTATCAGCGTAAGCAACGGTTCAATTTGCGCAGGAAACACTTTTACTTTCGCGCCTGCTGGTGCCAGCTCATACAGTTACAGTAGCGGCAGTTTCACAGTGACTCCGTTAAATACAAGTACGTATCAAATAACAGGTAGCAATATTCAGGGATGCGCCGCGACCAATACTGCAACCTGCATTGTTACCGTGCTTGCGACCCCGACCTTAGTTATAAATGCACCGCCAAAGGTTTGTATTGGAAAACAATTTATGATTACGGCTTCCGGCTCTTCGACATATACCTGGAGTGATGGCTCACACGCCCCGTTGAAATTATATACAGTTACCTCCAATACAGTGCTAAACCTGTCCGGTACCGCTGCAAACGGCTGCAGTAATAGCACAAGCGTCAGTATTGCTACTCACAGTTTACCTGTAATTATTGCAGTGAGCAATTATTCCGCAATATGCCTGAATGATTTTGTCACACTTTCTGCTTCTGGCATATCGAATGCGATTGACTGGTATTCCATATCTGCCACCGGCACCGTGATGATCGCTTTTTCGCAATCGCCTCCCGCTTCTTTATCACATTCCCCAGCCATAACCACTACGTATATTGCAGAGGGTGTTGATGGCAATCAATGCAAAGGTAGCGGATCGGTGACAGTGATCGTAAATCCTCTCCCAGACATTAGCATTGCAAGCAGCAAAAGCATTGTGTGTATTGGAGAAGAAGTATCTTTTACCGCAAGCGGAGCGCAGTCCTATTCTTTAAGCGGCGTGTATTTTAATTCTACTATCAGCTTCAGTCCAGTGATATCGCAAATACATACCATTACTGGTACTAACGGGTTTGGATGTACGAATACTGTTGCCATTTATCAGGTTGTGGACGAATGTACAAACCTAAAGAGCATAATTAGAAACGAATTAACGAGCGTTTTTCCGAATCCGGCTTTCGAGTTATTATACGTTACCGGCAGCGAGACATCAGCTTTTCTATTATTTGATGCTACCGGACGTGAAGTGCTAAAAGGATATGTTGAAAGAGGCACCTCGGAAATATCTATTTCACAACTACCAGCCGGCTTGTATTCACTCATAGTGCAGGGCATGTCTGCTACGAGCTGTCATCGGATTATAAAAAAATAGATGATCATATAGAGGCTGTGGACTAAAGCTACTGAAGAATGCGTAACCGCCAAAGAATCTTTCTTTCAATCATCCTTTTTATTTGCTGTAGATCAAATGCACAAACTGTTTGTGTTAAATACGACGTGTTCGGATTATTATGGATTGAAAACAAAGTCATCCGTCCGTCCGTTGAAGTAGCGTTTCATAAACACTTTTCAGCCGCTCTGTCTTTTGAAAAAGGGCAGTTTGAGACGGGTTATTATTCAACGAATGATCTTAAACCCTTTAAAGTTTGCCATACTAGTGGCTGGGGGCTGATGCCGGAATTACGTTACTATTTATGGACAACATACACCGATGCGCCGGTTGGAATCTTCATAGGTTCCTTTTTTCGTTTCAGGAAACAAACAGAATATTATTATGGCCCGGATGTCACGATAAATCAATCCGTACCAGTCACAGACATTAATATCAGCACAAACGGTACCAGTAACCATGTAGGTATTATGTTTGGTCAAAAATTTAATTTTTACAGCATATTTATTTTTGAGTATGTCCTGGGGTTCGGAGGAGGTCGTAATAAATGGACCGTGCCAAATGAGAGATACAAAATACCAGAGAATATTGCTGGTATTAGGCGTACCGAATTTTCTTTGAGGGCGGAGATCTCTGTCGGGGTCGTTTTCCCCAAGCCTGTATTGAAGAAAGTAGATAGTATGTGAAAGGTCCACCTTTGCCGCACTACGGGGTGCGCCAAAAAAGAGAAATTAAACAAGAGTTTCTGCCTGTAAAAAAGACAAACGTGCCTCATGAATATTATTTATAAACTTCATATGTGCTTCACTACTCATGCCTTTGCTATAGAATTTAATTTTGGAGCCGCCATCAGGAGTAATTGTGACTAAATGCCTTCTGGAGGCGAAATATAAAATCACACATATAACGGAAATTAGTCCACCGATAAATAAAGGCCCGTCATCATGATTAACAGCAAAGGCATAACCGGCGAGTACGCCTGAAACTATCGCAACGATTAATAACCATGGAGACGATTCATACTTCATTTCGACCGAACTGATTTTGTCGAGCATAATAGAATTCAAATTAGCATTACCGCTACCCTTTGTATGGTAAGTTATCCGGTAGTTGCTTAAGGAAATTGTGTTATCATCTGAGCTGCTGATGATACGTTCGTTACGAATTAAATTTTCCATTGTTTGTAAATTAAATGAATACTAAATACTTGTAGAAGTGAACAGTTCGCACTCCTTTATTTTAGATCACCATCATCATGATCTATCTGTTCAGGATTCTGGTTCATTGGGCTGTATGCGTCTATTCGGGTGCACAAGATAATATTTTTCCCAATATCAGGAGGGAGGGGAAAAGTGCCGTGGGAGATGTAAGAAATATCTTTAATAAGTGGTCTAATCTGACCTGCAGCTCGCCT
>CBIHOL010000064.1:0-27782 GCA_966211905.1 uncultured bacterium
TGTTCAAAACCTCCGGGGGAAAATACATAACTCCGCAGGCCATCGAAAATAAATTAAAAGAAAGCCGTTTCATTGAACAGGCCATGGTGATAGGCGAGCACGAAAAATTTCCTTCGGCCTTTATTGTGCCGGCTTTCGCTGTGCTAAAACAGTGGTGCGAAAAAGAAGGGATCACCTGGTCAACGAACTCTGAAATGATAAAAGATCCAAAGGTTATTAAACGCATCCAGGACGAGGTGGATATTGCAAACGGTGAATTCTCACACCACGAAATGATTAAATGCGTCGGACTCATGCCAAAAGAATGGACTGTGGATCAGGGTCAACTCACACCAAAGCTCTCGCTGAAACGTAAAGTAATTCTCAGCGAAAACAAGGAAGCTTACGACAAGATCTACGTACATGTTCACGAATTTTAAAAATATTATGCCTGCATACTAATTGTACTGAACCAATATGACAAGGAAACATACAGAAACTATTGACTCCAAGCTAAAAACCACCTGGCAGGTAGTTAGCCGGATGTATAATGCTGAAGCGATCCTTCACGGTGGCACACTGGCCATGGCACACTTTCTTTTATGTGTGGATAGCCACGAAGGTTCGTTTGCGTCGGAGATCGCACCGCAGCTTGGCACAGAAAGTACATCACTATCGAGGATCATTGTTTCACTCGAAGAAAAAAAACTGATCCAGAGGCTGGCCGATAAAAACGATAAAAGAAAGATAAAGATCCTGCTCACTGCAAAAGGTAAAGCGCAAAAAGAGCTGGCGAAGAATATTGTCCGCAATTTTAATCACCTGGCTGAAATAAAGCTCGGTAAAGAAAAGATCACTGACTTTTATAAAACGCTGGATGAAATAGTAGAATTAGCAGAAGAAAGAAATAAACTCATAAAAGGATCATAGATCCGCAAAGAAAAAATAAAGTTTATGAAGAGAATTATTCAAAAAGTAGCGGTATTGGGTTCCGGGGTTATGGGATCGAGGATCGCCTGTCATTTCGCCAATGCCGGATGCGAGGTGCTGCTGCTCGATATCCTGCCAAAGGATATAAGCGAGCCGGGTAAAAGGAATAAAGTTGCTAACGACGCTTTACAGTTTGCCATTAAATCCAATCCGTCACCTTTATATAAAAAGGAGTTCGCACAAAGAATAACAACGGGCAACTTTGAAGACGACATGTCCAGGATCAGCAGTTGTGACTGGGTTCTGGAAGCAGTTGTAGAAAACCTCGATATAAAAAAGAAGGTATTTGAGAATGTGGAAAAACACCGGAAGCCAGGCACCTTAATAACAAGCAACACGTCAGGAATTCCTATCCACTTAATGACAGAAGGAAGATCGGATGACTTTAAAGCACATTTTTGCGGGACTCACTTTTTTAATCCTCCAAGATATTTAAGATTGCTCGAGATCATTCCGACAAAACATACTTTACCTGGGATCACAGATTTCCTCATGCAATATGGTGAACAGTTCCTGGGCAAGAGCACTGTGTTATGCAAAGATACTCCTGCATTCATCGCAAACAGGATCGGTGTGTTCAGTATCATGTCGCTTCTGCACACTGTACAGAAAATGGGTCTTACAGTAGAAGAAGTTGATAAGCTGACAGGACCGGTACTGGGCCGTCCAAAATCGGCGACATTCAGAACCTGTGACGTTGTGGGACTTGATACGCTGGTGCTTGTTGCAAAAGGTCTGCAGCAAAATTGCCCGAACGATGAAGCGAGGGAACTTTTTCAAGTACCTGACTACATCGGGAAGATGGTTGAAAATAAATGGGTGGGTGATAAAACAGGACAAGGTTTTTACAAGAAAATTAAAGGGAAAGATGGGAAATCAGAGATCCTCGCTCTTGATCTGAAAAGCCTTGAATACAAACCTTCTCAGAAAGTAAAGTTCGCAACTCTTGAAGCCACAAGGCCCATTGAAAAATTAGAAGACCGGTTAAAAGTACTGGTGCAGGGAAAAGATAAAGCAGGAGAATTTTACCGCGCCACATTTGCCAGCTTGTTCCAATATGTTTCAAACAGGATCCCTGAGATCTCGGATGAGCTCTATCGTATTGATGATGCACTGAAAGCAGGATTCGGATGGGATCTTGGACCATTTGAATACTGGGATGCCATCGGTATCAGGGAATCTGTTTCAATGATGGAGTCAAACGGGCTGAAACCGGCTGACTGGATATATGAGCTACTTAAAAAAAACAATTCATTTTATAAGGTAGAGAGTGGGAAGAAAATGTTTTATGATATTCCATCACAAAGCTATAAGACCATTCCGGGTACCGAAAAATTCATATCCCTGAGTACGATCAGGGCAGATAAAACTGTCTGGAAGAACAGCGGAGTAACTGTTACGGACCTTGGCGACGGTATTCTCAATGCTGAATTTCACACAAAAATGAATACGATTGGTGGAGAGGTTCTGGCGGGACTTGTAAAAGCTGTTGAGATAGCGGAAAAAGATTACCGTGGTTTGGTGATCAGCAACGAAGGCACTAATTTCTCCGCAGGTGCCAACGTGGGATTGATCTATATGATGGCGGCGGAGCAGGACTGGGATGAACTGAACATGGCGGTGAAGACCTTCCAAAGTACCACTATGCGCCTGCGATACTCCTCCATTCCCGTTGTTGCCGCGCCGCACGGATTAACGCTGGGCGGAGGTTGTGAGATCTGCATGCATTGCGATAAAATTGTGGCACATGCCGAAACTTATACCGGGCTGGTAGAATTCGGCGTGGGCCTTATACCAGGTGGAGGAGGAACAAAAGAATTTGCGTTGCGTTTAAGCGATGCTGCTCATGAAGGAGATATCGAACTCAATCGTTTCCGGGAAAAATTCCTTACCATAGGTCAGGCACGCGTTTCCACATCTGCGTATGAGGCTTTTGAACTGGGCATCTTTAGAAAAGGAATTGACAAAGTCGTCATCAGCCGGCAACGTCAGTTAACAGAAGCAAAAGCCGAATGCCTGGAAATGGCTCTGGCGGGCTATTCGAAACCTGTACCGCGTAAAGATATCCGCGTACTGGGTAATCAAGCCATGGGGCTTGTGTATGCAGGTGCTGATGCAATGCGCAGCGGGAACTACATTAGCGACCATGACAAATTAATATCCGAGAAACTTGGTTTTGTTTTATCGGGAGGGAATTTGTCGCAGCCATCACTGGTGTCAGAACAATATCTGCTGGACCTTGAGAGAGAGATCTTTCTGTCTCTTTGCTCAGAACGAAAAACACTTGAACGATTACATAGTATCCTTAACGGAGGAAAAGTCCTCAGGAATTAAATATTAAACGAATTTATAATGAACGCATATATTATATCAGGCTTTAGAAGCGCAGTCGGAAAAGCACCGCGGGGATTGTTCCGCTTTACGCGACCCGACGACCTTGCAGCCGATGTTATCAAACACCTCGTGGCGCAAGTACCGCAACTCGATAAAGACCGTATCGATGATGTGATGGTGGGAAATGCTATGCCAGAAGCAGAACAAGGGCTTAATGTTGGCAGGATCATCTCGCTTTTAGCACTCGATACCGACAAGGTTTCGGGAATGACAGTGAACCGTTACTGCGGCTCAGGACTTGAAACAATTGCACTTGCAACAGCGAAAATAAATGCCGGCATGGCTGATTGTATAATTGCAGGCGGTGTTGAAAGCATGAGCCTCATTCCAATGGGTGGATGGAGAATTGTACCTAACCCAAAAGTAGCCAAGGAACACGCCGACTGGTACTGGAACATGGGTCTTACTGCGGAAGCTGTGGCCAAAGAGTTCAACGTTTCGAGAGAGGACCAGGACCAGTTCGCCTACCATTCCCACCAGAAAGCACTTGCAGCAATTGCTTCAGGTAAATTCAAAGAGGAAATTGTTCCCGTAAAAGTAAATGAGGTCTACCTGGATAAAGATCAGAAAAGAAAAACGCGTGAATATATTGTCGATACTGATGAAGGGCCGCGCGCAGACACATCCGTTGAAGCACTTGCAGGCCTTAAACCTGTATTTGCAAATGGTGGAAGTGTCACTGCAGGTAACTCCTCGCAAACCAGCGACGGGGCAGCCTTCGTAATTGTAATGAGCGAGAGACTGATGAATGAATTAAACCTTAAGCCGGTTGCAAGACTCGTTTCTCATGCCGTAGCAGGTGTGCCTCCGCGCATTATGGGAGTGGGTCCCATTGCAGCTGTTCCCAAAGCCTTAAAGCAGGCGGGACTTCAGACAAAAGACATCGACCTTTTTGAACTGAACGAGGCGTTTGCCTCACAATCGCTCACCGTGATACGAAAATTAGAACTGGATCCTCAGTTAGTTAATGTCAACGGCGGAGCAATAGCACTTGGACATCCGCTTGGATGCAGCGGCGCGAAACTTTCTGTGCAAATGTTCAATGAGCTTCGACGCAGAAATAAAAAGTATGGCGTTGTCACTATGTGTATCGGCACAGGTCATGGTGCCGCCGGAGTGTTTGAACTTTTATAAGTAATAACATGGAAAAAGAACACTATAATAAACTTGTTTCCATACGCCGGGAGATCCACGCGAATCCCGAGATCGGATACCAGGAAAATGAAACTGCAGCACTTGTTTGCAGGGAATTAGATCTTTTGAAAATTCCATATCGGAAGAACATCGCTAAAACCGGTGTAGTAGCGCAAATTAAAAAAGGGGAAGGTCCGTGCATTGCCTTGAGGGCGGACATGGATGCTTTGCCCATCAGGGAAGAAAACTCACTGCCTTTTAAAAGCGATAAGGAAATGAAAAGTGCAGCCGGAAGTCCGATCCCGTTAATGCATGCATGCGGACACGATCTGCATACCACCATGCTGTTGGGAGCCGCATCTCTTTTAAAAGATGCTGACTTTAAAGGCACAGTGAAATTATTTTTCCAGCCTTCGGAAGAAGATATTTACGACGACCCTGAAAAAAAATCAGGTGGTCAGCGAATGGTGGAGAGTGGCGAGCTTGACAATGTTAGCGCGGCTATAGGCCTGCATGTGCATCCTTTACTACCGGTGGGCAAATTAGCGTATAAGTTAGGTCAGGCGCTTGCGGGTGCCAGGGTCTTTAAAATTGACGTGAGAGGAAAAATGGCTCACGCTTCAATAGCACCGCATCTCGGAGTTGATGCTATACAGGCCGCTACTCACCTCATCCAGTCGGTTTCGGCTATTGCAGGAAAGTACGTTCCGCCGCCAGAACCATTTATTATTTCGTTCACAAAGATCAGCGGTGGTATTGCACATAATGTAGTGGCCGACCACGTAGTGATTGAAGGAATGGTACGCGCGCTCGATCTCGACACGTTCAACCAGGTCCTTGACCGGATGGAAAAGATCATAAAGAGCGTTGAAGTGGCATTTGACGCCAAGATCACAATTGAATACAGCTTAAATTACCCAAGCCTGCTTAATGATAAAGCAGTGCACGGGCAGGTAAGCGAAGCACTCTCGTCGGTGTTTGGAAAAGAAAACATCTTCCCAATAGATGCAATCCTGGGGTCAGAGGACTTCGCTTTTTATTCGAGGAAAGTGCCATCTATGTTCTACTTTCTCGGAGCAAAGGACACTGCAGAAAAATGTTATTTCCTGCACGATTCAAAAGTGATCTTTAACGAAGAATGCATCCCGCTTGGCTCGGAGCTATTATGCAGCGCAGCCTTGCAACTACTCAAAGAAAACAGTACACAAAAAAATCAGGTTACAGATAACATTTTAAAATAACTAAACCATGGCAACACAGGCAAAAACACAAACCAAGGGTGGAGAGTTCCTGATCAGGGAAACACAGGCGGAGGATATCTTTATACCAGAGCAATGGTCCGAAGAACAACTCATGATGAAAAAAACCTGTGAGGATTTTATTGACCAGGAGGTGATGCCGCATCTCGATAGGATAGATAACCAGGAAGAAGGATTGATGACTTCCATTCTTGAAAAAGCAGGCAAGCTCGGATTGCTGGGAATTTCAGTACCCGAGGAACTGGGAGGATCGGGATTTGATTTTGTAACGTCGATGCTTACCACGGAAATCATAGGAGGTGGACATTCGGTGGCAGTGGCTCTTTCGGCACATACAGGAATAGGTACACTTCCCATCCTGCTGTATGGTAATGAAGCTCAAAAACAGAAATACATTCCAAAGCTAGCAACAGGTGAATGGAAAGCTTGCTATTGCTTAACGGAACCTGAAAGCGGGTCAGATGCCAACAGTGGTCGTACTAACGCAAAACTCTCGGCAGATGGAAAACACTATATTCTTAATGGACAGAAAATGTGGATCACCAATGGAGGATTCGCAGATATTTTTACGGTGTTTGCAAAAATTGATGACGATAAGAACTTAAGCGCTTTCATAGTTGAAAAATCATTTGGCGGCATCACTCTTAATCCTGAAGAGCATAAGATGGGGATCAAGGGCAGTTCAACACGGCAAGTGTTTTTCAATGACTGCAAAGTTCCTGTAGAAAATCTATTGTCTCAAAGAGAAAATGGTTTTAAAATAGCAGTGAACATTCTTAATCTTGGACGGATAAAATTAGCAGGCGCTGCCATTGGCGGTAGTAAAAAAACCATTACTGCTTCAGTTCAGTACGCCAACTCACGTAACCAGTTCGGACGCCCCATCTCTAAATATGGCGCTATACGTTATAAATTAGCCGAGCAGGCAGTTCGTGTATTTGCCTGTGAGAGTGCCGTTTTCAGGGCATCACAAAATATTGAGGACGCAATTCATTCGCTTATCGAAGAAGGCATGGATGAAGCAAAAGCGAAACTGAAAGGTGTAGAGCAATTTGCAGTCGAGGCCGCTATCCTTAAAGTGCATGGTTCCGAAGTGCTGGATTATGTATCAGATGAAGGCGTTCAGATCTATGGTGGCATGGGGTATAGCGCCGAAGCTCCTATGGAAAGGATCTACAGGGATTCACGCATCAACCGGATTTTTGAAGGTACCAATGAGATCAACAGGCTGCTTATTGTAGACATGATCCTGAAACGTGCCCTAAAAGGCGAGCTCGACCTGATGGGTCCGGCACAAAAAGTAGCCCAGGAGCTTGTTGGTATTCCGGAAATGAGCGACACTGATGATACGCTGTTTGCCTATGAAAAAAAGTTAGTGGCGCATTTTAAAAAAGCAGTCCTGCTTGTTGCCGGAGGTGCCGTCCAAAAACTTATGGCAACTTTAAATAAAGAGCAGGAAGTCCTGATGAACGTGAGTGACATGATCATCGAAACTTATGCCGCCGAATCGGTGCTGCTGCGCGTGGAAAAGATGGTTGGAATGCGGGGCGAAGAAGCCTGCAAGGAGCAGATAGCAATGATGCGGGTTTACGTAATTGAAGCCTGCGATAATGTTCTTTTAGCCGGTAAAGAAGCGTTGAACAGTTATGCCGAAGGTGACGAACTTCGTATGATGCTGATGGGTTTGAAACGATTTACAAAACAGGAACCTTTTAATATGAAGGCGGCCCGCCAGCTAATTGCGGCTAAAATAATAGCAGAGAATAAATACTGTTTTTAAAAATGGAAACATCCCGCAATATTTTTTTCGAAGGACCAGTCCTCTGGTCTCAGAGAGATGCGAACATGCATTTACGGCATTCTGCTTATGCTGATTTTGCCGCGCAGGCAAGACTTATGGTCCTTAACAGCATGGGCTTTGACGCGAAACTCCTGGCCAAAGAAAAGATAGGACCAATTTTATTCAGGGAAGAACTGATCTATTTGCGTGAAATAGGATTAAATGACAAGGTAACGGTAACGTGCGCGCTTACCAAGTGCAGAAAGGACGGGTCCCGATGGTCATTTACGCAGGATATTATCCGAGGAGACGGGGTCAAGGCAGCTCAGGTAAACACCGATGGCGCCTGGATCGATACAGAGAAAAGAAAATTATCGGCGCTGCCGGAGGCATTATTAAGCAGGTTTAAAGGCATCCCGAAGAGCGAAAATTTCGTAGAAGAAGAAGTGTAAAACAATGTACGAACTAGGGTCACAAAAAAGTTCAGAAAGACCAATGGAAGGCCGGCTTGAAAAACCGCTTAAAGTGAAGGCGAAAAGGAGAGCGCATCTTCCCAAGATGCCTTTTAATAATATCGCTATTTCACTTTCGGGAGGCGGATTCCGCGGTGCTTCCATCCACCTGGGCGTGATGTGCTATTTGTCGACCCAAATGTTCAAAGGAACCAGTCTCCTTGAACGCATCCGCGTTATTTCTACAGTGTCGGGCGGTACTTTTGTAGGCGCAAAATATGCTGCCACCCTCAAAAAAGGAGAAACGTTTGAAGATTGTTACCGGAGCCTGGTTGAATTTATGACCGGCAAAGACCTGGTTGAAGAAGCGCTTGAATACCTGGCGGAGGATAAGAACTGGACCAACGGCCGGCAAAGGAGTCTCATCAATGCATTCGCTTCCATTTATCATAAGGATTTCGAATCGGAAACATTTGGGCTTCTCTGGAATAAAACGCCTGACATTCATCTTAAAGAAATAAGTTTTAACGCGACAGAGTTTCACTTTGCGCTTCCTTTTCATTTTCACAAATCGGCTTTATCACAAACCTATTTCGGATACGCATTACCGGAATACATCGGAAATAAAAAGATCCATATCCCGGTAGAAGTGGCCAAAGAGATCCGGTTCGCAGATATCATCGCGGCGTCATCGTGCGTGCCCTTCGGATTTGAACCCATTAATTTTCCGGATGATTTTATTCATCCCGAATCAGTAAAGCTTCGCGATAAATCTCTCTATAAAAATGTTTTTGATGGAGAATCAATCGAATATCCTGTTGGCCTCATGGACGGAGGTGTGGATGATAACCAGGGTGTTGATGCGGTGATAAACGCGGAAGAGCGTATGAAGAGTTATCCCGAAGGTTTAAAGGATTTCAGGTCGAACGATAAAAAATCAGTGGACCTCTATATTATTTCTGATGGTACAAATCCTAATATGCGCAGCTACACGCATAGCACCAAAAATCATATCCCGATTATCGGGAAATGGAGCTTTAAACTGCTCAAGACTTTTGGGATCACCAGCTTCACAGTGGGCTTCATCCTCTTCACCTGCGGATTTCTTGTATCGAATAAACTCGCTATAATAGGTTTATCGGTATTAGGCACAGTGGGGATAATCATTTCCATTGTGCTACTGATATTTTCAAGAGGTTTTGTGGGGTTGACAAAAAGCCTGGGAGTGCCGGCCTTTTTCCTCAGGAGAATGCGTCACGTAGATAAATTAAATTTCGGAGTTCTCAATAACCTGCTGGTTAACCGGAGAAATTCCGTAACCAAAATGATCACCAAGGTCTTTATCAAACAAATGAGGTGGTTCGGTTTTGAAAGGATCTTCAGCGACGCAGCCTGGAAACCGCGGCTCATCCTAAACACCATCTTTGAGCTTACAACCGAAAGAGTTGAAAAACGGAAGGCAAAATATCCTCACTTTAATGAGGAGATCCTTGAGCCCGGGGAAAAAATAAAAGCGGCAGCTGCAAAAGCCTTGAGAAAGGGAACCACTTTATGGTTTACAGCCGATGAAATGAAGGGCGACAATAGTATGATCAACAGTATAATTGCCTGCGGACAATTTACCACCTGCTTCAACCTGCTGGAGTATTATGAAAAGTTCTTTAAGAATAAAAAATATCAAAACGACTATTCCAAGTACAGCGCAGAAACCAAGCAGGCCCTAGACGAGCTCCATCAAAGTCTGCTGGCCGACTGGAAGAAATTCAAGGAAGACCCTTACTGGATGGTGAATGAGTGGAACAAACGCATCAGCAATAAACAGAGCTAACCTTTTATTTCACCGCTTTTTTCTGTGTTAACGCATTTACGAGCTTCTCCTGCACGTATTGAGTCCAAACAGTTGAACACGTATCGTAACACTCAAAGTCAGGAAGCAAACCCACGTGTGTAAAACGCACATGTGTTTTATCTCCCTTCGTTGAGATATCAAAGCTAAGTTTAGTGTTCGTCCATTCCTGTTGATCTTTAAGAAAGGTTAATTTGCTTTCCGTTACGAGCCAGACAATTTTTTTGTCAGGAACCAATTCAATTAATTTCTGTTTTGAAAAGTGCATGCCCTCCCCTGCCGTGTAGATAAATTCGTCATTCAGTTTTTCCGAATTTCCTTTGAACTCTTCGCCATATAACCCCGACCACCAGCTGCGAACATCGAGGATGCTGTTAAACACAGTGTGGGGATCCCGATCTACGACGATCTCAGTTGAAAAATCTTTGTTTGCCATAGTTTTAAGTTTAAATAAGATTATTTTTTTGCCTGAAGATCGTATCCACCAGCTTTTGTATCAGTGGACCAATAAGCAGAATGGCAGGCACCACTACCAGGTAAGCCATTGCCCACGATCTTAACCAGGTGATATAAAACGTTGGAGTAAAACCGATATTAACTGAAATGAGAGTAAATGAAATGATGCCGGTTGTTACAATGCCCATGAGGAGCGCGAATGCAATTTTATTTTTCATCTGTTTATTTTTTGATCAACGCAAGCTGGCCCATGTGATACTGCATATGATTAGTGCGACCCACCAATACATTTAAACGGTTCCTGTGAGGCTCTTTTTCAAAATCCTCTTGTGAAACAGAAGTATGCTTTTCAAACCATTCTTCGGGATTTAATTTAACGATGTGTGCCGTAAGAGTGCCATTGACTTCGTTCCATTTTTCCAGTAGCTCATTTCTTGTTGGAACAGCGGAAACAGCTCTGTCAGGCTTATAGAGAAACGTTTCTTCAAGTGATGGATAAAGTTGAGGACCAAAATTAAGAAGTGGCAGCATCTTATCATGTACCGCCGTAAGATGACCGATTAAATACATGGCCCTGTTTCTTCCAGGTGCGACCTCTTTGTGAAGATCTTCCTCGGTAAAGGAATTGATGAGCTTGTTTGCGGATTCCAACCGGGAGTTCCAGGCATCAACAACTGACTTCACAACAAGTTGTTTTGTGTTTAACGTTTTTGTTTCCATAATTCAGTTTTAAAAGGTTAGGACAAAGGTAAAGCATTAAACTTGCAAAATGCAAGTTTAATTTTATTTTATTTCTTATCTTTGCATAGAATGAAAAAGCAGGGAAAGGGAATTAGCGAAAAAAGGTCTGACTGTCCGATCTCATGTACCATGGACCTGGTGGGCGATAAATGGTCGCTGCTTATTATTAGGGACCTGATGTACCTGGGCAAGTCCACCTACAACGAATTTTTAGGTTCAAAGGAGGCTATTTCCACCAATATTCTTAATGACCGCCTGGTGAGGCTCACCGAAATAGGTTTAATCTCATTTACCGGTACAGCAAAAAGAAAGATCTATAAACTAACCAAAAAAGGCCAGGACCTTAAGCCGGTTCTTGAATCGATCGCCATTTTCGGCCTAAAACACTCAACAGCGGACAAATCTTTTATTCAGCACGTAAAGCAGAAAATGGACTTGTAGTACGCATTTTAACCTTGTTCAGAAAACGTAAATTAATTCCGGCCTATTTTTGCTCCGTGCCTGACGCTGGCTGTTTATCTGTTTGTTTCAGCTCAAGAAGGATCTGCTTTATTCTTTCCTGAAGTGGCACAAGCATCTCGGTGTCGCGCGCTACCAGCGACCTGGCCCACTCCATAAACTCCGGCGTATGTTGAATTTTCCGTCCCGTCTTCAGATCAATAAAAGCAAGTTTTGATCTTAAAATAGCTTTCAGGTGAGTTCGCGCTTCATTCGTCATTAAGATCTCAATCCCGAGCGCATCATTTTCAACTTCAAGCAACGATGAATGGATGCAAACAATTTCGTCAAAGAAGGCTGGTTTCAGGTACTGGATCTCATGATACGTCACCACCCATCCCTGGTTATTTTTATAATAATCCTTGTAATCGAAATTATACGATTCTTTTAAATGATCCTGCCGGGCATCGATCATGTAATCTACATACCGGGCATTATTTAAATGTCCAAACATGTCACAATCGTGAAAGCGGATCTTGTAAATTGAGGAAGGCTTTATATTCATAACATTTTTTTTAAGTGTACTCATCAGATTTTGTCCGGCTCTCCCCCACCCTTGTTCAAATATTCATCAGTAAAATGAGCGCGGCTTTTCTCTTTTGCAAATTTTTCTGCGTTGAACTTATCTGAATGACCGCGGGGGATAGAGAGAGATTCCCAGTCATTGTTTAAAATCATTTTGCCGGCAAAAACGATCTGCCCAACATGGTATGGATAATGAGCCAGCTGCCGGTTGATGGCTTCAGTTACAGAATGTCCCTGGTTCCTTATATAGACGATCCTTTCCAGGTCGTTTTCATTCAGACTCTTTAATACCTGAAGCAAACAAGACCAACCTTCTTCCCAGAGATTCAAGACTTGTTGTTTTTTGATAACCTCATTTTCAAACTCCCCATCGCGATCCCGCCACTCCTTCTCCCCATCCGAGTTTAGAAAATCAGTCCACCGCGAAAGCATATTCCCATGCAGGTGTTTAACAATGGTGATAATGCTGTTGCTCTCCGCATTGTACTGCCAGGCTAATTGATCATCAGATAACCGGGCAAGCGTTTTGTCACCCAACATTTTGTAATATTCAAACTGTTTGATGACACTGGTCAGATAGTCCGTTTTCATGAAAATTTAATTTTAAAATTATTTACGGGTTAATTAATCCTGGTTTATTGAACGTGACTCGGTGACAATTAAATACCACTTGGTATATTTTTACACAAAAAAATTATTTTTTTAAATCCCTGATCATCTTCTCGAGAAAATCCATCGTTGTATTCAGCTCAGATCTCCGGCCTGTAACTTTGGCCTGCATCACCGCCCCTTCTGTAAGAGAAATAAGGATAGTTGCAAAAGAAGCGACATCCGTATTTTTCTTAATTTCTCCCTCCTGTATTCCGTCACTAATGATCCGCTCAACCGAACTACGCCATAGTTTCAGAGCGGCAAGTACCTTTGTTCTTAATTCCGGATGAGTATCATCTGATTCAACGGAAGTATTGAGCACCGGGCATCCGCCTTTCAGAAATGGAAGGGACAGGATCTGCCGGTGTGTTTCGGGATATACTAAAAGTTTCTGCACCGCAGATTTGCGTTCACGTATGCGCGTACCAATATGATGTGTAACCCTTGCGAAGTTGTGATCAAAAGCCGCGAGGGCGACTTCATCCTTGTTTTCAAAATTACCGTAAATACTTCCCTTAGTGAGGCCGGTAGCATCAATGATGTCATTAATAGAGGTCCCCGCGTATCCCTTTGAATTGAATACAGGTGCAATCTTCTCGATAATAAATTGACGTGTACGTTCAGCTTTAGACATAGTTCCTGGTAAATGACAAAACAAATATATTCAAAAATATACCGATTGGTATTATTTCAACTGTTAATAATCAGGATACACTCACTTTTTAAACCTATTCCTGAAACCGGGGTACCGAATAACTCACGTGGGCCACTATACTTATACGAGTTAATTACTTTGTGAAATCATCTGTTTGAAAGCCCGCAAGACACTGATCCGAGAATGATTGTCTACCCCTGAAACATGCCTCCAACAAGGCTTTCAGCCGAACATGCCGATCTAATTTATAACATTGAAGATCGCAACAAGCGCATTAACAATTAACAGGAACTTTCGACGGGAGGTGGAATTTAAAAGTCGCTTTCCCCAACTTTTAACAGAAAAAAAGTTGGAGTTGTTAAAAATTGAGATATTTTTATGTAAGCAGTCCCTCGTTATAACTAACCAAAAACTCCAAAGACATGAAAAAAAATTACTTAAAAAATCTCGTTGTGCTGTTATTGTTCGGTAATTCCGCGCAATTTCTAAACGCTCAATGTACAGCACCACCTGCTCCATCGGTTTCGGGCGGAACAATTGCCGGCTGTGTCAGCAGTGCCAATTTTACGCTGACAGCTACGCCTAACGGCACAAACGTAGTAGGATGGTATGCTAATCCTTACGGCGGAAATGCTCTTTCAACCAACTCTGTTTTTACAACTCCTACATTAACAGGAGCAGCAACCTATTATGTAGGTCAATCAACACGTACAAGTCTGAATGATTCCGTGTTCATGCCTGCGTATAATAATAACGTCGCCGCACAGGAGACCAGGGGTTATTATTTTACAGCCCCTCATGATTTCATCATCACAGGCTTACGTGTACCTGTTGCAATAGGTGGAACCGTTTCGGGAATTGCAGTTATAAAACTTCCGATTGCTCCACCATTATATACGAGCGTTACTAACACGTTCAGTACTCTATATCTCAATCAGACCATAACGGGCACAAATGTTGTCGCAGTTAATATCCCTGTGTATGCTGGCGATATTATTGGAGTACTGGGAGAAAGAGATAATTACAGTGCTTATGGTGTTAATGGAGGAACCGGAACGTATGCGTCTACAATGGGCATCGGAGGCACAGCAGTAACACTGAACCGCATGGGTATGTTATTTAACCTCGCAACCACCGCACCGCAGGATCTGTGGACAGAAACCGTAAACACCATTGGAATCGTGGAAATGTATATTTCCAAAGGTTGTAATTCACCTTTAAAACAGGTTAACGTAAACGTGGTTCCCGTTCCACAGGTCACAGTAATTCCTCCTCCTAAGATCTGCGCGAATTCATCTTACACTTTAAACGCAGGTGGCGCGCTCACCTTCACGTGGACCAATGGTCCCCAAACTTCAAGTTATGTGGTGAATCCTTCCTCAACTACAACTTATTCGGTAAAGGGTTCCATACAATCAAATTGTACAACATCATTAACCACCGTAACTATAAGTGTTGATCCAGGTGTACCTACACTCACAACACTGAGCAGCAGCAATCCTGTATGTTCGGGCAATACCCTCGTATTGAGTGGAGCCGGAGCAGCTACCTATACCTGGGCAGGAGGAGCAAACAGTGTTACTGATAATATAGCGTTTGTTCCTATCGCCACTCAACAGTATACTCTGTATGGAACCAATTCCTGTGGAACGAGTTCCAAGCTGATAACGGTCACGGTAAATCCGACGCCTACATTAATTACGGCTGTCACACCAACCGCCGTTTGTGAAGGACATACCGCGACACTTTCTGTAACAGGTGCGTCCACTTACAGTTGGGAAGCAGCTACATCATTGGGCAGTACGTTCGTGATAACCCCTACAGTTTCCGGCGCCTACAATGTAACCGGAACCACCAGTGCAGGTTGTCCGGGGAGCGGCTCACAGTACATAACCTTAAATCCGGTGCCGCTTATTACAGCGGGAGCCGTTGGTGGTAAAACGCTGGTTTGTTCCGGCGGATCGGCCACCTTAACAAGTAGCGGGGCGGACACGTATAGCTGGACATCCGGCGCGCAGACCTATACAGATATTGTGAATCCAATGTCGACCCAGGTGTATACAGTTACGGGAACTTATACCAGTACACAGTGTTACAGCGAGAAAGCCGTTACAATAAATGTTTTTTCTCCTGCTGTGTCCATAAGTTCCGATATGACAGTTTGTAAGGGCGCTGCGGTAACTCTTACAGCAGACGCTGGTGCTAACGCCACGTATGTGTGGAGCACAGGATCATTATTTTATTATGCGCCCATCACTGCCAGCATTCCATCTACCTACATCGTTACTGCGCAATCAACCACGCTAAATGGCGTGAAGTGCAGCAATACAGCTTCAGTGCAGGTGTTTATACATCCTGATCCGACAGTTCACGTAGTGTCGACCCGTACAGCTATCTGCAGGGGAGAAAAAACTATTCTCACAGCGAGCGGCGGAACAATTTACTCATGGAGCAACCTGACCGCAAAAACTGCTACCGTGCAGGTTAACCCGATCGACCTGAACAATCCCACAACATACTCTGTAACGGGAACCGACATCAATGGCTGCAATGGTAATGCTGCAATCAGTGTGAAAGTCAGCGCTTGTACAGGTATCAACGAGTTTAATAGCGAAGCTTTCCTGGTGTCTGTATATCCTAATCCAAATAATGGAACTTTTGTCGTTCAAACGAAAAGCGGAATTCAGTTAACTCTTTTAAATGAACTTGGACAGGAGATCAGGCAATTGAATTTTACAGAAGAGAACCAGTTCCAGGAAACAGTTGAAGGACTAAGCACTGGCATTTACTTTATCAGAGGTATGCATGATGGCATGCCAGTTCAGAACAAATTGGTGGTGACGAAATAACAAATAATTAATCTTTGAAAAGCCGGAAGAAGTTCTTCCGGCTTTTTTTATACTTCAATCTCAAACGGCGAAGTAATTTTAAGTTTGTGACAATATTGATTTTAGAATACCGGAAGCAGTTTGTGCAAAGGAAAGCGATAATTTTTTTTCATTTCCAGACAGGAAAATGAGATTTAAATCGTTCACGAATTTAAATTTACTGTTCACTCAGCAAAACCTCCCTTTTAGAAAAAAAATAAATTATTAAGTAATGGTCTGTGACACCTGATTTTACTGATGTTTCAGAGGAGAGCAGATATAAACCAGAAATATCATTCCGCCTTTTTTATAAAATAAATTTTGAAGGACTAACAAAAATGATTTACATTTGTGCTGTAGAAAAAGAAAAAAACAAGTGAAACAACGTTTAATATACCGCCAGAACACGCACCAGCCGGCCATTGGGCCGTTTTATAGATGTGTTGGGTTATGTTGAACTTAGAATAAAAATTTATTTTATTTAAACATGACCCCGGCTGCACCGGGGTTTTTTATTGAACAAGAAAATGAAACGATATAATGTGCAACCCATATTTTTTTATCAGCCAGGTTCTACCTGACAGGGAATTCGTGTGCCATAGTGTAAAAACTTTTGCAACCCGATCCCTGAAAAGATCGGGTTTTTTGTTTTTCTGCCGGGTCGTCTAACTGGAAGGACACCAGTCCCGAAAGCTTTCGGGATTGAATCTGGGTATAGCGGTTCGTCCCGATAACTATCGGGACCACTCCCGGCAACAGTAACAGATCATCGGATCCCGTTATAAACCATTTAGTGGCAGGAATAAACACGGAATTAAAAAATGAGATATAACTCAATGGTAAGAGTGCCTGCCTTATACGCAGGAAGTTACAGGTTCAAGCCGATAGCTATCGGCTCCTGTTATCTCAACAAAGGAAACGTAGCAAAGATGGTCAATGCGCCGGACTGAAAATCCGGACATACAGGTTCGAATCCTGTCGTTTCCACAAATATAACGGGAAGTCGTTCAGTTGGCAGAACGCGGGCTTTGGGAGCTTGAGGTCGCAGGTTCGAATCCTGTCTTCCCGACAATGTAATGTAAACGACCTGTAGCTTAATTGGAAGAGCAGCTGAATACGAATCAGCAGGTTTAAGGTTCGAGTCCTTACAGGTCGACAAAAAAAACGGAAATGCGCTGACGGTGTCCCGAAAGCTTTCGGGAAGGCCGGTCTGTAACACCGGTGCTAATAGCTTTGTAAGTTCGAACCTTACCATTTCCACATTATGTGTCCGTTCTTTGATATGTTGAAATTGTATTTTTAAGCCTCGACTGGATCTTCCCCGAAAGTCGCTTTGGTGCCAACACTTTAACCTGTTCGCCAAACCCAAGAATTTCACGCTCCAACTCAAAATTCCAGATCACATTTAATGAGAAAATAGTACCGTCTGCTTCCTCCCTGAGGATCTTCTGGCTATGATGAATAGGTTTGGTAATGATGTAAGGCGCATGTTCGGGAATTATCTTCAGAACAATTGTCTGTGCTTTCTGGGTGGGCATCTTTGACACCCCAATGGTATCATTAAAATAATTAAACACATCATGCTCGGGTTTGAAGTATTTTTCTTCCGGCGCTTCTGTGATGTTTTCAATGCGATCGAGAGCGAGAATCATGATCGCTTTTCCTTTTTTATTTGCTCCTTTCAGAAACCATCGGTTGCGGTACTCCTTTAGCAGATAGGGATAAAAAATAATTTCCTGTGGTTTGACTGCTTTAAAAGACTGATAGGTGATAAGAAGAGTTTTCTTTTGAATGATAGCCTTGTGCAGCGGATCGATGTGATTAAGCCCTTTGAGGAGTTCGTTCTTTTCGAAATCAATATATGAACGGCCTTTGTTCTTCTGCTTGTACAGTTTGTCCTCCAGGCGGGTTACCATGCCTGTAAGATCTTCGAAGTAACTGAAACCTTTGAATTGTTTCAGCACTTCCATCACTTCATTTAAAGTTCCCAGGTCTTGCGCACTTAACGGAATATTGGTAATGCTGTAATTGTTGTCTGCGTAGGAATAATGTTTTTTATCGGTCACCACTATTGGCGCGTTATAGCCCAATTTCTCGCTCCGCATGTTCTGAATATCCAACTGGATAGTGCGAACGCTGATGCCTTTGCTGATGCCTTCGTACTCGTTGAGTGCTTCGGAGCAAGCCTCTACCAGGTCGTTCAGTGTCCACTTGCGGAAACGATTCTGAAGACAGTTGTCGATTGTTTTATAGCGCATAAGCGCAAGTTTGTTTATGGGCATAAATAAGAGCTGGTTGGTGGCATTAAAGATACAATTTTAAAAAATCTACGCAATCTATCTGCGTAGAACAAGCCCGTCAGCAGGTAACATGAAAATAAGATACCTCGCTGCCAGGCAATTAAGAATAAAAATAAAAAAAAACAATAACTACGCAATTCGGATGCGCAGTAGCATAAAACCTTTGTCTTGTCAAAATGAAACAATAGAAAACTAAATTCAATTTGATAAATAACAATTAAAACAGAATAAAATGAAATTCAACATCTTTAAAAAAAACGCAAACGTTGTAAGCAACTACGAAGGTGCAAAAGCCTACACGTTAACTCCTGAGATGGAATTATATTCCGCGGTGGTAACCGCTGGTTTAAATGACAACTTCTATGAGAAAGGTGATACCCGCCTTGCACGCATACAGGAGCTGATGTTGAAGAACAATGCTGAGTATATAGCAAAGCTGGCAGTATACACCCGTAACGAAATGTACATGAGAAGCGTGCCAATGGTATTAGCCGTTGAACTTGCAAAGGCAAATTCCGGCAATGCGGTGGTTGGAAAAACCGTTAACGCGGTGGTAAAACGCGCTGATGAGATAACTGAATTGCTTGCCTACTACCAGTTAGCGAATAACAGGTCCGGCACTAAAAAGCTCAACAGGTTGTCGAAGCAAATACAAAAAGGTTTGTGTGAAGCGTTCAATCGTTTTGACGAATACCAGTTTGCCAAATACAACCGCGTGGCTGAAGTTAAATTGCGTGATGCTTTATTTTTAGTTCACCCTAAAGCAAAAGACGAAGCCCAGCAAGCGATCTTTAATAAAATAGCCTCGAACGAACTGGCCGTGCCCTATACATGGGAAACTGAATTATCGGCTGTAGGTCAGGTCAAATACGAAAATGAAAAGGCAAAAGCAGCAGCTGTTAGAGCAAAGTGGGAAGAATTGATAGAAAGCGGCAAAGTAGGTTACATGGCGTTAATGAGGAACCTGCGAAATATCCTGGAGGCAAACGTATCGTACACTCACGTTAAAAAAGTATGCGAGTACCTGTCAAACGAAAACGCTGTAGCAGGCTCAAAACAATGCCTTTCCGCTTCCTGGCTGCCTACCGGGAAATAAAAATGCTGAACTCGGAATTTGTGTCCATGGTACTGAACGCTCTTGAAGATGCTGTAGTTGCAAGTGCAAAGAACATGAAAGGTTTTGATGAAGCCACACGTGTGCTGATCGCCTGCGATGTTTCGGGTTCAATGCAAAAACCTGTATCCGCAAAAAGCAAAGTGTTGCTGTTCGACATCGGCTTAATGCTCGGTATGCTGATGCAATCAAAATGCAAACGAGTGGTAACGGGTATGTTTGGCGAAACATGGAAGGTAATAAATATGCCTAACCGTGGTGTGCTGGCCAACGTTGGCGAATATTACAAACGCGAAGGCGAAGTGGGATATGCTACAAACGGTTACAAAGTGATCGACGACCTGCTGAATCGCGGTGTGGTTATGGATAAAATAATGCTGTTCACCGATTGCCAGTTGTGGGATAGCAATTTTGGAGGCTCGAGTCTTGAGAGATCATGGAAAGCCTACAAACAGCTAGCACCAGGCGCAAGGTTGTACTTATTCGACCTGGCGGGTTACGGAAACACCCCGCTGAAAATTCAGAAAAATGACGTATGCCTCGTGGCGGGCTGGTCAGATAAGGTGTTTGACGTTTTGCATTCTCTCGAAAATGGTGTGAGTGCAGTAGAAAAGATCAAACAGGTAGTGTTGTAAGAAGAGATCCCTCCCTGTCAATCCGGACAGAGAGGGTTATAAAAAATTCGTTCTTTAAAATCTACAGCGTCTGCAATACTGTGTACACGATTTAGCAGCTGCTAGAAGCTTGATTACTTAGCAGCGATTTTTTAACGCAAAGCGCGCAAAGTAGCGCAGAGAACGCAAAGTTTAATTTGTTGTAATGAACTATACTGTATAAAGACGCAAAGATTTTTGCTTCTCCTGTGGAGAAGCAAAAAAAGGGAGAGGCGCAGAGTGTTAACGTATTTTTTCTGAAGAAATTCGTTCTTTAATATATTGAAATTGTCAAAATGCCGTAGAGTCGGTCCCGAAAGCTTTCGGGACGCTCATTTGGGGAAGGGTCTTGTATTGATGAAAGTCGGTATAGGACGAGGTGCAAATCCTCATGCGTATCCCCGTTCTGAATTCGCTTTTTGCTTTTGACAACAAAAATGGAAGATGCCGTAAATAAGAGATACATCGTGGCCAACGCAGGTTCGAATCCTGCTCCGGGAGCAATCCCGGATTTTCTCTTATTGCTCTTAGCTCTTTCATAAAACAGTGCCGTATACAAGACATACTTCGTCCTGAAAAGAAAAAGAGTCCTGTAGCCAATCGCCTGTTTTTATGATTTTAAAACAGTGTCGTATGTATGAGATACTTCGTGGATTTATAGGTCGCTGGTTCAAATCCAGCTTTCATGAAAATGAAATAGCTCAGTGGTAGAGCAATAAAATAAAAGCCTCATGCAGTCTTTTACCTGTTTTAATCCCATTGATAAGTGACGTAGAAAAGCGATCCTTCGGTAGAGCAGCCAGGAGTAAGACCCTGGAATGTCGCCGGTTCAAGTCCGGCACCGGTTCTCCCGATAGTTATCGGGTCCGGTTAGCTCAGTTTCTTTTCGCTTTCCGCTTTTTTCCTTATCAACAAAATTGAATGGTGTCGTAGAATAGAGATACTTCGACTGTCACTCGGGTGGTCGCAGGTTCGTGCCGATAGCTATCGGCACCTGCCTTAACCGATCCTGGTAACAGGGCTGGCTCTGTAGCTCAGAGGTAGAGCACCATGTGCTTTATTCGCTTTTTACCCATTCATTAACGGTCTATAACTCAGCTGGCAGAGTACCGTCCTTTTAAGACGGGAGTCCCGGGTTCGTGCCGATAGCTATCGGCACCCGGTGGGCCGACAAACAATGCTGTATTTTTTCGATAAACCTCACTTATCGTCAGAATAAAGCATTTGCTGCGCCAAGGCAGATGCAGTGTCACTGTGCTTTTGTCGAAGTACAGGTATAAGGAGCGGTTAAAGGCTGCAGTCCAATGACAATAAGGACAAAGTAAGAAAAAGCCTTATACAGGATAATTGCATCTGCTGAAGCGTTTCGCAGCGAAAACTACTACAATGTTTTAGACCAGCTGTTTGCTTCAGGTAGAATGTGATACAGCAGCAGGGGGCCGAAAATTAATATTTAACAAATTTATTTTTATCTACGCAATTCGTTTGCGCAGTGATAAGATAGTTTTGTATCGTTCAAACAAATAAATAAATTAATACTATGAACAAACTAAATATCAAAGGAGATGATCTTCTTGAATTAGGTTATCCAAAAGGAAAAGCCATCGGAACAGCGATCCGTGTGATAGAGCAGAATTTTAAGAATACTGAACGAGAAGAGGTTTTATCCATCTTACTAAAAGTGTTCCAATATCCTGAAAGTTTTCTCGATGATGCAGTGCTTGCTCCGATAGCCAGCGAACTGGTGATTAAACCGAAAATGGAGGATGGTATTCCCGTAACATCTCTGAAAGAAAATTCAGACCATTATGCAATTTACGGTCAACAGCATATTGAAAAAGGGGCTATCGATCAGATGGAAATAGCAATGAAGCTGCCTGTTACCGTTGCAGGTGCGTTAATGCCTGATGCGCACCAGGGTTACGGACTGCCTATTGGTGGAGTATTGGCTACGGATAATACCATTATTCCGTATGGTGTGGGTGTGGATATTGGCTGCCGTATGGCCTTGTCTATTTATGATGTACCGGAATCGCATTTTCTGGAAAACGCCGCAAAATATAAAAGAGAATTAATTGCATGGACAAAGTTCGGCGCCGGTGCAGGCTGGCAGGGAAAATTTCGCGCTGAGCACAGCATCCTGGATCGTCCGGAATTTGATGCAACACCTTTTATTAAAAGCCTGCATGAAAAAGCAGTACACCAGTTAGGTACGTCGGGTGGTGGAAACCATTTCGTTGAATGGGGTATTATTGAATTTGAAAAAGACGATGCGCAATTAAATATTCCAAAAGGAAGTTATGTGGCTTTGTTGACCCACTCTGGTTCCCGTGGATTTGGCGCTACTATTGCCGGACATTATACCAGGCTTGCAAAAGATCTTTGCAAGTTGCCTGATGAAGCAAAAAATCTGGCGTATCTGAGTCTTGATTCTGCAGAGGGACAAGAATACTGGCTGGCGATGAACCTGGCTGGTGATTATGCTTCAGCATGTCACGAAGTGATCCACAACCGCTTAACTGCAGCCATGGGCGGCAACTTGCTGGCGCGTGTAGAAAACCACCATAACTTTGCGTGGAAAGAAAAATACCATGGCAAGGATGTGATCGTTCACCGCAAGGGGGCAACGCCAGCATCAAAAGATGTGCTGGGGATCATTCCGGGTTCTATGACCGCACCCGGTTTTTTAGTGCGTGGAAAAGGAGAAGAAAATTCCATAAATTCAGCCTCACATGGCGCTGGCCGCCTTATGAGCAGGACACAGGCCATCAAAACAGTGAGCAAAACTTCGATGCAGAAGATCCTGAAGGATAATGGTGTCACCTTAATTGGTGCCGGTCTCGATGAAGCGCCGTTTGCTTACAAGGATATTAATATGGTAATGGCCGCTCAGTCTGAACTGGTAGAAGTGCTTGCGAAATTTACGCCTAAGATCGTCCGGATGGCCGATGACGGAAGCAGGGAAGATTAGAATAGCAGTAAGGATTAATTTGAAATGGAACAGCACATAAAAAATAAATTAAAAGAAATAGAGCGATCTTACTATGCCTTAAAAAAAATATCTATTGATATGCTTTATAGCACTGGCCTTCCTTTCTTCATAACTTCCCGAAATAACAACGAAGGGCAATTCTCGTTTTTGTAGCTCTTCCTTTAAACGGTTGAAGTGCCAATTGCGTAAGTGAGGGAATTCCCTCGTACCATCGTCTTCCCAGGGGATATCAACATCGAGCAACAGGAAAAGGTCATACTGTCTCTGATCATTCTTTTCAATTACATCATTTGGACAAGTTCCAAAATAGATCTCACTCCATATCTGCGTTACAATAAGATCAGTGTCACAGAATAAAAGACGATTTGCATCAGGAAGCTTTGCGTCCTCTGCAATTAACTGCCCGCTGGCAATAACCGACATGTCTTCGTATGTTAGTTCACCTTTCTTTTGCACGAAATAGTCGCGACCATATTCCGGAATCCAGGCGGTCTGATAATGTTCTGCAAGTATCTGTGCAAGCATAGTTTTTCCTGTAGATTCAGGACCAGTGAGTACCACCTTTTTTACAAAATAGGGTCTGACCACTTTCGGTAGAAACTGCCAGAACTCAAAAGGCTTCTGGCGCAATTCCGAACCGGAAATTGTGAATGAACCGTTTTTACGATCGATCATTTCAAATTGTATCCCGAGATGAAAAGCGATATCCCCGCCATAAGCTTCCCCAGCAAAAACAACCTCGGTTGAAGGATCCAGCTCGCGTTTTAATAATGCTTTCCAGATCTTCCAGAAGTCAGCACTTTCATGAGGATACGAAGGAACCTCATCGGTAACATGCACTACCCTTGCCTGAGGAAAAAGTGATTTCATCCAACGGAATCGTAAATGTCCGGGTATAGGTTCTTTTTGAATAGTGCATACCAGTATTGTCAGCTCTTCCACCTGCTTCTGCGCTTCAGTGATCAAATGCAGATGGCCACTATGGGGTGGCATAAACTTTCCTAAAAGGAAGCCTCTTGTATATTTCTTTTTTTGATCCAGTCTGTAAAACCCTTTAAGGCAATAAATAAAAATAAAACATAAATACAGGATGACAGATAGAGCCCCTTATACCAGAATAAGCTTATATACACCAGGTCCGCAATTATCCATAGCAACCAGCTCTCAATTATCTTCCGCGCTAACAGCCAGTTGGCAGCCAGACTGATAGTGGCAGCAAAGGCGTCAGCTAAAGGTGCAGAAGCATTTGTGTAATGTCTTAAAAATAAAAACCATGTTGTAGAAACCACCCCTATTATTAGCAGGCAAATTGTTCTCTGCTTACTAGACAGAAACTCTACCAGCAGATCCTGCTCGTTTTGCCTGTTGCTCTGCCAGTTGTACCAGCCGTAGATACCCTGTATAATAAAAACGATCTGCAATATCATATCTGCGTATAAACGCTCGCGATAAAATAATATGAGATATGCACTCACTCCAATTATTCCAACGGGCCAGTTCAGGACATGTTTTTTTACAGCAAGAATGATACACATCAGGCTAAACAGAACAGCTATGGCTTCAATTAAGGTCACTGAACGAGAAACTTAAAGTTAACAGCATAATTACGTGTGGCCATGGGGAAATAATACGCCTCCGCGCCCTGTACGTATCCTGAGGTAAAACATTTCCGATCCGAAATATTATTAACCATGAATTCCAGGGAACAATATTTTAAAAATCGCACCTGCACTGAGCCATTTAAAACAAAAAAGGCTTGCGTCACAAAACGATTGTCGTTGTTATTGGCTAAAAAGGACTGGCTTACATAACGACAACCGAAACCCAAAGACAGCCAGGAGCATGACTGATAACCTACAGACTGGTTAATGATGATGGCAGGAGTCAGAAGCGGTTGAACATTATAATAGCTGCTCGAATCAAAGTCCGTCGTATATGTACTTATGCGATTCTTACTTACGTTAGCCTGGGTTGTAAATGATAATTCCCGGACAGGAGCATATGTGAGGTCTAATTCCAGACCGCGTCTGTAACTTGAATTTACATTCTTTCTTAATGGAAGACCTATATAGCTTAACTGTCCGATTGCAGCAATCTCATTTTTAAATTGCATTTCATAGAAATTGAACTGAGCCCGTAATTTTTTATAGTTCAGTTTGGTGCCCAATTCTATGTCCGCTACCTGTTCCGGCAGGATGCGGTTAAAGCTTCCTATTTCCGCCTGGTTAGTGCTGTCAATGTTATCATACCCGCCGAAAAGATCATTTCGCGTAGGCTCCCGGTGAGTTTTCCCGATACTTGCATAAAGTTTTAATCCCTGGTTTAGAGCAAATGATAATCCTGCTTTTGGATTAAAGAATTTCCAGTTGATATCCTGGTCGAATCCTGGCGCATGGTCATCCGCTTCATAATTGAAATAAATATACCGGTATTGTCCATCAGCATAAATGGTAAAGCGATTCACAGAATATGAGATCCTGGAATAGAGTGATACTTCATTCTTATGCCCCCGGTTTTTATAAAGCAGCATATTTTCTGCAGGTTCGATCGTTGAGAAATGGGTTCGCGAATAATCATTGGCATGAATACCTCCCTGAATGGTTAAACATTTTTTCTGATAGATATAATTCATCATTCCACCATACCAATTCGAAGAAACAGAGAACTTCTGCAGGTCAGGACTGAATAAGACGGAATAACCACCGGCAAGCTGATTGTAATAAGCTGAAAATCCAAAGGAGCTATATCTGCCTGCAGGGAGCAGATACTGCAGCATTGCCAGGTTTTGTCTGAACTCATCTTTTTCCTCTGTGCTGAGTGGATTATCCCTGTAATTCTTATTCAGCACACTGTCGGCTGAAGCCAGGTAAGCCATCTGGTTTTTAGAGCGACCACTGAAGCCGGTAAATTTGAGTATCCCTTTGCGTGCAAAGTAACCTGCACTTAGAAAAAAGGAACTTCCATTTGTGCCGGAATTTTCTCGGAATCCATCAGAACCCGTTTTGGAAAGACGTGTATATAAAGCCCACTTGTTTTTCAGCAGACCAGTATTAAATTCGGCACTTGCCCTGTAAGTTGAAAACGAACCATAACCCGCGGATAATTCTGTATACGATGAATCGGTGAGAGAGGGCGATTCCATACTGACGGCTCCGGCAAATGCAGAGCTGCCATTTGAGCTTACACCAACTCCTCTCTGAACCTGCAGGGTGCGGACACTATTTAAAAAATCAGGAAAGTTGGAAAAATAAACTCCCTGGTCTTCCGGTTCATTTAATGGTATTCCATTGAGAGAAAAATTTATACGCGTCTGGTCTATCCCTCGTAGACGCATGTAAGAATAACCCGTGTAATTACCTCCATCAGAATACCAGTTAACAGAAGGCATTCTTGCCAGCACTACCGGCAACTCCTGCCCTACATACTGTTTCTCAATTTCCTTTCTATCAAATAAGGAAGACGTCGTTTCAAAATTTTCATCGGTCCTTACAGCGCGTACGGGAATTTCTTCCAGCTGCGTAGTTCTGCCGCCTTGCCGAAATGAGGAATCGGGTTGTGCAGTGAGAGTTCCAACCAATAATAGCAAAGGCAATAAAAAAGTGAAGACTTTTATCATCTGTTTGCCTGGCTGGTTCATCAGTATCTTCTGCCGTCGTTTAATTCTCTATCACTGAACCCGGACGCTTTTATCAGGTCAAGCTCTTTTTGACCAACAGGCCTGTATAATGTGACAGTCATTTTTAAAGATCGTAAACAAAAACATTAATTCCTTTAGAGATAAGTGTACGCTCTATAATTGGTTCCACTTTATCCCACGTGCCACCGGCCAGCCCACAGCCAATGCGAGGCATATGCACCGTTGCATTCAGCGCACGCACTTCATTGCACAACCTGTCCAATCCATCTTCTATAGCCTTGTAACGAATGGGAGGATTACCGTCTGCGTCACGGTTTAACTTATGCTGACCGATTAAATTGCAAACCCAAATGTCGGACTCAACCTGCACCAGTTGGATTTGTCCCAATTCAAAGTTGGCCTGCTCTTTAAACCAGGTTCTGTATGCATTTTCAGGCTGGGGCCATCTCTTCGAAATTGCCATAACAAATCCTTTGCCCCAGCCTCCTATATCATTACAAATATGAACGATGATCCTGTTGCCCGCGATTTCTGGCCGCGTAGCATCGCCTTGAAGATATGTTATCTGCGAATTCATATTTTATTCTGGGCTAATGATGGTACAGCACGTTGATACTGCCGCAGGTCATGATCACTGAAGCATACCAGGTAAACGGTTTGTATTTCATGAGTGTGTGATTTTAAATAATCATTAATAGTATCGTAAGCAATTTGCGCAGCCTTATAAAACGGGAAACGATAAGCGCCGGTGCTGATGGACGGGAAAGCAATTGTTCTGACACCATTATCAATCGCTGTTCGCAAGGCTGTTTTGTAACAGGAGATCAAAAGATTTTGTTCTTGTGCCGTACCATTTTCC
>CBIHOL010000065.1:0-27301 GCA_966211905.1 uncultured bacterium
TAAAGAGAGTCGCTTGCAAACTGGCGCACAAACTTCACAGGCTTTACCTTTTGATCGAGCTCTTCACGAACGGCATTACTTTTTTTACTTACCGTAGGAAGTACAGGTTCAACAGAATATCCTTTAGCCCTCAGCAGCTCAATAACTCCGGCTGTGCCCGGCAGATGTGCGGCACCCACGCCTGCAAACAGCGACTGGCGTTTCATTACGCTGTCCATTGTTTCCACAAAAAAAACGTTGCGGGCATCTATCAGGTATTTCTGCATGTTCCTGGAGCTCGACAGCTTGCTAAGACTATCGATAACATCAAGATTTCCATCCCTGTAGGCATCCTCGATCTTCTGCGAGTTGTTATAATTATTATTGTTTGAACCGGAAGCCTGCTCCTCGTCCGGCATCGCTGCTAACCGGGCCATAATCTCTGATTCTCCGAAATCCTCGAGGCTGATGAGTTTTTTGTTCAGTTTAGATGCAGACTGAAAAATAAAAAGATCTATGTAAGTACTCTCCTCAAAATTTTCGCGGGTTTTGTTCTGACGGTATAATAAGCCGTTAATAATGTCAGGGTCATAACTCAGGATGCCCTGTAACATTCTACGTTCAGGAAATGCTACAGTAAAAGCACTCTTATAAAAGTCGCCATTATAGCCCGCCGTGCGGATCTGGCTAAGCTCAGAAAGCTCACCCGTTCTCTCCATGTTTTCGAGCCATTCGCCGGGGTTAGTTTCAAGGCCAACCACTTCAACGGATTTAAGGGCATCAAAAAACTGCTCTGAAAGATAATAGGCCACGCGGTTGCTCACGTGCATGGTGCCATACAGGTACGAGGGTTTTTTAAGACCTTTGCCGCTGATCTTCCATAGGAGTGAGGGATATCTGGCTGTTGACTGGGAAAAAAATAAAAAAGGAAGGAATATGAACGGGACTAGCAGTTTCTTCATGCACTCAATTAAACACCATATAAACATAGTGAAATTAATGCTGTTGAACAGAACCGCCGGATTAATTTAATGTTTTTTTGATCTTATCTGCCGGTAAGCAGCATTATTGAAAATTGTCGCTGAAAATACAGAAACAGGGAGAGAGAAAGAATTTTTATCGTAGGTAGAATCACCCGGAGAGTTTAATCCGTTTGAGTGGTTGGTGGCAGATCGTCGTTAAAAAGATGATTGATAGCGTCGATGGCTTTATCAAGGTACTCATCCATCTTCACCTGGTCGCTTTTATACGCGGTGCGTCTGAAGGACATAAGATCGTTTACGATCCTTTTGGATTCATTCAGCTCCTGGTGAGCTTCATCCATAAAATCATTATGCAAATTTTCCGGCTGTCCTGAGCTGATATCCTCACCTGATTTCATAAACTAAAGATTGGAAAAATTGTTAACAAAAACAAGGTCTTTGTCGAAAAATTCTTGTCTTTAGTGAACGCCTGCCGCCGCGAGGTATCTTTCAGCATCAAGAGCACCCATACATCCGCTGCCAGCCGCTGTTACCGCCTGCCTGTACGTCTTATCGGCACAATCTCCCACTGCAAAAACCCCGGGAATATTGGTTTTGGAGGTTCCTGGCACCACCTGCAGGTAGCCCTGCTCATCCATATTAAGCTGTCCTTTGAAAATATCGGTATTAGGATGGTGACCAATGGCCACAAAAAAACCAGTGATGTTAAGCGTGCGTTCTTCTCCAGTTTTATTGTTCTTCACAATAGCACCTTCAACTGCATCCTTGCCAAGGATATCCTTGGTTTCAGAATCCCAGAGTATCTCAATGTTCGGTGTGTTCTGCACGCGGTGCTGCATGGCCTTACTGGCACGCATTTCACTGCGACGCACGATCATATACACCTTCTTACAAAGTTTGGAAAGGTAAGTTGCTTCTTCGGCTGCAGTATCCCCTGCTCCAACGATTGCTACATCCTGACCGCGAAAGAAAAAACCATCGCATACCGCACAGGCACTTACGCCGCCGGCGTTCATACGCAAATGTGTTTCGTTTGCAAGTCCAAGCCATTTAGCGCTTGCGCCGGTAGAAATAATAACCGTGTCGGCAGTAATTTCGATAGTTTCATCCACCCATACTCTTTTGGGAGTAGATTTAAGATCCGCTTTTGTCACCATTCCAAATCTGACCTCCGTACCAAATCTTTCAGCCTGCGCTTTAAGATCTTCCATCAGTACAGGACCGGTGATCCCTTTAGGATAACCAGGAAAATTATCAACTTCTGTGGTTTCTGTAAGCTGGCCTCCGGGAGTAAGACCTGTATAAAGGACAGGCTTAAGATCGGCGCGGGCAGCGTAAATCGCAGCTGTGTATCCTGCGGGTCCTGATCCGATGATAAGGCAGGTTATATGTTGTGGAGATGATGACATGTGTGTTTTTAAAATTCATGGCAAAGGTACATGAAGACCCGGGATTACAAGGTGACAGATGTTTGTTTTTTAAACAATTTATGAATTGTCTATACGCGAATACTAAGACACGGCAAAGAGCCAGTGGCTCTTTGAGCGGGATTGTGCGTGGATAAAGACAGTAAGCATATAGCTGTGTGTACCAATACGCTTTTAGTAATGCAGGCAGTTACCTGTCCACTCCTCAGGTAGACGCTGATCTCACAGATTTAACAGAACTTTATTAATCAAGCGCCTAAGTACAATTTTCACTGATCCTGTCGAAGTCGTCGACGGGAGTCTGCGTAAATTTGTAACATGTGGATATTAAACTGCCGTGTAAAAATTTATCTGTGAAAACAGTGCGATCTGCCTCTCCATCATGCTTCAGAGTGACTCATTTTCTTCCCTTTTGCAGATTTTATCACGCAAATTGGAAGTTATAACCACCTTTTCTTTTTTATGATGATCAAATACTACAATCACATCCTGCCCGAATGCGACGATGTTCTTCTCCTGGTCCCAGATCTCATATTCAAGTTGCAGGCTGCTGTTCTTTATCCATTCAACCCTTACAAACACTTCTATGGTACCAGGGAACCTCAATGGCTTTCTGAATTGGCACTGACTGGAAGCCACCATAAAACTCAGCTGTTCATTATTATTGAGAGAGGTTAATCCGATCTGTTCGCAATATTCTACCCTGGCGGCCTGTATATAACGAAAAAAAGCCACGTTATTCACGTGGCCAAACAGGTCCATATCAGACCAGTCAATTTTTAAGGAAATGCTGGTGTTATATTTTTTACCAGTGGTTGAAAGCACTTTTGCCGAGGCTCGTGTTAACCGTTAACTTAATATCCTGCAGTTCCTGAAAGGTAAGTTACGTCATCAACAAAAAGATCTTTTGGCTTGATAGCGATCACCGGCACTTTACTGAGGTGGATCACCTGCTGCGAATAAGGGCCGAGGAAAAATCCGCTCAGTTCCGCATCCTGGTCTGTCATAATGATCACCGCATCGCCACCGTTTTTATTTGTATAGTCAACAGTAGCCGTTGCGCGGTTTTTTACATTGCTGAGAACATCCGAATGAAATGACACCGCTTTTTCCTTCGCAAGAGTCTGGATCTGGTGCAATACCAGTTCCATTGCCGGTTTATCATCGTTTTCGTCATCGGCCAGCAGAGCTACCGCACATACCTGGGCTTCGAATTTTTTAGCGAATTCCAAAGCAAAGATCACTTTCTGACGTGAGTTTACAGTATTATCAATAGGGAGAATGATCTTTTTGTATCCAGTATGATCTGCTTCACTGCGCATAACCATTGTTGGCGCAGGGGATCTTGTAATAACCTTTAACGCTACGCTTCCGATCATGATCTCCTGGATAGGAGAGTAGCCGTGGGTACCCATAATGATAAGCGATGCTGCGATCTCCTTTGCAACTTTAACTACTTCGGTGCTCGGGGACCCGGTGCGGATGATAATATCAATGTTCACATTAAAATCTGTCCGCATACTTTCTGCCAGCTGTTCGAGCTTTTGAGAAGCTTTTGATTCGATCCCGCTCTGATCGAGGTTTACCACGGGCATGAACATATTCTGAGCCATGAAATGAGAATTCACAACGTGCAGAAGATATAAATGTCCGTGGGATTTTTGAGCGATATACGCTGCATGCTTGATGGCAAGCAATGAAGTATCACTGAAATCAACAGGAATAAGGATCTTGGAGGAATTAAAATGGATCATAGTTTATTGGTTATTTGGCTAAATGTAAATATTTTATTTTTAAAAATCCTTCTCCCGCAGTTTCCCGGATCTGGTGTACTGGAAATGCAAATCTTATACCGCAAGCTTTTTGTAACGAGGCCTTTTTGGCTCAACATTCCCGAGTCGTTTTTTACGGTTCTCTTCGTACTCACTGTAACCTCCCTCGAACCAGTACACGCTGCTGTCGCCTTCAAAAGCAAGAATATGCGTACAAATGCGATCAAGGAACCACCTGTCGTGGCTGATGATCACGGCACATCCTGCAAAATTCTCGAGACCTTCTTCAAGTGCCCGGAGAGTATTCACGTCAAGGTCGTTGGTAGGCTCATCGAGCAATAACACGTTGCCTTCTTCTTTTAGTGCCATGGCCAGGTGCAGCCTGTTACGTTCTCCACCGGAAAGGACGCCTACTTTTTTACCCTGGTCACTGCCATTGAAATTAAAACGTGAAATGTACGCTCTGGAGTTCATTGCCTTGCCTCCAAGGTTGATATTGTCGAGGCCCCCGCTTATTACATCGTAAACAGTTTTATTCGGCTCAAGTTCCTTGTGGGTCTGATCAACATAACTCAACTTTACTGTAGGTCCTACTTTAAATACACCACTGGTTGGTTTTTCTTCGCCGATAATCATTTTAAACAAAGTGGTTTTACCTGCGCCGTTTGGACCAATGATACCAACGATGCCGGCAGGAGGTAATTTAAAATTAAGTCCTTCGTACAACAACCTGGTGCCGTATGCTTTCGAAACATTTTCAGCTTCAATAACTTCATTACCCAAACGCGGACCATTAGGAATAAAGATCTCAAGGTTATCTTCCTTGGCCTTAATGTCCTCGCTCATCATTTTATCGTAATTGTTCAGACGGGCTTTTTGTTTTACACCCCTGCCCTTCACACCCTGCCTGATCCAGTCGAGCTCACGCGCAAGTGTTTTCTGACGTTTACTTTCGGTTTTCTCTTCCTGTTTTAAACGCGCTCCTTTTTGTTCGAGCCAGCTGCTGTAATTACCTTTCCAGGGAATACCTTCTCCCCTGTCGAGCTCAAGGATCCAGCCTGCCACGTTATCGAGGAAATAACGATCGTGGGTTACTGCAATAATAGTTCCTTTATATTGTTTGAGATGTTGCTCCAGCCAGTCAACGCTTTCAGCATCGAGGTGATTGGTTGGCTCATCGAGCAAAAGAATATCTGGCTCCTGCAATAATAAACGGCACAGGGCCACACGGCGGCGCTCACCTCCTGATAACACCTTTACAGGGGTCTCAGGATCAGGGCAACGAAGCGCATCCATGGAACGCTCAAGCCTGTTGTCGAGATTCCAGAGATCGTGCTGATCGATCAGCTCCTGCAACTGCGCCTGGCGGTTGATAAGCTTATCCATCTTATCAGGATCGTTAAGGATCTCTTCATCACCAAATTTGTTATTTACTTCCTCAAATTCGTTGAGAATGTCAACGTACTTTTTTACGCCTTCACGAACTATCTCGATCACGGTCTTGCTTTCGTCGAGCTTTGGTTCTTGCTCCAGCATACCGATGGAGTAACCGGGACTTTGATGTATCTCCCCGATATAATCCTTGTCCATTCCCGCAATAATGCGGAGCAAGGTGGATTTACCGGAACCGTTCAAACCGAGCACGCCGATCTTGGCGCCATAGTAGAATGAAATATAAATATCTTTTAAAACCTGTTTTTGAGGCGGATGGATCTTCGACACATTCACCATACTGAAAATAATCTGGCGACCTTCTGGAGTTGTTGACATAATCGTTTTTTATTAAGCTTTTAAAGTTACACATTGTTTGATAATTATAAATGCGGAATCGGCATTTAAAAGTTTCGTGTTTCGGGTTTCGGGTTTCGGGTTTAGACCGGAAAGCAAGAACAGTACCGAATTTAAACCATAGAACTTTGAACCTTTGAACCATTGAACTTTGAACCATTGAACTTTGAACCTTTGAACCATTGAACCATTGAACCATTGACCCATGGCTACAGAACTGATGATACCCTGAATTTAAATATTCCAGTATCTTTGCCCGTATACTAAAAGTGTGGCTGGTTCCGGATATTCAATTAGCAAGACTTCATTCCTAAAGTTTGAACAATGTCCTAAAGCATTTTTCTTTTATAAGAACCTGCCCTATCTCCGCGATAGGCCGACAGTTGATAAGCTTCTCACATTTAAACGGGGACACGATGTCGGGTATTTCGCACAGCAGTTATTTCCCGGGGGAACAGATGTTTCGAAGATCACTGATTCGGCTGATTCCGCGCTACAAAAGACTCTTGAGCTTATAGAACAAAAAGAAAAAGTGATCTATGAAGCTACCCTGGTTTATAACGGGGTATTAATAATGGTGGACATTTTATGCCTTGATGGCGATGGCAGATACACAGGTTACGAAGTAAAAAGCTCCCTGCGTGTATCTGAAGTCTTTCTTAAAGACGCGTTCCTGCAATATTATGTGCTTAAGAACAGTCTTGCTCAGTTCAACGATCTTTTCCTTGTGACCCTGAATCCTGATTACAGGCTGGACGGTGAAATAGACCCAAGAAAACTTTTCCGCAAAAGAAGTGCACGTGCAAAAGCAGAAGAAAATTTTCAGTACCTCGAATTCCAGATAAACGGTGCAAATAAACTTCTTGAAGTAAACACCATTCCAAATATTCCAATTGGCAGGCAGTGTTTTAAGCCCTACCAGTGCGATTATTTTTCAGTCTGCTGGAAAGATACGATCTCCGACAAAAGTGTTTTTAATTTACCACTTGCAGATAAAGGCCAGCTGTTTGAGTGGCACGATTCGGGACTGAAGAACATTGATCAGATCCCTGATGAAATGATCAGAAAGGATACCCTGGTGAAGATCAAAAATTCTATTGTTTTTAATCAGCCGGTCGTGGAGAAAAACAAGATCACAGCTTTTTTAGATCGTATTCAGTATCCTGCGGCGGCCATGGATATGGAAGTCTGGGGTCCTGCGCTACCGCAATTGCAGGGCACAGGCCCCTTTGAACAGATACCCTTCCTGGTGAGCTTTTACGATCAGAAGGACTTCACGTATTTTTTTGCCGGTGAAGGCGGAGATGAAAGGCAGGAATTTGCCAGGCAGCTTATTCAACTTTCAAAAAATTTCAAGACCATTCTCGTTTATGATAAAAATCTCGAGATGAATATTATCTCCGCGCTGGGAGGTAAATATCCTGAGCTCTGGAGCGACCTGATGGACCTGAAAAATAAGCTGGTCGACGTTTTCGATATTTTTCTGAACGTTGATTATTATCACCCGTCTTTCAGGAATAATTTTTCTCTAAAGGTGGTATCAGACGTATTGCTCGACAACATTAAGTATTCAGGGATCGGGTCAGGACTTGAAGCGATGAATTATTATGAGCAGTATCGTTTAAATGATAATCCAATAGAAAAAGAAACCATAAAGGACATGCTGATCGATTACTGCCACACTGATACCCTGGCTACTTTTGGACTGGTGGAATTTTTAGGAAAGGTGATCAGAGAAGCATAAAATTCTCTACCGGAGAACCATTACATTTCCCCCAAAAAGATGCATGTTTCCTTCATTATCAGTTACCGTTACTTTCCACGCATAAATATCATTGGGATTTGACCTGTACGCCTCAGGTACGGCTGGATCTTCGCGCAGGCCACCATCCCAGCCTTTTTCAGGTTCTGTAGACCGGAATACCTTGCCCCCCCAGCGGTTATACACTTCCATCACATAATCATTAAAGAGCCAGCCGCTGCCTTTTGGTTTGAATTCATCATTTAATCCGTCGTTATTTGGCGTGAAGGCCGCAGGCATATAAAAATTAAATCCTTCAGATACACACACGCTTTTTTCAACACTGTCCCTGCAATTAGCATTGTCGTAAGCCAGCAGCCGGATATCGGTACAACCGACATCACGGAAAGAATACTCAAGATCTTTTTGGTAGCTATATACAAGCCCGTTAATATACCAGGTAAAGGTTGTAGCGTAAGAACTTGTATTGCGCAGTAAGGTGTTTTCTGCATTATTCAACGTGAGCACTGCGGGCTCGGTAATATAGGACACCTCCGGCTTTTGACGCACTTTAATTCTGTTGTCGTATGTCTGTGAGGCCTTGCAGGAATTAATGTCGGTAAGAGACATCCTTACGCTGTATGTTCCGGCACGGTTATAACAATAAAGTACCGTGTCACCCTGTTTCTCAAGTGGCTGGTCTCCAAAATTCCAGATCACATTTGTGCTGCCTTTGGTTGTATTAATAAAACGCGTGCATAAGGGCATACATCCACTATCTGCGGTGGTAACATAAGTAGGTTTTGTGACCGGAAATAATTGAATAGGGATCTTTTCAACCGCGGGTGGTGATCCACAACCGTCTTTAACCGTAAGAACATATTCGGGAACGGAAATATTCTCAACATAAATGGAAGGCTGCGTAAAACTACCCGGTTGCCAGTCGTAGGTATACTGTCCATCGCCACCAGTAACACTCGGAGTTATCTGCGCAGTGGATCCCGGGCAAACTCCCGCCTGCGAGGCCTTGATATGGATCTCCAGTTCCGGTAACACCTGTACCGTAACGACGTAGGGTGCATGGGTGCAACCATTCCCATCGTAAACATTAAGGCTATAATTGGTGGTAACCTTTGGACTGACACTTATAACAGATGCGACAAAAGAACCCGGCTCCCATTTAAAATTATATCCTGGTTCACCACCCGTTGCTGTGGCAACAAGCGTGGCCGATTTTCCAACACAAATGGCCGGAGGTGCCGCTGACGAATAAGTAAATACAGCAGGGGCAGGAAAGTTGAGGGTGGTTGACGCAGGGCAGCCGATATTATCAATTGCTTTAATAATGTAGAAACCAGGGCACACGTTACTGAATAAAGGTGAAGTGGTGGTTGGACTTCCCGTCGCACTATAAGTAACAGGAAGCTTAGCATTGATGAGTGAAATATCATAGCTGCCGTCGCAAACATTGTAACAAAGCGGGGGCTTGACATTTATAACCGAGATCTTCACCGGACTTAAATTCCCGATCTGAACTTTCATGGTATCGAAGCAGTTTTTTGAATCTTCGGAAACCACTGTGTAAAAGCCAGTGCTCAGATTATTTACAACACTTCCGGTAGCCAGTCCGGGATAAGTAGTATAACTAAAGGGCGGATTTCCCCCCGTGACTGAAATAGTAAAAGCTCCATCAGCAGCGCTGCAGTTTTCCGACTTGGTCGCGACTGCTGTTGACGGACCCGGCAAGGGAGTTACATTTACAATACTTGAAGTGGCACATCCTTTTGAATTGGTGGCGGTGAGGGTGTATTTTCCCATACTCACATTTTGCAGATCCTGTCCATTCCCAGAACCCGGCGACCACGAATACGTGTAAGGTGCATGAGCACCACTCACGGATGCCGTTATACTTCCGTCTGATTTGCTTTTACAGCTCGGACTTTGCACAGTAAAGGTTATCTGGTCGGCAGGCTCTTCTGTAATAAGCACTGTCTGCGTAACTACACAGTTCTTTGTGTCCTTGATTGTAATCGTATTTGTGCCCGAAAAGATGGTGGGTGTGGACGAAACGGGAAGATTATTGATGGAATATGTATGTACTCCAACCCCTCCCGTGGATGTTATGGTGGCCGGGACCCCCATACCCGCGCAGGGAATAAATGTTGGTGAAAGTACAGCGCTGATCTTTGGAGGCTGCGTAATATTCAGTGTATTGGTAACACCGCAGCCTTTACTGTCGGCCACTGTTACCACGTATAAACCTGCCACCATTCCATTGGCAACAGATGTCGTAAACATCGTTACGCCATTCAGTGTCCAGGTGTACGTATAAGGCAGATTGATCGATCCTGTAAACTTAGCGACAGAGGTACCGGTAGCAGTGCCAAAACAGCTCACCATGGTGCTTGTGAGCGCAAGATTGGATGATTTAAAAGGATTAACGATCACCATAGTTGTGAAATAGGTACAACCATTTGCATCAGTAACGTGAACGGTATAATTTCCCACCGGCAGGTTGGTCACAGTGGCCGTATTCTGGCCACCGGGAATCCAGGTATAAGTAAACGGAGGTGTACCTTTTTGAGGACCAACAATTACCCAGGCCATGGCCGTTGACGTGAGGCAATCGAAATCGTAACCTGTATTAAGTGATAAGCATTGCGAATTCAGCCTCGAGAAAAACCCTATAAAAAGGATCACCAGTTTTATGTGAGTGACAAATTTCATGGGCAGCATAGTTATGCTAAAAGTACTCCGAATGCAGTTGGTTATGTTAAGAAATTAACAATTGGTATGCCAGGGAGCACAAGTGGCGGCTCACCACGCAAAAGTGAGACTAAGCACGCTGGATTTTCCCGCAAAAGCCATCTGGCTGTAAGAATATGCGAATCCGAACCGTTTGATCCTGAAGCCAAAACCAATGCTTAAACCGTTAACGCCACGTCTTTCAGGCAAGGTCATTTCGCGGTGGCGGCGGTAGTTATATGCCACCCTGAGGTTAAAGTTTTTAGTGATAAGGATCTCAGTGCCAAACGTCAGGTGGCGGAAAGTGTTATCTACCCTGGCCGCAGCTTTAGCGCTGAATTTTTGCCAGCCTGATGAATCGGCAGGTGTATCAAAGCTTCCCAGTGACGAGCTGGTCCCGGTAGTGTCAACCGGACTAATGTATCGCAGGTTCCATTTTAATAACTGGTCGTAAACAGCAAAAAGCCTGAAGGGTGCTTTATGAACTTTCTTGCTAAGGCCCAATTGCACGCTGTTGGGCATTTTAAGATCCTGGGGATTATTGGTGGTATATGATTTCCACACAATTCCAACATTACGGGCAAGCAGGCTTAAAACAAAATCTTTTTTGTTATGCCACGTAACTCCGAAATCAAGCGCATTGCCATATGAACTGTATCCTGCGTACTGTGAAATAATGGTCTTTAACGTCACCCCCACATTAAACATTGAATCGGCCAGCGGTTTAGCATAACTCATATTAATGGAATAATCTGCCGATTTAAAATCGTTGGTCTTAACACCCTGCTCGTCGTAGCCGGCAAATTTGCCATATGTGAATGCCTGCATGCTGATGGCGGCCGTCCCGTATTTTTTCAAACTATGACCGTAACCCATATACCAGAAATTCAGATCAGACACATAGTTGGAATAATTAAGAGAGAACTGCTTGTCCATGGATGGATTAAGCAGGGAAGGATTACTGTATATAAGATTGATATCGTCGCCCCAGATGCTCATGCTGCTGCCACCAAGACCCGCAGCCCTGGCTGTCATAGGAACATCAAGGAAACTGAATACTTTAGTGCCCCCGATCTGCGGATAGGCGCTGAGAGCAATTAAAAAGGCTATACTAAGTGCAAGGTGCTTCAATGAGAATAAGTAACGTCTGTAAAATTACTTTATTGCGCTGAAGATGCAACTAAAAAAGAGAAAACAAACAAATAAACGATTCAGAAAAAAGGAAGCTGGCAAGCGGTTACAGGCTCATCATGTCTTTAAGCTTCACAGCCTGCCGACGCGAGATCTCTATCTCCCGCCCGTCTTTTAATTTTACATTCAGTCCCCCGTTAAACCAGGTTTCAACGCTCGCAATATAACTCAGGTTGACCATGTGTTTGCGGCTTGCCCTGAAGAATTGTTTTTCATTTAAACGGGTTTCCAGACTGTTGAGACTTCTCAGGATCAATGGTCTGAACGTGTCGAAATAAACCCGCACGTAATTTCCTTCAGATTCAAAAAGACGGATATCGGATAATCTCACAAACCAGCACTTCTCCCCGTCCTTGATAAAGACCATGTCCTTTTCACTTAACGGAGTATTATTATCGAGACGTGATGCGGTTTCCCTTACAGATAATTTTTTGACGGTTTCCGATAAACGGTCGGCCTGCACGGGTTTAAGCAGGTAATCAAATGCGTTCAGCTCAAATGCTTTAATAGCATGCTCGTCGTGAGCGGTAATAAATACCACATCAATAGTACCGGAGATCTCTTCAGCGAGCTCAAGCCCGGACTTTCCGGGCATCTGGATATCACAAAAGATCAGGTCGGGTTTCAGCTCTGCAATCTTTGCTTTGGCATCCATAGCATCGGAGCATTCAGCAATTACTTCAACATCTTTATGCGCCGACAGCAGATTTTTTAATTCCTGGCGTGCCAGCCGTTCGTCGTCAATTATGATGGCTTTCATATAAGTGATTTATGTGGCTAAGTTAATTCTATTCATATCAATTTATTCAATCTCATCCGCGCATGAGAGCGGTTATGGCGGTTAATTACCACTCACAACAAAAATAAATCTTAACGGAGCGGTTTCGGGATGCGGATCTCTACAACAACCATTTCATTTATTTCGCGGATGGTGATCGATGCCTTGCTCCCGTATAATAATTCAAGTCGCTGCCGGGAATTTACGAATCCCACGCCTGTAAGAGGTGATTCGGAACTGATCTTACCACTGTTACTGACCATGATGACCAGCTGGGAATTATCGTAAAAAGCTTCCACTTTGATGTTGCCTTTTCCCGGAAGCTTTGAGATACCATGCTTGATGGCATTTTCAACCTGGGTCTGAATAATGAACGGAGGGATAGAACACGAACGCACGTCGTCGGCTATCACAAACTCAAAAGACAGCCTTTCTTCATACCTGATCTTTTCAAGATCAAGGTAATCCTGCACCAGCTTAATTTCATCCTGCAGGCTGATCTCTTTGCTTTTATCGAGAAGCAATGTATTGCGTAAGATATTCGATAAACGCGTCACGGCCAGCTTGGCGTTGGAAGGGTGTTCATCAATAAGCGCCCTGATGCTGTTGAGGCAATTGAAAATAAAATGAGGGTTGAGCTGCGCCTTCAGGTTATTAAGTTCTGATTCCCTGCTGGCAGCAAGGTAGCGCAGTGAATTGATCTCAGACCGCCTGTAGTTTTGCAGGTACTGAAATCCAAAGTAGATCATGTTCCACACAAAAAAAATGACGGCGAAATTGATCACCGAAGCAGAGATCTCTACAGGTGAAAGTTCCGCCAGCTGCAATCCAAATAAGCGCGAAAGTGCCAGCACCATTAAAAAGAACAATACACCTTTAATAAAGCTCGAAATAATAATGAAGATGAGAAGCGCGGGAATTTTTTTCCTGATGAGCTGATATCTCATGATCAGCAAACGATAGGCATGCGAAATAACCAGGCCGGCAGGAAGCATGAGCAGGTATACCAGGTATTCACGGTAACCCGATTCAGAGTTTAAACCAAAAAAAACAGAGTTAACGAAAATGTAAAAAGACCAACCAAAGAACTGGCAGTACCAGTATAGTTGTGACTTCTTCATCAGCGACGCCGCGATTAATTATTGATCACCCAGTCGTTCTGAAACTGGCATTCGAATCCGGGGTCTAACCGGATGTAAGTATTTTTGGAATGAACCCTCACCCAGTTGCGGACATCTTCTTGTTTTTTATGGGCTGTAGCCATCAGCATAAGTCTCTGGTAATCGTCTTTAATATTTGCTTTATGGGGATCGATCCTGTTCTTTAGCTTCAGGATCCTGAACCCAGGTTTGCCATCATGTGACATGAACTGCACAGGTGTGCATATATCTCCAATGCTCATGCTGTTAAGGGTTACGATCAGTTTCGGATCTATCTGGCTGAGAGTTTCATTATCAAAACGGGTACTTGCAGACTGAGGGTTAATCATCAGTCCACCATTCTGTTTGGTATCGGCATCATCGCTGTATTTCCGCACCGCGTCTTCAAAAGAAATGCGTCCTTCCTTTATTTCAGTATAAATAGAATCGAGCTGTTTTTTACAATTAAAAAAATCGGCGTTCGACATTTTCGGCATCACAAGGATATGCCTCAGATCCAGCAGCTCACCTTTTCTCTGCACCAGTTCGATAAAATGATAACCGTAAACCGTTTCAAAAACCTGTGAGATCTCACCTTTCTTAAGTCGGAAAGCAACACCTTCAAAGGTCGGATCCATCACGCCTCTTGCAACATTTGCATAAAATCCACCGTCTTTGGCCGAACCCGGATCTTCGCTGTACAAGCGTGCCAGGGTGCTCATGCTGCTTTGGCCGCTCACCACGCGTTCGCGGTACGATTCCAGCAGATCCTTTGCTTCTTTCTTAGCTTCGGCGCTGAAGGAAGGTTTTCTCACCAGCTGCTGTAATTCCACTTCGGAATCAAAAAGAGGAAGACTGTCTTCAGGTATTGAATTATAGAATAAACGCACTTCTGAAGGGGTAAGCTTAACGCTCTCGCCACTGATCTTTCCTTCCATTTTATTGGCCAGCATTTGTTCCTGCACTTCCGAACGCAGTTCGTCCTTCAGCACATTGGTCCTTTTGCCATAATATTTTTCAAGTTTTTCCTCGCTGCCGAACTGAGAAATAAAATAAGCCATTCTCCGGTTAAGCTCTGTATCAACTTCCGCGTCAGTAACAGTAACACTGTCCTTGTCGGCCTGCGAAACCAGCAGTTTCTGATAGATCAGCATTTCAAAGGCCTGGCACCTGTCCGGCGGCATTTCCTGCTTTTCCTGGTCCAGCATTGCATTCTGCAGATCGCTCAGCAGCACGGGATATTTCCCCACAACAGCAATTACGCGGTCAATTACCTCCTGCTGGGCTGCGAACGAGCCATATAAAAGAATAAATAAAAAAGCAATTGCGGATTTTTTCATGCGGTCTAAATTTACGGATTTCTCCTCTGCGATTGAGTGCCTGGTTGCCAAATATTTATAACAACCTGCCGGCAGAAAAGCTTCAGCGTTTGATCTCAAAGGTCTGGTACCCCACCGGTTCCTGTTCCTCGGCCTTAACTTCCGACACTTCTGAATAACGCGGCCCCACGTAACACCACTCTATGAACTGGTTAATATTCTCCTCTCCCCCTTCGGCATGGATGAGCACACTTCCATCGTGCATATTCCTTACAAAACCTGTGAGATTGTATTTATGCGCGGCTGCCTGGGCATTAAACCTGTAGCCTACGCCCTGAACCTTACCTTTTACGATTATTTTATAGCTGCGAATCACGGCCGCAAATTTACATTAAAAATTATGCCAGGCGTAACTGCAGGACGCTGATTGCACACATTACGCAGAACGATGTGTTTATCGCACCGTTCCGCACATGTCATTCACACATAAACTACTTTTGACGCTCATTACTGATCTGCGAAATAATTTGTTAAAGCTTAAAGTCGCAATAAAATTTATCTGTGTAATCTGCGAATCCGATAGGTATCGGATCTGCGTTTCCTTCCGCAATCTGCGGTAAAAATTCCCAATTTTTTTTCGCAAACCGGAAAAAAGCGTGACATTTACCCCGATGCCCATTAACCGCAGTAAAATAGAACCATTTAAGAACCTTGAGTTACTTGCCAAATCGGTAGTGGAAGGTTTTATTACAGGCATGCATAAAAGCCCCTTCCATGGTTTTTCTGTGGAGTTTGCTGAACATCGCCTGTACAATACCGGCGAAAGCACCAGGCATATTGACTGGAAATTATTTGCGCGCAGCGAAAAGTTATTCATTAAAAGGTATGAAGAAGAAACCAACCTTCGCTGCCAGGTGGTGCTCGACATTTCCTCGAGCATGTTATTCCCGAAAGGTGAAGACAACAATAAACTGCAGTTCTCTGTGTATGCTGCAGCCGCATTATGCGAGCTGCTGAAACAACAGCGTGATGCTTTCGGACTGACACTTTTTGATAATAACATTACCCGCCACATAGCACCGAAAGGAAGTCCTATGCACCGGCAACTTATATTCAGCACGCTGGAAGAATTGCTGGACGCTAAAAATGAAACGAAGACCCGGACCTCTGCTGCTGCAGCTTTGAACCAGGTGGCAGATATAGTTCATCAACGGTCGCTCGTAGTTATATTCAGCGATATGTTTGAGAGCGAAGCCGGTAACGAAGAGTTATTTGCAGCACTGCAGCATCTTAAATATCGCAAGCATGAGGTGGTGATCTTTCACGTGGTTGATAAGTCGAAGGAACTTGAATTCGATTACGAGAACCGTCCCTATCACTTTATAGACCTGGAATCGGGAGAAGAGATCAAGTTAAATCCTACACAGATAAGAGAGCAATACAAAAAGAACATCAATGAGTTCCGTGAAACCATAAAATTAAAAGCAGGACAGTATAAGATCGATTTTGTGGAGGCCGATATCAACGAGGGTTTTGACCATGTGCTGTATACCTACCTGGTAAAGAGGCATCGGATGATCTGACCGCGTTAGTTGTTTATAAACAACGTGTTTCCGTCGTAATTATTTGCATACAGCCTCAGCGGCCATTCAGCAGGCCCCTTGATGACTCCCCCATCCACGATTCTCCAAGATGAGTCACTGATGGTATCTCTTAAAGTGAAATTATCTGATGAGACCTGAGCAATAGCTTTATCATTGTCGGGCAGTCGCGAGGAGGTACGTTCGATCACCACAAACTCTTCGGTAGATTTCCTGTAAATGATCAGCCCCTTTAGGCCTCCCGGAAAATACATCCATCCACCAATGGCCTGGATCTTAAAATTGAGCGGATCGTTAGGGTATACCCTCAAACTCAGGGGCACAGAGGGAACCGGATGGTTGGTTACAGCTTCTTGCTTCTTCTTGCAGGAAAACGCCAGGAAAACCAGAAAAAGGACAAGTGCTTTTTTCATTTTTGTTCAACGATCATTTCACCTTGTTTATTGCAGCTACTGACATTTGTACCTGAGTTAATTTACATTAAAAGGGATGAGCGCATTTTTTATAATAGCTAATTCAACTATCTTTAAACCAGAAACAAATATACACCTGTGGAGCACACAAACGAAAACCTTTCCCCCCAGCAATCTCCCAAAAAAACTAATCCTTTCATGCCCTTGTTCTTCGCCCTGGTTCTTGCGATCGGGGTGGCAATTGGTTATTTCCTGACCTTCGGCTCAGCGCTGAGCACCGGTACACCCAGCTATCACAGCACCAAGCCCAACAAAATAAATAACCTGCTCGATTATATCGTCATGCAGTATGTTGACACCGTGAATCGCGAACAGCTCGAAAACAAAACGATAGTTTCGATGTTGCGGAGCCTTGACCCGCACAGTGATTTTATTCCGGCGGCAGATTTCAGCGCGGTAAACGAGCCGCTTGAGGGTAATTTTGACGGGATCGGGGTTGAATTCAATATCATTAATGATACTATAAGAGTGGTGTCGCCTATCATTGGCGGACCTTCAGAAAAGATAGGACTAAAAGCCGGAGACAGGATCGTGAAGGTAAACAGCAAGAACGTAGCTGGTATTAAGATCTCCAACAAGCAGGTTTTCGAAAAGCTCAGAGGAAAAAGCGGAACAAAAGTAATGGTAAGCGTGCTCAGGAATGGGGTGAGCAAACCTCTTGATTTTGAGATCACACGTGGCAAAATTCCCATTTACAGTATAGATGTAGCCTACATGGTAGAACCGGGAATTGGTTTTATAAAGATCAGCCGTTTTGCAAGCACCACCTACGATGAATACCTCGAAGCCTTTAACGATCTCTCGTCGAAGGGAATGAAAAAACTGATCCTCGACCTTCGTGGTAACGGTGGCGGGTTTTTAAGAACCGCAGTAGAACTCGCGGACGAATTTCTGGCCGACGGATTACAGATCGTTTACACAGAAGGCAAAGCACATCCAAAAAAAGTGTACAAGGCTTCTTCCAAGGGTGGATTTGAAAATAACGAATTAGTGGTGCTTATTGATGAAGGCAGCGCAAGTGCCAGCGAGATCGTGGCAGGCGCGCTCCAGGATAATGACAGGGCTACTATTATTGGACGCCGCAGTTTCGGAAAAGGACTCGTGCAGGACCAGGTAGATCTCCCTGACGGATCAGCTATTCGTTTAACGATAGCACGTTATTACACACCTACTGGCCGCAGCATTCAAAAGCCATATGATAAAAGTCTTGATGAGTATTACAACGAAGAATACGAGCGTTTTGAACATGGGGAGCTATACAACGCCGATAGCATTAAGCTCGACAAATCAAAACAGTATCATACTCCAGGTGGCAAAACAGTTTACGGCGGAGGTGGAATTGTACCGGATGTTTTTGTTTCACTTGATACCACCAAGTTCAGTCCATCGGTAAACCGCCTTTATTACAGCGGTATCCTTAACACATTTGCTTTTGAATATACCGATAGTCACCGTGCAGAACTGGTATCAAAGTACAAGAATGCCGCGGAATTTATTTCAAAGTTTAAAGTGGAGGAAAAAGAGATCAGGGCACTAAAGGAATACGTGGCACAAAAAAAAGCTGCAGGCTCTACTACGGTGGCAGCAGGATTCACAGGAAAAGAACAGGGATTTTCACAGATCGTAAAAGCCCTGGTGGGAAGGAATTTATTTGATAAGGATGCTTATTATCCGATCCTGAACGAAAACGACAGCGCTATATTAAAAGCTGTGGAAGTGCTTTCACACGGAAATTCCCTGGCGAAGAAAAAATAACAAACTGGCGCGCTCCTGTTTTGTTAGCGTGATCTATTTTGCGAGCGCGTGTTTTTTTACTTCCAGTTCCTTCTTGAGAAAAGGCGCAGTATAACTTCGTTTATCTTTCGCCAGTTCTTCCGGCGTTCCGGTAAACAATATCTCGCCCCCACCCTTTCCGCCTTCAGGACCAAGATCAATAATATGATCTGCCACTTTAATGATATCCAGGTTATGCTCGATCACAAGAACCGTGTTACCATGCTCTACCAGGCGGTATAATACCTCCAGCAGAATGCGGATGTCCTCGAAATGAAGTCCGGTTGTCGGCTCATCTAAAATATAAAAAGTGTTCCCTGTGTCGCGCTTGCTTAACTCTGTTGCCAGCTTTACACGTTGCGCTTCTCCTCCGCTTAAAGTGGTGGCTTGCTGTCCAAGTGTTATATATCCCAGCCCTACATCAAAAAGCGTTTTAATCTGCCTGTAAATGTTCGGAACGTTCTCAAAAAACTGGCAGGCCTGTTCGATCGTCATGTTCAACACATCGCTGATAGATTTCCCTTTATAGCGCACCTCAAGTGTTTCACGGTTATAACGCTTTCCATTACAGGCATCGCAGTTTACATAAACATCTGGTAAAAAATTCATTTCAATGGTCTTCACCCCCGCTCCACCACAGGTTTCACAGCGACCTCCTTTTACATTGAAAGAAAAGCGTCCCGGCTTGTAACCGCGGATCTTTGCTTCAGGGATCTCGGCAAACAAGGTCCTGATATCAGAAAACACATTTGTATAAGTAGCCGGATTGCTGCGAGGGGTCCTGCCGATAGGGCTTTGATTAATATCGATCACCTTATCAACGTTATCGAGCCCGGTAATTGATTTATAAGGAAGCGGTCTTTTTTCAGAGTTATAAAAATGTTCAGCCAGCAGAGGGTACAACGTTTCATTGATAAGACTGCTCTTCCCGCTTCCGCTCACACCTGTAACGCAAATGAACTTACCGAGGGGAAAATCAACTGTCACGTTCTTGAGGTTATGTCCTGTGCATCCTTTGAGCACGATCTTTTTACCATTGCCTTTTCTCCGGACCTTCGGAACTTCAATGTTCATTTTGCCTGTAATGTAATTGGCCGTCATGGTATCAAAGCGCAACATTTCTTTCGGAGTTGCTGCTGCAATAACCCGTCCGCCGTGGACACCAGCACCAGGACCAATATCGATCACATAATCGCTTTCAACGATCATGTCCTTATCATGTTCTACAACAAGAACGCTGTTGCCAACATCCCGTAAGTTTTTTAATGCCGTAATAAGCCTCACATTATCGCGCTGATGAAGCCCGATGCTCGGCTCATCAAGAATATAGAGAACACCAACGAGCTGTGATCCTATTTGTGTTGCCAGCCTTATCCTCTGAGCCTCGCCCCCGCTTAATGACCGGGACGAACGGTTAAGGGTCACATAATCAAGTCCTACTTCAGTCAGAAATCTTATCCTGGAGCGGATCTCCTTTACAACTTCTTTAGCAATAACATTCTGATTTTTGTTCAGACGTTTTTCGATATCGGTAAAGAATGTCTGCAGCACCGAAATATCAAGATCAGAAAGCTCTGCAATATTTTTACCGGCGATCTTGAAATAAAGTGCTTCTTTTTTTAGCCTCGCACCATCGCAGGTAGGACAGGCTTTTTTATTTGTAAATCCCTGCACCCATTTAAGCATCCCTGCGCTGGGATCTTCTTCGGCCTGCCGTGTAATAAAAGTGGCAATGCCTTCAAAGCTCGTATTGTAACTACCTGCTTCAGTTGAAACTTTAAATAACTCGTCGCTGCCGTACAGCAAAACATTTACTGCTTCATCGCTGATATCCTCGAATGGAGTATCCAGCTTAAATCCAAAGCTGTTTCCAATTGCTTCCACCTGCTTAAAGATCCAGCCGCCTCCGCCTTTCATCTGCCCAAGAGGTGCAATGGCTCCTTTAGCAATAGATAGCTTGGGATCAGTAACGATCTTATTAATGTCGATCTCCGATACTTCTCCCAAACCATTACACTGAGGGCAGGCTCCGTAAGGAGAGTTGAACGAAAAAAGATTTGGAGCCGGCTCATCATAACTGATACCGCTGGTAGGACACATTAAGTAGCGACTGAAAAAACGGGCCTTGTTTTGCGCCGCTTTTTCGGATTTCTTTTTGGATTTACCATTGTCTTCGGTATGGGCGCTCACCATAATGGTCCCTTTCCCATGTTTCATTGCTGTTTGCAACGATTGGTAAAGACGACTTTTGATATCAGCTGTAATTTCCAGGCGATCAACTACCAGTTCAATATCATGGATCTTATAACGATCAACCTGCATTTTTGGAACAATATCAAGGATCTCTCCATCAATCCTTACCTTATTGAATCCCCGTTTGCGAATGTCCTCAAACAGTTCGCGGTAATGACCTTTACGGCCTTTCACCACCGGGGCCAGAAGATTTATTTTTTGTCCTTTATATTCTTCCGTGATCAGATCAACGATCTGCTCGTCGCTGTAACGGACCATCTTCTCACCGGTTACGTACGAATACGCCTCGCCCGCACGTGCAAACAGCAGACGCATAAAATCGTAGATCTCGGTAATAGTGCCCACCGTTGACCGGGGATTCTTATTCACCGTTTTCTGCTCGATAGAAATTACAGGACTTAAGCCCGAGATCTTATCCACATCAGGACGTTCGAGGTTACCAAGAAACTGTCGTGCATAGGAAGAAAAGCTCTCAATGTATCGTCGTTGCCCCTCGGCGTAAATAGTGTCGAATGCCAGTGACGACTTGCCGCTGCCACTAAGGCCAGTGATCACCACCAGCTGGTTTCGGGGAATGGTTAGGGAAATATCTTTCAGGTTATGAGAACGGGCGCCAATAACTTCGATGTTCTCATCTTCAATAAACTCAGGTTTCATAGGGGGAATTTTCGGCTGCCGGGCGGTAAAAAAGAGCGGGGCCGAAGAATTAAAATTACAGAGAGCAGCTTAATTTCACAATAAAATTTACAATCATTAACGAAACTGTTAACAGGAAAAGAACGACCACGATCCGCGCACCGTTTGAAAACCGGAATCTGAGATGCAGCAGGCAAAAACAAAAGGTCAGCACAAAGCAGAGCAAACCCGGATTAAGGCTTAAACTCCCTGCTATATCCCCTCTTAACAGGGCTATCAGCGCGCGCTGCATTCCACAGCCCGGACATTCAACACCTGTAGATGACTTCACACTGCAACTAATCAGGTGGTGCTCAAGGAAGTCGATTATCTGGCTAAAGGTCAATATGGATTTAGCGTTGGGAAATTAAATAACATTGTTCCAAACCAGACAAGATATAAAATGACGATCACCACACTCAGGATTGACAGGCATAAACCTACAATAGCGCAGGTACGACCCGCTCTGAGATTTTTATAAGACGACAGGCTGTACAAATTGGGATTGCTCCTGAACTTCTTTTCGCCTTCGGAAGCCAGCACCAGGGCAACAATTCCCAGGATCACTGACACTATTCCGTAACACCAGCAAAAAACAATTGTAAGAATGCCCAGTACAAGAACTTCTGTGCTGTTAGGCACTGGCAAATGACCCTCATACTGGTGCTGGTACCTGTGAAAACCCTCCGGCTGCTGGGCTGGTCCTGAATTAAACTGATCGTCGCTCATTGATTTTTTTATAAATGTAAAAAAGAAAGTGCTAAAATAAACTTCGTGTTATGGCGAATATTTTGCAAAAAGTAAAATTAAGATCCGGGTTTATCCTCGGACATTAATGTCTATTTTTATACCATAAAGCCACGAAGATGAAAAACAATGTGATATCAAAAATATCCTGCATGCTATTGATCGTATTTTTTTGTTCAATCCTTAGCCACACTGCGAGTGCCGGTCCCGGAGACACCACCTGGGTGACGGTTTACAATCTGAGGACACTCGACCATTATGGTAGTTTCGATACCACCGCCATTTATCCTTCTTTAAAAAAATACCGCAAGATCCGCATGCATTATATCCTGGGAGTTTATAACTGCCCGGGTTCCCCGCAGTACTGCTCTGACTGGGATTATACCACGCAAGTGATCGCAAGGCCAAAAAACATGGACACTGTTGAGATCGGAAGAGTGATCACTCCATATGCCGGCGACTGGCTGGGCAAGAACATTTCGCACGATTATGTAATGGATGTCACCGACTACGCACCTGCCCTGCACGACACCGTAGGAATGCGCTTTAAATACGAAGGATATAGCTGGGGCTTTAATCTTACCCTTAAGCTTGAGTTTATTGAAGGAACTCCTCCAATGGACGTGGTGAACATTAAAAACATCTACAACGGTTATTATCCATATGGCAATACTTCCAATCCCATTGAAAATTACCTGACCTCCAAAACATTTTCGTACTCATCGGCTTCCAATGTATTAAGAGCTTATATCAGGAATACAGTAAGCGGTCACGGAAGTGACAACTCGGGCTGTTCAGAATTCTGCAACAGGTATTACAACCTTAAGATCGACAATAACCAGGTGGCTCAAAGGCAGCTGTGGCGCAACGATTGCGGCCGCAACCCGGTTTCACCACAACCTGGTACATGGATTTACGAACGTGGTAACTGGTGTCCGGGTGCTATTGTTAATCCTATTTTTCATGATATTTCCATGCTTACCCTGCAGGATACACCATTTGATGTAGACATTGATATGCAGGGACATTCAGGCAATGGCAGCGCAGGTTATAACTTTGTGACGCAACTGTTTACTTTCAGCGGTGAAAATTATGTAAACGATATTTCTATCGAGGAAATTATAGCGCCAAGAAAAGATCCGCATTATTTTTCGAATAATTCTGCCTGTATGAATCCGGTTATCAGGATAAAGAACACAGGATACGATTCGGTGCACACTATAGTATTTGAATACGGTATCCGTGGTCGTGTACCAATTACTTACACATGGACGGGAAGTATAGGATTTCTGCAGGAACAGACAATAACCTTTCCTTCTTCTATGGCCTTCATGAGTCAGCCAACAACTCAGAATTTTGATGTGAAAATAACATCGGTGAACCAAATGCCGGGAGACGACTATGCCGACAATAATTTTTACACTTCAAAAACCAATACATTGCTGACGCTGCCCCGGGAATTTGTGATCAGAACAACCACCAATGGCAGCAATAAACCCGCTACTCTCGTTAATCAAACCAGGTGGCTTCTTATCAATGATATTGGCGACACTATTGCTGACCGGCTGAGCATGGCCAGCAACAGTTCATTTCGTGATTCAGTGTTTAACCTTGCTGACGGTTGCTACAAGATGATCATCGAAGACAGCGGCTGCGACGGTTACAGCTGGTGGGCTAACCAGGGCGCCGGTAACGGGTCTATGAGCATTCACCTTCCAAAGGATGAAACACCTTTGCACCTCTTTAACGGGGATTTCGGATGCGGCTCTGCCACTTATTTTTACATTGGAAACCGTCCTCCTTTACCTCCGCTTCTTCCTCCTCCGGTTGATAATACAGGGCTAAAGGAGAATTCGGGCTCGGTTCTTATGACCCTGTACCCAAATCCCGCCAACACAGCCCTTAGCGTGCGTATTGCAGGTTCTGTTAAAGGTGAAATAGTAATAACCGACGTAACAGGAAGACAGCTTCTTACAAAAGAATTTGAATCCAGGAATGGAAGTGCTGAAAACATTTCTACGACGGGACTTGCCAGTGGTGTTTATTTTCTAAAGCTAAACAGCGAGGGAAAGAATATCTCCACCAAAAAATTCCTGATCCAGCATTAAACGGCGCCAAACCGGTGAGCAGAAAAATGTGCTAACCTTCGGAACTGCTCACCCCTTTAAAATGGTGTCGTCGGATTCGCTTCAGTTTAGAAATAATCTTAAAATCGCGGTCGTACCGCCCCTTTTTCGTCAGATCAACGCGGGGATGTGGTTACTTTGTAATAGGAAATGACCAGAACTTATTACATCCTTTTTATCCTGTTTGCCGCACTGTTCAATAAAGCGCAGAATTATGCATTAAGCGGAACTATTAAGGATGGCAATAATGGCGAAACCATTGCGGGTGCCACAGTTCTCTTAAAAGGAACCACTATCGCCGCGTCAACAAATCCCTACGGTTTTTATTCACTCACTGCGCCCCGGGGAACGTACACCGTTGTGATCAGTTACATTGGTTATGCCACTTCCGAAACCGTGCTCACCCTGGATAAAAACCAGGTGGTTAATCTTTCACTCACCACAGCCGAAACCAATCTCCAGGAAGTTGAAGTAAGTACCAAAGGAGGGAACGAAAACGTAAAAAGCACACAAATGAGCGTGGTGCAGCTCGACATGGCCGAGATCAAAAAGATCCCTGCTTTTATGGGTGAAGTGGATATACTAAAAACGATCCAGTTGTTGCCGGGAATAAAAAGCGCTGGCGATGGAAACACCGGTTTTTATGTGCGCGGCGGAGGACCCGATCAGAACCTGATCCTGCTTGATGAAGCTCCAATTTATAACGCGTCGCACCTGCTTGGATTTTTTTCGGTGTTTAATGGTGATGCCATAAAAAACGTAACACTTCATAAAGGAAACATGCCCGCACAATATGGAGGGCGGCTTTCATCCGTACTGGACATCAGCATGAAAGACGGCAATGATCAGCGTTTTGAAGTGAACGGGGGAATCGGGGTTATTGCTTCACGCTTAACTATCCAGGGACCAATCATTAAAAATAAAAGCTCCTTCATCATCAGCGGGCGACGCACATACGTAGATGTGCTCGCAAAACCATGGATTGCAAGAAGCGATTTCAAGGGAACCTCCTATCATTTTTACGATCTTAATGGAAAGATCAATTACACTATCAACGATAAGAATCGATTGTTCCTGAGCGGATACTTTGGTCGCGATCGGTTTGTTTATAATGATGTTGAAGGTGATTTTGCCACTAAGATCCCCTGGGGCAATGCCTCGGCCTGCCTGCGCTGGAATCATATCTTTAATTCCAAGCTGTTTTCAAATGCGTCTGCCGTTTTCACCAACTATGATTTTAGCTTTGGGGCCAACCAGCAGGATTTTGAAATTGTGATCCACTCAGGCATCACAGACTATAATTTCAAATACGATCTTAGTTATTTTCCTAATTCAAGGCATACCGTAAAAACCGGGGTCAATTATATCTTCCACACGTTTATGCCCACCAGCGTTAGCGCTAAGCAGGGATCAACGGTTTTCGATCTTGGAAAAAAGATCCGTTTGTACTCTCATGATGCTGCCATTTATATAAGCGATGACTGGGATATTAATTCACGTCTTCGTTTCAGCGGCGGGCTTAGGTTCGGAAATTTCACGCAGGTTGGTCCGTTCACGCGCTATAAAAAAGATGATTTTGGAAAAATAATTGATACAGTAACTTATCGTCCCAACCAAACAGTAGCCAACTACAACGGGCTGGAGCCGCGATTGTCAGCAAGGATCAACTTAACAAGGAATTCGTCCATCAAAGCTTCGTATGCGCGCAACTTCCAGTACATCCACCTCGCTTCTATATCGTCAATCAGTTTACCAACTGATATCTGGATGCCATGCACAGAAGTGATAAAGCCCCAGGAGTCAAACCAGTACGCGCTAGGAGTGTTTAGAAACTTTAAGGAAAACATGTTTGAGGCCAGCGTAGAAGTATATTATAAAACCATGAGCAACCAGGTTGAGTTTGCAGAAGGCGCGCAACCTACCGACAATATTTTCGATAATCCTGACAACGCTTTTACATTTGGAAAAGGCTGGGCATACGGAGCTGAATTTTTTATAAAGAAGAACCGCGGCAAGTTCACCGGCTGGATCGGTTACACTCTATCGTGGACCTGGAGACAGTTTCCCGAGATTAATTACGGACGTGAGTTCCTGGCCAAATACGATCGCCGTCACGATGCTTCGGTGGTACTTACCTACGATAAAAGCAAACAATGGAACTTTGGACTGGTTTGGGTTTACGGTTCAGGTAATCGCGGAACCCTGCCAAACGGCTTCTTCCTGTACGAAGGCAGCCTGAGCAACGACTATGGACTGCGCAATTCCTACCAGTTCATCCCTTACCACCGTATGGACCTTAACATCACTTTTTCTCCCGACAGGAAGGCCAGGATCGCAAAACGGAATGCCGTGGCGTCGGCAGAAAACCAGGTGCAGACCAAAAAGTGGCTCCAGAACTTTCAGAACAGTTTTACCCTGAGTTTGTTTAATGTGTACAACAGGTACAATCCTTATTTTATTTATCTGACACGGGACGGAGATTTCACTAATGGTTCGCTAAAGGTAGGCGCACGGCAGGTTTCCCTCTTCCCTATTATCCCAAGCTTTACATGGAACTTTAAATTCTGATGAGACGAACTAAAAAAATAACCATACTGTTTTTAAGCCTGCTTTTCCTGTTGCTCACACCAGGATGCAGGAAAGATGTCACTCTTGATTTACCGGCATACACCCAGAAAGTAGTGATTGAAGGTTCGATCGAAACAGGTGGCGCTGCTCTTGTTTTTCTTTCCTATTCAGTACCTTATTTTGGAGAATTTGATTATACACATCCTGAAAAGGCTTTTATTAA
>CBIHOL010000066.1:0-26816 GCA_966211905.1 uncultured bacterium
ACGAGCAGCGGCGCTCCCAGCCGAAAAGGCATCAGATCCCTGGCAACCGTTGCAAATCCTGTGGGCATATTTAACAGGATCCTTCCCATCGTTATAACCCTGAAATCATAGTAGATAAATGCAACGATCAAAAAAACGGGCATATAATGGAACGGAACATTAAAAAGATATATTGAGGACAGACTAAGAACCAGGTTAATTGCGAGTGCCACTAAACCATGCTTTACCAGGTAATACTCACGCCCCTTGGATACGATCAATGTTGTATATCCAAAGCCGCTTGCTATAATTACCTGCGATAACACCAGGAAGCTGAAAGAGGTAATGGTGTTTGCGTAATCTTTAAAAAAAACCAGCAGCACCGGGTAACAGATCAGTCCGCAGACCACGATAAAAAAGGTGGTTGCTACATAAAGGTAACGCACTTCCAGGAATGTATTCACCGATGAAGGCGTTAACTCCTGTGCGCTGAACCTGTTTAGCATCTTCGGAAAAAGGACGAACTCCAGGGAGCTCAGTCCCACAATAACTGCCGAGGCAATATTACAGGCAAAAGTAAACAGACCCATAGTCTCAACTGTAAAAAAGTAACCCACAACACTCCTGGTGCTTAACAGCAGGATATAAAATGTGAGCGCGTATGACAGTAAAGAAAAACCACGGCGATAAAGTTCCTTTAAAATCTTTATATCGCTGGCAAAATGCAACCGGAATGGGACTTTGCGCAGAAAAACCATTGCGGATATAACATGAGCCGCGCAGGTAGCGATCAATAATCCCCATATTAAAGATGTGTCACGAAACAGAATAAACAACGGAAGCTGCACTGCCTGTATTATTAACTGGAAGACCGAAATAGGGCCAAAGATTGAGTACGCCCTGCATACATTCAGAAAAAGAACATTAAAATAATTCAGACACGAGATAATAATTACCGGCAGCAGGAACTCATTAAAATGGTACTTAGGAAAAAGTTCCGAACCGAAAATTACCAGAGCTGCACCAATAAGAAGATACAGTAAAGAAGTAAAGGCGGTAGCGAGAAATGCAATACCGGTGATGTTTGCCTGCTTTTTGACGTCTGAAAAGTCGCCTGTAGTGAGCAGGACGTTCAGGGACAGATCCAGTCCAAAATTACCGAAGGCCAGGTATTGCAGGGCCAGATTTAAAAAACCCCAGATGCCAAGGTAAAATGGCCCCAGGAAGTAAGCTATGAGGAGGGAATTAACAAATTGAAGTACGTAGGAGAAGTACCGCGTTAATATGAAAATAATAACCTTGTTTTGGAAGAGCTTGCGCAAGAATACAGACGGTTATGTTACGATGTAACTTTGTTGCTCAGCGGTTGCAGTATCTGCAATTGCTTTTGTTTTGCTTTCTCAAGTGTTTCCGCTGTATATATAGAAGCTTTCGCGTGCTCGATCGTATCTTTTCTTTTTAAAGTGTATTCTGTGAGATAACGGTCAAGGTGCGGTGATTTTAGTGCAAAGGTCATAAACATGGAGATCCGTTCCATTTCCTCATCTTTTTTCAGGAAGGCAGGTACCATCCGCTCAAGTAATGCTATGTTGATCGATGTTGCCGGTGCGAACTTAAGTCTTACAGCATTGCCACTATGAATGGTTTTCAGGTCCCAGATCACTACGTCCCCAACTTCACTGTCGATGAAAGTAGCAGGACCGGATTTTTTTCTATGTGACCCGGTTCTCACTTTAAGTCCCCCACTGTAGTTCTTGTGATCCTGCAGGTAGATTCCCATCCTTACAAGAGTGTATTTGCCTTGCCAGTCCGGCCCGTTCAGATCCGACCGGTCTATATTGTCCCTGTGAAAACCATTTGAACCGGTCCCGATCTGGTATGAACTATCCCCGAAATAAATAAGGTCCCTCTCTCCAAGCACGGTGCGGGCAATGTTCAGTATCCTGTCATCGAGCAGCACTTTCGACAAAAGTTCTTTACTCAGTAGATCGCCGTTCGAAAATTTTGCCTTGATGTTATATTGCGGCAACTCGTAAACAAGCCCCTTTTTTTTATCACGTTCCAGTTGATCATATGCAGCTGCGCGGAGTGCTTTGATTTCTTCAGGAGAAAAAACATTCTTTATGATCAGGTATCCGTTTTTATTGAATTGGTTTACATCGATAGTCATCGTATCTTATTTTCTAAAATCATTTACAAATTCTTCCTTCAAAGGTGTTCCGCTTTTAATATCGCAGGTAGATGTACTTCCTAATACCTGCATATAATATTTGGGGTGCATGCCGTAATTTGGCCTGACAGAGCGAACATTTTCAGCTGTAAATGTATCACCTTTCTTTACATCTGCCGCCACGTATAAAGACCGGGCAAACTCCCTGCTTTTTATTTTTTTTGCAGTCATACTGTAATCAACAGTGCCAAGCATCTTTTCGCAGACCCGCACAGCTTCCACCATTTGCCTGAATTCATTCTCATCCAGCGAAAAATGCGCGTCAGGACCACCCACCGACCGGTTAAGGATAAAATGCTTTTCAATTACGGTAGCGCCAAGTGCAACAGCCACAACCGGGGCCTCAATTCCCATTGTGTGGTCAGACAAGCCTACATTTACTCCAAATCTTTTTTTCAGGTCGGGTATCGTCAGCAGATTCGCATCCTCTGGTGCAGCCGGGTAAGCAGAAGTACACTGCAACAACGTTATATCATTGTTTCCTGCTTTTCTGCAGGTCTCAACTGCAAGCTCAATATCTTCTGTTCCAGCTACTCCGGTTGAAATGATTACGGGTTTCTTTTTCTGAGCAATATATTCAATTAAAGGAATATCAGTGATCTCAAAAGACGCTACCTTATATGCAGGCACATTCAACCCTTCCAGGAAATCGACAGCCGTCTTATCAAATGGTGATGAAAAGCAGATAAGACCTTCTTCAGCAGCTACTTCAAATAATGGCTTATGCCAGTCCCACGACAGAGAAGCATCCTTGTAAAGATCATACAAATATTGTCCATCCCAATGCGTACCCTGTTTGATTTTAAAGTCGTCGGTGCGAACGTTAAGGGTGATAGTATCTGCTGTATAGGTCTGCAGCTTTATTGCGTCAGCCCCTGCCCTTTTCGCCGCCCTTACGGTTTCTTTCGCAATCTCAAGGTCGTTGCCATGATTTGCAGACAATTCGGCAATTATAAAACAGTTTTTCTGATTAAACATTCTTGTGCGTATATTTTAAAATGCGGCTCTGTGCGCCGTGTACAACATCTTTCCCAATCTCCTGGTAACCGGCCTTTTTAAATGCCTTTAACGATGCTTCGTTCTCCTCCTTGATATAGGCGAGGATGTCGGCTTCCCTTTTTTCAAGGAATGCGGTCCCTGCCAGCATTAAAAAACGTGCTGAAAGTCCCATGCCCCTGAAATTCTTATCCAGGAGGATACCAACAACGGCACTGCTGTTTACAACATCAAAGCGCACCATACCTGCCGGCATGCCGTCAACACTGAAAATATAAATGTATGAATCCGGATCCTGTAGTTTCTTTTCAAACCAGAGTTGATGCTGCTCCAGGCTTATTTTTCCCTGCTGATATGAATTTTTTCTTGCCACATCGTCATTTGCCCAATCAAAGATCTGCTGCATATCTGTGTCGGCTGCCGGGCGGAACGTTACCTCTTCAAGCAGCTTTAAGAATCGAGCACGTATTTCCTTGTCAAACAATAACGCCTGCCTGTCAACAAACCTTTGCAAGTTATTATCACCAAGTATCTTGTTAATCATCGCTGTAATATCTTCAGATTGCAGATCCGCGAAATTACCGGCATCATAAATCAGGTCCAGCTTTTTACAACCCTCATAGATCTTCTTCTGATTTTCGACGTAATAACCAGCGAGCGCCGGCATCTTAACTGCAAAAACTTCATAAAGAATATTACTCGTAGGACAAACGGCCAGCTGACAGTCTTTCATCTGCGCCACAAGCGAATCACCCGAAATGTTGCGATAGATCTGCACGCGGGAATCTTTTTTTGCAAGATCGTCAATCCTTTCATCACGACAGGCGGCTCCGAGAACTACGACAATATTTTCAATCTGGGAAAATTCAAGTAAGGCAATAATTGATTTATATGTATTACCTGGTGCGTCAGCACCGCCAAAACAAACAAACACAGAGGTTATCTTTTTCACTTCCCTGCTTTCTGCAGCTGCCTGTAAAAACATCGGACGAAGCAAAGCGTATTTTGTGCCGAGAGCAAACCGTGTATAAGGTTGTGCTTTATAATCGTTCGCAGAAATCTGCATTGAATGGTTGATCACCACATCGGCAAACATTTGTTCTGTGGCCAGGTCGTCAACGCAGAATAACCTGAAACCGGCCTTCTTAATCTTTTTCTGATAGTCACTGTCAAAACCATATCCGTCGGTAATTATAGTGTGCTGCTCGAACGAAAAATTTTCAGATAACCACTTCACCTCTTCATCAGTTGTTAAATCAGGTATCATCACAACTTTTATCGAAGACGGCAAAACATTCCTGGAAGTGGTTTCCCTGGTCACAAGTGTGCTTTCAGTATATCCGGCATACATGTCGGTCAAGGCAAGCAACCGGTAAAGGTGGCCCAACCCGGTTTTTTCATTCCCATCTGCTCTGAAAATAAGTTTCTTCACTCTTTTAATTGTATTTCCTGAAAACTGGTTTTACGGGACTGCCCACAAGATGTTTTTCAAATCCTCCGGTTGCAATTGCTTCTGCATAAACTTTAAAACATTTATCCAGTGCGGAAAATGTCAGTTTCAGATCGTCTTCAGAATGAGAAACCGATATGTTGAACATCCCTCTGAACAGGATTCCCTGTTTGATCATTTCCTGAAAGAACAAGGTTTTAAAACCGTCACTTGCCGAACCGCTCTGATCCCTGAAGATCATCAGTAACCAGCAGGGATGTCCTTTGATCTCTATGTATTTTGCGAGATCATGTTTACTGATAAGTTCCTCCACTTTTTTCCTGATCAGGATCCCTTTCTGTTCATCAGATGAAATTGTATTGTGATCCCTGGTATATTTTATACTTGCAATCGCTGCAGCAAGTGCATGTGTCTCCGCGCCATGTGTGGTCGAGATCAAAAACACTCGCTCTTTGTCATGATCAACTCCACCAAGCTTCATAATGTCGCGTTTACCGGCAAGCATGCATGTTGAAAATCCGTTTGCTACCCCTTTACCCCAGGTGGTCAGGTCGGGGTCCAGACCCAGCATTGTGTGCGCGCCTGGAAATGCAAGCTTAAAACCGGTGATCATTTCATCAATAATGAAGACCGTTCCGTTTTTTTTACAAAGCTCCTGCACTTTTATTAGAAAGTTGTCCTTGGGCATATCAAACTCCATTGGTTCAAGTATAACCCCGGCGATCTGTCCTGGATATTTTTCGAACAACTGTGTTACTGAATCAAAATCATTGTATTTAAAAGCTACGGTGAATGCCGCAAACTCGGGAGGCACTCCTGAATTATTCGGCTTTGTTCCAATATACCAGTCATCATATGAAAAAAATCCATGATCCGAACAATAAGCGATATACTTGCGCCCTGTATAAGCCCTCGCAAGTTTTACGGCAGCTGTTGTAACAGTCGATCCGTTCTTCGCAAACTTCACCATTTCGGCTGTAGGTACACAATTAAGAAATAATTCCGCCAGTTCTGTTTCTATTGGTGAGGGACATTGAAAGTTGACTCCTTTTTCCAGCTCGGCGCGAACGGGTGCAAGTACGGGCTCGAAAGCGTGCCCAAGGCTCACCGCCGTAAGACCCATGGTCCAGTCAATATATTCATTTCCGTCTACGTCCCAAACATGACTTCCCTTACCATGTGATATCATTTTTGGTCCAAGCAGCGGCGATTGATCCGGTCCCTTGCTGTAAGTATGACATCCGCCAGGAATGATCTCCTGCGCTCTGCGGATCATTTCGTCTGACTTTTTAAAGTTGCTGATCATTATCTTTTTTTAGTGATTTTAAATAACCTTCGTTTCGTATATGCTGATTGTTGATCTTGCCAAGGGAATGCCGCAGATAATAGTCTGAATATTCCTCCCACGTTGCATCTATCCCCAGAGCAACAATCAGTTTCTCAATAACTTCAAAGTCTGCCGGTTCATCAACTGTTAATCGTACATGACTGTGATCTTTGCCGCTTGAAAAACTCGCAGCAGTAAAGAGTGTTCCGCCTTTTAAATCAGAGTTATTATACAAATAGGGTGTAACGTGTTCCCTGTCGGATTTGAGAGTAGCCTCCGCCCACGCCTTTTTCAAAGCCGCGAATTTAAAGACTTCCACATCCGTGCCATCCGGAAAAAAATTCTCAAAAGTATTGGAACAATAATCAACGTTTTGCGTGATCGCGAGATTTATTACCTGGTCTGCTAACTGTGGATCTATTAACGGACAATCAGAGGTGATCCGCACAATCCATTCTGGCATAAATGGCAACGCTGCCTGGTAAAACCTATCTAAAACATCATTTACACTTCCCCTGCTGTCATCGAGATTCTTCTCTTCAGCAATGTGCACGATCCTGTCGTCTCCGGGTTCAATCGTCGTGGCAACAATAACCTTATCTATTATTTCAGATCGTTGGATCCTGTCGAGGTGTATCGAAAGAAGCGTCTGACCGTTTACGGTCTTAAGAACCTTCGCGGGCAACCTGGTCGACCCTGTACGGGCCTGGGTAATGCACAAAACTCTCATAATTTCCAGTTTGCAGGATTAAGAAGTTCAGGTTTCCTTACCTCAATATCATCGATCCGCATCACAGTCTCTTTATTCAGTTCACCAACACTGCGGATGTTTTCTTCGAGTTGATGTAAAGTATCCACACCAACAAGGACACCATCTATATCTGGCTGGTGCAGCACATAGTTTAATGCAAGAGAAGTCAGTTGTGAATTGTTTCCTGCTCCAATTTCCCTGATGTTCAGTAGGTATGGACTCAGCCCTTCCAGACTTTGCGGCAATGTTCCAGGATCTTTAAAGAACAATCCCTGTAAAAATACAGAGCGGGTATGAACTTCAATTCCTGCCTCATGTGCTTTTTTAATGAGGGCACCTCTTTTTGAAATATTGTCGAGCATGTTAAATGGTAGCTGAACAATATCAATATTTTTCATGGCGATTACTTGCGCCAATTCTTCATTCGTATAAATAGATACACCGAACTTCAAAATAGTTCCTGCTTGTTTAAGCTCCTGAATTTCGCCGGCGAACTTTTCGTAATACGCAAGATAATCGGCAAAGGAGTGAAACATATATGCATATAACCTGTCCACATTCAGTTTTTCAAGATCTTCCGACACCTGTGCGTGTAAATTTGCCCTGATTTTTTCTTTACTGAACTTGGTTATAATATTAAATCTGTTTTCCGAATTCTGATGATACCTGCCAATAACTTCATGCGCATCTCCATACGCTTCGGCTGAATCCAGTGTTCGAATGCCAGCCTTAAAAGCGAAATCAAGTATTTGCTGAACAGCCTGAGCTGAAGGTTTACCAGTCTGGTTGTTTATGCCGTAATTCAAACCGAATTGAACAGTACCAAGAACTATCTTTTTGATTGAATCTCTATGATCGCTTGTCGGGACCGGCATGATATTACCGCGCTAAAAGCGCTTCTTTTTTCTCAGAATTCAGAACCTGCTCAATTACAAAATTCTGTTCCGCTTCAGTAAGCGTGGGGTACATCGGTAAACTAATACATTCCTTATAGTAATTTTCAGCATGTGGAAAATCACCGGGCTTCCATCCAAATTGCCTGTAATAAGGCATCAGGTGAACAGGTACGTAATGGATCTGGGCATAGATCCCGTTTTCACGCAAAGCGTCGTAAAGGGCGCGCCTGTTTTTTACTCTGACTACAAAAAGATGATATGCGTTGAAATGACCGTTTGTTTCCTGTTGAACTGTAACATTGCTTCCTTTAAATGCTGCGCGATACCTGTCAGCAATTTTTTTTCTAAGCTCAATTCCTTTATCCGCTCTTTTCAGCTGACTGTTTGCCAGAGCGGCCTGTATATCAGTGATCCTGTAGTTGTATCCCAGCTGCTGCATTTCGTAATACCAGGCTCCCTGTTTTTCAGGCTCAGGAAAATCGTAAGTAAGATCTTCTTTGGTAATACCATGTGTGCGAAGCAACATGAGCTTTTTATAAAGTGCTTCATCATTTGTAGTGATCATGCCTCCTTCACCGGCAGCAATATGTTTAACGGGATGAAATGAAAAAGCAGCGGCGTGGGCATACTTACTGTTTCCGCACATCTGCTTTTCTCCTCTTGAATCAATAAAATATCCCCCCGGAGAGTGACATGCATCTTCCAATACAAAAAGATCATACTCATCTGCTAACTTCCGGACCTCTTCAAGGTTAACAGGATAACCTGTAAAATCTACAGGCACTATCGCCTTATAATACCCTTTTCCGTGCTTCTCAAGTAAGGATCTCACCGCTTTGATCGAAATCACGTAAGTGTCAGGATCGATATCGGCAAAATGCACTTCAGCTCCACAGTATCGTGCTGCATTGGCAGAGGCGGCAAATGTAATAGGGGTTGTAATGATCCTGTCTCCCGGTTTTAATCCTATCGCTAAAAATGGAAGATGTAAGGCTGCTGTTCCGTTTGAAACCGCTACAGCATATTTGCAACCGATATAACCTGCAAAGTTTTTTTCAAATTCAGCAATGGCCGGTCCCTGCGTGAGAAAATCCGAATGCAAAGCTTTCAATACTGCTGCCGTGTCTTCGTCCGACACAAATTGTTTTCCGTATGGAATATTGTACTTCATTATTTACTTACTTCAAAATCAGGATCAACATATTCTTTTATGAGCTTGCGCAGGCTTTCAACCGTTTCCCACTGGTCATTGGTTCCCGAATTGTAGCAGAACTGATGTGGTACAGGCTTGGCTTTGAATTTGGTTTTGTATTCTTCCACGTTAAAAACGGGTTGTTGCGGTAAGATCACATAATATTTTCCCAGGTCAAGGGTATTAAAAGAATCCGAAGCTGTAATCATTTCTTCATGGAGCTTTTCACCGGGCCTGATTCCCACTTCCACCTGTTTGCATTCAGGAGCAATAGCAGTGGCAACGTCCGTGATCTTATATGAAGGGATTTTTGGAACAAATATTTCTCCTCCCCAGGCGTTTTCAATGGCGTTAAAAACCATATCACAACCTTCTTCAAGAGAAATATTAAAGCGGGTCATCCTGCTGTCGGTGATAGGCAGAAAACCCTCTTTCCGTTTTTTCAGAAAAAACGGCATCACTGATCCGTTTGATCCCATCACGTTTCCATAGCGAACAACTGAAAAGGTCAGATCCCTTTTACCTTTTATATTATTTGCCGCAATGAATAACTTATCAGAGGTCAGTTTGGTAGCTCCGTAAAGATTGATCGGTGCAGCCGCTTTATCGGTCGAAAGAGCCACAACCGTTTTAACGCCACTTTTAAATGCCGCGGTTATCACATTTTCAGCACCAAGCACATTTGTCTTCACACATTCCATCGGATTATACTCCGCAATATGAACGTGTTTCATAGCAGCGGCGTGAATAACAATATCAATTCCTTCGAATGCGCTTATCAGCCGGCTTTCATCGCGAACGTCACCGATAAAGTACCGGATAGCCTTAAACTTATCTTCAGGGTAATCAAGACCCATCTGGTAATGTTTTTGTTCGTCGCGGCTAAAAATAACCAGCCGTTTCACGTTTGGGTAACGCTCAAAAATCAGCTTGGTAAACATTTTGCCGAACGATCCGGTACCCCCCGTAATTAAAACACTTTTGTTGTTCAACATATTAAAATCCTATATGACCATTAATAAAAGCTACGCATTCCTCAGTCACATGAAGACCGCAAAATCCGTAAAAAAAATTTCGACAAATATAGAGTTTTTAAGGCAGCGGTTTTTGCAGCAGTTGCGCAAATTTATCGGTCTTTCAGGCATAAGTCGGTTAATAACTTGCACATATCAGGGCATAACCCTGCAGCAATAAATGCGTAATATTATAACGTTCCAAAAACAATCTCCAACACTGCCAGTACCCCCAAATTGCTTACGGTAACGGATTAACACTTAAACAATTCAAATTTTTAGAGTACTTTTGTACGATTCTGAATTTCGTCTCACTTTTGACCCACAATAGCGCAATATTTGATAAAGAGGTATTTACTCTTGAGCACAATGAACAGCTGGTGGAAGCCGTGGAGAACCGCCGTCGTAGCTTCCTGGTTGTTAAAAGAAGTATTGATATCCTGGTTTCCCTTGCTATTACGGTCTGCATCCTTTCCTGGCTATTGCCGCTACTAGCTATTCTTATTAAGCTGGACTCAAAAGGACCTGTTTTTTTTAAACAAAAACGAACAGGATACAAGGGAAGTACATTCAATTGCTTTAAGTTACGTACCATGCAGGTTAACCCTACTGCTCACGACCTGCAGGCAGCCCTCAACGATCCCCGCATTACCAGGATGGGCAAATTCCTGCGTTCATCCAACCTTGACGAATTACCCCAGTTTATCAATGTGCTCATTGGTGATATGTCAATTGTAGGCCCGAGGCCTCATATGCTTAAGGATTCAGAGTATTTTGCTGAGCTTTTTCCGGGTTATTACAACAGGTATCTTGTTGAGCCGGGTATTACCGGGCTGGCCCAGATCAACGGTTTCAGGGGACCAACCCCAAATGTACGTTCAGTGTACAAGCGCCTTCAGTGGGACCTGTATTATGTTGAGCACGCTACTACGGGCATGGATATCCGCATCATTCTTCTTACCGGTCTTGAGACCATGCGTGAAGCCTTAAAGATCAAAATAATCAAAAAAATGCCTTTCAGAAACATGGTCTGATCCGGGCAGTTTTACAAGTTTTTTAATTTCCTGTTTCCTAAATTGTAAATTTGCCTTAATGCATACCATTGAACCATTTTATAACTGGCAGCATCTGTACGTGGCAGCGGAAGATCCCGATTCCCCGTTCTATGGCCGCGAATACAGCGAATTTGAGTATTCCAATACGATCTATAACTATTATATCCACCCTCAGTGGGACGATATAGGCAGTGAAACCCTGTATATAAAGGTGTTGTTTGTTGACTACGACGAAAAATACGCCATTATCGAGTTTATCGGAGAATGGAATGATGCTATTAATAATGATATCATGCTTCTTAAACGTGATTTTATTGATGAAATGAGTTATTTCGGCATCAACAAGTACATCCTGGTGGGAGAGAACGTGCTTAATTTTCATCAGAGCGATGACAGCTATTACGAAGAGTGGTTCGACGATATCGGTGAAGATGGCTGGATCGTGCTTCTTAATTTTCGTGATCATGTGCTCAAAGAATTTAAACAGGCGGGCATTGATCAATACCTGATCTCCGGCGGTGAACTGGACGATTTCGACTGGCGCAAATTTTCTCCCGGTCAGGTTTTTGGGAATGTTTCCAAGATCATAAATAAGCGGTTAACGTAATTTCATTAACATCCGAAGTTCAGGGGTTCAAAATTGTTTCGGGTTTCGCGTTCCTGATTTCTGGTTAAAGCACCGTTGGTTCAAATCGAACCAATAATTGAGATCCTCGAAGTTCGAATTAACAAACACAGTACAAGAAACACGAAACAAGAAACACGAAACATTACACAATGGAGTTTATAGATGAACGCTTATTAGACTATTGTCAAAAATACTCAGAACCGGAAAATGAGCTTTTAATGCGATTGAATAGAGAAACGCACTTAAAAGTGAACAGCCCCCGCATGCTTAGCGGACATTTACAGGGCCGTTTCCTTAGCTTTATTTCCAAGCTTCACAAACCTTCTGTCATCCTGGAAATTGGCACCTATACGGGTTATTCTGCTTTATGCCTGGCCGAAGGGCTGGAAAAAGGCGGAAAACTCATTACAATAGATCCCAATGAGGAAACCAACCTGTTTGCCTCGAGGTTTATCGCTGAGTCTTCGCATAAAGATCAGATCCGGATAATAGCAGGTCAGGCAAAGGAAATAATCCCGGCGCTTGAAGAAACCTTTGATATAGTATTTATTGATGCTGATAAAAGAAATTATGCACTGTATTTCGACCTCGTGATCGAAAAGGTAAGGCCGGGCGGACTTATCATTGCCGACAACGTACTATGGAGCGCCAAGGTATTGGATGAAAATAAAGACATTGATACAAATGCGATCCATGAGTTCAATAAGAAAACAGCATCCGATGACCGGGTAGAGCCGCTGCTTTTACCTTTACGCGATGGCCTGATGTTGATGAGTAAACTCTGAGCATTATCAGTGTAACCTCGCGAAATAACTCGCAATGTTCTCCTTCTTGTGTTCTTCAATAAAGTATCCCGGCTTCGCCGGGATACTTTCCTTTGTGACCTGGCTCTATAGGCAGGAAGATGCGTTCAGAAAAAACTTAGTGATTGCTTAGTGTTCTTTGTGCCCTTAGTGGTTAAAATGAACGTATTTAGAACCCACAAAAAAACCCGTCCAGAAACTGAACGGGCTTTTTAAAAATATTAAAGAAGTATTATTCTCCTTTTGATTCTTCTTTCGATGAATCAGTTCCTTTTGCTTCGGTACCTTTTTTAGCAGCGGCTTTTTTAGTGCCACGGCGACGGGTAGTTTTAGCTTTACCGGCAGTTGCGCCTTTTTTGTTGTTGCTGTATATCTCGTTGAAATCAACCAGCTCGATCATTGCCATTTCAGCAGCGTCTCCCTGACGGTTTCCGGTCTTAATGATACGTGTGTATCCACCGTTACGTTCAGCAACTTTCACAGCTACATCCTTAAATAAAGTGCTTACAGCATCTTTGTTCTTCAGGTATGCATAAGCAGTACGACGGCTATGAGTAGTATCGTCCTTGCTTTTTGTAATAAGTGGCTCAACGTAAGTACGTAAAGCTTTTGCTTTTGCGAGAGTAGTGAATATACGCTTGTTCTCGATCAAAGCGATGGCCAGGTTCATCAACAACGCGTGACGGTGCGCTGTTTTCCTGCCTAAATTATTTATTTTATCTCCGTGTCTCATTGGAATTTTCGATTGACGATTTACAATTTACGATTGTAAAGCGCGGTTAGTCTTTATCTAGTTTATATTTCGCAACGTTCATTCCAAAGTGCAATGACTTTGATTGAACGAGGTCTTCAAGCTCAGTAAGTGATTTCTTACCAAAGTTGCGGAATTTTAAGAGGTCGTTCTTGTTGAATGAAACAAGTTCTCCTAAAGTCTCAACGTCTGCAGCTTTAAGGCAGTTCAGAGCGCGTACTGAAAGGTCCATGTCAACCAGCTTGGTTTTCAGCAATTGACGCATGTGAAGGCTTGTTTCATCAAATTCCTCTTCGTTACGTTTTTCTTCTGCATCAAGAGTGATCTTTTCGTCAGAGAACAGCATAAAGTGGAAAATAAGGATCTTCGCAGCTTCTTTAAGCGCATCTTTTGGATGAATTGAGCCGTCGGTAACGATATCCAGGATAAGACGTTCGTAATCGGTTTTTTGCTCAACACGATAGTTTTCGATATTGTATTTTACGTTCTTTATCGGTGTGTAGATCGAATCAATAAAGATAGTGCCGATAGGAGCGCTGTTGGTTTTGTTCTCTTCAGCAGGAACATAACCACGGCCACGCTCAACTGTAAGTTCCATTTTCAAACGAACAGAAGGATCGCAGTTAAAGATAACCAGGTCAGGATTCAGTATCTGGAAACCATTTACATATTTACCGATATCGCCGGCAGTGAATTTATCAGAACCTGCAAAGTGAACGGTAATTTTTTCAGTATCGTGATTATCTAATTGCTTTTTGAAACGAACTTGCTTCAGGTTCAGAACGATCTCGGTAACGTCTTCAACAACGCCCTTGATAGTAGAGAACTCATGGTCAACTCCTTCAACCCTTAAGCTTGTAATTGCAAAACCTTCAAGTGAAGAAAGCAAAATACGACGTAAAGAGTTTCCGATGGTGATACCAAAACCAGGTTCGAGAGGTCTGAACTCAAACTGTCCCGTGGTCTCGGTCGAGTTAATCATAATAACCTTGTCAGGTTTTACGAAATTTAAAATTGCCATATTATAAGCTTATTTTAGTTAATTAAATTATTTTATTACTTAGAGTACAACTCGACGATCAGCTGTTCCTTAATGTTCTCAGGGATCTGTGAACGCTCAGGACGGGAAAGGAATTTCCCGGTCAATGCTGCTCTGTCGAAATCAAGCCAAGGGTGTTTGTTTACAGCACCTGAAACGGCACTAGTAATAACTTCAAGTGACTTAGATTTTTCGCGAACTCCAACTACATCACCTGGTTTCAGGGTGTAAGAGGCAATATTCACTATGTTTCCATTTACAGTGATATGTGCGTGAGAAACGAGCTGACGCGCTGCACGACGTGTAGGAGCAATTCCTAAACGGTAAACAACGTTATCAAGCCTGCTTTCAATTAACTGCAATAATACTTCACCGGTAATACCGTGTGAACGTGCTGCCTTATCGAATGTCCTGGCAAATTGCTTTTCAAGGATCCCGTAAGTGTATTTCGCTTTTTGCTTTTCCTGCAACTGAACAGCATATTCAGATTGCTTGGCGCGCTTCTTCGCTGCACCATGTTGCCCCGGAGGGTAGTTTTTCTTTTCTAACGCTTTATCAGGACCGAAGATTGGCTCTCTGAACTTACGTGCGATTTTGGATTTGGGACCTGTGTACCTTGCCATTTTAAATAATTGTTTTCTTAGTGATGAAGTGTTTCGTTTTTTAAATCTTCATCGGGTTATTATTTAAGCTGAAGACCCTATAGATCAGCAGCTCCAAATCCCACCAACGGGTGAGACCGGCTTATTATTTGTATTATACGCGACGACGTTTTGGAGGACGGCAGCCATTGTGAGGAATTGGCGTGATGTCCATGATCTCAGAAACTTCGATGCCTGAAGCAGCAAGAGTTCTGATCGCACTTTCTCTTCCACCACCCGGGCCTTTTACAAATACTTTTACTTTGCGTAAACCTGCCTCGTGAGCAACTTTACTGCAATCCTGCGCCGCCATTTGAGCTGCGTAAGGAGTATTCTTTTTAGAACCACGGAATCCCATTTTACCAGCACTGCTCCAGGAAATAACTTGTCCTGAAAGGTTGGTTAAAGAGATGATGATGTTGTTGAATGTAGCGTTAATATGAGCTTCACCTGTTGCTTCCACCTTCACAGTGCGCTTGCGCTGTGTTGTCTTGGCGGTGTTAGCTGCTGTTGGTTGTTTTGCCATTGTATCTTTTGAACTATGAATTAATAATTACTTGGTTGCCATTTTCTTGTTGGCAATCGTCTTACGTTTACCTTTACGGGTACGCGCGTTGGTTTTCGAACGTTGTCCGCGAACCGGTAAACCGTTACGGTGACGAATTCCACGGTAGCTGTTGATATCCGTCAAACGTTTGATGTTCAACTGAGTTTCTGAACGAAGAGCACCTTCGATCTTGAAATTATTGTTGATCAGCGTACGGATCGCGTTTTGCTCATCGTCAGTCCATTCGCTTACTTTTTTATCCTGATGGATACCAGCTTCGCTAAGGATCTTAGCAGCGCGGCTACTGCCAATTCCGTAAATATAGGTCAAACCTATTACGCCTCTCTTGTTTTTTGGTAAATCTATACCAGCTATACGTGCCATTTATGTAAAATAATATTATTAAAAAAGGGTTTGCAAAGATAGAAAATTACTTCTGTCTTTGTTTGAATTTTGGGGTTTTTTTGTTAATTACATACAGCTTCCCCTTGCGGCGAACGATCTTGCAGTCAACACTTCTTTTCTTGATGGATGCTCTGACTTTCATGTTTTCTATTCTTTAACTATTGTTAATTTCTTTATCTGTTTACTTTTTCCTTTTGTCGGTGGGCTCAGCCACCAACTAGTATCCGTAAGGTCGTTGAGCTTGTCGAAACGACCTATTTGTATCGAAAAGTTATCCTCGCTTTGGTTAAATCGTAAGGACTCATTTCCAGTTTTACTTTATCACCGGGTAAAATTTTGATGTAATGCATCCTCATTTTTCCCGAAATATGGGCGGTAACTACGTGCCCATTCTCTAACTCCACCCTGAACATCGCGTTACTTAAAGCTTCTACGATGGTTCCGTCAATTTCAATGTTCGATTGTTTCGCCATATTGAGATTAACCCTGTTGAACCATCATTGCATTTGCTCCGCGTCCTTTGATCCTTCCGGATTTCATCAGACCATCATAATGACGGTTTAACAAATAAGTTTCTATCTGCTGGAGGGTATCCAGTACCACACCAACAAGGATCAGTAACGAAGTTCCTCCATAAAAATCTGCAAAAGCACTGTTGATTCCCAGTTTCTGAGCAAAGGCAGGCATAATAGCCACAGCCGCAAGGAAAATAGATCCCGGAAGCGTGATCCTGCTCATTACCTGGTCAATAAACTCAGCAGTTTTCTTTCCAGGTTTTACTCCGGGGATAAAACCACCGTTTCTCTTCATATCATCAGCCAGTTGGTTTGGATTAACCATAATTGCTGTATAGAAGTAAGTAAAAAGAATGATCATCACCGCGAAGATGAAATTATACCAGAAACCATAACGCTGACTGAATATCCCGCCATTGCTGTTTGAGAAACCTGCGATGGCTGCAGGAATAAACATAATTGCCTGCGCAAAGATGATAGGCATTACACCAGCTGCATTTACTTTTAGAGGAATGTACTGGCGAACACCTCCATATTGTTTGTTACCCACGATCTTCTTGGCAAACTGCACTGGTATTCGGCGTGTGCCTTGCACCAGCAGGATGCTTCCAACAATTACGAGTAACAAGATCACTATTTCAATTAGAAAAATAATTAAACCACCGTTTCCTGCCGTCCTTGATTTAACTTCAGATAAGAAGGCAAATGGAAGACGGGAGATGATCCCGATCATGATGATCAGTGAAATACCATTACCAAGTCCTTTATCTGTGATCCTTTCACCCAGCCACATTACAAACATGGTACCTGTTACAAGGATAAAGATCGACTGGATCCACCAGAAAGTGGAAAGGTCAGTAAAAGCATTCGGAGCGGAAGATTTGATAGAAGCAATATAACCCGGAGCCTGAACCGCTGTTACCGCGATGGTAAGGAAACGGGTGTATTGGTTGATTTTTTTGCGTCCACTCTCCCCTTCCCGCTGCATCTTCTGAAAGTATGGCACGGCCATACCCAAAAGCTGAATAATAATAGAAGCAGTAATGTAAGGCATGATCCCCAGTCCGAAAATAGAAGCCCTTAAAAAAGCTCCACCTGCAAACATATTGATAAGACCCACAATTCCACCAGCTTCCTGGCTGCTTTGTGCTGCGGCTAATGCGTCAACATTCACGCCTGGAAGTACAACGTAAGATCCAAGACGGTAGATCAATACCAGGCCAAGGGTCACTAAAATCCTCTGCCTTAGCTCCTCAATGGTCCAGATATTCCGGAGGGTATCAAAAAAACGCTTCATATATTTATTTTACCTCAGTTGCGTTACCACCTTTGTCTTCAATAGCTTTTTTTGCAGAAGCTGTAAAGGCATGAGCTTTGATTTCTACTTTCGATTTTAATTCTCCGCGACCCATGATCTTTACAAGATCAGTTTTACCGGCCAGACCATTTTTCACAAGTACATCAAAATTAATTTCTGTAACTTTTGTTTTGTCGATCAGTGCCTGGATAGAATCTAAATTGATTCCTGTGTACTCGATACGGTTAATGTTTTTGAAACCAAATTTTGGCAAACGACGCTGTAACGGCATCTGACCACCTTCAAAACCACGCTTTGAAGAGTAACCAGAACGCGATTGGGCACCTTTGTGTCCACGTGTAGCTGTACCACCACCACCGGAACCTTGTCCGCGGCCACGACGGTAATTTGATTTTACGGAACCTTTTGCAGGTTTTAGTCCACTTAATTTCATCTATTTACTATTAAATATTTTCAACTTTTAATACGTGCTTCACCTTGTTGATCATCCCGTCAATAGCAGGATTAGTGTCTTTTTCCACCGAACTGTGCGTTTTACCAAGTCCTAGAGCTACCAGGGTTGCTCTTTGTGCAGGCGAACGCTTAGAGATGCCTTTAACTAAAGTTAATTTTACTTTTCCCATTGCCTTAATTTTTAACCGTTAAACACATTTGCCAGTTTAATACCACGTTGCTGAGCAATGGTGATAGGATCACGCATTTTCATCAACGCATCAACAGTTGCTTTTACCACGTTGTGCGGGTTACTTGAACCTTTTGACTTTGCAAGTACGTCAGTTACACCAACGCTCTCAAGCACAGCACGCATCGCACCACCGGCAATTACACCAGTACCATGAGCTGCAGGCTTAAGGAACACACGTGCTCCACCAAATTTTCCTGTTTGTTCGTGTGGCACTGTACCGTTAAGTACAGGCACCTTCACCAGGCTTTTTTTGGCATCTTCAATACCTTTAGTGATAGCATCAGTTACTTCATTTGCTTTACCAAGACCCTGTCCGATAACACCTTTTTCATTTCCAACCACAACAATGGCCGAAAAGCTGAAGTGACGTCCACCTTTGGTTACCTTGGTTACACGCTGAATTGCTACCAGCTTGTCTTTTAATTCTATATCGCTCGATTTAACGCGCTTTACTACTTCTTTTGACATCTTGAATATTTTAGAATTTTAAACCTCCTTCGCGTGCACCTTCGGCCAGCGATTTTATCCTGCCATGATATAAAAACCCGTTACGGTCGAACACTACTTCAGTAATGCCATTCGCAACTGCTTTTTCAGCGATCATTTTACCTACTAACTTCGCCTTTTCTGACTTGTTAACTTTGCTTGACTGGATCGACTTGTCAACTGATCCTACTGCAGCAATGGTTTTTCCACCTTTGTCGTCGATCAGCTGCGCGTAGATCTCAGAATTACTGCGAAATACGTTCAGGCGTGGTGACTGCGCCGTACCTTTGATTTTCTTACGGAGCTTTAATTTTATTTTTTCTCTTCTGTTTTCTTTGCTAAATGCCATCTTTCCAATTTTTTAAAGATGATTAATAATTCTTTTACTGACCGATCTTCTTCTTAGTTATTATTTCTTAGAAGCAGATTTACCAGCTTTTCTCCGTAATACCTCACCGCTGAACTTAATACCTTTTCCTTTGTAAGGCTCAGGTTTACGCAAGCTGCGGATCTTTGCAGCCACCAGGCCTATCAGTTGCTTATCAGCACTTTCAAGGATCACCTTAGGATTCTGACCTTTTTCGGTGGTGGTGGTTATTTTGATTTCTTTAGGTAATTCAAAATGTATGTTGTGTGAGTATCCAAGAGATAACTCCAGCATCTGTCCTTTATTTGAAGCACGGTAACCTACACCCACAAGCTCCTGCTCGGTTTTGTAGCCCTGGCTAACACCAGTAACCATGTTATTGATAAGGGAACGGTATAAGCCATGTAATGCCTTATGACGCTTTTGTTCTGTTGCGCGGGTCAAAACAATCTGATTGTCCTCTACAGCAACATTAATATCGTGGTCTACCTTCTGAGTAAGTTCTCCTTTTGCACCTTTAACGGTAACAATTCCATTATTGATCTTTACCTCTACTCCTTTAGGTAATTCAATCGGGGCTTTTCCTATACGTGACATGTTTAGTTTCTCCTTCCTGATTATGAAATGTAACATAAAACCTCACCACCAACATTCATTTTCTTTGCTTCTTTATCGGTGATCACACCTTTGGAAGTAGAAACGATGGCGATGCCAAGTCCGTTTAATACACGCGGCATTTTTGCAGCTCCCGAATACTTACGCAAACCTGGAGTTGAAATACGGTCCAATGAACGGATAGCCGATAATTTCGTTACAGGATGGTATTTCAAAGCGATTTTAATTACGCCTTGTTTGTTTTCGGTTTCTTCAAACTTGTAGTTTAAAATGTAACCTTTTTCGAAAAGGATCTTGGTGATCTCTTTTTTAAGATTAGAAGATGGAACTTCTACGATGCGGTGGTTTGCCTTGATCGCGTTTCTTACCCGCGTCAGGTAATCTGATATTGTATCTGTCATTTTTTTAAGTTTATATGTTATTCCGAAATACCGGTGGTCCCGGCCAGAATAATTATATTAAACAATTATTTATTTTTTAGAGGGGGCAAATATACGAATATTTCCTTAACCTCCAATATTTTATTTGTTACCAGCTTGATTTGGTCACACCCGGGATTAACCCGAAAAGTGCCATATCGCGGAACTGGTTACGGCTTACGCCAAAATCGCGCATATAACCACGTGGACGACCAGTAAGGTTGCAACGGTTACGTACACGAACTTTTGAAGAGTTACGTGGTAATTTTTGCAGGCCAACTGAGTCACCGGCTTTTTTAAGTTCTTCGCGCTTTGCAGCGTATTTCTCAACCAGTCTCTTACGTTTGACCTCGCGGGCCTTCATCGATTCTTTTGCCATTGATTATGCTTGTTGTGCTTGTTTCTTTTTAAATGGAATTCCAAATTCAGTTAATAAAGCGTGTGCTTCCTTGTCAGTTGGTGCAGAAGTCACAAAAGTGATATCCATACCCTGGATCTTGGTCACTTTATCGATGTCGATCTCAGGAAAAATGATCTGCTCGGTTACACCAAGGGTGTAGTTACCGCGTCCGTCAAATCCTTTATCATTTACACCTTTAAAGTCACGGATACGTGGCAGAGCTGCCGCGATCAGACGATCAAGGAATTCATACATTTTGTCGCCACGTAATGTTACGCGAACGCCAATTGCAACACCTTTACGTAATTTAAAGTTAGAGATGTCTTTTGTAGAATAAGTTGGAACCGCTTTTTGTCCGGTAATGGTAGTCATTTCCTTTACAGCGTTCTCAATCATCTTCTTATCAGATACAGCATCACCAATACCCTGGTTGATGCAGATCTTTTTCAGTTTCGGCACCTGCATTGGTGACGAGTACTGGAATTGCTTTTGCAGAGCCGGGATTACCTCTTCGGCATATTTACCCTTTAAACGGGGTTTGTAAGTTGTTGTTGCCATTATTTAACTGCCTCCTTGGTTTTTTTTGAGATACGCTCCAGTTTCCCGGTCTTCTCATTTAATTTACGACCTATACGAACACCTTTTCCACCTTCAACAAACATTAAGTTTGAAATGTGGATAGAGCCTTCCTTTTTAGTGATACCGCCATTGGTATTTTTTGCATTCGGCTTTTCGCTTTTGCTGATCATGTTCACGCCTTCAACAATCGCACGCGATTTTTTAAGGTCAATAGTAACGATCTTACCTTGCTGCCCCCTGGACTCGCCAGAGATCACCTTTACGGTATCGCCTTTTTTTAATTTTAACTTCGACATGTTTTCTAAATACTTTTATTTACAGCACTTCCGGTGCCAATGAAATAATCTTCATAAATTGTTTATCACGCAGTTCACGGGCCACTGGTCCGAAAATACGTGTACCGCGGATCTCGTCAGTAGCGTTTAAAAGCACCACCGCGTTATCGTCGAAACGGATATAAGAACCATCCTGACGGCTGATCTCTTTTTTCGTCCTTACGATCACGGCTTTGCTCACAGTACCTTTTTTCACGTTTCCGCTAGGCATTGCGTGCTTTACAGTTACTACAACCTTGTCGCCGATAGAAGCATAACGTTTTTTGGTACCGCCTAATACGCGGATCACCAGAACTTCTTTTGCTCCGCTGTTATCAGCTACTGTTAATCTTGATTCATTCTGTATCATTTTGAAATATCTTTAAACGATTAACAAATTATTTAACTTTCTCAAGTACTTCAACTAAACGCCAGTTCTTGGTCTTGCTCATAGGACGTGTTTCCGCGATCCTTACAGTATCACCAATGCTGCACTCGTTCTTCTCATCATGAGCTACGAATGAGCTTGTTTTGTTTACGAATTTACCGTACTTAGGGTGTTTCACCTTACGCATAACAGAAACAACGATGCTTTTATCCATCTTGTTGCTCTTTACTACGCCTACTTTTTCTTTTCTTAAGTTTCTTTCTTCCATGATTTAAAGCAATTATTTTTTGGATGCTTTTTTACGATTATTTGCTTCAGTCAACATTTTAGCAATGTTCCTGCGTTCAACACGGATTTTAGCCGGGTTTTCAACAGGAGAAATCGCGTGGTTAAGCGTCATTTTGTTTAAACCCGCTTTTTCTTCTTTTATCCTATCAAATAACTCCTGGTCAGATAAACCTTTTATTTCCTTATTTGCCATTTTTTGTTCTTGTTTTACCGAAGCGATTCTCATCAGCTTCCTTTTAATTAATCGGTGTTCTTCACACCCTTTTTTGCCTTATTCAATTAAAGTAACGGTTTAACTAAATTCGGTGTATTTATTTTACTTACGCCTGTGGCGCTACGTAATCCCTGCGAACGATGAACTTGGTAACGATCGGCAGTTTCTGAGCTGCTAAACGTAACGCTTCTTTCGCCACTTCCATTGGAACTCCTTCAGCTTCAATGATGATACGGCCGCGTTTTACAGGAGCCATCCAGTATTCCGGAGCACCTTTACCTTTACCCATACGTACCTCTGCTGGTTTTGAAGTTACAGGACGATCCGGGAAAACACGGATCCAAACCTGTCCTTCACGTTTCATAAAACGGGTAATCGCAATACGGGCAGCTTCGATCTGGCGGGCAGTCATCCTGCACTCGTCCATAGCTTTGATACCAAACGAACCAAATGCTAACTCATGACCACGCTTAGCGTCGCCCTTGATCTTCATTTTGTGCGATTTTCTATATTTTGTTCTTTTCGGTTGTAACATGACCTTAATTTTTTAAACTATTCTCGATTATTTTTCGTCTCTCTTGCCACCAGTGTTAGGGCGTTTTTTACCTCCGAATTTCGGACGGTCATCCCTGTCACCTCTCCTGTCGCCGGCTGATCCAGGACCTTTTTCTTTCGAAAGACCTGCATTAGGGCTAAGATCGCGCTTACCAAATACCTCACCGCGGCAGATCCATACTTTTACGCCGATACGGCCGTAAGAGGTGTGTGCTTCTGCAATAGCGTAGTCAATATCAGCACGTAATGTGTGGAGTGGTGTTCTTCCTTCCTTGTAACCTTCGGTACGTGCCATCTCAGCTCCACCTAAACGGCCGGATACTTTAATTTTGATACCTTCAGCTCCCAGACGCATAGTGGATGCCATTGACATCTTTGCTGCGCGACGGAAAGAGATACGACCTTCGATCTGGCGTGCAATGCTGTCTGCCACTAAACGTGCGTCAAGCTCAGGACGTTTGATCTCGAAAATATTGATCTGAATTTCTTTCTTGGTTAATTGTTTTAATTCCTCTTTCAGTTTATCAACTTCTTTACCACCTTTCCCGATAATGATACCAGGACGCGCAGTATTGATAGTAACAGTGATCAACTTCAGTGTTCTCTCGATAACAATCTTAGAAATGCTACCTTTAGGTAAACGGGCTTTAAGGTAGGTCCTGATCTTATCGTCCTCAACCAGCTTCTCAGCATAGTTGTTTCCGCCAAACCAGTTAGAATCCCATCCTTTGATGATCCCTAATCTTATACCAATTGGATTTACTTTTTGTCCCATTTCTATTAAATATTTTTTGTGTCTAAAATTAAAGTAACGTGATTTGTGCGTTTGCGGATCCTGTAACCACGGCCCTGAGGCGCGGTACGCAGACGTTTTACCATCAATGCGCTGTCAACCATGATCTCTTTTACGAACAGGGTGCCTTCTTCAGCACGTGCCTGGCTCTTTTGTTCGTAGTTCGCAATTGCAGATTTCAGGAGTTTTTCCAAACGGCCTGAAGCTTCACGAGTGTTGAACTTCAAAATATTTAAAGCTAAATAGGCATCTTTACCTCTGACAAGGTCTGCTACCTGGCGCATTTTGCGCGGAGAGGTAGGACAGTTGTTCAATTTAGCGAAATAGGTAGTCTTATTTTCCTCTTTGCGCTTTTCGGCTACTAATCTTTTTCTGTTTCCCATGGCTTCAATTATTTCTTGTTATGACCAGCGTGCCCCTTGAATACGCGTGTTGGTGAAAATTCTCCTAATTTATGTCCAACCATGTTCTCAGTTACATAAACCGGAATGAACTTCGCGCCATTATGTACAGCAAATGTATGCCCTACAAATTCTGGTGGAATTGTTGAACGACGGGCCCAGGTCTTGATTGCAGACTTCTTCCCGCTTTGATTCATCTTTTCAACCTTTCCTTCAAGGTTGTGGTCGATAAAAGGACCTTTTTTAAGTGATCTAGCCATTTATTTGTTTTTTGTTTTGAAACCGTCCCCTGGCGGCTGAGCTTGTAGAAGCCACCGCCATGGTCCAGCCATTAAACGTTATTAATTATTTTTTTCTTCTCTCGATAATGTGTTTGTTAGAAGCTTTCGCTTTGTAACGGGTCTTGTAACCTTTAGCAGGGATACCCTTGCGTGAGCGTGGGTGACCACCTGATGCACGACCTTCACCACCACCCATTGGGTGATCAACCGGGTTCATTACCACCGCGCGCACGCGTGGACGAACACCTAACCAACGGTTCTTACCGGCTTTACCAGCTACTTCCAGGTTATGGTCAGGATTACTAACTGCACCAATAGTTGCTTTGCAGGTAATAAGGATCATACGAACCTCGCCTGAAGGCATTTTTAATACAGCATATTTTCCTTCACGAGCCGAAAGCTGAGCGTAAGAACCTGCACTGCGCGCAAGAACCGCACCCTGTCCGGGACGTAATTCAATGTTATGGATGATTGTTCCCAGAGGTACTTCAGATAATAAAAGAGTGTTCCCTACTTCAGGAGCAGAACCTTTACCTGAATAGATCTTCTGATCAACTTTCAAGCCTTGTGGAGCAATGATATAACGCTTCTCGCCATCTTTGTAATAAATAAGAGCGATACGCGCTGAACGGTTCGGATCGTACTCGATGGACTTCACAGTACCTTCGATTCCGTCTTTTTCACGTTTAAAATCAATTGAACGGATCACTTTTTTATGTCCACCGCCAATATAGCGCATGGTCATCTTCCCGGTGTTGTTACGACCGCCAGAAGAGTAATTCGTTTTAACGATAAGGCTCTTTTCAGGTTTGTCCGTTGTTATCTCATCGAACCCTGAAGTGATCTTATATCTTAATGTTGGTGTAAGTGGTCTATATTTCTTTAATGCCATTGTAATGCTTTTTTACAGATTATATACTAGCGTAAAAATCGATTGTTTCGCCTTGTTTCAGAGTAACGATAGCTTTTTTGTTGCGGTTTACCCTGCCAATGGCAGTACCACGGGTAGTGTTGCGGGTCTTTACTTTACCAACATATTGTTGAGTATTAACCGAATCAACTTTAACACCGTACATTTTTTCTACAGCTGCTTTTATCTCTAATTTGTTGGCCTCTTTTGCCACCACAAAGCCATAACGATTTAATTTCTCGGCTTGTGCGGTCATCTTTTCAGTGATGATTGGCTTTACTAAAATATCCATCTTACTTATTTAAAATTGTTTCAATTACCTTAACTGAACTCTCGGCCAAAATGATGTTTTCTGCATTTAAAATATCGTAAGTATTTAAATCAGAAGCCTTTACAACTTTAGCACCCTGTATGTTACGGGAGGACAAATATACGTTTTTATTCGTATCGCCCAACACCAGCAGGGTCTTCTTGTCTGCCATGTTAAGATTGGTCATCAGGTCAACGTAATTTTTGGTCTTTGGAGCATCAAAATTGAAGTCTTCCAGCACAGTAATTGCGTTATCCTTGGCCTTATACGTAAGAGCCGAGATACGGGCTAACGCTTTAACTTTTTTATTCAATTTAAACGAATAATCCCTTGGTCTTGGGCCGAATACACGTCCACCACCGATAAATAACGGTGATTTCATTGATCCTGCACGTGCTCCGCCGGTACCTTTCTGACGTTTAAGCTTTTTTGTGGTACGTGCTATCTCAGCGCGTTCCTTTGATTTATGTGTTCCCTGACGCTGATTTGCGAGGTACGACTTCACATCCAGGTAAATACAATGATCGTTTGGCTCAGCCCCGAAAATAGAATCTACCAGATCCACTTTCTTGGTGGTTTTTTTGCCGCTTATGTTTAATATTTCTACTTGCATGACTATTTCTCGATTAAAACGTAAGACCCTTTCGCGCCTGGTACCGAACCCTTAATTAAAAGAAGATTCTTCTCAGCCATGATTTTAACTACTACAAGGTTCTGAACCTTTTTGCGGTTTCCGCCCATTCTGCCACCCATACGCATACCTTTCATTACGCGTGAAGGATCAGAAGAAGCACCTAACGAACCAGGAGCCCTCTCACGATCGTGTTGTCCGTGCGATTTATTAGCATGCCCTACCCCGCTGAATCCGTGACGTTTCACAACGCCCTGGAAACCTTTTCCTTTGCTGGTTCCGATTACATCCACAAAATCACCTTCTGCGAACAGTTCAACAGTAAGCACTTCGCCTATGTTTTTTTCCTCTGTGAAATGACGAAACTCAACTACTTTGCGCTTTGGGGTTGTTTTTGCAATCCCGAAATGGCCTTTCATCGCACCTGACGTGTTTTTTTCTTTTTTCTCGTCAAATGCCAGCTGTAAAGCTGTGTAACCGTCTTTTTCATTGGTTTTTACTTGCGTAATAACGCAAGGACCCGCTTCAATAACTGTGCATGGCGTGTATTTGCCATTGGCATCGAAGAAGCTCGTCATTCCTATTTTTTTACCAATTAATCCTGACATTTTTGTTTAATTTACTATTTACAATTTACTGATTTA
>CBIHOL010000067.1:0-24772 GCA_966211905.1 uncultured bacterium
TCTCACCATCAGTTGAGTTATAACATGATAACTCAGCACCGTTGGTAGTTGTTTTAACTGCGCTTATAATCACTGGTTGAGAAGGCGCAGTAATGGTTACCGAAGTCATAGCAGACAAACAACCGTTCGCATCTTTTACGATCAGATCGTAAGTACCTGCAGAAAGATTAGAGAATACAGCACCAGCCTGATAGCTAGATCCATTGTTCTTAGAATACATGAGTGTACCAGTACCCTGGTCGGCACTCACTGTGATCTCACCATCAGTTGAGTTATAACATGATAACTCAGCACCGTTGGTAGTTGTTTTAACTGCGCTTATAATCACTGGTTGAGAAGGAGCAGTGATCGGCACAGTCAACCCAAACGTACATCCGTTAGCATCCTTCACAATAAAACTATGTGTGCCTGCTGATAAGGATCCGAAAACATTATTTGTACCGAACAAACCTCCATCAACAGAATAGTTTAATGTGCCGGTTCCACCAGTTGCGTTAATTGTTATCTGACCATCTGACAGACCGAAGCAGGAGATCTGAGCACCGTGATAATTACTGGTGACAGATCCTGTTGCTGAAAGTGAAGAAGGGTTCGTAATAAAAATTAAAGTTGTGTCCTTGCAACCATTTGCATCGGTCACAGTATAAATATGAGATCCAGACATTGCAGTATATGAGCCGATACCTGTATAAAGAGTTGTTCCACCAGTTGCAGTTACATTTACTGTGGTGGTTCCTCCGTTACATGCTACCGGTGCTGCAGAAGAGCTGGCAACTAAGACAGAAGGCTGCGGAATATTTCCTGATACAACCAGTGAACAGCTTTTTGCATCAGTTATTGTATACGAATATGCGCCTGCTGAAACATTTTTTACTCCGTCACCGGAATACGGAGCAGTACCTCCACTCGCCACAATATTCACCGTTGTATTACCACCAAAACAAAGGATCGATCCTTCAGTCTTTGACGCAGAGAGCTGTGCAGGCTGCGAAATAACAATATTACCCAGAGACACACTACATGTTGGAACTGCTGCATCCCTGATCCTAGCAGCGTAAGTTCCCTGTGTTAATCCATTAAAAATTGTTGCTGTACTCCAGGTTGCTCCGTTGTTGATTGAGAACTCATAAGTCCCACCTCCGCCTGACATTCCGGAAAAAAATATTTTGGCATCGCTGCCACCAAAACAGGAAACGTTTGTTTTTGTAGAAGTGGCCGAAAGAACGCCTGGCTGAGAAATATTTCCTGTAACAATCACTGAACAAGTTTTTGAATCCGTTACCGTATACGAATAAGCACCTGCGAAAATATTTTTTATTCCATCGCCAGTGTAAGGAGGAGTTCCGCCACCAGCTACGATATTTAGGGTTGTACTACCGCCATTGCATAAAATAGTACCCTGTGTTTTGGTAGCTGACAATAAACCAGGCTGCGTTATAGTTCCACTTGAGATAGCTTTACAACCTTTAGAATCTGTGATTGTAAAAGAATAGGGACCTGAGGAAACAGTTTTCGTCCCAGCCCCTGTGTAAGGCGAGGTTCCACCTGAAGCTACGATATTTAAGGTTGTTGATCCGCCGAAACAGGAAATAGAACCAACGGTAGTGGACAACGCGAGAGCAGGGGGTTGCGTAATTATAATCGTCTTCGAGCTCACGCAACCTTTACTGTCAGTCACAATCCTGGTATGAGTTCCGGCAGTTAATGAAAAAGTCCCTGTACCGGTATAGGATGGAGTACCACCAGATGCGACAACATTTACTGTTGCAGTACCGCCGAAGCAATCAATGGTCCCGGCGGTCACAGTTGAGCTCAATAAAGCAGGTTGAGTTATTGTTTTTGTAATAACTGCAGAGCATGAGTTTGCATCAGTTACTGTGAAAGTGTATACACCTGCTGTTTTAGTAAATGTTCCTGTTCCCGTATACGGACTGGTACCATTGCTGGCAGTAATGGAGATTGTTGTGGTTCCACCGGCGCAGTTAATAGTCCCATTGGCAGCAGATAAAGTAAGATTACAGCAATCAAGATATCCCCAATCAACCCATCCATTCAAATAATTTGTATTGATTGACAGAGCGGTCCAATAAATATCACTTAAACTGTAGGGTGTTGAGCAGCCCCCTATTTCACTGTTTGCAATTGCCAAAAATGCATTCACTGTCATCCCTGCAAATGTGCCAGAATTGATCATCGAATTCCCTATCTGCGAATTTGAAGGAGAAAAATTGGGGTCATAAGTATCGAACTTAATATTCAATGTTAAGGCGACGAGTTCACCAAGCAAAGCAGTGTTGAAGCTGGAGGAGGGATCAATCAATGTTCCGGAGGGCAGATAAGCATTGGTTTTCGTGGAGGGAAGAAAACTGATCACAGCGTTAGCAGATGTCAACTTCAATTTATTTGTACACCCGATTTGCAAGCCGCTTGGAAACGCACCACTGAAATTGTTTGACAGATAAGTCGAAACTGTGTTACCGTTTTGTCCTCCCCAGGTTCCCTGACTATATGTTTTACCCTGACAATTATTTTGTGCGGCCGATTGTCCGAACATGAAAATTGCAATTAACAGCAATAATTTGCTGAATAATTTTGTTGTTGCGACGTGAAAAGTTTTCATTTTTTTCTGTTTTTGGGTTCAAAAAAAAGTTCAGGGACAAAAGTTCCGATGCTGTACTGGTACAGTTAATTCGGAGGCCGGTAAATTATGAAGTCAGGCAGAGCCGGACTTACTTTTGGAATTTTAACATCGGACCAGTAAGGTCCGGGAGGCAGGTGCGGAGACAAAAACGCCGAAGCGTGGTGGTACGGATTCAGGTCCTGACATGGACAAAAGAGTTGCTGAAAAGGATGTCAGAAGAAACGTGTACTCAACTTGTGTGTGCATAAACGTCTTATTTTTGGGTTTCGGGTCCAAATGTAACAACGTGATGTTGATAAACAAATAAAATTTGCGACGAATTTATTTTTTAGTCGAAAAAATAGTATATATTACAATCACAACTGCAGTTTTAAGTAATTCCTTACAAAGTATTGATCTTCTATAAGTTGCGCGTTTAGGTGGGCAGAATCCGTTAAAAAATGCCATTTTTCAAATGCTTGATAACCAATCTGTTGTTTTACCCCCAAAACACCTGAAAAATTTTTTTCAACAAGGTCATTTTTCGACGAATTCGGTAAAAAGCACATCAAGGGAGGGTATTTTTACCCTCCCCGGGCGTAGATACTGGTCTAAGCAATTGAATATCAGGCGGAAATTTTAGTGCAATTGAGAAAAAGGGCGCTTTAACCTGCTTGAAGTTTAGGGGAAAACCATGAGAAAAAAGTTTTAAACAAGTAAACCACTTTTTCTGATGTAAGAAAAAGTATGAAAATGTCAGACGAATTTTTCGCATGGATTTTCGTGTATAGAAATAAACAAGTGAAGAAGCGGATCTACATCAACATGAATGTAATGTGATCTTTAGAAAAAAAACGAGATGTTCTGTATCCCTTCAGCATCAAGGGTTGCGGGATGTTATACTTCTACAAGTGTGCCAATTTTCTGACCGCTGATCAGATTTTTTAAGTTTCCCTGTTTGTTCATATCGAAAACTATGATCGGCAGATTATTTTCTTTACATAGCGTAAACGCAGTCATATCCATCACTTCAAGGCCTTTGCTATAAACTTCTTCGAAGCTGATGGTTTCGTAACGTGTTGCATTTTTATCTTTTTCAGGATCTGCAGTATAAATTCCGTCAACGCGTGTTCCTTTTAAAATTACAGCAGCTTCAATCTCTATAGCACGAAGAGTAGCGGCTGTATCAGTAGTAAAATAGGGGTTTCCGGTACCTCCGCCAAAAATTACCACACGTCCTTTTTCAAGATGACGAACAGCTTTACGACGAATGAAAGGCTCGCAGATCTGCTCCATTTTAATGGCACTTTGCAAACGTGTCTGCACTCCTAATCCTTCGAGCGCACTTTGAATAGCCATGCTGTTAATGACAGTAGCGAGCATACCCATATAGTCGCCGTGCACGCGGTCCATACCACCTTTTTCGGCCTGAATTCCACGGAAAATATTGCCTCCTCCGATTACGATAGCCACCTGGCAGCCCTCGTCGTACACGGATTTGATCTCTTTTGCATATTCCATCAGCCGGTCCTGGTCAATACCAAAACCTTTATTACCCATAAGGGCTTCACCGCTGAGTTTTAATAGAATTCTTTTGTATTTCATAGTTTCTTTATATCAGCGGAGCACGCGAATATTAATGTTTTATTTTTTGTCAAAAAAAATCCCCTCTAAAAAGAGGGGATCAATAATTAAGCTAATGAATAACGCTTGAAAGCCGAAACCGTGAGGTCTTTTTCAACCCCCTGCAGGTACTGGCGAACAGTAATTTTGTTATCAATAAAATACTCCTGGTTGAGCAGGGTAGATTCTTTATAGAACTTGTTTAATTTGCCTTGTGCGATCTTTTCAACCATATCTTCCGGTTTGCCTTCAGCACGTGTAGTTTCGCGTGCTATGTCCAATTCGCGGTTAATAGTAGTCTGATCAACGTCATCCTTGTCGATTGCCACAGGAGCCATTGCAGCGGCCTGCATAGCGATATTTTTGGCTACTTCAGCACTCACTGGTTTATTGAATCCAAGAGCAACAGCCAGACGGTTACCCGGGTGAATATAACCCACCACCTGCTCTGCGTTAATTACGTTATAATAACCGATATCGATCTTTTCGCCGATCTTACCAACCTGCTCCATGAACTTATCGCCCACAGTAACATCGTTATTGTAAGGAAGTGCTTTTAATTCGTCAACTGAAGTTGGTTTTTTGTTCAGAGCGATATTAGCAACTGATTCAGCAAACTGGATAAAATCAGCATTCTTTGCCACGAAATCTGTTTCGCAGTTAACGCTGATCACTACTGCTGATTTGTTATCAGAACTTGTCTTTGCAAGAACAACGCCTTCTTTAGCGTCACGGTCCTGACGGTTAGCTGCAACTTTTGCACCTTTTTTACGAAGGAAATCCACGGCAGCTTCAAAATCGCCGTTGCTTTCTTCTAATGCTTTTTTACAATCCATCATGCCTGCACCTGTTTGCTGGCGGAGCTTGTTTACTTCTGCTGCTGTAATAGCCATTTTCTTTATTCTTTATTTATTATTAATTATTTCGGGTTATGTGTTCCGGGTTTCGAGTTCTGTGTTTCGGGTTGTCCGGTAAAAAAAACGGTCAGCCTGTTGCCAGAATGACCGCTTTGTAATTTTATTTTAAAATTATTTTTTTGCTATCACCCGACGACGTGGTTTTTTAGCACCACTTTTATCTTCTTCGTCGTCCTTACCACCTTTGATGGTCGCTCCTTCAGCCAGTTCTTCAGCTTCACTTGCGCTCAGTTCTTTAGTATCACCTTCTTCACCACCTGATTCCTTATCCATTTTACGATCAGATAATCCTTCTTTTACCGCTCCCACCATCAGTTCGATGATATAAGCGATTGAAGTAGAAGCATCGTCGTTAGCAGGAACTGCGTAATCAACCAGGTTAGGATTTGAGTTTGTATCAACGATAGCAAAAGTCGGGATGTTCAGACGTTTTGCTTCCGCTACTGCGATATGTTCTTTGGTAATGTCAACAATAAAAAGAGCTGCAGGAAGACGTGACAGGTCGGCGATTGAACCGAACTGTGTTTCCAGTTTAGCACGCTCGCGGGAGAACTGAAGACGCTCACGTTTTGACACGTTTGCGAAAGTTCCGTCTGCGAACATCTTATCGATCTGGCTCATGCGACGTACTGATTTGCGGATAGTAGCGAAGTTGGTAAGCATACCACCTGGCCAGCGCTCAGTAACATAAGGCATGTTAACAGACTTTACTTTTTCTGCAACGATGTCCTTCGCCTGTTTTTTAGTTGCTACGAAAAGGATCTTACGTCCTGAACGAGCGATCTGTTTAAGGGCGTTAGCCGCTTCGTCGATCTTTGCAACAGTTTTGTTAAGGTCGATAATATGAATTCCGTTCTTCTCGGCATATATATATGGAGCCATTGCTGGATTCCATTTGCTTTTAAGGTGACCAAAGTGTGCACCTGATTCGAGTAAGTCGTTGAATGATGTTCTTGCTGACATTTTTTATTTTCTCTTTCTAATGATGGTCTACTATTAACGTTTGCTGAACTGGAAGCGTGCACGTGCTTTTTTCTGACCGAATTTCTTACGTTCAACCATACGTGGGTCACGGGTAATTAAACCAGCCGCGCGAAGATCTTTTTTAAGATCAGGATTGATCTCAACAAGAGCTTTCGCAATTGCTAAACGGATCGCCTGTGCCTGTCCTGTAATTCCACCACCTGCAACATTAACTGTTACATCGTAATTTTCAAGAGCGTTTGACACTTTTAATGACTGTGTTACATAGTAGTGCAGGGTAGGAGTTGTGAAATACTGTTTGTAATCCCTTCCGTTCACTTCAATTTTGCCTGTACCGGCAGTTACGTATGCGCGCGCAACTGAAGTTTTCCTGCGGCCAGATGTATTGATTACTTCCATTTAGTTTTACTTATTATTTAATTTTACTTAAATCTACTTTTTTAGGCTGTTGCGCCTCGTGACCATGCTCAGTTCCGGCATAAATACGCACATTGGTATTTAATACCCTGCCTAAACGACCCTTTGGAAGCATTCCATGGATTGCGTGGCTCAGGATCTCAGTTGGCTTAGTGGCCATCAGTTGTTTTGGACTGGCGAAACGCTGACCTCCCGGGTAACCGGTATAACGAACGTATTCCTTATCTGTTAATTTTTTACCGGTAAAACGCACCTTATCAGCATTAATGATGATAACATTGCTGCCAGCATCAGAATGCGGTGTATAACTTGGTTTGTGTTTACCACGAAGCAGCATAGCTACCTTCGAAGCTAAACGTCCAACTACTTCATTTTCAGCATCAACAAGTAACCACTCTTTTTCAGCAGCAGTGTTGTTGGCAAATTTCGTTTTATAACTTAATGCGTCCACTTTTGTAAAATTTTAATCATTCCCTGAATTAGGGGGTGCAAATGTATGAAGTTTTTTTTATTCAGCAAAACTTTTTCCGGAAAAGCGCCCGCTTTTTCAACAAATTATGAGTTTGCGAACAGCTTTTTTGCATTGGAGGAGGTGACCCTTGCAATTTCTTCAACGGAGATGTTGTGGATCTGGGACAGTTTTTTAACTACCTCAAGGAGGTGAGAAGGCTCATTGCGCTTGCCCCTGTAAGGAACCGGGGCCAGATACGGTGCATCGGTCTCTAAAACCAAGTGATCCAGGTCTATTTTTTCAATTACCTTATCAAGACCCGCATTTTTAAAGGTTAATACGCCCCCGATGCCAAGTAAAAATCCAAGTTCGAGAGTTTTCATAGCTTGTTCATAAGTGCCTGAAAAACAATGAAAAATTCCCTTCGGAAGAGATTTGAATTCCTTCAATACATCCATGATCTCATTAAATGATTCACGGCAATGGATCACGATCGGAACCTCGTACTGCAGTGCTAATTCAATTTGCGTGCGAAAGGCGATCTGCTGCTCTTTTAAGAAAGTTTTGTCCCAGTAAAGATCGATGCCGATCTCCCCGACCGCAGTGAATTTGCGGCGTGTGAACCAGTCCTTTACAATTTGTAGTTCCTTTTCGTAATCTTCTTTTACACTGCAGGGATGCAGTCCCATCATGGCGAAACAATTTTCAGGAAACTGCTTCTCCACTGCCAGCATTGGCTCAATGGAAGAGGAATCGATATTGGGCATATAAAAATCAGTGATGCCGTTGCTGATCGCTTTTCGGATCAGTGCTTCCCTGTCCGGGTTAAATTCCCCGGCATATATATGCGTGTGAGTATCAGTAAAACGCATTCTTAAACGATGGCGTCGAGTGTCACTTTTACAACGTTGTTCAGCTCTGCGCGACCGGCGCCACTTTGGCTAAGAACTTTCAGACCGCATAAAGCGTTGAAAAGAAAGGGACCGTATGTGCGGGCAGGCTTGCTGAGACTGATCACCTTGTCAGCTTCGGCTTCACTGAGCCAGCCGGCGAACAGGTCCTGCACATGTTCTTTATTATTACAGATCACCTGGTTTGTTTTTTCGCAATGCTTGCTCATTTCAGCCGCTGCATTCACCATCAGGCAGCCATTGCCATCAGGATGATTTACGAGATGGTTGACCACTTCCTTAAAAAGCAGTTCTACTTTCTGGACACCGTTCAATTTTTTCTGGTCAACTATAGTATATGATACCTGCTCACGCTCCTTGTAAAATTCGAGTGACTGCAGGTATAAAGTGTGCTTATCTTTAAATGAATCGTAGAGACTGCTTCGGCTGAGATTGGTAGCTTTGAGAATATCGTCGATGGACGTTCCGTTGTAACCATTCTGATGAAAGATAGCGGCGGCTGCTTCGAGCACCTTTTCTTTGTTGAATTGTTTGACTTTTGGCATGTTCTCTTCTTTTTGCTTTAACAAAGGTATGTATTCGGAACATATATTCCAAAGATGTTGCACCGTCTAATTTGTTAACAGACGCCAAAAAATTTACGATTTACGATTTACGATGTACGATTGATTTACGATGTACGATTTACGATGTACGATTGATTTACGATGTGAGATGTACGATTGATTTACGATTTACGATGTACGATTGATTTACGATTTACGATTTACGATTGATTTACGATTTACGGTGTACGATTGATTTACGATGTACAATTGAGTGCGTGAACTTGCTCATAATCAATATTTTTGATGGGTTGTCATTTGTGGAAAGAGGGTTGGTCTTTTAATTCATTTTATATCGCGGTAATCCGATTTCCTGTTCGCTTGGATATGGGGCGCGGTGCGTAGTACTAATGTCGCCTTTTAGTTGCTGATGAACCCTGAATTTCATGTCTTTGTCATCTTCGTATCGTGGGTCGGGCACAAACGGGAGCTTGGCCATTTTTTCAACTATTAAAGTCGGGAAGTGAAAGTCGACCTGCACTTTGGCGAGCAACAAATAACAGCCTCCTCCCTGGAAAGGGTATTTCTGAAGGCAGGCTGAAAAATGTGCAGAATCGAAATGATTGCCTTCCACATCGAACCAGGTGCCGAAATTCATCATCCCGTGTTTGGTTGGAACATGTTTAATACTTACAAGATAACCGATCATGCGCACCATTTTACCGTGTTGGTTAACCAGGTCAGGAGCCATAATATCGCCTCTCTGTTTGGTTTGCAGAAGATCAAAAGGTGAGCACGAGACGGGAAAACCAAGTAGTTCTATCTCATCATAAGCATCTTCATACGGTGAACGCGCAAGCTGCGGCAGCTTATATTCTTTCGATGGTTCACGGATAAGCAAAGGTTCCCTGTGCTGTGGCTTCACATTGGCCAGGTACATACGCGTTAATAATACGAGCTCATTCTTACTTTTTCCCGTAAAACGGAATGCCCCGCTGAAAATGAGGATCTGTAAAGTTTCGATTCCGGCGGGAATTCTCTGGATAAAATCCTCTAACGATAAATAGTCTCCGTTCTTTTCCCGTTCAGCAGGAATAAGCTCTGCAATTTTTTGCTCAAGACTTTTAAGATGGATAAAACCCAGGTAGATCTCTTTTCTATATACCGTAGTGTGATGAAAACTTTTGTTTACACAGGGATTGCTGATAATGGCCCCTGCCATGCGAGCTTCGTGAACATAGACTTCGGTGCGGTAAAATCCCCCGAAATTATTGATGACCGCTACCATAAATTCAATAGGGTAGTGAACTTTTAAATAGAGGCTCTGGTAACTTTCAACAGCGTAGGAGGCAGAATGTGCTTTACAAAAGGAATAACCTGCAAATGATTCTATCTGCCGGTAAACCTCATGGGTAAGGGTTTCGGGATATCCTTTTTCTTTACAGTTTTCGAAGAAGCGTCTTTTTATGCCATCGAATTCTTTTTTGGAACGCGTCTTGCCACTCATGGCCCTGCGCAGAATGTCGGCATCCGAAAGTTGCAGACCGGCAAAGTGGTGTGCGATCTTGATCACATCTTCCTGGTACACCATTACGCCATACGTATCACCGAGCTGCTCTTCAAATACGGGATGGAAATATTCGAACTTGCCCGGGTTATTATGACGCCAGACATATTCCGTCATCATACCGCTTTGAGCAACACCGGGACGAATGACCGAGGAAGCCGCCACGAGAACTTTATAGGAGTCGCATTGCAGTTTTCTCAACAATCCGCGCATGGCGGGACTCTCAATATAAAAACAGCCTAATGTTTTTCCGCGTTTTAAAAAATCGTTGCAGGCTGAATTGTCTTTTGAAAGAGAAATGTTGCGGATATCCACTTTTACGCCTTGGTTTTCTTCGATAAGCTTTACACTGTCGTTAATATGTCCGATACCACGCTGGCTAAGGATGTCGAACTTTTCAAAGCCGATATCCTCAGCGATATGCATATCGAATTGCACAATGGGGAAACCTTTTGGCGGCATTTCGAGTGCCGTGTAATTGGTAATAGGTTCTTCGGAAATTAAAATACCGCATGAATGCATGCTGCGCATATTAGGATAGTGCTCTAACATTAACCCATACTCATGCACCAATGTCACTACCGAATTTTTTTCGTGTTTATCGGGAGGCGCGGCAACCAAAGCATCCATTTCCTCCTTCGATAAACCAAATACTTTTCCCAGCTCCCGGATAATGGACCTGTATTTGAACATAGCGATGGTGCCTGTGAAGGCTACATGTTTTGTGTCGAAACGTTTAAAGATGTAGTCGAGGATCTCGTCACGATCTTTCCAGCTCCAGTCAATATCGAAATCGGGGGGACTTGTGCGGCCGGAATTTAAAAACCGTTCGAAATATAAATTCAACTCTAAAGGACAGATGTCGGTGATGCCCAAACAATAACTTACAATACTGTTGGCACCGCTTCCCCGGCCTATGTGCATAAACCCGCGACTGTTGCTGTAGCGCAGAATATCCCATGTAATTAAAAAATATCCTGCAAAACCAAGATCGTCAATTACCGCGAGCTCTCTTTTTACCCGCGCCAGGGCTTCTGTATTATCAGAACCATATCTTTTCTTTAAACCGTCCATTGCCAGGTTGGTAAGAAGCAACTTGTCGCTGTGACGGCTGTTGGTATAGTGTTTTTTGTTTTTAGGTGTGCGAAAATCGAATTCAAAATTGCATTGTGAGATGATTGCTTCTGTATTTTGAATGATGACGGGGTATTGATGGTAATGAGCCAGGAGGTCGGACAGGGGCAGCATTTTTTCGGTGAGTCCGCAATGATCGTCGGGTGTAAGCTTTGATAAAATAATATTAGTATCCACCGCGCGAAGGATCTTATGAAGATTAAATTCTTTTTTTACGCGGAATGTCACCGGTTGCAGGATCACCATTTTGGAGACGAGTTTTTTCCATTCGGGTCGCAATAATTTAGTGAGCTGATGGGGCTGAATACCGATGAATTCATTTTCCATTAACCGGGGGGGCACTTTATCGAGTGGATAAATAACGACGACATTCTTAAACTCCGGAACTTCATCGGGCAATGGTTGCTTAGCCAGGTTGTGAGTGGTTCTCCATTGACAGATCTCTGCAAGTCCCTGTTTGTTCTTGGCCAGGGTGATGAAACGCAGGCGGTGTTCTTCGCGGAATTCCATGCCTACGATGGGTTTGATGTTTGCCGACCTGCATTCTTTTATAAAATCGTAGATGCCGGTTACTGTATTAATATCGGTGAGGGCAAGAGCGGTTAGCTGCTGCTCTTTTGCGAGCTGCACGAGGTCTTCTACGGGGATGGTGCCGTAACGGAGACTATGATATGAATGACAATTTAGATACAAAACAAATTACGATTTACGAATGCATTGTGGTTGTCCTGCATTCCGGTTTTCTTAACCACAGGGGCACAGTTGTATGTCCTGCATTGCAGTTTTTTTAACCACGGAGACACAGTTGTGCGCGCTATCACACGTTTATTTAAACACAAAGGACACAAAGAGAGCGCGGTGACAAAGGTTACACAAAGGACACAACGGCTAACGCACAGGCAGTATGCGTTTCGAGCGTCCTGCATTCCGGTTTTCTTAACCACAGGGGCACAGTTGTATGTCCCGCAGTGCGGTTTTTTTTACCACGGAGACACAGTTGTGCGCGGTATCACGCGTTTATTTAAACACAAAGGATACCACGGGTTCACCACGGACACAACGCCTCACGCGCCGGCAGTATGCGTTTCGAGCGTCCTGCATTCCGGTAATTTAACCGCAAAGAACACAAAGTAGGCGCAAAGGACGCAAAGTAGTACATAAATTAAATTCTAAATTCTAAATTCTAAATTCTAAATTCTAAATTCTAATCCCGAAAGCTTTCGGGACTAAATTCTAAGTGTCGGGCATTCCGGTTGCTTAAACACAAAGGACACAAAGAGAGCGCGGTGACAAAGATTACACAAAGGACACAACGGCTAACGTACAGGCAGGATACGGTCTTTTTAACCACATAGGACACATAGTCACATAGGCGGTTGATTGAGTAAAAACTAGTTACACATTAGGTTTCGCTGTGCGAAACAGCTATTCTTCATTCTTCATTCTTCATTATTCTTCATTCTTCATTTTTAATTTTTAATTTTTTAACCCCGCGCAGCGTTGGATCGCATCAAACCCAAATCGTTTTTTCATCCTGTCGATTGCCTGGTAAAGCGATACGAGTTCCGTAGTATCTTAAAACAAATTGATCTGGTACGATCCTCTTACCAGTCCGCTGAAACGAAGTCCTACCAAACGAATCCGCATACGTCGTTCATACACTTTATCGAAGAGCTCTGTTACTTTTTTCAGAAGGATATGATCGGCGGAGGTATACGCGATCTTTGCCTGCTGGGTATGAGTGTCAAAGTTATTGTAGCGGATCTTCACAGTAACCACTGAACAGAGCAACTCTTCTTTCCGCAGCTGGAACGCGAGTTTTTCAACCATTGCCACTAAAATGGTTTTGATCTTCGCGATATCAATAGTTTCCTGCATAAACGTTTGTTCTGTAGATATGGATTTACGTTCGTTGTAAGGTTCCACCACGCTGTTATCGATGCCGTTCGCTTTTTTCCAGAGGCTGATACCATTCTGTCCCAGCAGCTGCTGCAGCATATCCACCGGCATTTCGGCGAGGGTCTCGATCTTACGGATCCCCAGACGCGATAATACCTGGAATGTAGCGTCGCCCAATGAAGGGATCTTTTTTATAGACAGTGGATTTAAAAAAGGACGCACCATTACTCCCGGCACTTCTATTTTGCCCTGGGGTTTTACTTCCCCCGTAGCGATCTTTGATACCGTTTTGTTGACGGATAATCCGAAGCTGACAGGCAGCCCCGTTTCACGCGTTACTTTTTCGGTGAGCTCGGTGGTCCATTTAAGGCAACCGAAATATTTGTCCATGCCTGAGATATCGAGGTAAAATTCATCGATACTGGCTTTTTCCACCAGGGGTGCCTGTTCCTGGATGATATGTGTTACCTGCTGAGATAAACTGGAGTACTGTTCCATGTCGCCCTTTAATACACGGGCATGGGGACAAAGGCGGAGCGCCAGTTTCATAGGCATGGCGGAACGAACGCCGAAGATCCGCGCTTCGTATGAACAGCAGGCTACCACGCCGCGGTCGGAGGAGCCGCCAATAATTAAAGGGATTCCAGCCAGCTGGCTGTTTTTAAGTCGTTCGGCTGAGACAAAAAAACTGTCAAGGTCTACATGCGCTACTATTCTTTCCATTTTAGCCCTGGTTACGGAGGATAAAGTTACTATGGAGAATAGCGATGTTTTGCTATAAAATGTAGCATAATGCTAACTGGTTTAGGGGCAGGTGTTAAATTAAGGATGCCTGCGGCGCTTACCACTAAGACACTAAGGACACTAAGAAAAACACTAAGGAGGGTTTTTACTATACGCTACGCCTATAGAACAAGATCACAAAGGAAGCATCTCGCCTCGCCTTAGTAAAAGGGGCCGCCGAAAAAAAAATATATACATATACATGCATGATGGCAAAAGAAAAAATTATTATTATTTTCAACTTATGCCGGAATTTAAATTCGCTAAAACGAGGATTGCGCCTACACCCAGCGGTTACCTGCATGCGGGTAATGTATTGTCGTTTATCCTTACAAAGGCATTGGCAGAAAAAAGCGGAGCGAAAATTCTCTTGCGGATCGACGACCTGGACCAGCAACGTGTGCGCAAAGAATATGTGCAGGATATTTTTGATACGCTTGATTTTTTAGGTATAGAATGGCATGAAGGTCCGCGTGATTACGAGGATTATAAAAACAATTTCAGTCAGGAACATCGCATGGATCATTACACCTCTGCTCTTCAGCAACTGCTTGAAAAGAAGGCGGTGTTTTCGTGTACCTGCTCACGCTCGATGCTGGACGGTACTTACCAGGGGCTGTGCCGGAGCGAAAGTACGTCCCTGCATTCGGAGGGAAATAACTGGAGGATGATCACTGAAAATGCGCCTGCACTTAAAATAAACACACTTCATGGACCGCATCAAAAGGAAATTCCTCAGCAGATGCATTCTTTTATTGTTCGGAAAAAAGACGGGAAGGCGGCATATCAATTAAGCTCGCTGATTGATGATCTGCATTTTGGCGTTGACCTGGTTGTGCGCGGGGAAGACCTGTGGCCGTCGACGATTGCACAGGTTTATCTTTCGCACGTGCTGGAGAAACCACAGTTTGGTGCGACTACTTTTTATCATCATCATCTTTTGCATGATAATAAAGGAAAACTGTCGAAGTCGGCGGGATCGCTTTCAATTAAAGAATTACGGAATCAACATAAAAAGCCTGAGGATATTTACAGGCTGATTGCGAGGGAGTCGGGAATTGAGGAAAATATTTCGACAGAGAAAGAATTGGCGGAGCGGTTGTTGAGTCGTGTTTATTAAGTATGTCCTGCATTACGTGATTTAAAAATCACGAAAGGTCCTGGTTTCGGGTTTCTTGTTTCTAGTTAATAGAGTACATCCGTTGGATATGGCGGGGAGGTGTTAAAGAATTTTTCTGACATCAGGCGCTAAACGCAAAGGGGCTCTATAACCAATAAGTGCTGTTTGGCTACCAACTCACGAGGTTGCCTCGTTAGAAAGTGCGTTGTTATCACACCTAAAGTATCACTAAGTGGTTTAATTGCACACCAATTTTAGCAGTCAACTTCGTTCAATTTCTTTAATAGTCATATTAATTTCTTTATCAGTGAGGTACATCTTATCAAAACTCAATCACTAAGTACTTTAATCACCCGCCAATTTTAGCACTCAACTTCGTTCAATTTCTTTAAAAGCGGAATTAATTTCTTTATAACTTGGGTTACATCTGTTATCTCTAGCATATTTTTCTGTTCTTTTCTCTTGAAAGAAAAGAACCAAAAGTTCAAGTCGCCGCGATTGCTTTCGCGCCCCTTGATTTTATTTGAATGACAGGCGAAGTAAACAAAAACTGGTGCCGTTTTGTAGGATTTTTTTCAATGCGCCACAATTATAAATACATGCACCAGTTTTTGAAACTGCCCCTATTCGGCCGCGCATTTCAACAACAAAGCGCGGCCGGGGGCAGCCTTCGCCGTCATTCTACATAAAACCAATTCCTCGCAGAGCCGCATCGCGCGGCGACAAGCCCACCGCACGGGACCACCTGTGTGCCTATCAGCGCGCATGCTTACCTTTCAAACGTTCCGTTGCTGCAACGCAAAGCCGCTCAGCGCGGGACCATCTTTGTGCCTATCAACGCACAGGCTTACCTCGGCAGAATATTCGATGTTATCAAACCTCAATCATTAAGTATTTTAATCACGCGCTAATTTTAGCACTCAACTTCGTTCAATTTCGTTAGCTGTCACATTAATTTCTTTATCAGTCGGCTACATTTGTTATCTCTAGCATCTTTTCTTGTTCTTTTTGTCTTGAAAAACTGCAAATATGCTAAGGCACATTTGAGCGGAGCTGGTGTGAAAGGCGGAGCCGAAATTATGCCGACCAATCTACCGCACGATCTCGCTCAAAGAGCCACTGGCTCTTTGCCGTACGCAAAGCTGCCCCGCGCTGCGCCAGGCCAACGCGCGGGACCACCTGTGTGCTTATCGACCCACAAGCTTACTTCGTTAAAGTTTCGTTGCTAACGCAAAGCCGCTCCCCCGCGGCGACAAGGCCCGTGCGCGGGACCACCTGTGTGCCTATCCACCCACAAGCGTCCTGGTCAAAAGGTCCGCTGCTAACGCAAAACCTTAGGTCCGCTGCACCAGGCCCACACGCGGGAGTAACTTTGCGCCTGTCGACGCACAGGGTTACTTCGTCAAAGAGTTCGTTGCTAACGCAAAGGCGCTGCGCCGGGCCGGCGCGCGGGAGTACCTGTGTGCCTATCATAACGGAGCAGAGTTTTTCCCCTGGTCACTCTGCGGATAAATATCTTGCCTGGAAATTCATACATTTATATATGAGCGTGCAGACAAAAAGTATATCAGCGTCGATAGAAAGACTAAAATGGATTTGCGCGAATGTTCCAGCGCACCTGCATCGGATAGAAGAGGCGGATTTTTCCAATAAGCATTCGCCGCAAAAATGGAGCAAAAAAGAAATACTGGGACATCTGGTAGACAGCGCCACAAATAACCATCATCGACTGGTGAGAGCACAGTTTGAAGAATGTCCCTTGATCACCTACAACCAGGTGAAATGGAATGCAGCAGGTTTTTACCAGCAGTCGGACACAAGATCACTCATCAATTTCTGGGAACAGTACAATAAGCAGATCGCGCAACTCGTTCAGAAGTTTTCTGAAGAGCAGTGGAGGCGCGAAGTACGCACTGGTGAGAATTCCGTTGCAATGAGCCTGGAGGCAGTGTTAATTGATTATGTGGATCATCTTGAGCATCACCTAAGGGAGATTACTTTGTATTAAATTACGAATTAGTAGTAACCGGAAATGATGGATCTGTTGGAGCACTACAAAAAGATTATTTAAGGTTCCATTTTAAAGTAAGAAAGTTTGTCGCAATCGCCCCCTTAGTTGGACGTTTTCGCGATGTGGAAATTTTGATTTAGAACGTATGTTTGTAGTGCCAAATCTTTAATTATTCACTTTCAAAATAAAACAGCTATGGAAACAACACAAAAAAGAGAAGCTATTACGGTGAAAACAAGCGTGGACGCGCCAATCGAAAAAGTATGGAATGCGTGGACTGATCCGCAACAAATTACCAAGTGGAATAATGCCTCTGACGACTGGCATACTCCTTACGCGGAAAATGACATTCGTACAGGTGGCAAATTTATGTCGCGCATGGCTGCAAAAGACGGAAGCATGTCGTTTGATTTCGGTGGTACTTACAAAAATGTAGAAAATCATAAGGTGATAGAATATGCGATGGAGGACGGCCGTAAAGTGAAAGTGACCTTTGAAAAGGATGGTAACAAGACCAGTGTCACCGAAACGTTTGATCCCGAAAGTCAGAACAGCATTGAAATGCAGCGCGGAGGATGGCAGGCGATCCTGGACAATTTTAAAAAGCACGTCGAGAACCCTGCGAAAGGGGACAAAATGCATTTTGAAATAAAAATTAACGCGCCAACCGACAAGGTGTATAACACTATGCTGGATCAAAAAGGCTACAGTGCGTGGACCAAGGCCTTTAATGGCAGCTCGCGCTACGAGGGGAAATGGGAAAAAGGTGCGAAAATAAAATTTATTGGTGAGCAGGACGGAAAAGAAGGCGGGATGGTAAGCAGGATAAAAGATATTATTCCCAACAAGTTTGTGAGCATTGAACACCTGGGAATGCTGGATGGTGACAAAGAAATAATGGACACCGAAGAGGTGAAAAAATGGGCCGGCATGCTTGAGAATTATACTTTTTTGAAAGACGGTGATAAAACCCGGTTGATAGTTGAAATGGATTCGATAGAAGAAATGGCTTCTTATTTTGAGGAAACCTGGCCAAAAGCGCTTGATCTTCTGAAAAAATTATGTGAGAATTAGCTAGTACCGGAGAGAGAGTCCTGCATTGCGAGAAAGTACGAAGTACGAAGTACGAGGTACGATGTGCACTGTCCTGCATTCCGTTTGAATTACGATGTACGATGTACGAGTTACGATTGGAGAACAGCTGACGCGCGTGCTTACCACGATTATTCTTGCGAATTACGAGTTACACTGTCCTGCATTCCGTTTGAATTACGATGTACGATTTACGATTTACGATTGGAGAACAGCTGACGCGCGTGCTTACCACGAATATTCTTGCGAATTACGAGTTACACTGTCCTGCATCCCGTTTAAAGTACGAAGTACACGGCCGCCGTTTAGTGGATGGACGGCGGGCGATAGGGCGGGGGTTAATGAGAAAGTAAAAGAGCAAGAGTACGTAAAGTTTGCGGGTGCAGAATCTTAGGGCCAGCCTTAAAAAACAAATGTAGATCTCCATTAATTGCATCATAAAACCAATCAAAAAAACCAATAAACCAATAAGTCATGAAAATTGTAAAACGAATAGTTATCATTCTGCTTTGCATTATTGCATTGCCATTTCTAATTGCATTGTTCATTCCCAATAAATATGTGGTGAGTGTAACAGAAACTATTAATCAGCCGGTTGATGCGGTACATAATTATGTCCGCATGCTGAAGAACCAGAAGGACTATAGCGTTTGGGTGATGGCTGATCCCAATCTTGAGCCTGAAATAGTAGGTACAGACGGAACAGTTGGCGCGATCCAGAAATGGAATAGCCAGGTTGAAGATGTTGGTGAGGGAGAACAGGAAATTACGGTGCTAACTCCGGAAAGAATTGAAGTTGACCTGCGCTTTAAACGTCCATGGGAAGGACATGCAAAGGCCGCTAATATATTTAAACCTGTGAGTGAAAAACAATGTACTGTAACAAGCGAGTTTTATAGTGAAGCGAGTTATCCTTTCAATTTACCGGCTTATCTTTTTGGACGAAAATTTATTGAAGACGCGGAGAAGAAAAATCTGGCGAATATTAAACGTATTTTGGAGAGTTAGCAAAGGCGCTTTCACACTAATTACACTAATTCAGCAATTTTTATTAATTACCCTAATTAGCATAGGAGCTGGGCGCCCCGCGGCGACAGGCCCACCACGCGGGACCACCTGTGTGCCTGTCAACGCACAGGCCTACTTCGGCAAAAGGTCTGTTGCCATGAACTGCGCTCGTCGACGCGCGGGACCACCGGTGTGCCTATCCACCCACAAGCGTCCTGGTCAAAAGGTTCGTTGCTCGCTCACGGCGGTAGGTTTAACGCCTACCTTGTGCACACGCTGATTAGTTGAAATTTCGAGTTACGAGTTTGAAAATTGCAGTAATTTGCTTGATAGCCTTGTTGTTATTTATAACAGGCGTAAAGGACTTATTCTATGATACAATCATGAGGCTTATCCGCTACGGCTTTCTTTTCAGCCCTGGTCTTGGCGCCGTAAGCACGCTCATTGCATTTTTGTTCCCCCCTTTCGTCGGAGAATGATGTAACAGTTACTTCTCCTACAAATGTGCCGTTCTCATTATAACAATTGCAATGCCTTTGCTTGAGACAAGAAGGTAGGAGTGTTGAGAGTGCAAGAAGGAGGATGACTAAAAAGAGATTTTTCATATGGAGATGATGATTCGTTATTCAATGCGGCAGTCAGGTGGATCGGTGGCGACCATTTCCTTTGCTTTTTTTTTATCGCCACTATTATAAAGGGCCACCTGGCATTTTTCTATTCCTTTTTTGTCGGAGCCAGCCGTGACAGTTATCGTGCCCATTTTGTCTCCGTTTTTATCGTAGCAGGTGCAGGTTCGGCTTTTGACGCAGGAACAAACAACCAGCGCGATCAACGGAGTGAGAAATATTATTTTCATATTTATGAATATAAGAAGACAATCGGGATAGTGCGTGTGATGTCTCCAAAATAGTTATACTGGTAAATAAATATCAAATGTCACGCCTTTGCCTACCTCGCCGTTTGCACTGATAGCGCCGCCATGGTTTTCGGCAATACGCTTACAAATAGCAAGACCCACGCCGGTTCCGGAAAATTCAGACTGGTTATGAAGCCGCTGAAAAACTTCAAAGATCTTCTCGTTATACTCAGGCTTATACCCGATGCCATTGTCCGTGTAAACGAGATGGCAGTATTTTTTTGACTTTACCAGGTTATTATGTTTAAGATCTTTGCCTGAAGCGATGTTGCTGGTTAAGCTGATCCTGAGCGGATGTGACGGATTGGCGAACTTGAGAGAATTGCTGATAAGGTTCGACAAAAGTCGTTTATACTGGAAAGGAACGATCCGCACATCGCACTGAACGTTAAATTCGAACGTAGCTCTTTTTTCAGCAAATGCTTCTTCAAATTCATCTTTCACCTCCTGCGTAAGCGCATGCAGGTGGATGAGATCGACTTCTACCTCGGAAGTGCTGAGCTTTGAATATTCAAGAATGTCGCGGATCAGGTTCTGCATACGGGTTGCAGATGATTTAATGCGTTCGAGGTAAAAGCGCATTTGTTCCGGCAACTTTTCCTGGTCCTCTTCCACCAGCCTGCTGATGTATGTATTTATTTTTCTGAGAGGCTCCTGGAGATCGTGGCTTGACACGTAGGCAAAGGATGCTAATTCGCGGTTGGTCCGTTCCAGTTTTACATTCTGAACGTGGAGCTTTTCCGAGTTTGAGCGTTCAACCTGGATTTTGTCCTGCAGCTCTTCAGCAAGAGTATTTATACCAACGGCAATAGCGTCGAGGTCATCGCCTAGTTCGCTTACCGCCGCCTGCGCACTGAAATCCATGAGCGTATAATTCAACAGCACTTCCATGATGCCGTTGATGCGTGATTCGTAATGAGCCGCTTCTTTATCGGACACCACCAGGTATTCCTTAAGCTCGTTTACTTTGCTTATGATATTTTTTACTTCCGCAGAATTGCAATTCTCCAGTTTTTTGAGAGATTCAATAATATGTGCAAACTTATCGTCGCGGTGCGATTTATCGAGAAGAAATTTCATTTAGAGATATTTTCTGATCCATTCTTTTGCTTCCGCTTCACTCTTAAACATTTTTACGGGGTAATCCGGCGGGCGAAAACCAAAAAACAGGTTTATGATCATCCTGCTAAGAGAAGAAGTGGTAATAATAGCCATGGCCTTAGTAACGGATGAGATCTCTTTTGCGATGAGGGCACGTTGTTCTTTTTTAGGCGGTTTGCCACCTTTGGGATGAGCTTCCGCGATCATGCATACTTTTTTGTTTCCGGTAATGGCTCTGAACTTTTCCATTTCGCGCATGATCTCTTCATCCGTAAGATCAGGATCCGGTACATCATTAGGCTGAGAATACAGGATGCCTTCTTCATCAAACCACACGGTGGAATTAGTGAGCTGGTGCGTTTTTATATTGTCGGGGATCTGCAGGATCATACTGGGTAATTACGAGGTGAGAACAAACTTTTCCTGGCTGGGCTGCAGGTATTTCATTTCTTTAGCAAAGTCGATGGCCTTTTTTATTACTGATTTCAGCCTGCTAAAATTGTCAGGTTTCTGAATATAAAACTGGGCTCCTGCATCATACAAAAGTTTTATTACTTCGTTCTGATCCGAGGTTGAATACACAATAACCGCAAGATCCCGAAGCTTTTCATTTTTTTTGATCTCGCGAAGACATTCGAAGCCATTTTTGCGGGGCATGTTGAGATCCAGGAACAGAATGCGAGGCAGGTCATCTGTGTGGGATTTAAGATATTCCATCAGCTGTTCCCCGTCGTTAACGATCTTGATATTTAAGTTTTCGGAAATACCTCGCACTGCCTCCTTGAAAAAGAATGCATCGTCAAAATCATCGTCGGCAAGCAACAATTTAGTGTGAGGTTCCATGGCACAAACTATTGGCGTACCCAAATATATATATTGAAGGAGCAAAAAGCTAATTAAGGCGGAGGATTACAAAAAAAATGCCGACAACGTTAGTGGTCACGGGTTTTCCGCGCGCTTTAAGTTAACCGGAAGTGGCGTAAAAATGAAACTGTTACCCCATCCAGTTGAGGGTTATAATCAGAACTCAAGAAATAATTTTAAAGTATTAGCACTTGAAAGCAGAAAAGATATCGATGAAAGCGAAATTTTTTTTTGAATTCGGTTGTAAATTTGCCGCACAAGAACTAAACCATATGAACCTAAATTTACGAGTACTCGCGATCGCGACAATTTTTCTAACCTTAAACACATCAGCGCAAACAGATAAAAAAAGGCCCGTAACAAATGGCGGCGGCGCGGATTACAAAACCGGCATAGGCTTGAGGCTAGGCTACGAAGCAGGACTTACCGTGAAACATTTCGTAGGAAAGAATGCCATTGAAGGCATCTTAAGCCGTGGATGGGGATATGGTGGATTTAGATTAACGGGGTTGTATGAATTCCAGAATCCTATTGCCTCAACTCCGGGACTTGACTGGTACGTGGGTTTTGGTGCGCATATTGGTGCATACAACGGTAATTATTACGGTTACAGTGCCTATAATGGTGGTTATTATGATAAGCATGGAAACTGGCATCCATCGGGATACCGCCAGACTTATATGGTGCTGGGCATCGATGGAATACTTGGGCTTGAATATACCTTTCCTGATGCACCGCTGAATATCTCTCTCGATATCAAGCCTTATGTTGACCTGATAGGATACGGCAGTCATTTTATTGACGGAGCTTTGTCGGTGAGGTACGCTATTAAGTAAGATATTTTCTTTAGTTGGTCGGTATTACTGGTTAGCCAGAATTTTAATATCCGGTACCTCAAGTATTTTCTTAACGGAACCTTTTGTCGCGCTATTGATCATGGCCAGTCCAACAACTTTTAAAGTGCTGGTACTACTTGGAAAAAGCACATTGAAAACCGGATACAAAGATCCGATAACTTTAAAAAGAGAATTTACATTTTGCTGAGAGGCAGTTGGTTTCATAAAACCGGGGCGAAAATTGTAAACATTTTTAAATGGCAGTTGCATCAAGGCGTTTTCAGTTGCGCCTTTTATTCGTGACCACATTACCTTACCTTTTTCGGTGCTGTCGGTACTTTTACCAGATACATATGTAAATATCATATCTGGATTAAGCCTGGCCAGCGTTTTTGCAAAGTGAAGGGTCGTATCGTATGTAATCCGACGATATTCCGCTTCTGTCTTGCCGATGACGCTAACTCCGGCACAATAAAAGCAGGCGTCGTAACCTCGCAAATGTTCCTCAATGGTGTCGAGTTTAAAAAAGTCGGGGACGAGAAGTTCTTTTAATTTCTGGTGTTCCAGGTCGTAGTGTTTTCGATTCACAATGAGTACCTGTTCCACCGCCGGGTGAGATAGACATTCAAACAAGACGCCTTCGCCTACCATTCCGGTGGATCCGGTGATTATAATTTTTAATCCCATGGGATAAATGTAAAGAATTTTGGTTGAGAGCGAAGTACGAATTACGAAGTACGGGTGTAATCGCGTGGAAAGATTCTCATTAAGAAAATGCTTTCTTTATTAAACCGAAGGGAATTTTAAACCGGTAAGATGTTCGCAGATGAGAAATAATTTTTCCTGGTGATCTTCGTTATTTGCTTCGAGGTGAGAACGGCTTTCTTTTTGATGGAAAAAATACCGGCCACTTACCCTTGCTTTATCATCGTTGCTGGTAGCGAGCCAGACCTGCGTTTCGTAACCTTTTGTAAGATCGTCGGGTGCGCCACGGCCTCCCATTTTTGTAGGAACCCAACCTGGATTTACTGCGTTTGCATAAACATCGGACCACTTTCGTGCTGCTGCTTTGCAAAGCAAAAGTACGTGAAGCTTAGAATCGGAGTATGACAACGAAGGATTGTTGACATTAAATGCTTTGGGATCAAAGTGACCTGACAAATGCATGTCGGAACTGAGATAGATCAATCGCTGAGGCTTCTGCATTAAACAGGTGAGGATGTAAGGCGCCAAAACGTTGACGGCCAGAACATCTTTTGCGGGAGCCTGGTACACTCCAGCGTTGTGGATCACAGCATCGAATTTACCGGAAGCATTTGCTTTTTCCGCCACCGATCTTGTTTCGTCCATTTGGGAGAGATCGCCCGTAATAACACTTTCTGCACCCGGCACCTGTTGCAGGGCGTGGCTGGCCCGACTGTCATTCCTGGCATGCATCACAACGCGGTGGCCTTGTGCAACCAGTGCTTTGGAAGCCAGTAAACCAAGGCCATCTGAAGAGCCGGTGATAAAGATCCTTGCCATATTCTTAAATAGAAACCTGAGCTAAAAATGGTAAAAAATTTCCGATCATTTTTTCTAAAATTTCTAAAATAAAAGGCGATAACTATTAGCTGGCAGCAAATTTTCTTGAAGGAGTTAAACATTCATTTTATGAATAATATTTTTCGTGGTTTAATTGCCGGGTACGGTGCAAAAAAGCTTGGAGGAGGATGCTTCAGCATGGTTCTTATCTTTATTATAATCTGGGTAGCTCTTGGACAGTGCGAGCATTCGTCATTTGGTGAAAGACAGAGAATAAAGCAACAGAAACAGGTGGGCATGAAAAGTCCGGCACCTCTTGCATGGGTAAAAACTGCAACAGTGGTCAGGCCGTCGCTCCTGCTGCGCTGAATTGTCGGTCGAAGCAGAACTGTGGTATTTATCATCCTTATCCCACAGTAACTATTGTTTGTTTAAACATTTAATTTTGT
>CBIHOL010000068.1:0-24710 GCA_966211905.1 uncultured bacterium
CGAAAATGTCGAAAAAATTCGACCCCCTTACCGATTTTCTAATGCATGATTTGGGTACCTCGTACTTCGTACTTTAAACGGAATGCAGGATGCGCTACCAACCTACCGCACATCCTCGCTCGTCCAGCCACCGGCTGGCCGCCGTGTACTTCGTACTTCGTAATTTAAAAGGAATGCAGGATGCGCTATTCCTCCTCTTTTTCCTTCTTCTTCAAAAGAAAAAAATCTATACCCACAAACAGCACCGTTGGTTTTGCTTTTCTACTGTAGATAACTGACCCTTCCTGCGGCAGGGGCTTCAGCGTAAAGGTGAAATCATCGGAAACCGGGGATGTGGCGTACTGCCGGATCCGCAATGTAAAATACGTTCGTTTTTTCTTACCGATCGCACATGAAATACCTGCAATAATGCCAGCCTGTATTTTTTGGGGATAATAACCGGTATACAATTCATTGTAACTTGTACCCACATAGCCATTGCTTTTTGAAACAATCTCAAGCGCATCTGCCGTTAACATCTGCATAAAAAAACCGGTATTGAAAAAAAGGTCTTCATGTATTCTAACTCCGGCTACCGGCGCAAGGTCAAGCATCAACTGCCAGCATTTAACCTTCAGGTAAGGTTCCACAACCGGATGTATTACATTTTTGGTGAAAAGGAGATAAGGCTCGAATGAAATAGCTGAGGTTTTATTCTGAAACTTCATCATAACGCCGTACGAAGAATTATGTCCCACCTGGCATTTGTTCGGACTGTTGCCAATAAAGGTATAGTTGATGCCCTGGTTAAGCGAGACCCCGATCTTTGAATGCTGCCCTTTTGCAGGTGCCAGTGCAAGCAGGAATAGTCCTGCAAAAAGGAGCTTGTATCGCATAGGAAGAACTGTTTAATGCACTACCATTTTTTTGCAGACAGTAACGCCATTCAGCCGGATATTTAAAAAGTAAATTCCTTCCGTTAATTTATTGTCTGAATTAATGAGGAGCTCATGATTTCCAGGTTCCATCAATTCTGTGCCGCTCTCCGAAATAACTGCGCCGGTGATCGACGATACGGAGTACGCAACCTGTGTTTCATCTGAAAGTGTGAACTGCACCTGTACCGGTCCGTGCGCGGGGTTTGGAAACAGCGTGAGGTTCAGTGACCGTACTAGCTCGTTTATTCCGACATCTGAACGGATCGGGGTAAAGTTGATCTCATCCAGGTAAAAACGGTTTCCGCCGTTAACGGCATTTTCATACTCTGTAAATGAAAAGCGGAAACGCACATTTGATTCCTTAGTCAGCGCTTTATAATTAGGGTGCGACGAAAGAACATATAATTTCCACAAACTTTCATCCGGGATAAATGTGGTGGAAGACAGCTCTCCTGAACCTTGAGCAAGCGAGGCTGCACCGGGGAAATAAACATCTTTCCACGTGCCTCCGCAATCGGTGCTGGACTGCACTTTAAAAATATCCTGGTGTGTATTGTTTTTTCTTGCGTAGGCATATTTAAAAGTAAATATGGCACTCGGATTATTTTTCAGATCGTACGATGGAGTTTCAAGCATCGCTGTAACGCCCGCAGGGAATGTTTCTCCCTTGATCATCATGCTGGTTTGATCGTGTGAGGATGCGTCGTTGGTTTTAACCCACTGATAAGATGCATTGGTATAAACGCTCTTCCAGCCTTCAGGCAGGTTGGAAGCTGATTCGAAGCTTTCAGAATTAAGTTCAGTAACCTGGGCCATTCCGTCAATAATATTTGCCGAAATTGTTTTGGTCATCGTTCCGCCAATGGCAGTTGCTTCGCACTTAATTACATATTGACCCGGGGTTGTAAATTGTATAACCGTTGAAGCGCTTGAGGGGTTCGTAATAATAGCGTTTGGAGCAGACCAAAGGATACTGCTTGGTTCTTTATTCGATGTATAACTCACCACGGCAAACGTGCCGCCTGTGCAAGCGGTAACTGACGGAAAAGGTCTGATGTCAAGGTGCGTGAAACAGGAAGAACCCTGCCCGAGCGTAAATGCCAGGTTGCCTGGACTCGACAGGTTTTCACGGTCCTGGGAAGTGCCTGTAAGCGTGTTTATTATCCAGTAGGCCTGACCGATGGTAAACATCTTGTTGCAATAAGAGTAATCCATGTAGTTTTGTACATTTTCAGGATAACCGGGATTACAGAAATCATTGTTTGTAAGATTGCAGCTCAGGTAACCTCTTGTTTCAGGCGTATCAGATACTCCATCGTCGCCACACGAAACACCAACCTGGTCCCACCCCCACACGTGCTCGAGGCCCAGCCAGTGGCCCACTTCATGGGTAAGCACACGGGAATTCACAAGCGGGCTGGTTCCTATACTTCCTACGTAGTTTGACATGACAACGATTGCATCCATCTGAGGAGCGACCCAGCTATCAGGCAGATAAGTGTAAGCTGCCGCACCGAGGCTGACATCTATTGATTTAACCACATAAATATTCAGGTACTTATTATTGTGCCAGCTGTACGCGTAATCGCCCGGATCTCCCAGCCAGTTCTCGGTATGTTGATCCCAGTAACGAATTATACCATTGGTACAGTGACCCTGTGGGTCTACGGAAGCCAGTTGAAAATGGATGTTAGGCTTACCGATAATATTTTTAAAAGCGCTGACTACATTCGCAGTATCGGCGTTTTTTTTTTTTTAATCGCGCGAAAGTTTTGCCACAGCTTCTTTACCGTGGGCGTCTGTAATGTTTTCCCTTCCTCCCTGGTGGATAATATTAAAAACGACAGGGATAGTATAATCGGCTGCAGCCGCCACACCTTGCTGTGAAAGAGGAGGTATAAGTTTCTGCGCAGCTTTCTGTTTCTGAAATGCTTGTTCGTACTTCGTCTTTAGTTCAGGGTGAGCTGCAAACCATTTGGCCTGCATTCTGTCGGTTGCACAAAATTGCTGCGCGTTGTAAACACTAAATGCAGCCAAAAAAGAAAGGGTGTAAATTAAACGCATGGGTACCAGGTTTTAAATTCATTAATAAAATTAATTGTTTTTAGCGCCACTTTTAAACCAGGATACGCAGCTACCTGTTTTTTTTATATCCGGTTAAACCTTGAGAATAAATGGTACACTATTTTTAATTTCTAATTCGCAAACCCGATCTTAAAACTGTAATTCAGGAAAGGAAAAATATCCTTTATCGCTCTGGGGTAAGCAGTATAAAACCGGGAGTCTATCTCCGCATAGGAGTCGCACCACACGTATTGTAATCCCACACCGAGGCTCTGATCTATCGCAAGCTTTCTCACATTCACTGATTGAAATCCTATACGAACCAGGAATGAAGGGTTGATGCGGTTAACCGGGTAAGAAATGAATATACCGTTTGTGACAGGTACAAGTGAACGGGTTTGCTGATAACTGCCCTGCGCCGAAAAATAAAGTCCTGTATTGTTATTTTTTATTGAATGAAGCTGGAAAACGAGTGGCCAGATAAGAAGGCACAGGGGTTCATACACCCTGCTTCTTCTTACATATTTTCTGTATTCAACGGCGAGTAAAAATCCACTGGTATGATCCTGGTCAACACCAAAACCATACCAGTCTTTCTGCGAGGCGCCGTAAGAATATATGTATCCCGCCTTAAAGAGCATGGAACTGGCGCTTTTCCGGGGAAACTCAAGCTCAATATTTGCTTTTCCTGTGTTAAACGTAAAGGAAGGAAGGTATGCTACAATATCTGTCTTTAACAACCATCGATGTTGCAACGAATCCTGGGAATGCATCTGTTGAAACAGGAAAAGTAAAATTATACCTGCCGATCTCATGTTATGGCAATGCAATTTAGTTGCCAGAGAACGCGCTGTTCCTCCTTTTATTGTATCAATCCCTCGGTAAATCCGCAGTAAGCGGGCTTAATTTTGTAGTGAGTGTTAAAAAGCAGCGGCCTAGTGCGCATGCTCTCATCCATAAGCCAGCTGTCGTTATCACTTACACCCCAAAGCGTAATGCCAAACCTGTAAGCCGCTGGCAATTTCATATATCCCTGCACTACTTCCTTGAATCTTTGTTTTTGTGCTGCGAGAAGTTTTTTACGTGAAACAAAAAGAGGCTGATCGGCACTGACCGAAATGTCTAACTCCGAATAATGGACGAGGTAACCTTCCTGCTGAATGCGCGTGACCGCACTATTGATCTGCGATATTGAAGGGCTCGAAAGGCTGAGGTGCATCTGCAGGCCGATACCATCCACATCAACACCCGCTGATTTCATTTTTGAGAGATAATGTAAAACAGAATTCAGTTTTTCGCCGTTTCCTTCCAGTGAATAATCATTGTAGAATAACCTTGCGGTCGGATCAGCCTCACGGGCATAACGGAAGGCTTTTTCAATATAGTTTTCTCCGATGTTTTTCAGCCACACATTTTTTCTGAAAGAGCCATCATCATTAAAGGCCTCGTTCACCACATCCCAGCTTCTGATAGTCCCCTTGCAATGTGTGACAATTGTCTGTACATGATCTTTAAGAAGGGAGTCCCACGAAGCGGAATTTCCTTTAAATTTTTCCATCCAGTCGGGCATCGCGTTATGCCATACGAGGGTATGTCCGTGAAGGCGAATGTTGTTGCGGTTGCAAAACTCCATCAGGTGATCGGTTTCCCAGAAGTCAAATTTGTCAGCCTGGGGGTGAATGTATTTTGGCTTAAGGATCTTCTCAGGTGTGAAACTGTTATAATGCCGGAGCGCCGTGGTCCAGTAACGCTCTTCATTTTTGAGCTTATTGGTATTTAATGCAGTGCCAATATGGAACGGTGCTTTTTTATACAGATCTCCTTCCTGACATAAAGGATCTTCCTTATTAATAAAGGAGTTAAATCCGAAATAAAGAAAACAGAATAAAAGAGTGAACCCGGAGAGGTGGGAAATCCTCGTCAGTCGCACCCTGAAGGTGGCTGGCGACGTCATAATTTCTGGGACCGGGGATTTAAATAATTCATACTTGGCAATGCAGTGCTGGCTTTTTATTATTTGAGGCTGCAAAGTTAAATATGAGTGCAGGCTGTTATTCTGAGAAATCGCTTAAGGGCATTGTTGTTACGCCAGAAGCGGAAAAAAAACATACATGGAAACCAGGAACCAGGAACCCGAAACCAGAAACCAGGAACGGGGTGGCATACTATTTTCTTGAATTATTTGCCCGATTCGCCCAGGGGCCGTACTCATGAGAAAAATGTTCCTCCTTGCGTTGCTGGTTTTAAGCATTCGCATACAATGTATTTCGCAAAATATTACTCTTGCGTTTAAGATCGATGACCTGCACCTGGTGTCTGTGCTGCACGACAGCAAGGGGTTCCTGTATGCATTCGGATACAAATCATTATATCACGAATACATGCCCTATCACGGATATGAAACACCCACCTATTTTAAAATAAGAAAGTACGATCCGGTCAACGGTGCGATGATATGGGAACGTTACCTTTATTCATCAAAAGTGCTTACCATGGCTCCTCCCAGGATTGTGGATGATATGGTGCACCTCGCGGGTTATTTCAGTGATACGTTAACAGGAGATTTCGGAATAGAAGGATCGGGTGGGGGATTCGATTATTTATTTGCCCAGGTGGATGAAAATGGATTCACCAACATTGTCACCGGGGGAGGGGAGGGAGATCAGATGATCGAAAGTTTTTTGCCTGGTGATAACGGCTTATTTTATGTGGCTGGCAGGGCAAATGGTAAAACTATCTTCGGGGCAAATAATTATACTTTCACCGAACAACATTCTTTTTTATCACTGTCTAACAGTGACCTTTCTGCAGTAAACTGGATCAGGCTGGCGAAAGCAATTCCGGAAAAAGGAGTTGCCTCATTTCAATATCTTAAGCGTTATAAAGACTTCCTGTATTCGCGTTCTCACGGTGAATCTTTGATGTTAGGTACCAGCTGCACTTTTGGCGGAGGCGATTATATTTACTATAGCGATCGCTGGGACCTGAATGGACAGTGTGCAGGAGAAATCTGCGAAGGCGCTACGTATTCAGGCCATTCATTGCTGGTAGGCGAGGATGATATAGGGAATTATTATACAGCGCGCCTTTATGAAGGGAAAGGATCGGCACCAACTTCGGTAAGCATTCAAAAATACACTCACAGCTGTGATTCACTGTTAACTTCAGTATTAATTCCAGGTTCAGCAAATGTGTTCAATAGTGTTATCAGGTCAGACCGATTTTTGATTTCTAGTGTCGGCTATAGCCTCCAACCAAATGGTCACAATGATATTTATTGCAGTAACGTTTACTCAGGAAATTTTGATCAATACTTTAGATTTACGTTTAATGGTTATGGCCTGTTTCCGTATTACATAGACAATTATCTTGATAATAACCTGCTCATCTATGGAGAATTACCTGACGAGCTCTTCATCGATAATTATACTCTGAAGAAGGATTCGCTTAATCAAAAAGCAGATTACATCGCTTTGCTTAACTGGCCTCAGATCACAGGACTGAAAGAAAATGCGTCATCAACAATCAACTTTAATGTGTCCCCTAATCCAGGCAACGAAGATTTTAAGATCACCTTTCCGCAAAATATCTCTCAGGCCGATGTCCGCGTTTTAGATGTCCGGGGACAAATGATCTACCATGCAGAGGTTCATGATTGCAAAGAATTCAAACTTCACCTTCCTCAGCTAAATGCCGGAGTTTATTTCCTGGAAGTCGAAAATGGAGGAAACAAGGTTGTAAGAAAACTCATTTGCGCCCGCTAAAAATTGCTGTTCCGTCCCCGACCCTCGTGTACCTCGTAATTGTAGCTGTGACTTTGTGAGAAAAATTCTTGAAGCTGCACACTTTGCCACAATGAATGTGCCGTCAGAGAAGCAGAAACCGCAAAGGCGCTAAGCAGGCGCTGAGCCTTTAGCCATCGGCTTCGCAAAGAAACTAAACTTGCCTTTGCGAGCTTTGCGCCTTCCCGAACGCATGATAATGCGGATGGGGTAAAAATTACGGAATGCAGACGCATCAATCGTAAGACGTATATTGTATATCGTAAATTCCGCTGTGGCTCTGTGAGTCGAATGCAAGAAGGTGCAAACTGTGTCTTTGTGGTTAAACTACCGCAATCAGCCTGTGCGGTAGGCGTCGTGTGCTTTGTGAAACCTTCGTGCCCTTTGTCCAAAGGACTCCTTCGGAGTGTTTAAATTAACGTGTGAAACCCAAGTCTCTTTGTGCTTGCACACAAACCCGCTCAACCAGCCACCGGCTGGCCAGCCGTGTGGTTAAGCAAACGGGATGCAGGAACCGCCACCAAGCCGCCGCCAGCTCCTTCGTCCAGTCTTGGATAAGCCTATATTGGCCGCCGCGTACCTCGTACTTTGAAAACGGAATGCACGACCCATTAAATCGTAAATCGTAAATCGTAAATCGTAAATCGAAACGGGATGCAGGAAACGTCTATCTATCCAGTTTATCGAGCTGACTAACCGTCTCCAACAAGGTCTTATAAAAAAATTGTCCTTTAGCGATCTCGCTTTTTACGCGGACAATTTCCTCGTGGTAATAATGCGCTGTTTCTTCATCTAATGGTAAATGCCCGACTGCCGCCAGGAATTTAAATTCATTGTATTTGCGGTTTGGAAATTCCCCTGCTTTAACCAGCCGGTTCGCCACATGGATCTTGCTATCTTCCGTGGCCGCGCGATCTTCTACTTCCACCACGTCCCCCGGATAAAATTCAAAAAGGTGCAGTGGGTCATTATATTCAAAGGTATAATTGTTCAGGATCTTAAATTGGTTCTCCTGCACTTGTACGCCTTTAACCGGTACCCTTGCCCGGGCGCCATCCAATAATTCAATGTAAATGATATCTTCAGTCATAGATCGTTGTGTGATTTGATCGGGTGCGAAAGAACTTGGGTCAATCTAAGTTAAAAAATAGTAGAGAAATAATCAAGTTATTTGAATAATTGCGGTTTTTAGCGGCTCAGAAGGTGGCTTTCCATATTTACCAGTGTTGTAAGACGATCATTATGCTGGCACAGCTTTTTCTTTTATCTGCTGAATATTTATATATCCTTTATAAGAATTATGAAAAAATACCGGGTCAATCTGTTAAGTGTAAGTCTTGTTTTTCTGCTGGCGTCCTGTGCTACTAACCCTGTTTCGAAGAAAAAGCAGGTGGTGTTCATGTCGGAAGCGCAGGAACTTGCAATGGGTAAGGAAGCCGATCCGCAGATCATTGCCCAGTATGGGTTATACGAAAACCAGGCCATCCAGGATTTTATAAATGAAAAGGGCAAACAGATGGCAGCCATTTCACATCGTCCAAATATTGAATATAATTTCCGTGTGGTGGATTCAGATATCCTTAATGCCTTTGCGGTTCCGGGAGGTTACGTGTATTTCACGAGAGGGATAATGGCACATTTTAATAACGAAGCGGAATTCGCGGGGGTACTTGGCCACGAGATCGGTCACATAGCTGCCAGGCACACTGTTGAACAGCAGCGGAATCAGATCCTGGGGCAGGCGGGAATTATTGCTGGTGTGGTGCTTGCACCCGATCTTGCAGGATTGGCAGAACCCGCCTCGCAGGGACTTGGACTTCTGCTTCTGAAATTTGGCAGGGATGCAGAACGCGAATCCGACAGGCTGGGGGTGGAGTATTCGTCAAAGATCGGATACGATGCCAGCGAAATGGCGGAGTTCTTTAATACCCTGGAGAGGCAAAGCGCGAAACAGGGTGCTGAAGAATTGCCTGATTTTTTATCTACGCATCCTAACCCCGGCGACAGGAACAAGACTGTTGCAAAACTTGCCACTGAGTGGAAGGAAAAACTCAATCTCACAAATGCACAGGTCAACAGGAACACTTATTTAAAACGAATTGAAGGCCTGGTTTACGGTGAGGACCCGCAGCAGGGGTATGTGGAAGCGGGTGTGTTTTATCATCCTTCGTTAAAATTCCAGTTCAGCGTTCCCCAGGGTTGGCGGTACCAGAATACACCACAGCAGGTACAAATGGCTCCTGCAGATGGTAAAGCCATGATCATGCTTTCGGCGGCCAAGGGCGCGTCGCTTGAAGATGCCGCTAACGGATTCCTGCAGCAAAATAATCTGCAGCTGGTTGACTCAAAGGAAACAACGGTAAACGGATTAAAAGCAATTGCGCTGCTGGCAGACACTAAAGCGCAGGAAGGGCAACAGCAACAGGCACCATTGCGCACGCAGGCTTACCTGATCCAGTACGGCGAATTGATCTATCTTGTAATGGGATTATCGGCCGCTCCGGATTTCAGTGCATACGTACCGCAGTTCTCTTCCACGCAACAAAGCTTTAAAAAACTTACCGATGCCGAAAAGATTAATAAGAAGCCCGAACGTATTCAGCTGCGCACAGCAAAATCGAACACCACTCTTGAAAAGATGCTGCGTGAAAATAATATTGAAGAAAAGCGGCTGGAAGAGCTTGCTATTGTTAATGGAATGAAACTGACGGACGAAGTAAAGGCCGGCACAATGATCAAGATCGTTGAACGAAAATAGGTGCGTGATTCTTTCGGTTTAGCAGATGTTTGTATAAAAAAAAAGGCCTCCGTTTCCGAAGGCCTTTTTTTCTTTATTGTTTGATCAATTTCCGGTTCAGTATATTCTGACCGTCGGAACTTAACCTTACAAAGTAAATTCCATTTGCAAGATGTGGCAGATTTACTTCAACCTCAGAACCTGTCAGAGCTTTATGCTCAACAATTCTTCCGGCATCATCATAAATGATCAGATCTGCTTTTTCTAAACCGTCAAGTTTTATGATGAATATGCCATTGTTCGGGTTAGGGTAGATCTCAATATTTTGCTGCGTATGCTGGTTAATGCCTAAGCACTGACTAACGAACTGGATATATGATGTCTGGCTCACACATCCGTTAGCATCGGCGCCGGTAACAGTAAAGGAAGTCAACGTGGTGAGTGTTGGAGTGATCATCGGTGTCTGACTTCCCGTATTCCATGTGTACGTGCTGGCGCCATGAGCTGTAATATCAACTGTTTCGCCGGTGCAGATCATGGTCTTGGTTGTACTTACGCTTAAAGTAGGAAGCGCTGATACTGTAACTGTGACCTGTCCTTTTGATGTACATCCGTTGGCATCCGTTCCTGATACGGTATAGCTGGCGGTTGTTGAAGGGTAAAATGCAGTGCCATTGCTGATACCACCAGCCCAGGTGTATGTTACGGCACCTGCACCTGACAGTGCTACGGAGTTGCCGGTACACACAACCGTGTTACCAGGAATTGTGGTAATTACCGGAAGGTTATGTACGTTGATCTGTATAGTTGCGGTGTTCTGACAATTGTTTACGCTGCTTCCTGTTACAGTGAATACCGTGTTGGCGTTAACATTGAATGGAACGTTATTAATTGCTCCGCCCGACCATTGGTACGTTGATGCACCGAGACCTTTCATGGTTACCGGGCTTCCCGCACACACAAGAGTTTTGTTGGCTGTTGCAGAAACTGTTGGGAGAGCATTTACAACAAGAAGATAACTTTTGCCGCTTGAACAGGCATTGTCTGCACCTATTACCAAATATGCGGTAGTCACTGTTGGATTTACAGCTATTGTAGAAGTTGTAGCGTTGTTATCCCACAGATAGGTGAGTGCTCCACCGGCGGTAAGAGTGGCACTTTGTCCGATACAAACCGCTGTAGGCCCCGCAATTGTTACAAGAGGTAAAGCAACTGTTGTTACTGTTGCAACAGCTGTATTGCTCGATGCGCAGCCAACTGAGCTTGATCCCCATACAGAGTATGTTGTTGTAACCTGTGGTGCTACCGTGTTGGAACCACTCGAATAGCCGTAGATCGCGGCACCTGAAGGTACCAGGGTAAACACGCTTCCTGAGCAGACCGTTCCGCCGCTAACCGAAACTATCGGTAGTGAATAAACGGTTACACTTGAGGTCGCAGTATTGGAAGACAAACATCCTGCGGAAGTTGCTCCTGTGATAGTATACGTTGAATTGCTGGTTGGAGTCACAACGTTGGTGCCGCCCTGGATTGAATAAACGTTGGCACCAGTTGGTGTAATGGTGAAGGATTGTCCAGTACAGATGCTTCCGTTATTAACACTTATAACAGGTAGCTGCTGAACGGTAACCGATGATGTGGCGGTGTTTGAAGAAAGACAACCTGCAGTGCTGGTACCCGTTACAGTGTAGTTTGTGGTTGTACCAGGAGAAACCAGTGTGTTGCTTCCGGCTATTGCAAATGAAGCAGCACCGGTACCGGTAGGTACTATGGTAAATTGTTTACCCGCACAGATCGAACCGCTGTTAACTGCAACAGTTGGTGATGCGAAAACAGTTACACTTGCAACTGCAGTGTTAGATGATAAACATCCAACTGAGCTTGAACCGGTAACTGAATAACTTGTTGTTGTAGTTGGAGTCACTGTGAAATTATTGCCGGTTACAGTATAGGTTTGTGCGCCTGAAGGAAGGATGGTAAAGCTTTTTCCTGAACAAGTGCTGCCGCTGTTTACTGATATCACTGGCAAAGCATGCACCGTAACCTGGGAAACGGCGGTGTTGGATGATAAACATCCCACAGAGCTCGAACCCGTAACTGAATAGGCAGTGCTGGTAGTTGGACTTACGGTAAAAGTGTTTCCGGTTATTGTATATGATACGGCTCCACCAGGAGTTAATGTAAGCGATTTTCCTGAACACAGACTTCCGCTGTTTATTGACACAACAGGTAAAGCAAACACAGTTACAGTTGAAAGCACAGGCAGAGAATTGCAACCAGCGCTGCTTGTACCTACCACTGAATAACTTTTAGTAGATGTAGGACTCACTGTCTGCGAGCCTCCTTCATAAATGTAACTGGCTGCTCCATTAGGAAGAATGTTGAAGATCTTCCCAAGACAGATAGTGCCACTGTTTACTGTTATTGTAGGAAGCGGCACCACGGTGATGCTCGTAACCGCTGAGGTGGCTGATACGCAACCAGCAGTGCTGGTTCCAGTTACAGAATAACTGGTAGTTGTGGTAGGACTTACCACACTTGCGCCATTTGAAAAGGTATAAGTACTTGCACCGCTCGGAGTGAGAGTAAAGCTTTGTCCAATACAGATGCTGCCACTGTTAACGCTAATAACAGGTGCCTGGTTAGGACTAACTGTCACGCTTGCAACCACGGTGTTTGCTGCCGGACATCCCACGCTGCTTTTTCCTGTTACAGTGTAATCTGTGCTCACTGTTGGCGAGACAACTGATTGACCGCCTGAAATGGTATAAGTACTTGCTCCTGTTGGAGTGATCACAAAAGAAAGTCCCGTACAAATTGAGCCGCTGTTAACGCTGAGAACTGGCAGAGTATGGACCGTAACCGTCGCAACGACAGAACCGACGAATCCGCAGGTAGAATTGTCCGTTCCTGCCACTGTATAGCTGGTAGTACCGGTAGGATTAACAACGAATGAACCGCCTGTAACAGAATAATTAATTGCTCCTGTTGGATTAATAGTAAAACTATTTCCTGAGCAGATCGACCCGCTGTTCACTGTTATTGTTGGAGTATTGATAACATTAATATATTTCATCACCAAAGCATAACATCCATCGGTTGTGGTGCCAGTAAATGAATATAAAGTGCTTACCGTAGGTGTTGCCACCATCGAATTGGAGATGGTGCTGGAACCGTTCCAGCTATAGGATCCGGCAGTACTGATAGACATAGTAACGGTTTGCCCGGCGCAGATAGTGTAGTTGGTTGAGACCGAAACGGATGGGATCTTGCTGAGATAAACATGTACGTTATCAGAGCTCCTGTTTGCTGTTGCAATATCCGGTCTGCCGTCGTTGTTAAAATCGGCAGCAACAATTCCTCTTGGATCTGTTGTATTGCCCACGTACAGATTTGTCATAGTACTGAGAAACTGACCATTTTGAATATGGACCTGGATTCCCGACCCAAAATCTCCTACAGCCAGAAAATCTTTATGTCCGTCAAGATCAAAATCGGCTACGTCCATACCCTGAGGATCTATAGGATTTCCGATGAGGTTCAGTGAGTTGGTAGTGCCTGATCCGTTACCATAAATGATGTTTCCATATCCACCTGCTAGTCCAATGGATGCGTCCAAATGCCCGTCGGAATTAAAATCTCCACTAACTACCGATACAGGATAATACAATGAGCTGCCCACAGAAGTTACCGATGATAACAAAAAACTACCGGTATTGTCCCCTATAAAAATTCGCGCTTCTGTGGGCGAAATACTTGAAATGACGATATCTGTATATCCGTCTTCGTTAAAATCGCCGGCCGCCAGACCGTTAGGAGCCACACTTGTACTGATTGCTGGTCCCGCAACATATGATCCTGTGCCAGTACTTAGAAATGCCCTGATAGTTCCCGCACTTTGATCTACCCTTGCCAGGTCGGTTAAACCATCACTATTAAAATCGGCTGCTATCAAATCCGCAACACCTCCCACGGTAAAATCGGCGGTGTATGTCGGAAATGTACCGTTGCCGGCATTGATAAATACGAACCAGATGCCACTGTTAACGGTCGCTCCTACAATATCAGGAGCACCATCGTTATTAAGATCCAGCACCGCGATCTTATACACATTATTAGGTACTGTGTAAGTAACGGCTGTTGCAAAGCTCCCCGTTCCTGTACCCATTAAGACTGAAATGCTCTTACCTGAATAATTACCGGTTACAATGTCAAGGTTGCCGTCCTTATCAAAGTCGGCAGAAGCAATGTCGTAGGGTTGGGTTCCTGTGCTAAACCCATTTGTACCTGTAAAGGAAGTGAAACAGCTGGTGCTGTACTGATACTGGGCTTTGAAAATGTTTGTCACAAAAAGTGACAGCAATAATGTAATTAGTAAGTGGAGGTTGAGTCTGTTTTTTTTCATGTTATTTTTTTTGGGACAGCACCAAACCTCGTGTTCGGCGCGGGGCAAATATACAAATCAAAGGTATGTAAGCAAATACCCCTAGTATAATTCAGGCGTGGCACTAAATTTGTCTGGAAATCAGGCAGTTGCAGCTCTTAAGACAGCGCGTTTTCTCACTTTATCTGTGATTTTAAGCGTTAGGGTCCCGGTACTTGATCGTTAAAAAAGAGAGTCTCGTCGACGCTGATTTTGCAGGGTCAAAACGTGCATTTGCATTCTTGCAACTATTTCATGTTTCCATGTGTTGCATTTATAAATTGCATTTTAATCTGTTGGCAATTTGGAAACACTGGACAGTCCGAATATTATTTCCCGCTGATCTCGCAGATAAGGCACGGCAAACGTCCAGTGGACGTTTGAGCGGGAAAGTGTGCAAGCAGACCCCATGCTTTTATCCGCGTAATCTGCGGGCGTGTGATTTCGATAAAGATCTGCGATATCTGCGGGAAAAGTGAGATATTTAATATATTTGATTCACCCAAATGTCAGAAAACGAGATATCATACTTAATCAGAGGAGCGATCTTTGATATCTATAATAATTTAGGTCCCGGTCTGTTGGAATCCGTTTATGAAGCTGCTCTTTGCCATGAGCTTCAAAAAAAGAATTTATCTGTTTCTTGTCAGGTGCCTCTTCCTGTAGTTTATTCTGAAATTAAATTAAACATCGGATATCGGCTTGATATTCTGGTTGAAAATAAAGTCATCATTGAAATCAAATCAACAGAGAATCTCGCCGAAGTACATCATAAACAATTGATCACTTATCTTAAACTCTCTGGGTTAAAACTTGGAATTTTAGTGAACTTTAATTCTGATAAGATTGCAAATTCTATCTTCAGAAAAGTGAATGGATTATAAATACTGCAGTATTTCCAGCTGATCTCGCAGATAAAGCGCACATAAGGCACGGCAAACGTCCAGCTTTGTGCTGAGTTTGCCGAAGCATGGAAGTTTGACCGGGAAAGTGTGCAAGTAGAACCCCATGCTTTGATCTGCGTAATCTGCGGGCGTGTGATTTCAATAAAGATCTGCGTTATCTGCGGGAATTAAATCCGGACGCCAACCAGGGCCACAATAAATTTGTTTCTTAAATTTGCGATCGTACTATGCCAATAAATATTTCCCGCATCACTATCAATGCGTCCCAGCAAAAAGTGTGGGACATTTTAACCAAGCCTGAATTTGTAAAGAAATGGCAATTCGGCAGCGAATTAGAAACCAGCTGGCAGCCGGGCGATCCAATCACATTTACCACCGACTGGCAGGGACGGACGTTTAAACAGTGGGGTAAGGTCCTCGAATTTAAACCCTGCGACAGGTTGATCTATAATTTATTTTCACCTTCGGAAGGCGTTGAAGATATTCCTGAAAATTATTTCCTGATGACCTACTTGTTGTACTCTGAAGACGGGAAAACAAAACTTGAGATCATACAGGAGGACAATCGTCCAAATGCAAGGCAGGAGCCGGTGCAGGGAGAAGATAATCCTGTTTTGAAAGCGTTGAAAGATCTCGCAGAGGTAGGATGACGTCAGGTTCGGATCCCGTGATGAGCTCACGACTTCTATTCTTTAATTATTCGATATGATGTACCCGCTCCTGATAAAATGTATATTCCATTTGGCAGCTCGCTGATGTCTACGGTATTTTCGCCATTATTTAGTTTGACTTTTTTTATTGTTCGGCCCTGGGTATCTGTAAAAACTATTTCTTCTGCCGCAAAAGCAGACGAAATGATCAGTTGGGAAGTAGAAGGATTAGGAAATACCAGTAAATCCTCCTTATCGAATTCCTTTAGCACCGTCGGGATAAAGTCATAGTTATAAGTACGGCGGGAGAGAAAATACCATGAGGACTTACTTTTATCCCAGTACAGATTCGTGATTTTATCGGTCTGACCGGAAGAATGATATGTGTAATCTTCACGGTTATTGTCTTCAAAAGCTGCGTTTTGAACTTCCCACTTTTTGCCCAGAGTGCTGAGCAATTCCCCGCTTGTATTATAACTGTACGTTGTGCTGGAATAATTTTGCCAGAAGCTGCTCATCCACTGCTGGCTTAGGGCATTCAATGTTTTATTATTCGCCGTATAGGTGAATGACAACAAGGTGTTATTGACACATGCATTGTTATTCCACGAGGAGAATTGCATCGATAAAGGATCTCCGTTCGCATTATTGGTATAGTTCAGGATCGATAACTTTTGCCAGGAGCTGTTGACGGAATTCCAGGTGTCGTATTGTGTTTCAATAAGTGCACCTCCGCCATCATATTTCTGATTGTGCATAGTGGAATTCTGCCAGGCATTTCCTGTCCAGAGGGAGGCCACCCGCGTTACTAACTTATTCGTAAGAGTATAGGTCATTGTAAGCAGGTTTGAAGGGGGTCCATGAATTTGAATCATTGTCCCATGATTCCTGTAAAGAGGTAGTAGGATTTCCGTTGACATCTACTGTGCTGCTCGTCCGGCTTGCAGGCTTCCAGGAGCTTGTCAGATCATCCCAATTCCCGAATACTGTGAGGGTAAGCTGCTGACCGGCATTGTAGGAATACGAAAGAATTGAAGTGTTTGTCCAGCCGCTGCCATTCCAGTCTTGCTGCACCATAGATAATAATTTCTGAGATGAAAATTTTCCTGCAGTAATTAAAAGCAATATGAGTCCTACACTATAATGTATTTTTTTCATGATAGGATATTTACATAAATGTAGAGAAATTATAATTTAGTGTTCCTGAGCTTTAATTTTTAGTACCGGGTATGGTTAAACAGTTGAGCCGTTTAAAAGCCCCGTTCGCCGATAATTTTCTTCGATTGCCGATAAAACCGTTCATGATCTGCAATAAATTTTTATGTTTATCCTCTTGAACCGGCCACTTTTGCTCCTTAATCTTAAATTATTATTTCTATGATCCTGATCGTAGACGATCGCCCTGAAAACATATTACCGCTCAGGAAGATCCTGGAACTACATAACTACGAAACTGATTTCGCCGAATCGGGAGAAGCTGCGCTTAAAAAAGTGCTTAAGAACACTTATTCCCTTATTATTCTCGACGTGCAGATGCCAGGTATGGATGGTTTCGAAGTAGCAGAAGCGATGATGGGTTATAGCAAATCACGTACAACTCCTATTATTTTTCTCTCCGCTGTAAGCAAGGAAAAGAAATTTGTGACCCGGGGCTACGAATCGGGAGCAATCGATTATATCACAAAACCAGTCGATCCAGATATTTTAATACTGAAAGTAAAAACGTTTACCAGGCTTTTTGAGCAAACCCAGGAAATCAAGGCTGCACACGCCAAGCTGGAAAAAGAGATCGAGATCCGCAAGAATACACAGGCAGAATTAAAAAAAGCAAATGCCTCTCTGGAAGAAAAGGTAAATGAACGTACCAGCGAACTAACAAAGAAGAACCACGAACTTGAGACCGCAAACCATGAGCTGCAGCAATTTGCGTGGGTGGTTTCACACGATTTGATTGAGCCTTTACGAAAGATCATCACTTTTAATCATCTTATCCGCGACCGCTTCCTAGTGCAGAGTGATGAAGCAGAAAATTATATCAATCGCTCAATCTCCGCCGCTGCAAGAATGAATACTCTTATCCGCGATCTTCTTGATTACTCGCGTTTAACCAACGAGGCGGCTTTTGAACCTTCTGATGTAAATCATATTGTTAAAGAACTTCTCTCCGATCTGCACGAAGAGATCACCAGGAAAAATGCCACGGTGCATCTTTCCGAATTTCCTCTCATGGAGGTGATCCCAGGTCAGATCAGGCAGGTATTCCAGAACCTTATTTTGAATGCCCTTAAATTCTCTGCCGATGGCCGGGACCCTGTGATAGAAATCACCGCGGAAAGGATCAACGAAAAAAAAGCGGATGGTCAGCCGGATACAAACGGTGACTATTGCCGGATAGTTGTGAAGGACAACGGCATCGGGTTCGATAATAAGTTCCTCGACAGGATCTTTGTTATTTTCCAGCGTCTGCACAAGGAAAAGAATTATGAAGGCACAGGCATTGGCCTGGCCATAGTTAATAAGATCGTAGCCCGCCATAAGGGAGTGATCGACGCAACAGGCAAAGAAGGAGAGGGAGCTTCTTTCTGTATCGTTTTACCGCTGAAACATAAAATTCATGAACAGATTATTCAATAAACTTACTCTTTCTGCAAAACTGGCAGTCGTGGGGTTAATCCCGCTTCTTTGCCTTTTATATGTGTCCTTCTATTTTAACAGGGAGAAGACCGAGCGCATAGTCATTGTTCAGAATTTCGGCAAAAGAGTAGAGGAAACCGCGGCAATTACCAGGCTTGTAGATATGCTGCAAACAGAAAGGCGGTATTCCCATGCTTGTTCCCTGAATGGAATGGCCAGAAATGAAATGGTGCAGGCCCGGTCAGAAAGCGATAAAGCTTTCCAGGAGCTCGAATCCATGTCAAGTGAACGCCTCGGAGATCTGCGGTCGTATACAATGATCAACCTGCTTCCTCCTCTTCGCAGCCAGCTGGATCAGCAACAGGCATCACCCGGGCAGGTGATGGACGTTTATACAAAAATGATCCTCAGGCTGAATGTTCTTTCTGTGATGTCGACCCAGAATATTCCTTACCTCGAACGTTTAAACGCCGATCTCAGGGGACAACGTATTCTGTCGCAGATGATCACCTATCTCGGAATTATCCGCAGCGGAGTATATGAGATCTTATTCTTAAAGGACAAGGACCCTGAATCCTCTATGCTCCTCCAAAATAATTATCAGTATTATCATGCGCTCGAGAATGAGTTTTTGCTGAAAGCATCTGGCTCTTCCCGCAGCGGTTACCTGGCCCTTAAAAATTCGGCGGAAGTAAAAGCGATGTTTGAAATCTTAAATTCGCTGGAACACGAAAACACGCTTATCGGCAAAATTTCGCCTGCTCAGTGGTGGGACCTGTCTGTAGTGGCGGTTGACCAGATAAAGCAGCTTCAGAGGAATATCCTTTCCCAGGTTCAGAAAAAAACCGCTGAGGTTTTACGCGAAGAAGAGCGGGCGAGGAGCAGGAATGTATTTTTTATTTTCTTAAATGTGATCCTTGTTGTACTTGTTGTAATGCTGGTGCTCACAAATATCAGCAGGTTATTATCAAATCTAAAGAATTCGGCAGAATTAATTGCGTTGGGACAACGAGGAACTCCTTTACGTATTACCACTAACGATGCGATCGGAAAACTGGCTGAGTCCATTCACTTTATCGACGTTAATAATGTGCAGCTTGCTCAAACTGCAACAGAGATCGGCAGGGGAAATTTTGACGTTACCGTAAAGCCCCGTAGTGAAGAGGATGTGCTGGGCAATGCCATCGTGAGCATGAAAAATGATCTGCAGACCTTTAGAAAAGAAAATGAAAAGAAAATCTGGATACAGAATGGCATTTCCCTGATCAACGATAGTGTACGCGGTGAAAAAAACATGTCCGATCTCACTGAGACATCGCTCAGCTCAATAGCTGACTATCTTAAGGCGCAAACAGCGTTGTATTACGTTGCCGAGAACAATGTGCTTTATTATTCAGCAGGATATGCAGTTTCAAATCAGGAAGCCATCTCAAGATCATATAAACTGGGTGAATCACTGGTGGGGCAAGCCGCTCGAGATGGGCAGATAAAAGTGCTCACTGATGTGCCGGACTCTTACATCAAGATTTCTTCTGCTGCAGGTAACTCTGTGCCACGTCAGATTACAATCATTCCTCTTTTTCACAATGAAATGCTTGAGGGTGTGATCGAGCTGGCCACTATAAAGCCATTAGGCCAGACCTCGATGGACCTGATAACGGCAGTTGCTCCTCTGCTGGCCATCAGTTTACAGGTAGCAAGGAATCGTGCAAAGCTCAAGGAGCTTCTCGAAGAAACGCAGGCGCAATCAGAAGAACTTCAGACACAGCACAGCGAACTCGAAAGTCTGAATTCAGAGCTGGAAATGCAATCACAAAAGCTGCAGGCCTCAGAAGAAGAGCTTCGGGTGCAGCAGGAGGAGCTGCAGCAGACAAATGAAGAGCTGGAAGAACGCAGTTCCCTCCTTGAGGAAAAAAATGTGGAGATCAGGAGAAAAGCGGAAGAGCTGGAGCTTACCACTAAATACAAATCCGAATTTCTTGCAAATGTTTCGCATGAATTACGCACCCCGCTTAATTCAATTTTATTGCTCAGCCGCCTCTTAAATGAGAATCATGATAAGAACCTGAATGATGAGCAGATCGAATACGCCCGGGTGATCCAGAGTTCCGGTTCCGGCCTTTTAGCGCTTATCGACGAGATCCTGGATCTTTCAAAAATTGAAGCGGGAAAAATGCAGCTCGAATACCTGCAGGTGGGAGTAAAAGAAATTGTAAGCGACATGGAAAGCCTGTTCCGGGTGATGGCGCGTGAAAAAGGTCTTGAGCTGGAAATGCAACTTGAAAAGGATGTTCCCGCCACGATCATTACGGACAAGACCCGTCTTGAACAGATCATAAAGAATCTTCTGTCCAATGCTTTAAAGTTCACCGCTAACGGAAGCGTGAAATTGCGTGTGAGCAAACATCCTAAGAATCCTTCCATGGTAAGCTTCTCTGTCACCGATACAGGTATTGGTATTGCGAAGGAAAAGCAGCCCCTTGTTTTTGAAGCATTCCAGCAGGCCGATGGTTCCACCAAAAGAAAATTCGGGGGTACAGGGCTCGGTCTTTCCATCAGCCGCGAACTGGCGCGGTTACTGGGAGGTGATATTATTTTGCAAAGTGCGCCGGGACAGGGAAGTACGTTTACGCTGCATATTCCTGTATCGGGAGATACAAATATTAAAGAACAACAGCAGCCCGCTGAATCCGCTATCCCTGCTGCTAAGCCGGAAGATCCGGAGGCCAGGTTCAGGAGCATGATCATCCCGGAAAATATTCCGGATGACCGGGGAAATATAAAAGAAGGAGACAGGGTGATCCTGATCATTGAGGACGATACCAATTTTGCAAAATCACTGCTGGATTATACGCGGCAAAAAGGTTATCGCGGATTGGTGGCCGTACGCGGCGATGAGGGCATTGAACTTGCGAGGTTGTACCGGCCTGTCGGCATTCTTCTCGATATCCAGCTTCCCGTAAAAAGCGGCTGGGAGGTGATTGACGATCTTAAATCAAATGCTGTTACCCGTCATATTCCCGTACATATGATGTCCTCTATTCATATGAAGAAGGAAAGTATGAGCAAAGGAGCTATCAATTTTATTGATAAGCCAATGGCCTTTGAGCAGATGCACGAGATCTTTAAAAAGCTGGAGTATGTTCTTGAACGCAAAACAAAAAAAGTGCTCATCATTGAAGATAATTCCAAACATGCAAAAGCGCTGGCGTACTTCCTTGAGACATTTAATATTAATAGTGACCTTAAAGGAAACGTGAAGGACGGCATCCGGTCACTTACAAGCAAAGAGGTCGATTGTGTGATCCTCGACATGGGAATTCCAGACGAACGCGCATACGAAATGCTTGAGGAGGCAAAACAGAACAAAGGTCTGGAAGATCTGCCTATTATCATTTTTACCGGCAAGAGCCTTTCAAAATCAGAGGAGGCACGTATTAAGAAATATGCCGATTCCATCATTGTGAAGACGGCGCATTCCTATCAGCGGATGCTGGATGAGATCTCTCTTTTCCTTCATATTATGGAAGAGGATAAAAGTAACGGAACGCGAAGCAATGGCTCTAAAAAGCTGGGCGCGTTATCGGATGTGCTGCGTGATAAAACGGTGCTTATTGCCGATGATGACGTGAGGAATATTTATTCTCTTACCAAGGCCCTCGAGGTGCATAATATGAATGTGATTACCGCTGTTGACGGAGCCGAGGCTCTGCAAAAGCTGCAGGAGCATTCTGAAATTGATCTTGTATTGCTCGACATGATGATGCCGAATATGGACGGATATGAAACGGCCAGGAAGATCCGTGAAAATTTTCAATGGCGTGATCTGCCGGTGATAGCCGTTACCGCCAAAGCGATGTCGGGCGACCGCGAGAAATGCATCCGCGCAGGAGCGTCGGATTATATTACAAAACCTGTGGATATTGATCAGCTGGTATCACTCTTGCGGGTATGGCTTTATGATTGATAATTGAAATTAGAAAATGGGAAAGAAGATCCTGATTGTTGACGATGATCCCCGCAATATTTTTGCTCTCAAGGCCACTTTAAAGTCCCGGTCTTTTGATTGTATTTCATGCAATGATGCTATTGAAGCATTAAAGCTGCTAGAAGGCAATGAGAAAGTGGATGTGGTGCTGATGGACATGATGATGCCTGAAATGGACGGTTACGAAGCAATTCCGCTTATTAAGAATTTGCCTAACCGCCAGGAAACCCCGGTGATAGCTGTTACAGCGCAGGCCATGGTAGGTGACCGTGAAAAATGTATTCGCGCAGGAGCAGATGATTATATTTCAAAGCCCGTTGATCTCGATAAGCTGCTGGTTATTCTTGACCGGTATTGAACATGGTTACTGAAACAGAGATAAAGGGACTTATTGACGACATTTTCAGGTTGTCGGGATATGATTTTAGCGACTATTCAAATGCTTCGCTTAAGAGAAGGATCCTGAGAATACTTGAGAGAGAGCAACTCGATACCATCAGCCAGTTAAGAAGCAAGCTGCAAAACTCGCCGTCATACCTGAAATATGTAGTGGAAGAAATTACTGTAAATGTGACGGAAATGTTCCGCGATCCCTCATTTTATAAGTTTCTGCGAAAGGAGATCATTCCCAAAATTGCGGTAAAGCCTCTCATCAGGATCTGGCATGCGGGTTGTTCCACTGGGGAAGAAGTTTATTCGATGGCTATCTTATTGAAAGAAGCAAACATGCTTGACCGGGCTCTGCTATATGCCACTGATATTAATCCCGACGTGCTGGAACAGGCCGGTTCAGGGATTTTTCCCATGTCACAGATGAAACTGTATTCGCAGAATTATCTGGCCTCAGGAGGCGTGAATGATTTCTCCTCCTATTACATGGCCAATTACGGGCAGGTAAAGTTCAGTAAAGATCTCCGTAAAAAAATGATCTTCTCCACACATAACCTGGTTAGCGACAGTTCTTTTAATTCATTTGACCTGGTGATGTGCCGGAATGTACTGATCTACTTTAATAAGGATCTGCAGGATAAGGTCTTTTCTCTTTTTGATGAAAGCATCGATCAGTTAGGTTACCTTGCGCTTGGTTCAAAGGAAACACTTAAGTTTTCCGGCATTCAACAGAAATACAAACAGATTGGTCAGGAAAAAATATGGCAAAAAGTAGCGTAGATCTTCCATGTCGCATAGTGGTGATCGGCGGGTCTGCCGGAAGTCTTGAAGTCCTGTTGAGAATATTACGTACATTAAACAGCGGTTTTAAATTTCCGCTGGTCGTGGTGTTGCATCGTGGCAGTCCGGCCGATTCGGTGCTGCCAGAGCTTCTTTCATTTAAAACACGGATCCCTATTCGCGAGATCGAAGACAAGGAGCCAATAGAGAACGGGGTTATTTTCCTTGCGCCTCCTAATTACCATGTGTTGATAGAGTCAGAAACAGAGTTCTCTCTCGATTATTCTGAAAAAGTGAATTTCAGCCGTCCCAGCATTGATGTTACTTTTTCGTCTGCTGCCGATGTGTTTGGAAAGTCAGCTGTCGGTATCTTATTATCGGGCGCTAATAACGATGGTACACTTGGTCTGGCCGCAATGGCAAGCGCGGGTGGGACCACAGTAGTGCAGGATCCGCGAAGCGCGAGAGTATCCATTATGCCGCAGAACGCTATTGACAATGTGAAGGTTCAGCATGTGCTAAAGGAAGCTGACCTGGCAGATTTTATTAATACGTTGAATGCGTAATTGGGTGTTATAAAGTAAACGCATGGATGTGGTTGTAATTTCAGTCGGTTCAAGGGTTCAAGGGTTCAAAGGTTTCCGCCGGAGGCGGACCCGCCCTCAGTATCATCGGATGGCGGGCAAGGGTTCAAGGGTTCAAAGTTCAAAGGTTCAAGGGTTCAAAGTTCAAAGGTTCAAGGGTTCAATGGTTCAAAGTTCAATGGTGCAAGTGCCTTTAATTGAACCTTTGATCTATATTGAACTTTGAACCGTCGGTATTAAATTGACGAGTGATACCGGGAACTTAAAAACCTAAAATCCGGCAGGCTTCTTCATCTGCAGATCGTTGTAAACACGGTCCATGGGTGCTTTATCGATCCCCAGTTTTTTAAAATGGGCAAAGTCTTCATTGATCATTTTTTCCCACGTAAAATCAGCGTACAGAGTTTCGGTGCGATGTTGCTTATAGATGTTAAGCGCTTTCTGGTATTCATTATTAAAAAGATGGGCGTGCGCCAGGTTACCTGTGAGGATAAGGTCGCCGGGATACAGATCAACGCCACGCTGCAAATATTCAATGGCCAGTGCCGGTTGTTTGTTTTCGAGAAGATGCCAGCCTATTGAATTAAACTGCTCTTTCGATGCATGAATGGTATCGGCGTGATTAACCCTGGTTGCTGGAGGCGCGGGTTTTTCATTTACTGTTCTCTGGTAACCTGTCACCCTGCCAAGATCGTTGGTAATAAAATCTTTTTCGCTTGAAAATTCCATATTAAAGAAATGAGTAGGGGAGGTAAAATACATTTTGCTGTCGGTTCCCGTGCTGAACATATAATAACCATCCTCTTTTTTGTGTATGCTTACCAGCTGATCTTCGAAATGATAAATGCCGGTATAA